>NZ_CAUPZM010000017.1:0-49857 GCF_963515975.1 Campylobacter showae
AACTTATGACATCCACCTTGTAAGGGTGGCGCTCTACCAACTGAGCTAAGCGACCAAAAAGACTAAATCGTGGCGACCCTTAAAGGATTTGAACCTCTGTTGCTACACTGAGAGAGTAGAGTCCTGGGCCACTAGACGAAAGGGTCTATGTAAAAAATGGTGTCCTGTGCTGGACTCGAACCAGCGACCCCTTCATTAAAAGTGAAATGCTCTACCGACTGAGCTAACAAGACATTTTTCAAAAAACGAAACGTGATTATATATAAAAAAGGCTGATTTGTCAAGACAAAAAGCCGCTGTTTTTTAAATTTAGCCGCAAATTTGATTTAATCTAACAAATTTCGCGTTCGTTAAAATCACAAAAAAAGTCAAATTTGACCCAAATTTAAAAAGGCGAAATTTGACCGAAAAACTAAAAAGGGATTTTGCAATCCCTTAAATTTAGCAAGAAAAGCAGGTTTTAAACTCGTATGGAGTAGGTCGCGCTTCGTAAGGCCACACTTGACTCTCGAATTTATAATGCTGATACGCGTTTATAAACGTCGGAGTCATGATCGGGCGTAGGTATTCGTTGTCGCGAATTAGCGCCTCAAGGCTACCTCTTAGCGTGTGTGGGAGCTGCTCGATACCGCGTTCGCGGATCTCGTCAAGCGTGAGTTTAAATAAATTTTCATCCATCGGGCCGACCGGTTCCATCTTGTGTTTTACGCCGTCAAGTCCCGCCATCAGCATCGCTGAAAATGCCAAATACGGGTTTGCCGTACCGTCAGGGAAGCGCATTTCGGCGCGGACCGATTTTTCTCCCGAGCCGTATGGGATACGGATCGAGGCGGAGCGGTTTTGGCTAGAATACGTTAGGATTGACGGCGCCTCAAAGCCCGGAATCAAGCGTTTGTAGCTGTTTGTGCTAGGGTTTGTAAAGGCCGCGACGCTCCTTGCGTGTTTTAAGATTCCGCCGATGTACCAGCGCGCAAAATCGCTCAAATTTGCGTATTTTCCTTCGCCGTAGAATAAATTTTTGCCGTCTTTCCACACCGACTGATGCACGTGCATGCCGCTACCGTTATCGCCGTATAGCGGTTTTGGCATAAATGTCGCCGTTTTGCCGTTTAGGTGGGCGACCATTTTGACGACGTATTTGTAAATTTGCACGTTATCGGCCGCTTCAAGAAGGGTCCCGAATTTAACCCCCAGCTCGCCTTGTCCTTGCGCGACCTCGTGGTGTCCTAGCATGACTTCAAGGCCGACTTGCTCTAAAACCTGCATCATCTCGGCGCGCAGATCAACCATGCTGTCGGTCGGTTGCGTCATTAGATAGCCGCCTTTTCTTCTTGGGCGGTGGCCGGTGTTGTAGCTGTCTTTAAAGTCTCTAGCATCGTTCCACTCGCCTTCTTCGCTATCTACTTCAAACATCGCACAGTTTGGGCTGTCTACTATTTTTACGTTATCAAATATAAAAAACTCATTCTCCGGCCCAAAATACGCCACATCGCCCATGCCGCTTTCTTTGACGTAGGCCATAGCTTTTTTGGCTATCGAGCGCGGGCATTTTTCGTAAATTTGACCCTTGTAAATGTCGTAAATATCGGCAAAAACCACGACCGTAACGTCGGCGGTAAATGGATCTAAAAAGGCGCTAGTTGCCTCGGGGCACATCAGCATATCGCTTCTTTCGATCGGTTGCCATCCTCCTAGCGAGCTCGCATCCATCGGTATGCCGTTTACGAAGTGATCTTTTTCTACGAATTTTATGTTATAAGATATGCTGTGCCAAGCGCCGTTCATATCGGTAAATCTAAAATCCACGAATTTGACCTCGTGTTCTTTGCAAAAATCAAAAAAATGATCGACACTTTTTACGAATTTTCCCATTTTTCGCTCCTGTGTTTATTGATTTTGTAATTTTATCATAAAATTTTACTTTTAAGATTAATTTAAATAATTTTTTCTACCCGATCTAAAATTTTACAAATTCTCTATCGCGGTTTTGAAATACCGCACACTTGCTAAAGCCTAAATTTCTAGCGATTTGCTCGCATTTTTCGCCGTTTAGACCGACTTGGTCCTTAGTGTGCGCGTCCGAGCCAAACGTGATAGGGATTTTTTTTTCGGCGATCATTTCTAGTAAATTTACGCTCGGATACTGCTCTCCGACCGGTTTTCTAAAGCCGGCCGCATTTATCTCCACCGTCAAATTTGCCTTTTTTATAGCCTCGATTGCGTCTTTGGCGAGGAGTCTAACGTCGGTTTTTGGCATAAATTTAAATACCTTTAGCAAATCCAAATGCCCGACTATGTCAAATTTACCCGACTTTGCCATCTTTTCGACGCAGTAAAAATAATCCCGCCAAATTTGATCTATGTCGCGTTTTTTGTATTCGCCGATAAATTCGGGATTGTCAAAGCCCCAGCCGCCCAAAAAATGCACCGAACCGATGAGGTAATCGACCTTGCGCCCTAAAACCCGCTCGTCCATAAAGCCCTCTAAAAAATCGACTTCGTATCCCAGCAAAATTTTAATCCGCCCGTCAAATTCGTCTCTGAGGCGCAAAATTTCGCTCTCGTAAGAGGGTATTTGCGAAAATTCCATACGGTACGCCTCGTCAAATTTCATCGGCGCGTGATCGCTAAAGCCAAAATACTCGCAGTTTGAATTTATCGCGCTTAAAACATACTCTCTAGGCTCATCTACGGCGTGTTTGCAAAGCGGCGTGTGGTTGTGCAGATCGACTCTCATTTTTATCCTTAAATATTTTGCAAATGCTACCTAAAATTTAATAAATTTAAGGATAAAGTTTGGGTTTTTAAACTTATATTTCGTTAATTTTCTATATAATCAGCCCAAATTTAAATAGGAGATTTTATGACGCAAGAAGAACTTGACGCCTTGATGGCGGGCGATTTTGAAGATGAAGAGATCGGCGAGGAAACAGCGGAAGAAATTGCGCCGCCTGCGGAAGAGAGCGCGAAAAAAACCGATCCGGCGCCGAGTGAACAGATAATAAACTACGAGGGCACCGAGATGCGTATATCCTCGAACATGCCGTGGCCTCCGCCTCCACCGACGGACGATCACAAGATGGTTCACCAGCTAGACGACGTCACAAAGGATAGCGAGGAAAAAGCCACGCAGATGTTTGATAAGCTTGATGCGATCAATAACTTTTCTATGGACGCGGAGAGCGGACTTAGCGAGATTATCGGCGGTATAGAGGCTAATATCGAAATTTTTACCAAACTACACGAGAAATTCCCAAATATCGCCGCGTTTTCCGATGCACTAGAAAAAAATAACGCCCTAAAAAGCTCCGCCGAAACGACGCTAGATAACGTCAGAATGGCCGAAGACGAGATAATGATGGCGATGGATATGATGCAGTATCAAGACATCCACCGTCAAAAGATCGAGCGTGTAATTAACGTCATGCGTGCGCTTAGCAAGTATATGAGCAGCCTGTTTGAGGGCAAGATCGACGACGAGAAGCGCGTGGCCTCGGCCGTACATATCGCTGGCGATACGCACACGGAAAACCTCGTCAGTAACGACGATATCGAAGCTCTGATAGAAAGTTTGGGCAAAAAATAGTGCTAAAGCCCGAGCTTTTATCTCCCGCGGGGAATTTAACCAAGCTAAAAATAGCTCTAGAGTACGGCGCGGACGCGGTTTACGCATCGGTGGCGAGCTTTTCGCTTCGCACTCGTTCGGCGCGTGAATTTAACCTTGAAACCTTTAAAGAAGCCATCGAATACACGCACGCAAAGGGCAAGAAATTTTACGCGACGGTAAACGCGTTTCCTTTTAATTCGCAAATCGAGCCGCTAAAACGCCACTTGCAAACGATTTCTGTGATGAAGCCAGATGCCTTTATCATCGCGACTCCGGGCGTCATGAGCCTAGCAAAAGAGATCGCGCCCGAGATTGAGATACACCTCTCGACGCAGGCAAACGTCATGAATGCGCTTGACGCTAAAATCTACCACGAAATGGGCGCAAAACGCATCGTCGTAGCGCGCGAAATGAGCCTAAAAGACGTCGTAAAGATAAAAGAGCAAATCCCGACGCTAGATATCGAAATTTTCGTACACGGCTCGATGTGCTTCGCATACTCGGGGCGCTGCTTGGTTAGCGCGGTGCAAAGCGGCCGCCAGTCAAATCGTGGAAGCTGCGCAAACGACTGCAGGTTTAAATACGAACTCTACGCCAAAAACCCCGAGAGCGGGACGCTGTTTCGCCTCGAGGAGGACGAAGAAGGCGGTACGCACGTGATGAACTCGAAGGATTTAAATTTATCCGCGCACATCAAAGATATCATCGAAAGCGGCGCGGTCGATAGCCTAAAGATCGAAGGCCGCACAAAAAGCGAATACTACGCCGCCTGTGCGACTAGAGCCTACCGCATGGCCGTCGACGACGCAGCGGCGGGAAAATTCGACGCTCAAATTTACGCCGGAGAGCTAAATACGCTAAAAAATCGCGGCTTTACCGACGGCTACCTGGTAAATCGCCCGTTTGAAAAGGCTGATACGCAAAATCACGCCAGCAGCCTAGAGGAGGGGACTCATCAGGTAAACGCCATGACTATTGACGGCGAGTTTTTTAAATGCAAATATAAAATTTTCCCGGGTAGCGAGTATGAGATCGTAGCGCCGCTGGGCTCGCAGATAGATGAGTGCGAGAGCGAAATCTCGCAAATTTTCGGTCGCGACGGCAAGAAATTTATCAAATTTAAAAAACTAGTAACCAAAAAAGGCAAAGAGATAGCCGAGATCCATAGTGGCAACGAAAACGAAGTAAATTTGGGCGCGAGGCTGCCTAAATTTAGCTTTTTAAGAGAGGAAATAAAATGAAATTCGTATCTATAATAATGGGAAGCAAGAGCGACTACGACGTAGTTAGCGAGGCGGCAAAGGTGCTTGAAAAATTTAACGTCCCTTACGAGCTAATCATCAGCTCGGCACACAGGAGCCCGAAGCGAACGAGCGAATACGTCGCCGCAGCCGAGGAAAAGGGCGCGCAGGTCTTTATCGCGGCAGCCGGCATGGCGGCGCATTTAGCAGGCGCTATCGCAGCAAACACCACTCGCCCTGTGATCGGCATACCGATGGCAGGCTCGGCGCTTAGCGGCGTGGACGCTCTATACTCCACCGTGCAGATGCCAGGCGGTATGCCTGTGGGCACGGTGGCGATCGGCAAGGCCGGCGCGGTAAACGCAGCCTACCTGGCGCTACAAATTTTAGCCCTAAACGATCAAAATCTAGACGAGACATTAAAAGCCGACCGAGCAGCCAAAGCCAAGCAGGTGGAGGATGACTCGGCGAAGGTGGAAGTTTTACTCGCCTAAAGGAGCAAATATGCAGACATACTTAAGTATAGACGAATTTTGCAAGCTCGTGCACCTAGAGCGCGAGGTAATCGAGGGGATGATAAACCGCGGCGTGCTAAATACGAAAGAAGAAGGCGGCGAGATCCTCATAGAGGCTAGCCAGGGCACGATGAGCGTGGTGCCTAACGTCGTGGCCGTACCTGCGCCCCAGATCGGTGCCGACGGCTTTAGCTTCGTGGAAAAGACGATCGGCACGATATTAAATTTGCACGAAAAGGTGCTTGATGCTAAAGACGAAACGCTAGAGACCCTGCGCAACGAAAATAAGTTTTTAAAAGAGGCGCTAATCTCGATGCAAGAACTCTACGACGAGGATAGAAAAACGGTCGAGACACTCACGAAGCAGCTAAAAAATTCGCAAGACGAAGTCGAGTTTTTAAAACGAAAATATAAACTTATGTGGAACAAAGCGGTTGAAAATTTTAAAGGCGACAAGGAGTAGTCGTGGAAATTTTAGCGGTAGAGGGTTTTAAAATTTACGGACTAAAAACTCGCACTAAAAATGCCGACGAGATTAACGGCGACGGTAAAATTCCGGCATTGTGGGCGAAATTTATGAAAGAAGTCTATGACGGCAAAAGCGAAATTTACGGCGTTTATTGCAGTTACGAAAACGGCGTAAACGGGCTTTACGATTTATTTATCGGAACTAAATCGCTTTGTTCGGGCGGCGAAATTTTAGAGATAAAAAGCGGCAAATACGCCTTTTTTAGCTTTCCATGCGAGCCGCAAAACGTAGCGAAATTTTGGGGAGAAATTTGGAAATATTTTGAAAGCTCGAAGCTAAAAAGAGCCTACGAAACAGACTTTGAGCTTTACGGCAGCGACGGGATAAAAATTTATATCTCGGTTTTAGATTAGGAAAAAATGGACAACAAAAATAGCGGATCGATCTTAGGTTTTATCGAAAAATTCGGCAACAAGCTGCCTAATCCCACCATGCTTTTCGTCTATCTTTCGGTTATCACGATTTTGCTGTCGTTTGTGCTGGAGAGGCTCGGAGTTGGCGTCAGCTACCAGGCTATCAAGGACGGGCAGATCTCGCAGCTAAGCGCAAGCGTCGTAAATTTGCTCTCGGCTGATAGTATCAGGACCTTTGTCTCGTCCATGCTTAAAAACTTTACCGGTTTTTATCCCCTTGGCGTGGTTTTTGCGATCATTTTGGGTATCGGCGTGGCGGATAAGGCCGGGCTTTTATCGGCGCTGGTTAAAAAAATCGCCCTAAATTCGTCCAAAAAATGGGTAACTCCTATCGTGATCTTTTTGGGCGTGATGTCCAACGTCGCCTCCTCAGTCGGCTACGTCGTGCTGATACCGCTCGGAGCTATTTTATTTGCCGGCTTCGGACGCCATCCTATCGCGGGACTTGCGGCGGCTTTTGCAGGCGTTAGCGGTGGCTGGTCGGCAAATCTGCTAATCGGCACGAACGATCCGATGTTCGCGGCGTTTTCTACGCAGGCAGCTAGCGTGCTAAATCCCGACTACGTCGTTTTAGCTACGGCAAATTGGTATTTTATGATCGCATCGACCTTTTTGATCGTGATAGTGGGCTCGTTTGTTACGGATAGGATCGTCGAGCCTAGGCTGGGTAAATTTAGCTTTGAAGGCGTGCTAAATTTAGACGAGCGCGGCGAGATAAGCGCAGAGCAAAGACGCGGGCTAAAATTTGCCCTCATCGCGTCGGTTATTTTTATGGTCCTTTTGCTAGCGGCGCTTTTACCGTCAAATTCGCTCTTTGGCGCAAAAGAGGGCGAGAGCTTTACGAAGTCCGTTTTCATGCACTCTATCATCATTTTTATGATGCTGTTTTTTATAGTGGCGGGCGCGGCTTACGGCGTCGGAGCCGGGACGATAAAAAACAGCGGCGATGCGGTCAAATTTATGGAGCAAGCCGTCGCCGAGCTATCGGGATTTTTGGTTTTGATATTTTTCGCGGCTCAGTTTACTTATCTGTTTAACGCCTCGAACATCGGGCTGGTGCTATCGATAAAAGGCTCGGTTTTCTTAAAAGATATCGGTCTAACCGGGCTTAGCCTAATTATCATCTTTATAGTCGTGATCGCGTTTATAAATTTATTTATCGCCGTGGATTCGGCTAAATGGGCGATGATGGCGCCTATTTTCGTGCCGATGTTTATGAATCTAGGCCTCTCGCCCGAGCTAACGCAGGCTGCTTTTAGGATAGGCGACTCGACGACGAATATCGTCACGCCTTTGATGCCGTTTTTCGTGCTGATAGTGGCGTTTATGCAGCGCTACGACAAGGGGCTAAAAATCGGCTCGGTAGTCTCGATAATGCTACCCTACACGGTCGCGTTTTTGATCTCGTGGGCGGCGCTGATATCGGTTTGGTACGTTTTTGACCTGCCTTTGGGGCCTGGCGCGGTTATACATTATCTAAAATAAAATTTTAAAAAGGAAGAAATATGACGTTTTCAGAGATTATTTTGACGTTGCAAAACTACTGGCGCGAGCAGGGTTGCGTGATACTGCAGCCTTACGATATGCCTGCGGGCGCGGGCACCTATCATCAGGCGACTTTTTTAAGGAGCCTGGGGCCAAAGCCGTGGGCGACGGCGTATGTCGCCCCATCTCGCCGCCCGACCGACGGTAGATACGGCGAAAACCCAAACCGCCTGGGTGCTTATTATCAGTTTCAGGTGCTCATTAAACCAAGCCCGGAAAATATACAGGAGCTTTATCTAAAAAGCCTTGAAAAGCTCGGATTAAATTTAAAAAATCACGACATCCGCTTCGTCGAGGATAACTGGGAGAGCCCGACGCTTGGCGCTTGGGGGCTAGGCTGGGAGGTCTGGCTAGACGGTATGGAGGTGACGCAGTTTACGTATTTTCAGCAAGTTGGCGGCATCGCGTGCGAGCTGGTTTCGGCTGAGATCACTTACGGCCTAGAGCGTCTTGCGATGTATTTGCAGGACGTAAATAGCGTCTATGATATCGTTTGGGACGATAGAGGCGGCAACATCGTGACCTACGCCGACGTGCATAAGCAGGGCGAATTTGAGTGGAGCAAATATAACTTTGAAATCGCAGACGTAGATATGCTGTTCCGCCAGTTTGAAAACGCATTCGGCGAGTGCAAACGCTGCTTGGAGGCCAAAATTTCGCTGCCTGCGTATGATTATTGCATGCTTGCGGCGCATACGTTTAACGTCCTTGACGCGCGCGGAGCTATCAGCGTAACGCAAAGGCAAGACTATATCCTAAAAATCCGCGAGCTGGCCAAAGAGTGCGCTCTGACATATAAAGCCAGCATCGATGCCGCTGCCCAAAACGACGCGAAGGGCGAATAAAATTTGATGAAAATCGGCGAAATTTATAAAATTTTAGACGAGATTAGCCCCTTTGCGAGTCAAGAGGAGTGGGACAATAGCGGACTGCTAGTGGGCTCCTTTGAGGCGAGCGCGCAGCGCGTTTATCTTAGTCTTGACATCGATGACGAGCTTTTGAACGAGGCGCAGCCAAATTCGCTTATCATTACGCATCATCCGCTCATTTTTAAAGGGCTAAAATCGCTAAATTTGGACAAATATCCAAGCAGTCTAATCGCAAAGATGATGGTTAAAAATTTAAGCCTAATCGCTATGCATACTAATTATGATCTAAGCCATCTAAACGAATACGTGCTAAGCGAAATTTTGGGCTTTATGCCAAAGGAGCGCGACGGATTCGTGCTTTATGCGGATGTAAATTTGAGCTTTGACGAGCTTTGCGAGAGGGTAAAAACAAAGCTAAATTTGAGCCATTTAAGAGTTTGTAAGGGGCGAAAATTTGACCGCAATACGCAGGTAAAGCGCCTTGCGTTTTGTACGGGAAGCGGCGGCGATTTGATCGGCGAAGTAAAGGCTGACGTCTTTTTGACGGGCGATTTGAAATACCATCAAGCGCTTGAAGCCTCGCATAATAATTTAAAATTGATAGACATCGGCCATTACGAGAGCGAGCGGTATTTTGGGGAGTCGCTTGCAAAATATTTGCAAATTTTGCCGATTCCTACTATAATATCCAACTCAAAAAACCCGTTTTCATACAGTTAAAGGAAAAAGATGAATAAATATTTAGAACAGCTAGTCGAGCTCTCAAACATCGATAAAGATATCGACGATTTTACCCCGCGCCTCGAGAAGGTTCAAAGCGTTTTAAAAGCGACTAAGGACGAGCAGGCGGCGATTTTAGCGCAGATCGAGGAAGCGGCTACGAGCGTGACCGAGCTAAAAAATCAAAAATCTCAAACCAACGCGCACATAGCCGAATTTAGCGCGAAGATAAAAGACGTCGCTAAAAAGAGCGGTGCTGCAAAAACCGAAAAAGAGATAAAAGCGCTTCAACTAGAAGACGAGCTAGCTAAAGAGCAGCTAGAGGCCGCAAACGAAGAGGTCGAAAGACTAGAAAAAATCATAGACAGCAAAAATGTGCTAAAAAGCGAGCTTGAGGCTAAGGCTGCGGAGCTTAGCGAAAATTTGACCAAGATCGAGAGCGAAATCTCGGCTGAGGTCGGCGCCATCGAGCAGCAAAGAGACGAAATATACGCTAAGAAAAATAAGCTAGTCGGCGAGATGAATCAAAAAATCTTGACCTTTTACGAGAAAATCCGCAAATGGGCGCACAACACCGCCGTCGTACCGGTCAAAAAGCAGGCCTGCTACGGCTGCTTTATGCAGATAAACGACAAGACTTATTCTGCCGTCATCAAGGGCGAAGATATCGTGACCTGCCCTCATTGCGGCCGAATTTTATACAAAGAAGCGGCGAACTAGCCTTTAAATTTGATAATAATTTATTACGTTTTAGTCCTCGCGGCGTTTGCCTTGGGGGCTTTACCGCTTGCGATTTTAGCTTTTAAGAAAAAGTACAGAGCCTCGATCCCCGCTAGATTTTTTTTGTTTAAAAATCCCAAATTTGACGCCTCTCGCGTGCATTTTCACGCGTGCAGTTTCGGTGAGGTACGTTCTATCGCGCCGCTAGTTAGTAGATTTAAAGATGCGGTCGCAGTCTCGGTCGTAACCAAAACGGGATTTGACGAGGCGAAAAAAATCACGCAAAATACGCGCTTTTTGCCGTTTGAGATATTTTTACCGTTTTGGCTAAAGCCTGCTAAGATAACGGTTATTTTTGAGGCCGAGCTTTGGTTGGGGCTTGTTTTTTGGGCTAAATTTAAAGGTTCTCGCGTCATTTTGATAAACGCTAGGATTTCTGATAGGAGCTACAAAAGCTATCTAAAATTTGGCTTTTTTTATAGGTATTTGTTTAAATTTATAGATAAAATTTACGCTCAAAGCGATCTAGATAAAGAGCGTCTGGAGTGGCTCGGCGCTAAAAATATCGTCGTTAGCGGAAATATAAAATCAGCCTTTTTACCAAGCCCGAGTAAAATTTACGCCAAACCAAAAGAGCGCGTGATCGTGCTGGCTAGTACTCATGCGGGCGAAGAGGAGTTGATTTTGCGTAATTTAAATTTGAGCGCAAACGATAAGCTGATACTCGTGCCGCGCCATCCGGAGAGGTTTGGCGAAGCGAGCGAGATTTTGGCTAAATTTGCCGCAAAAAACGGACTTAGTTTTGCTAAATTTAGCGAAGCCAAAAAATTTGACGCGCAGTGTGTGCTGGTCGATACGATGGGCGAGCTGGTAAATATTTACAAATTTAGCGACATCGTCGTGCTGGGCGGTAGCTTCGTGCCAAACGTGGGCGGACACAATCCGATCGAGGCGGCGCAATTTGAAAACGCGGTGATAAGCGGGGAGTTTATATTTAACCAAAAAGCCCTGTATAGCGCGGTGGAGGGGATAAAATTTGCAAAAGCGGGCGAGATAAGTTTGCTTTTAAAGCAAAATTTACCAAAAGCAAAAATAGTCGCCAAGGGCGATGCAAGCGAGATTTTAAAAGATATTGAGGAAAATTTATGAAAGAAGAAAAAGCCTATAAACTGTTGGCGATCCAGGAAGGCATCTCAAACAACGAGGCAAAGGAACTAATCGACGCAGGCCTAGTTAGCGCCAAAGGGCAAAGGATTGCCGTGGCGCGCGCAATGATGAGCGCGGCGACTAAATTTAACGTGCAAAAACTACCGCGTCCAAGCGTAATTTTTGAGGATGAAAATCTGATCGCGGTTGATAAGCCGGCATTTTTAACGTCGGAAAAAGTGAGCGAAACTTATAAATTTCCTCTGCTTCACAGGCTAGATAAGGAAACTAGCGGCGTGCTTTTGCTCGTGAAAAACGAGGAATTTCAAAAAAAAGCGATCGAGGAGTTTAAAAACTGCCGCGTAAAAAAAGAGTACGTAGCGGCAGTAAAAGGTATCGTGAGCGAGGAATTTAGCGTAAACGAACCAATAATCACGCTAAAAAATAAGGGTGGAGCGTTTTCTAAGATATCGCCAAACGGCAAAGAGGCGTTTTCGCACGTGACACCGGTTATGGTCGCAGGCAAAAAAAGCCTCGTAAAAGTCGAGATAAAAACCGGCAGAACGCACCAAATCAGAGTGCACCTAAATCACGCGGGATACGGGATCGTCGGCGATGAAAAATACGCTAAAAATAAATCCGCAAGAATGTATCTGCATGCTTACAAAATCGAGCTTTTAGGATATAAATTTAGGTCAAATTTGAGCAGTGATTTTAACAGGCTCGGTTTTGAAATTTCAAGAAATTTTGAGATTTAAAGAGCGATAAAGCTTAAATTTAATAAAATACGCGCTTTAGCTATAAATGTAAATAAAAGGTAGAATGTGTTTGAACAAATCAGCGAGTCGTTTCGTTTAGCCGTTAGTAAAATTCGTTTCGTAGACGATGAAAAAGCGCTAAATAACGCGCTTGACGTGCTTAAAAAAGCGCTACTAAAAGCCGATGTTCATCACAAAGTTACCAAAGAATTGCTAGCTCTCATAGAGGCCGATCTAAAGCAAAGCGGAATAGGCCAAAAGCAATTTTTAGACGCTATAAAGTCAAATTTGACGAAGGTTTTAACCGCGCCGGGTAATCAGGGCTTTGTCTTTGCGCCCGTAGCTCCTACGATCGTGCTAATGGCTGGCTTGCAAGGTAGCGGAAAAACCACTACGACGATAAAGCTAGCTAATTATCTAAAGCTTAGAAAGAAAAAAGTTTTAGTCGCAGCGTGCGATTTGCAGCGTTTGGCGGCCGTCGAGCAGCTTCGTCAGCTTTGTGAAGCAAACGAGATAGAGCTTTTTAGCATAGAAAACGAAACCGATCCTCTAAACGTAGCTAAACAAGCGCTAGCTAAAGCAAAAAGCGGTCTTTACGACGTACTTTTGGTCGATACGGCGGGACGTCTAGCGATAGACGAAGCTTTGATGAAGCAGATAAAAGATATCAAATCAGCGCTCCAGCCGCATGAAATTTTTTACGTAGCCGACGCTATGAGCGGACAAGACGGCGTAAAAACCGCAAGCATGT
Source organism: Campylobacter showae (assembly GCF_963515975.1). Classification (GTDB taxonomy): domain Bacteria; phylum Campylobacterota; class Campylobacteria; order Campylobacterales; family Campylobacteraceae; genus Campylobacter_A; species Campylobacter_A showae_F. The sequence continues at coordinate 12,815 of NZ_CAUPZM010000017.1, forward strand.
TTAACGATGCGCTAAAAATGAGCGGCGTGGTGCTAAGCAAATTTGACTCGGACAGCAAAGGCGGCGTAGCTATCGGCATAGCCAAGCAGCTAAATATACCGCTTAGATTCGTTGGTATCGGCGAAAAAGTCGGCGATATGGAGAGCTTTATCCCTGAGCGTATCGTGAGCCGCATAATGGGCGAGGGCGATTTGGCGACGTTGGTTGAAAAAACTAGCGCCGTGATAGACGAGCAAGAAGCAAAAAGAATAAATAAAAAGATCAAAAAAGGGCAGTTTAACTTTAACGACTTTTTATCGCAAATGGAAAGCGTCAAAAAGCTCGGAAATATGAAAAGCTTAATCGGTATGATACCTGGTCTATCAAGCGTCGCAAATCAGATAAAAGATATCGACCTTGATAACTCGAAGGAAATTTTACATATAAAAGCTATGATAAATTCGATGACGCAAAAAGAGCGTGAAAATCCTGATTTGCTAAACAATAGCCGAAAAAGACGTTTGGCTGCGGGATCTGGACTATCTCAAGTAGAGGTAAATCGCTTTTTGAAGCAGTTTGAAAACGCATCAAAAATAGCAAAGAGGTTTTCTGGTAAAGAAGGTCTGAAAGGGCTTGGAAATTTACTAAACCAAGCTAAAAACACTCGCCCTAATTAAAGGGCTTAAATTTGGCTACGAGCGTGGCCAAATTTAAGCCTATTTAAAAAACAGAAGGAGAAATATAATGGCAACAGTAGTAAGACTAACGAGAATGGGACGCAAGAAAAAACCTTTTTATCGTATAGTCGTAACGGATAGCAGAAAAAGAAGAGACGGCGGCTGGATAGAGTCGATCGGATACTACAACCCTATGGTTGAGCCTGAGGTGGTAAAATTTGACGCTGAGCGTTTGGCTTATTGGAAAGGCGTCGGTGCGAAACTTAGTGACAGGGTTGCAAAAATAACTAGCAAATAATTAAAAAATGGTAGAAAATTTTTTACTTGAATACGCTAAGCTCATCGCTGATTTTCCAGATAAAGTGAAACTTGAGCGAGTTGAGCTTGGCGAAAATTTTGCCGAGTTGATAATCTACGCCGATAAAGTCGATACAGGCAAGCTTATCGGCAAAGACGGCAGGATGATAAACGCGATAAAGACCGTAATCGTGGGCTATAAAGCCAAAGATGCGACATCATACCGCGTTACGGTAAAGCCTCTTGAGTGAGCTTGTAGAAGTCGCATTGCTTGGCAAAACGATAGGATTAAAGGGGTTTGTCAAGCTTCATAATAAAGGCGACTTTCCTAACCAGTTTAAAAAAAATGCTACATTTTTCGACAAAGACGGTAAAGAACTCGTCGTAAAAAACTACAATCATACAAATAATACGATCTCTTTTTACGGTTTTGAAGATATAGATAGCGCAAAAACTCTTACAAATAAAACAATCTACACTACAAAAGAAGAAACTAGAAAAAACTGCAAACTAAAAAAGGGCGAATTTTTCTATTTTGATGTCATCGGTTGCGAAATTTATGAGAATAACCAAAGACTCGGCGAAGTAGAGGATATAGACGAAGTCGGCGCAAATCATCTATTTTTAGTAAAAACCGATGAAAATTTGATTGCCAAAGGGTTGGAAAAAAGTTTTTACATTCCTTATATCGACGTTTATATAGAAAAAGTCGATGTGGAAAATAAAAAAATTTACACCAAAAATGCTATCTTAATTTTAGAAAATTCCTGATGAAATTTACCTTTGTTACGCTTTTTGAAAGCCTTGTGCGACCTTATTTTGAAGATAGTATTTTGGGTCGTGCGGTAAAAGATAAACTTATCTCAATTGATTTTTTAAATCCTCGGGATTTTAGCGCAGATAAGCATAAAAAGGTAGATGACTATATGGTTGGAGGCGGCGCAGGATTACTCATGACATGTCAGCCTCTTGATGATGCTTTAAAATTTTTACTAAAAAATAAGCCAAAATCTCATACTATTTTTCTTGCGCCCGCCGGGAAAAAATTTACCCAAAACGATGCTAGGCGCCTGGCAAAAAAAGAACATATTTGTCTGGTTTGCGGTAGGTATGAGGGCATAGATGAGCGAATGGTAGAAAAATACGCAGATGAAATTTTTTGTATCGGCGACTTTGTGATGACTGGAGGGGAGCTGGCGGGGCTTTGTATTGCCGATGCGATTTCTCGCAATATTGAAGGCGTTTTAGGAAATAATCAAAGTCTTGAAGTTGAAAGTTTTGAAGGTGATTTACTTGAGGCTCCGTCTTTTACAAAACCCAGTGATTACAAAGGTTCTGGTGTAGTTTCAGCGTTTTTAAAGGGAGACCATGCTAAAATCAGAGCTTTGAAAAATAATATGGCGTTCTTAAAAACTAGGTTTTTTCGTCCGGATTTATACCAAAAATTTGAGCCGCCGACTAAGGAAAAAATATGAGAAACAAGTATATCGAGGCGTTTGAACAAACTCAAATAGCCCAAAAGTCTGTGCCTGATTTTCGTGCTGGAGATACTTTACGTATAGCTATCCGCATCAAAGAGGGCGATAAAGCAAGAATTCAAAATTTTGAAGGTATTTGCATAGCAAGACGCGGAAGCGGAACTGGCGAAACATTTATCATCAGAAAAATAGGCGCAAATAGCGTAGGCGTAGAGAGAATTTTCCCTATCTATAGCGAAAGTCTAGAGAGCATAACCGTTCTAAGACAAGGTCGCGTTCGCCGTGCTAAGCTATTTTATCTACGTGATAGACGCGGTAAAGCCGCTCGTATTAAAGAGCTTAAAAAATAGTTTTACTCCTTGCAAAAGTCTAGTTTTAGGCTTTTGCCTTCTTTCTGTATTCTTAAATTTTAAAAACGCTTAATTAAAATCAATCATTTTATCTAAAATTAGAGTTACAATCCTGTTATTATTTTATAATAAAGGTTATAAATGGAAAAAATTGTATGGCAAAATGACGTATTTAACGGCGTTACTGTAGCTAAGCTTTTTGATGGACCGAACAGTAAAGAAATACGCATAAATTTAGAAAAAGGTGCCCAAATGAAGGAACATAAGGCTCCTGGCGCTATCATGGTGCAGGTTTTAAGCGGCAAGATAGATTTTAGCGTTGGAGAAAATAATGTTATCTTGGATGTGCTAGATATGATTACGCTCGAGCCAAACGTAGTACATGCCTTGGTTGCTTTGGAAAATAGCATCGTAAGACTTAGCTTGAGCAAAAATGACGATGTAAGTAGAGTTTTTGGGGTCTTAAGGCCTTAGCCTCTATTCCTGTACTTTGCTATAAAGCTACCGATAATAATTAGTCTATAGAATAGCTGTAGTGGCGCTATGTAAGAATAAATGCTTAATTTTTTGGCGCCAAAAATATAATAATAAAAAAGAGCTTAAGATGGGCAAGTCTGCTGAGGGAGGCTTTGGCAGGTTGCCCATATTGCGGTAATTCAAATTTTATCGTGTTGGCGTCGTTTCATAAGGCTTTTAAGCTTTTTTAATATGTGATTTTGCATGGTTTGCCTCTGAGTGGCAGTGGTGAAGTTATTAATCCTCATAAAGTCTTATGTGTATAAGGTTTAGCTTTAAATTTTATAAAATTTAGACGATGGCGCGCAACTAGAAGTGCTTTTGTCAAATTTATTAGCATTGGCCTAAAAAACAAAGTAAAAACTAAGTATATAAAAATAAGCAGATTTAAATTTAATGCTCGAAAATTTCTTAAACTATAAAAAACTAAGCTTTTGTCAGTCTGCAATAAAAATACAAATTTAAAACCATATAAAATTTATAGCTGTCAAATCACTCAAAAAATCAAAATTTAAACCATCAAACTCTTTCAAGAAAAATTAATATAACATTTTAAGTTAAGCTTTATTATAAGTATAAAATAGTAAAATAAAAAGTTAATAATTTAAAATTTAGAAATACCATCTCATACATTTATCGCTCGTATTTAAAAAATATATAATATTGAAAAGCAAAAAGTATTGCGTTATTTACGCTATTCTAAAGATAAATTAAGTTCACATGTATATATAAAAATAACAAAATAGTAATAAAAAAATAAATAGAAAATTAAACTTTTAATTTAAATATCAGTTTAATTGCGCTATAGTTTCATTATTCAATTTCATCACAAGGAGAACCGATATGGGAACCAGAAGAGAACACGACTTCATAGGTGAGCTAGAGATAGCTGATGATGTATATTACGGCGTGCAAACATTTAGGGCGCTTGAGAATTTCCACATGAGCGGACGACCGCTTAAAGATTATCCGTATTTCGTTAAGGCATTTGCTCAAATCAAAAAGGCTGCGGCCTTAGCCAACAAAGAAGTCGGAGTTCTAGACGCGCAAAAAGCCGACGCCATCGCAAAAGCGTGCGACGAGCTGATCGCGGGTAAATATTTAGATCAATTCGTAGTAGACATGATTCAAGGCGGTGCGGGCACTAGCACCAATATGAACGCAAACGAAGTTATAACAAACGTCGCGCTTGAAAGCCTAGGACACAAAAAAGGCGAGTATCAGTATCTGCATCCAAACGACCATACGAATTTAGGCCAAAGCACCAACGACACTTATCCAAGTTCGATTAAAGTTGCCGCTTACGCGAAATTAACCGACCTTCTAAAGGCTATGGAGCTACTTAAAAACGAGCTAGAAGCCAAGGCAAAAGACTTTAAAGATATCATCAAAATGGGTAGAACCGAGCTGGAAGACGCCGTTCCTACGACGCTTGGCAACACGTTTAACGCATTTGCAAGCTACATCAAAAGCGATATCGAAAAAATCACCGCCGCAAGAGAGTCTATGGCCGTGCTAAACATGGGCGCAACTGCGATCGGAACGGGCATCAACTGCCATCCTGATTATAAAGCGGCTGTTCATAAAATTTTGAGCCAAATTACAGGCGTAAATTTCAAACCTGCCGATGATTTCATAGCAGCTACGCAAGATACCGCAGATTTTGTTCACGTTAGCGGCGCGCTAAAAACCGCTGCCGTTAGATTAAGCAAGATCGCAAACGATTTAAGACTAATGAACTCAGGCCCAAGATGCGGTCTTGGCGAGATAAATTTACCTCAGATGCAGCCTGGTAGCTCTATCATGCCTGGTAAAGTAAACCCGGTCATCGCAGAAGTTGTAGGCGAGGCATGCTACGAGGTAATCGGCAACGACGTAACCATCATGCTTTGCAGCGAGAGAGGCGAATTTGAGCTAAACGCATTTGAGCCTGGCATCGCTTACGCGCTATTTAACTCGATCTTCATCCTTGAAAACGCGATGAAAACTCTAGCTGAAAAAGCTATCAGAAAACTAACTGCAAACCCTGAAGCATGCTTAAAATCAGTGCTCGGCTCAGTCGGTATCGTAACTGCGTTTAACCCGTACATCGGCTACGAAAAATCTGCAAGCATCGCTAAAGAAGCGTTGCAAACAGGCAAAGCCGTAGGCGATATCTGCTTGGAGAGAGGATATTTGAAAAAAGAGGAGATAGACAAGATCCTAGAGCCTAAAAATATGCTAAACCCTCACATGGGCAAATAACTGAGCAAAAGTCTTAAAGCGCCGAGGTAAAATTCGGCGCCTTTTAAATTTAGTAAGTGAAAAAACAAAATCTAATACAAGGAGTTTTCCTATGGATATAATGCTGATTTTACAGATTATAGTCCTACTCGGAGGTATCTACCTAGGCGTTAGGCTAGGCGGTATGGGCGTAGGTTACGCCGGCGGTCTTGGCGTAGTCGTTTTGGCGATGCTTGGTATGAAAGTGGATATGAAAGATATCCCGATGGACGTTATTTTAATCATCGCGTCCGTTATTTCAGCCATCACTGCGATGCAAGTCGCGGGCGGACTTGATTATTTGGTCCAGGTCGCATCTAAAATTTTGCGTAAGAACCCAAAACAAATCAACTACCTAGCGCCTATCGTTACGTATCTACTTACGATACTAGCGGGCACAGGTCACACCGCGTTTTCTATGATCCCGGTTATCGTAGAGGTTGCTAAAACGCAAAACATCAAACCTAGCGCGCCTCTTGCGCTCTCGGTCGTTTCGTCTCAGGTAGCGATCACCGCTAGCCCTATATCTGCGGCTTTTGTTGCGATGACGGGCGTTTGCGAGCCTCTTGGCGTTAGCTATCCGATGCTACTTTTCATCTGCATATCTACTACTTTCGTAGCTATGATTATTACGGCCTTCATCGTAAATAAATTTTACGATCTTGACCTCTCAAAAGACCCTATCTATCAAGACAGACTTGCTAGAGGCGCGGTTGCAGAGATAAAAGAGGTAGAGTATCAAGCTCTAAAACCTTATGCGAAAAGATCGGTTGCGATATTTGCCGTCGGCGTTTTAGTCGTCGTTTGCTATGCGCTCGTTATTTCTAAGAGCCTTGGCATCGTGGCAAAACCTATCCTATCTAGAGATGCTGCGATCATCAGCTTTATGCTTACTATCGGCTTCCTTATCGCTACGCTTTGTAAGGTCGACACTAGCAAATTGCTTTCAACCAGCACTTTCCAAAGCGGTATGAACGCGTGCATATGCGTCATCGGTATCGCATGGCTAGGCACTACTTTTGTAAACGGCCACATCGATAGCATCAAAGAGGTAGCTAAAAATATCGTTACGCAGTATCCGTTCATATTAGCCGTCGCGCTATATTTCCTAAGCTGCTTGCTATACTCTCAAGCTGCAACCACTCGCGTTATGATGCCTGCGGTCGCTGCTGCGCTAGGTATGACTACGCCTGAAAACTCAGGTCAAATTTGGATCCTAGTAGCTTCATTTGCCGCTGTTTCAGGACTATTCGTACTTCCTACGTATCCTACGACTTTGGGCGCTATCGCTATGGACGATACGGGAACGACTAGAGTCGGTAAATTCGTATTTAACCACTCATTCTTCGTGCCTGGCACCATCATGGTTGCTCTTTCGGTTGCGCTAGCATTCCTCATCGCTCCTGTTCTTCTCTAAGAATTTTGAGCTAATTTTAGCCGAGACTTTGCTCTCGGCTTTTTTAAATTTAAGGACTTTTTCATGAAACGAATCGGAATTTTGGGCGGCATGGGACCGCTAGCTACGATAGATCTATACGCTAAGATCGTAGAACTCACAAATGCCGCAAAAGACCAGGACAACATCCCTATCGTCATCGACAACCACCCGCAGATCCCGGACCGCACGGCGTATATCCTGCACGGAGGCGAGGATCCGTTTCCTTTTATGAAAGAGTCCGCGACTAGGCTCAAAAACGCGGGCTGCGAGGCTATCTGCATAGCTTGCAATACGGCTCACTTTTTTGCAAAGCGCCTAACGGATGAGTGCGGCGTAAATATCCTGCACATCGCTAAAATCGCGACCGCGTCGGTAAAGTCAAATTTCCCGCATGCTAAAAAGATCGCCGTCATCGCCACTACCGGCACGACTGCGGCTAAAATTTACGAAAACGAGCTGATCGCCGCAGGCCTAGAGTGCGTAAAAATCCCCGAAAATTTGATGTCAAACATCATGGACTGCATTTATAAGGGCGCAAAAGCAAATAAGCTAAAGGAGTACGTGGGTCTCTTTAACGATACGATCTCGGCTATCGAGGCTGACGCATATATCGCGGCTTGCACGGAGATACCGCTATTTTTGCCGTACGCGACGAAAAAAGATAAATTCGTAGACGCCACTCTCGAGCTTGCTAAAGCAGCCGTCAAATTCGGCCTAGAAAAATAATCAAATTTGCGTCTAATCGGCGCAAATTTACCCCCTCTTAAAACAAATTTTTATAAAATCCAAGCTAAATTTAAAGGATAAAACGATGAAATTTGGCGAATTTAAAAATGCAAAAACTTTAAGCCTGGCAAGCTTGCTCTGCGAGCAAAATCCGCAGCTAGCGGAGCAGATAAAGCAAAATGATTTTTTATATATTTCTTGCTTTGAGGATAAAATTTTAGGCACTGAAAATCTCGTTCGCTGCGAGATCGGATCGGCTAGCTACGTGCTGGCTTTGCTTTGTAAATACTCGCTTGACGCAGCTAAATTTGACGAGCAAACGCACGAATATTTTGAGGGGCTTGACGAAGGATACCTAAGCGGCGAGTGCAACGTCGGCGAGGAGGAGTTTGAGCAGATCGCGGAGTTTTTAGAGGAGTGCGAAAATATCGTGATCGATAGCTCCTTTTTGGCACACGCGGATGCGAAAAATATATTCGAGTTTTTGCAAATGCTCGGCAAAAACGTCGTTTTAGCCGACGGCGCGCAGGGCGAGTTTAAAACGGACGGCGAGCTAGCTCCGCTAAAAGAGCCTGAGAGCTTTGACGGTAGCGTCGTGTTTTTTATGGATGAGGCGGACGGGTCAAATTTGAGCGGCGAGGCAAAGGAGCTAATCGGCTCGGCGTCGTTTGCCGCGGCTGCAAAGGTAAAAGACGGCGATATGGTGAGCGTGCAGGCCAAGGGCGTAGAGGCAAAGGCCAAATTTAAGCTAGAACCGCAGATGAAGGGCACGGTCGCGCTTTGCAGAGCGAAATTTAGCGGATACGCGTTTAAGCTCGTTAAGATCTCAAAAGAGGCGTAGCGGCAATCGGTCAAATTTGACACATAGATTTATCTGCCGAGGCGACCGAATTTTATAAATTTAATCACAAAAGCCGGGCTTGCTATGTCAAATTTGACGTAGCGGGCGGAGCTTTTTGACGTTAGAGGGGCAAATTTACCCGCAACCTCGCTACTTCAAAACCCAAATTTCTCCTCTATGCCAAAGTTAAATTTAGGCTAAATAAAATTTTATCCAAATGCGCGAAATTTAGTAGAAAATCGCTTCAAAAGCGCGTAATATTCGCTTTTATAGCGCTTTTTAAACGAAAAAGGGTATAATGGCCGCATGAAAAAATATTTTTTACTTTTTTTACCGATTTTGGCGTTTTCTTTTAGCCTGAGCGTAAATTCGGGCGCAGAGGACGGCAGGCCCTACACCGTGATAAACATCAGCGACGAGAAGGAATTCGTCTGCAAAGAGGAGATCCTCGCCTACGACCGCAAGCTTTATTTTTGCGACGTCGCTAGCGGCGCGCTACCGAAGGTCGACGATAAAATTTTGGCCCTTGCGGAGGTGAGGTTTCGCGAGGAAAAGGGTGGTATGCGGATCTACGTCGTGCCCCGCTCGAGCTCCCGCCTGATCTCGTCTAGCGAGCCTCTTTACGGCGCGTCCGCTGTGCCGTTTAGTAAAAACGGCGGCGCAGCCAAACGCCACGCCATCGTGATAGATCAAAATTTAAGCGAATTTAAAAAACAAGCAAACTCGGGGATAAATTTCGCTCCGATATTTGAGCAGATGACCGCGCCTAGCGTCGGGCCGCTCGATCTAAACAAGGCCCCGATAGAAAGCGGCGATAGCAACGACATAAACATGTATCTAGACGTCAAAAAAAGCTACGACGCCAAGCGCTACGATGAGACGATAAATACTACGCAAATGGCGCTACGCCGCTATCCAAACAGCATTTTCGCCAGCGAGTTTTTGCTCTATAGGCTGCGCGCTTTGGATAAAATTTTAGACTCGCAAAATAGCTTTGAGGGGCTTGGCGCAGCAGATGTAGCAAGCGAGGGGCGCGCGTGGATGCGTAGGTTCGTGTCGGACGAAAACTACCCTGAGGTGCTCTATCTCGTGACCAAAGCCTACCTAAAACAGGAGCTGGTTAGCGACGCGAACTACACGCTAGATATCCTTAAAAGCGAGCATCCAAACTCAAATTTCACCAAGCTAGCCGAGCTTGAGTTTGCCGATAAGCTCTACGCCTCCGGTAGGCAGGACGAGGCCGTGAGGATGTATGAGGACGTGCTGTACTCGGCGCAGACGCTAGACGTAGCTAGCCGCGCGGCTCTTAGCCTCGTGCAAGGCAGTATCGACAAGGCCAAATTTGACCGCGCCAAGGACTTTATGCTTAAAATTTTAAACAGAAACCAAGAATACCTACTAAACGACGCGTCCAAGCTAATGGCGCTGGCTGGGGTATTTCACGAGAAAAAGATGGACGATATCGCCGCGAGAATTTATGAAATTTTACTCGCTAGATTAGACAAAAACGATGATGATTACGAAACCTTGCTAAAAAATCTAGGCATCGCTCTAGCCGGCACTCCCGATACGCAAAAGGCCTACGACTACCTAAAAAGATACCAAAACGAGTTTGCGGATGGGCAGTACGCCGCCATCGTGCAAAATGCGCTAGATAAGCTATTTTTCGCTAGAAACGACGAGAGTAATGCGACCAAGCTACACGATCACTACGACGCGCTCATCGACAAGTACGGCAAAACGGACGTCGGCGTTAAAGCGCTAAAAGAGCAGGTCGCGCTCTATCTAAAAGAGCGTAAATTTGACTCCGTCCTGCGCTATACCCAGGCCGTGCGCGATCTAAACGATACGGACGCAAGCGCCGTTTTAACTCAGGCTGCGCTAAATTTGGCGGACGAAGCCATTCGCCAAAACGACTGCGCTACGGCGGTAAATTTGACCGAAAACTACGGCGTAGGCGATAAAATCGGGGCTAAATTTAAGCTCTTTGACTGCTATATGCGCCTATCGCGCTTCGCCGCCGCGTACGAGCTTGCCTCGCAAAATATCCTTGCGCCCGACATGCTAGACCGCGTGGAGTGGCTCATCAAGCTAGCCTCCGTTTTGATAAAAACGGAAAAGTATAACGACGCCTTGCGCGTGGCAGATGAAGCCCTAGCTGTCGCGTCTAGGCAGGAGTATGCCGACGTTTCGCCCGTGCTTTTTTACAGATTTGAGGCGCTGATGGGGCTAGGCAGGCTCACCGACGCCGCCGCGACGATAACGGCCGTCGAGACGCTACGTAAAAACGACTTTAAAGTCATCGAGCTCTACGACCGCATGGCCGAGGCGACGTACAGCGCGAACGACTTTTTAAACGCGTCTGTTTACGCCAAAAAGGCGATCGACCTGCAAAAACGCCTACATATCGCCACCTTTAGCCCGAAAATCGACTTTGAGTACATCGGCTCGCTAAGCAAGCTGGATAGACTAGGCGAGGCCCTAGACGCCGCGCGAGAACTCGTAGATACGCGCCTAGATCCCGAAAACAGGCTACGCGCTCTAGCTCAGATCTCGGAAATCTACATCAAGCTAAAACGCGAAAGCGAAGCAAAACCGTATCTACAGGAGTGCGTCGGCTCAAATCTGCAAAGCTCGTGGAAGGCTATCTGCGCCGAGCAGATGAAGCTCGTGGAGTAATTTATCCTCTTTTGCTTTTGAAACCAGCTCAAATTTAGCCGGGAAGCTCGGGTTAAATTTTGGTTTGATCGCCGTACTTTTGGCTTTGTACCGGGCCTAGGCTCGTGCGCGGTGCGGCGCTATCTTTTTATCCGCAGATATTTTACGGCAAACGGGTTAAATTTAAGGCCATTTGACGTTAAATTTGACTTTTTGCCTGATTAAATTTGCCAAGCGACGGCAAAATGTAGTATTTAAATTTTAAAATATCGATGTTTTTGTTTCTTAAGTTTTATCTTGGAGATGTAAAAATAACCGCTAAATTTAACCCGACTAAACTATAAAGCGAACTTAAATTTTCTTTGAAATTTGGATTTTGAGAGCAAACGAGATCAAATTTGACCGCATGTGGGTGAGCCTCTCAATTTAAAGTAAGAGTAAAATTTGAGCCAGCCTAGGCTGTCGTAGCTTTTTGGCAAGCGGGGTTAAATTTGACGAAGCGGCGGCTAAATTTAAACAGTAAAGCGTTCAAATTTAGCCGACATTTTAGCAAATTAAAAAATCAGTCCCTCGTCGTCTTGTTTGATTAGAGTATCTTGCGCGTCCTGCTTGGGTACCGGCGAGATCTTCGTATAGACTTCGATCAAGCCCTCGTACGCGGTGTGAAAGACGCCTTCTGGCTCGATGAAAGTTTTTTGTTTTAGCGGGTACTCTTTCATGTAGCTTTCCATAAATTTCTTAAACACCGGAGCCGCCGTGCGTCCGCCGCCCTCGACCTTTCTCATCGGCGTGTTGTCGTCGTTGCCGTACCACACGACCACCTCGACTTCGGGCGTAAATCCGCAAAACCACGCGTCGATGTTGTTGTTCGTCGTGCCGGTCTTGCCCGCGACCTGCACGCCGTTTAGCCTGGCGCTTTGTCCCGTGCCGCGCTCCACGACCGTTTTCATCATATCGGTCATCAGATAGGCCTGCTCGGGCTCGGTGACGAACGTCCGCTCAGGCTCGAAAACCGCTTCTAAATTTTGATAGTTTATGATGCGTTTGATGAGGCTTGGCTCCACGATCTCGCCGCCGTTTGGAAACATCGAGTAAAATTTAGCAAACTCCAACGGCGAGATGCCAAAGCTGCCAAGCGCGATGGATAGGTTTTTAGGTATGTTTTTAAAGCCCATCTCGGTTAGCTTTTTGTAAGCCGTATCAAGCCCGATCTCGTCGAGTAAATTTATCGTAGCGAGGTTACGCGACTGACGCAAGGCCTCGCGCAGCGTGATGTAGCCCTGGAAGCCGCCGCTGTAGTTTTTCGGGCGCCACTCGTACTGGCTGCCTTCGTTAAAGACCCTTGATATGTCGGCAGCCTTGCTCATCGGCGAGTAGCCCATGTCTAGGGCGATCTGGTAGATAAAGGGTTTAAAGCTAGAGCCCGGCTGGCGGGTACTCTGCGTGGCGCGGTTGTAGCTGCTTTTGGCGTAGTCCACGCCGCCGACTAGCGCGAGCACCTCGCCGGTCTTTGGCAGGGTGACGACGATAGCGCCGTTTAGGATGCTAGCGTTTGCGTCTTTGTTTCGTTTTAGGATCTCGTTATGGCCGTATTTGAGCGCCTCGGACGCCATTTGCTGTACTTTTAGATCGACGTTTGTTTCGATGACGTAGCCGCCGGTTTTGATATCCTCAAAGCGTTTTGAGGCCTCTTTTAGCACCTCGTCCACGATGTACGGGGCCTTGTTTTGCGTGAGCGTATCGTCAAAGACTACGGGCTGCTCGACTAACGCGGCTTTGTACTCGGCGTCGCTGATCCAGCCTAGCGCGTTCATCCTTGAGATTACGTTATTTGCGCGGCTTAGCGAGAGGTCTAGGTGGCGAGTCGGATCGTAGGTGCTAGGAGCCTTTGGCAAGCCCACTAGGATCGCGATCTCTTTTAGCGTGAGTTCGTTAAGCTCCTTTCTAAAGTACCCCTTGGCCGCGGTCTTGATGCCGTGGTAGCCGTGTCCGAGATAGACGTGGTTTAGGTAGCGCTCTAGGATTTGCTCTTTGCTGAGCTCGTTTTCTAGCTTCATCGAGATGATCATCTCTTTGACCTTGCGCGTTAGCTTTTTTTCTCTGGTGAGCACCATGTTTTTAACGAGCTGCTGCGTGAGCGTGCTAGCGCCCTCGACTAGTTTGCCCGCCTTTATGTCTTTAACGATAGCTCGCGTGATGGCCTCGGGGTTTACGCCGCCGTGCTCGAAAAAGCTTGTATCCTCGATAGCTACCAGCGCCTCAATGACGCGCGGCGGGATGTCCTCGTATTTGACGTAGATCCTGTTTTCATCAAAGATATTTGCGATGAGCTCGCCGTTTCTGTCGTAAATTTGAGTCGTGAGCTTTGGCTTAAAGTCGATAATATTTGACGCATCAAAGGTGACTTGCGAATAAAGATAAACAAACGCCGCGCTCAGCGAAACAAAGATAATAAACAAAATCGAAGCTAAAATTCTCATAAAAAGGCCTTTAAAATTTTCACGTTTAGCCCCATTGCGGTGCTAGTTTCGCCGTTTTGGCTTAGGATATATTTTTTGTTGAAATTTTCTATCGTCATGGCTCCGGCCTTGCCCTGCCAAAGATCGCCCGATAGGTAGTTTTGTAGGTCGGCTTCGTCAAATTTAGCAAATTTATACTCGGCAAAGCTTACGTTAAAAAGCTCGAATTTCTCGCCCAAAAATATCATCGCGGTTACGATCCTAGCGACGTTGCCGCTTTGCATTTGTAGCATTTTAAAAGCTTCCTTTTCGTCCTTTGCTTTGCCTAAAATTTTACCGCCACATACTACGACGCTATCTGCGAAAACGACGTTTTTTACGTTTTCATTCGCCTTTAAAAATTGCTCTTTTTTTGCCGCGACGATCTTTTGGACGTAGATGTGCGGCGGTAAATTTTTATCCACGCCGCTCTCGTCATAGTCAAAGAAAACCTGCTCAAATTTAACGCCGTAATCTCGCAAAACCTTAGCTCTAGTAACCGAGCTCGAAGCCAAAATAATCATTAAAACTCCCTATAAGATACGCCAAGATACGCCGCCAGCAGCGCAAACGCCACGTTTAGCGGAATGAAATAATAAATCGTAACTATGAGGTTCTCATGAAGCTCGATGTATTCGCTATTTTGCAGAGATTTTGAGGCTTTGTTTAGGCGGTACGTGACGTAAATGACGTTAAGAAACAAAAATCCCCAGATCGCCCATTTCGTCGTTAAGATCGTGTTTAGCATCGGATCGGCGTTTTTGATCGCGTTTTGCTTAGCTAGTATCGCGCCGGTTACGCCCATGACGGCGATCGAGCCGTAGATCGCGTAGCCTAGGCGCTTTAGCATGGAGATTATCGTTTGGTATTTTTGCGTGTCGCCTTCGATATTTTTCATAAAAAATTTAGCGATGAGAAAAAAATTTGCTTGAAATCCGATAAAAACGACCACGGAGAGGATGTGGATAAAGGGCAGGGCGTTGCTAATCTTTGCAAAAGCTATGTTAAATTCGGGCATTTGTCCCCTTTGATCTAAAATTTTCTCGCGCTAAAGTTACTTGGACGGCAGCAAAATTTGACGCCAAAATGCGCGAATAAAATAAACTCATAAACTTATATTTTCCTTTAAATTTTATCTCGGCTAGTAAAATGTAAATTTCCAAATTTGCTTTGCGGCGTCAAATTTGATCTTGCCGCAACCGGCTCAAATTCGCTTTAAAATTTCACGCCGCAAAACCACGGTCAAATTTAAGCTGTTTTCTTAAATTTGACCGACGCGAGCTTATTTTTCAAGCCTAGTTTTAGCAAACTCTAACGCCTGCCTAATCGCATCCTCGATCGCTAGTACGTTTTTACCGCCTGCGGTTGCGAAGTCGTCCTTGCCGCCGCCATTTCCGCCTAAAATTTGCGCCGTAAATTTGACCCATTCGCCAGCTTTCAAAGCCGCATTTTTCACGCCTGCGGCCAGAGCGATTTTGCCCTCTTCGTTTACTTGCACGAGCAGGATCGCCACCTTTTCGTTCTCGTTTTTAAACTCGTCTATCGTGGCTTTTATATCGCCGCTATCAAGCACCGCGACGCAAAGCTTAGTCTCGTTTACGTTCACCGCCACGAGCGCGTGCGCGTCTTTGGCCTGTTTGCTCTTGTCTTTTAGGCTTTTTATTTCGGCTTTTAGTTTTTTTACTGCATTCATCGGCTCGGCGCTTTTTAGCTCGGTTTTTAACTCCTCGATCTCGCCGCGCCAGGCTTTTGCTAGATTTAGCGCGGCTTTAGAGCATACGGCCTCGATCCTGCGCACGCCCGCGCTCACGCCGCTTTCTTTAGTGATGAAAAACGCGCCGATTTGGCTTAAATTTGCCACGTGCGTACCGCCGCAAAGTTCCTTGCTAACCTCGCCAAAGCTTAGCACGCGCACTTTGTCGGCGTATTTCTCGCCAAATAGCGCGATCGCGCCGCTATTTTTAGCGTCCTCGATGTCCATTATCTCCGTTTTTGCCACGATGCTCTCGGCGATTGCGCCGTTTACGAAATTTTCGATTTTAGCTAGCTCTTCCGCCGTTACGGCCTTTGGATGCGAGAAGTCAAATCTAAGTCTGTTTGCCTCGACGCTAGATCCGGCCTGCGCGATATGCGTTCCTAGCACGCTTCTAAGCGCAGAGTGGAGCAGGTGCGTGGCGCTGTGATGGCGAGCGATTTCGGCTCTTTGCTCGCTTACCTTTAGCTTCACCGTATCGCCGATTTTAAGCTCTTTTTTAACCGCGACGTTTGATAAATTTAGTCCGAAAAACTTCTGCGTATCTAGCACGTCGGCCGCGCCTACTATCTCGCCGCTATCGCCCGCTTGGCCGCCGCTTTGGGCGTAAAAAGGCGTCACGTCAAACATCGCCCAGCCTTGCTCGCCCGCTTTTAAAATTTGAGTTTGCTTAAAGTCCTCGTCAAGTAGCGCTAAAACCTTGCTCGTGCGCTCAAGCTCCTCGTAGCCGCTAAATTTATTTTCGCCAAATTTCTCTAAAAGCGCCTTAAAATCGCCCTTTGCGCTCTTGTCGCCGCTGCCTTTCCAGGCAGCCTTAGCGCGCGCTTTTTGCTCGCTCATTAGCTCGTCAAATTTAGCTTCGTCTACTTTGAGCCCCTTTTCGCGTAGCATGTCGGCCGTGAGATCTAGCGGAAATCCGAACGTATCGTAAAGCTTAAACGCAGCCTCGCCGCTAAAAATATCTTTCGTGCGTGCTAGCTCGCTCTCAAAAAGCTCAAGTCCGCTTGCTATCGTGGCTAAAAATCTCTCTTCTTCGAGCCTGATTTGCTCTTTTACCGCCGCTTTTTTCTCGTTTAGGTAGGCGTAGTGGCCCCCCATCAGTTCGCAGACTTTATCGACGAGACGGTACATAAATGGCTCTTTTATACCTAGTAGATATCCGTGTCTGATCGCGCGGCGAAGGATACGGCGAAGTACGTAGCCGCGGCCCTCTTTGTCAAATGTAGTGCCCTGAGCTAGCAGGAAAGTCACGGAGCGGATGTGATCGCTGATGACGCGGTAACTAGCGCCGCTCTCATAGGTGTAAGGCTTACTGCAAAGCGCGGCTACTTCGTTTATAAGAGGCACAAAAAGCGAGCTGTCGTAGTTGCTAAATTTGCCTTCCATTATCGCCGTGACGCGCTCAAGGCCCATGCCCGTGTCGATGCTCGGTTTTGGTAGCGGAGTTAGCTTGCCGTCGCTGCCGCGCTCGTACTGCATGAAAACCAGGTTCCAAATTTCAAGAAATCTGTCGCCGTCGCCGCCCATGTAGTCCTCAGGCGTATTAAAGTGCTCGCCGCCTTGGTCGTAAAAGATCTCCGAGCACGGTCCGCACGGTCCCGTATCGCCCATTTGCCAGAAGTTATCGTGATCGCCGAATCTATAAATGCGCTCCTTTGCGACGTGCTGCTCCCACAGCGCAAACGCCTCGTCATCGCTCTCGTGGACGGTCACGTAGAGGCGGTCTTTGGGTAGTTTTAGCACCTGCGTTACAAACTCCCACGCATATGCGATTGCGTCTTTTTTGAAGTACTCTCCGAAGCTAAAATTTCCCAGCATCTCAAAAAACGTGTGGTGGCGCGCGGTGTAGCCGACGTTATCTAGGTCGTTGTGCTTGCCGCCTGCGCGGATGCAGGTCTGGCAGCTCGTGCGGATCGGCGGGGTAGGGCGCGGTACTTCGCCGGTGAAAATGCTCTTAAACGGCACCATGCCCGCGTTTGTAAAAAGCAGCGTAGCGTCGTTTGGCACTAGCGGCGCGGACGGAATGATCTCATGACCTTTGCTTGCAAAAAAATTTAAATAAGCCTCTCTAATATCCATCGTTTTTTCCTGGTTAAAGTTTTAAAATAGGGCTGATTTTATCATAAATTTGATAAAACTTGTTTGAGGCTCGCCGTAAAAGGCATCGGCTAAATTTTAAAAATCGCTCGCATTAGCCGTTTAATTACTATTTTTTACTATAATTGTCACAAAAACATTAAAATTTGGGAAAAAGATTATGAAAAAAAGAGTTGCGATAGTAGGTTTTGGAAACGATGCAAAACACTACTACAACGAGCTTCGCCGCTCAGAGCACTTTGAGCTGGCGGCGGTTTTTGACGGCGTGCAAAATAGTGAAATTTGCGGACGGATTCCTGTTTACGATAATATAAACGATCTTTTGGAATCGGTGCGTATCGACGCCCTCATCGTTACCGACACGCATAAATATCTAAATTTGATACCTAAGTGCTTAAATTTTATAAAATTTATCTTGCTTGATCCTTGGTTTTGCAAATCAGGCGAGATAAGGGAGCTAAAATACTGCTTTAAATCCCAAAATATCAGCGCTTACATGGGTTTTATCGATAGGTTTAATCCCGTAATCGCCTCGGTAAAAAAAGAGCTTGCCAAAGAGAAGGAAGCTTTTTCGATAAATATCGCTCGCGGCTTTAATAAAGGCGTAAATTTGCAGCTTGAAATTTTACAAAACATCGACGTTGCAAGGTTTATAACGGGTAGCGAGATAATCTTTAGCAATAAAGTTTCAATCCAAAACGACGATAAAAGAAGCGAAACCGACTCGCTTTTTCAGCTTAAATTTAAAAACCAGACTCTAGCTAGCATCCATAACTCAAAGCGCTTTAAGGCGGAGCGATTTACGATAGAATTTGCCGCGAGCGGGGGCGTGTATTTCGGCGATATGCTGGGCCTTAAGCTAAACAAATACACGCTTGACGGACAGCAAAATTTGAAAGTTTACAGCGACGTTTCGCCGGCTAAAGCGATGCTTGACGAGTTTTATCAGGCCTGCTGCGGCGCAAAAAGCGATCTAAGCACGCTCGAAGATGCCCTAAAGGCTCAGGAGATTTGCGAATGAGACTTATTTTGCTACTAAACATGGGCGGACCGAACGACCTTAGCGAGGTTGGAATTTTTTTAAAAAATATGTTTAACGACCCGTATATCTTGGGGATAAAAAGCCCGATTTTACGTAAATTCGTGGCGTTTATGATAACTAGCTCTCGCCTAAAAACCGCGCAAAATAACTACCGCCAAATCGGCGGCAAGTCGCCCATCTGCGAGCTTACGGCAAGGCTGTGCGGTAAAATTTCGCATTTTTTAGACGATGATACGGCGGTAGCCTTTGCGATGAACTACACACCGCCTTTTGCGAAAGACGTTTTGGCCGAGTTTACGGAGGTCTCTGAGATCGTCGTTTTCCCGCTATACCCGCATCACTCGTTTACGACCGTATCGTCTAGTATAAGCGACTTTGAAAAGGCGCGGGGTGAGCTAAATTTAAAGGCGAAAGTAAAAATCGTCGAGCCGTTTTTCGAGGATGAGAGATATAACGAGATCATAGTAGACGGCATCGAAAAAAGCGCGCGCGATCTAAATGCAGATGAGATAACGCTGGTGTTTTCGGCGCACTCTTTGCCGCAAAAGATGATCGATGCGGGCGATATCTACGAGGAGCACGTCAAGCGGCACGTTCAAATTTTAACCGAAATTTTGGAGAAGCGAGGGGTTAAATTTAAGCAAATTTTGCTCGCATACCAGTCGAAGTTAGGCCCTGTAAAATGGCTCGAACCCTCGCTAAATCAAGCGCTAGCCGAGATAAAAGATAAAAAAGCGCTTGTTTATCCGATCTCGTTTTGTATCGATAACTCCGAAACCGTTTTTGAGCTATCAAAGGAATTTCGCCATATCGCAGACGAGCTAAAATTTGATTTTTACGACGTCGTAGCCTGCCCAAACGACGATGATAAATTTGCTAAATTTATCGCAGATAGAGCTAAGGAATAAAATTTGCTTGCGATAGTGTATCTTTTATAAAGGATGCGAAATGACGATCGAAGAGCAAAAATTTATCCAAAAGATTTTGGCCGAGCTTGCGCAAAAAGCTGCAGAAAAGAGCGCAAAAGGGGCAAAAGAGAGCGACTTTGAACAGGAGCTCAAAAAAGCTACCGTGCAGGTAAAAACCTCCAAAGAGCCTGACGTAGAGGGGTTTAAAAGAACCCTTACCGAGCTTGGCGCGGCTGGATTTTTATCACAGATGAACGAACAAAAAATACAGGAAAAACTAAGGGTCAAAAAAGAGGAGCTGATGGAGGCTCTAGGACTAAATACCGATATGAAAAAAAGCCTAAGAGATGAGCTTGAAGCCGTACTGGACGATCTTTTGACCAAATATGAAAAAGAGCTTCGAGCTAGCTTGCAAAGCAACTCCTTGCTAGAAAAGCAGCAAGCCTTACAAAATAAAAATCCGTCAATGTTGGGCGCGGTTTTAGGTATCGTATAAATCTGGCGTAGTTTTAAGTCGCGGCGAGTCGGCATGAAATTTGAATTTAATTAAGAATCAAAGCCTTAAAAGCTCGCCGAGACTAAATCGGAAATATATTAAAACTTGTATGATTTAAAGTAAATTTTTAGATAATTTTACAAACTAGCCTTCAAAAACAAAGTAGTAAAAAATTGTTTTATTGCGAATTATTAAATCTAAAAATATCTTTCAAATTTCGATCTTACTTAAAACTTTTCCATTATGAACGGTTTACCTGCATTATATAAATTTCTTTATCGTTAGTAGTTTTTGAAATTTGAGATTTATTTCATAAAATTTAAGCAATTTAAGATGAAGTCGGTAACAAGAACGATTGGATTTTGATTGATAGTTTTGTAGATTAAAAAGTAAGAAGGCGAGAATTTATCTCGCCTAAATTTAATTAATAAAGTCCGAATTTACCGTCAGAGCGTTTATAGATTACGCGCATTTTGGCATCCATATCGTTAAATACATAAAACTGCGCATCGCTATCTTTTAGCTTTTGCATAGCCTCCTCGATCTCTAGCGGCTTGTATAGCTCAAGCTCCATAGGGATTATCTCATCTACTTCGCCGTCGTTTATGTGGTGTTCGTCGGCGATCGCAGCTCTAACAGCTTTGCCGTCGTCTTTATTTTTCACGGTTGTGTTTTTGTCGTGCTCGCGGCGAAGCACCTTTGATGCGCGCTCAAGCGCGAGATCTACTGCAGCGTACAGATCTTTATCTTTGTGGCGGATTACGATCGTGTCCTTTTTTGCCAAATTTAGCGCAAACTCTACGCTAAAACCCTTTTTACCGTTTTTTTCGTCCGCTGAAACTACGCAGCGACCTGAAATTATATCCAGTCCGTATTTGTTAAGCGCATCAAATGCGTTTTCTATGTGCTGTTTGATTGGGTCCGTTAGGTCAAATTGTTTACCTACGATGCTTAAATTCATCATCTCTCCTTTACGTTAAAGTGCTAACATTATAGCATATAAAGTATTATTTTAGAGTTTTTGAATCGTGCGTCTGTGAATTCTTATCGGCGGCATATTTGCGTTTGCTTGAGTAACTACTACGTCTAATATTACCGTTCCTGCAGATGCAGCATGGTTAAGAGCCGGGTTTGCGGCATTTGGTTGATTACAAGCTCCAAAGGTACCAAATAACCTTTCTAGCGTTACCGTAACTCGAAACATCGGCGTAGCATTGTTTGGAAATGAAGTATTTACTATATTTCTATTGGGCAAATTTAACGGACAATTTGTACTAAAATTCATCCTTAAAAGATTAAGGATGGCTATCTCTGTGGCACTTTGAGCTAAAAGCTCTGCCTGCTCTCTTAAAAATACATCGGTTGTTTGTTTTGAGGTCAGAGAGGAGATATTTAGCGCAAACATAGATAAAGTTGCTATCAAAACCATAAAAATTATCGCCGTGATTAAACTAAAACCTTTTCTCATTAATACACCGCCTTTGTTTTACATACCGTTGTTTCAGCTCTAGTCGGCCCCAACGATCTTCCGGCGTCTCTTATGCATAGTTTTATAACTATGACGCCATTGTCTTCCGTGAAGTTAAACCTAGTCACGTTTCTGGCAAGCAAATCTCTACTTGTGCCATTGTCATTGTAGTTCTGGCCGGCCCACGGTCTGTAGTTATAGTGTAGCCATAGATCAAGATCCGTACCTCTTGTACCGTCTGGATTAAGGCTAACGGTCGGAACAACTGCGTAGGCAGTATGTAATAAATAATATTGTTCAAAAATATCCGTGGATGTATAGTTGGCGATCGTCAATACATCATTTCCGTTTTGCGTAGCTATAGCTATTGCATTTGCTTGGTTTGTAGCAGTATTGAATCCAAAGTCGGTGTTTATGTTGGTTGGTCGACCTTTGAAAAATAATCCAACTTGGTTGTTATTGAGCGTAGCACGTCCGTTTGTTAAATTAGATATATCTAAATTTGCACTATTTAGCGTGCTTCCATGAGTTGCCAAATTTCCGCCATTTCTTGCGGCATTGGGTACTGTGGCGGGATCGTCTAAATCCACAAAGCCGCTCCAACCCCCGTTTTGAAAGCTTTCGTAGCTATATGTTATCCACTCTAATATGTTATATTGGACATTAAGGGCAGGATCTCTTGTTGACACGAAATTATTATTGGCTGCCCGTCGTCCTATCGTTGAGCCTTTTACTCTTATCGCAAGTCTTTTTGAAATTTGCTCCAAGACAAGTTCCGTTTGTGTTTCGAGAGTGTTTATGGATCTTGCTTGTAGATAGTTTTCATATAAATTTTTTATTATATTAATACCCGCAAAAGACAATATTCCCAATATAACTATTACAAGAATAAGCTCTATTAATGTAAAGGCTTTTTTCATATCATATCACCAAGACCTTGATAGTATGTTGGGGCTATCGCCTATATTTGCAGCGTATGCTCTTAAGATTATATTTTGAACATCGCGACCCATAGACGTCGTGGTAGTCATAATTATCTCGGTTATGTCACTATCTGCCGCACCTTGCATGTCTCTTTGTTGTGTTGTCGTGTTGATGGTTGAGCTAATTATGTTATCTCGGCTACCGTATAGCTGAGATGTTTGTATTTTGATCGGTTCTACGCCGTCTACATTGGTATTAAATGAATTTACGCTTACATCATTTGGATCAGTGCATGGTTGAGGGGCTATAGCTGCGTTTGTTTTGTAGTTTCCAAATTGGCGTCTAGTGCCTACATCTGCTACGATGCCGTTTATGGTATAAAAATTATTGCCCGGTATCCCGACCGTATTGCCAAAAATAGGAGTTTTGTCACTAGTAATAGACAATAAGTTGCCTACGCAAGCATAGGGTGATTTTAATACTAGCGCCATTCTTGTTTTGGTATCCATTACGCTTTGCTGCATTAATCCGCGTTGATTATTGCTTGTCGTCTGCGATAAAACTTTTGGGATAGCTATTACAGATATCCCAACTACGACTATAGATAAAATTAATTCTATTAGCGAAAAGCCTCTTCTCATGTTTTACCAATCCGACCTTTTATTGGTCTTTATGGAGTAATTTAACGAACCGTCTTCAGTATCTAGTACATTGCCGGGGCCATTAAGATTATCTCCTTTTTGTCCCAGGGCTTGACCGCCCCATCTAGGCCTATCGAAGAAATTTACTTGAAATCTATTAACCGTCGCAGCTGCATTTGTTTTGTTGTAGATGAGCCAACTTGACGCCTGCATATCTATATCCACAAGCTCGGCTTGGGTATCAGATAGGGTTAAAATCTGAACGCCATTTGCTATGGTTTGAGGCGTTATGGTAACAGTGCCGGCACCTGAACTCTGAACATATGCGTTTACTTGTCCATACGTGTTATCGATATGGGATTCGTTTGTAAACCAGTTTGTGACGGATGGCAATGTCTGACCGTTTGCTAATGTGTAGATAGTTTTATCGCACGCATTGCAATACACGCCAAAATATACATTGGCATTAAAGCCTCGTCTAGGGCCTTCATAGTACGGCGCATATACCATTCCGTAGTAGAACTGAGTAGCCGTCTCATTGGCTGCTAGCGGTTTGACATAGGTATTAGGCACGGCAGCGGTATTTACTTGCTCCCTTACATTTGTGAAGGTAAATATATTGCTATTTACGGTAAATGGATTTATCGGATCCGTTACTACTCTAGCGAAATTAAATTTAACTTGCCCGCCTATCAATTGACCATTTGTAAATGCATTACTAGGTACGTTATAGACTCCCGAGTTATTATTTGCGCCATCTCTTTTTACTACTTGCGGATTGTCGCCATCGTTAAAAAATAAAATCCGAGCATTTGCGGCGGCAGGTAGCGGAGTTTTGACGTTATTTCGATCGTTTAGGTCAGCTATGCCCGTATCTACTCCCATTGTAAACTGCGTATCTTTAGAATAACAACCCGCCGTATACATCCTTGCTATAGTGCGCGAGGCATCTCCTAGCCTGGCTTGTACATTAAATGTAGCTATTGCGGGCATTGCTATGTCATTTGACATATAGCTCATAGGACCGCCGTTAAAGCCGCTTATCCTGAGGCTGTCGATATGGATATCTTGCGGATCAAATGTAAAGTCGAATTCTGATCTGATATTACAACCGACTTTTCCGTTGGATTCGGTATTGCTATGGCTATTTGCTATGCAGTCGCTATTTGCTTGGTCGTTGCTTGCCGTAGTCCATTTGTTATCAAGTATTACTAGCTTCGCATTGCCTACTTCATTATACACGAAATCCCTATTGTCTGTGATGGCAGTTGCTCCCTCTTTATATCTTTCAAGCTTAGCTACGCCATCTGTAAATTTAGTCATAAACCAAGTAATCGGCAGGCTTGTAACGGCAGTGCAAGTCGGCGGTATCGTCGGTTCAAATCTCGCATAGCTTGTGCCTGTGCTGTCCGGAAGCATGGTTGTGTAGCCGCCGGCTTGTTTGCCTGTATCATTTGTAGCCAAGGCGCTAAAATTAGGATATTTTCTTCCCCCGATTAAATTAAGGTTATTTACTATATTTTTTGATGAAGTATCATAAATTTTAAACTCTTTAGGCCTAACGGTAAACGTATCGGAGGCGCAACTAGTTTTGATTTGGTTGGATATCGGGTCTTTAAAAGATAGTCGTACGTATAAATTTGAATAAGCCTTTTCTATTAGTACGTCTTTGAGTTCCACTATAGACTTACCGTTTTCTCCTTTTTTAAATTCTACTTGCATTGGCTGTGTTACCGAAACGCCGCCTGCAGCGCAAGTGGTTACTATATCTACTCCTACCGTTGTATCGATATTTGTTTTAGATAGCTGATTGCCAGATGCCGTCTCTTTACCAAAATGGGCTATTTTTATGTCAAATTTGCGGTTGGCTATTTGAGTATAAAGATTTTGCGAATCTCCGTCCTTGGTAAAGTTCTTATTTACAGCTCTAAAGTTGTTAACGTCAGGTACGTCTATGACGCTAAGATAGTATTCTTTATTGTCGCATCTTTTTATTTTTCCTTCAAAGCTTAAATTTAAAGCTGTGTTAGTAAAGGATGCTCTGTATATGTTTGCTTGAAATTTTTCTATTTGTTTTAAGGTTGCATCGTATTGTATAAAGGCTTGATTTGTTTGATCTATCGTACCGCCTTGATTTGCGCTGCCTATATGACCCGCCCCGCTTCCGAGAGCAAAAGTAAGTAGGTTTTTAGACGATGTTTGAAAGGCTGTGTTGTCTGGATTGTGTGGGCCTACTTTAAATTTTGTCGTAGTTATAGGCTCGCTTGTTACTATATATGTGGTATTTGGCTTATACTCGGAGCCTTTTTGCTCTAGGCTTGAGGTGAGCGTTAGTTTCTGGGCCGACTCGTTTCCTTTGTTTTTTATTGCAATTTGTGCTCTTAGTATACTGTCTTTTTCCACCTTGGTATACGAGTTTTTGTTTGTACTTACTTCTCTAAATTCGCTATCTGGAGCATCTTTGCCTTTTGTAAACAAAGTTTCTTCATAGCATACCTCTGGAGAATAAAGCTCAGTAGAAAAAGCCACCAAGCCGACGTTTGCTCTTTCGGAGTACAATATGCCGCTGTTCCACTCAGATTTTGCTATTAAGTTTATCCAGGCGTCAGTTTGTGCGTTTCCTATTTTTCCGCTGATGTCAAAAACATCCAAATCCATTTGGTTATTGTATGTTTTTCCAGAGTTAATATTTGATCCAAATTTTGTTATAGTGCTGTTAAACTGTTTTCCGCTTCCATTTTGACCGGAGGTGACGGATTCATATCTCCTATTATTCTTGTCCCAAACTTGTATATCTTCGCTTCCGGTTTCGTATTTACCGCCAAAGCTCATAACGGCAAGAGTTGAATTCACATTGCCACTAGGTGGGGTATAGAATCCCTCAAATTTTAATTCCAAATTTTTGCTTACGGAGCCTGGATTGGTTCTAACCGACGGATCTAAAACTCTAAGTCCATCATAAATATTAACGCTTTTTGGTTTTATGTTTTCACTTTCGTCTTCACCAAAATCATAAACTATTAAAAGCGCCCAACCTCCATAATGTGGAGGCAAATAGTATCTACTTGATTTGAAGTCGCCGTCTCTGTACATCGACATCCAGTTGTTGTCATCTAAGCTGGATGACGTTCTTATGCCTCCGGCGCTAAAGGTTCTTTTGTCTTTTGTTAGGCTTGCTTTAACAAGATCAGTTACATCGACGCTAGCTTGGTACATGAAATACATTCCGCCTTGATAAGCAGTATTGTACCATGCATAAGCTCCCCACCAATAAACATCTCCCGGATTTGCGGTAAGGCGGTGCATTTTTCCGTCTGGCGTACCAAATCTTACATATTTAAAGCCGCTAATTCCATTTAGATATTTATTTCTGAGTCCTGCAACGTTACTTGCCGGATGGTCATTCCATGGATTTGAGAGACCGCCCGCCCAGTAAAGCCTAGCATATATAACTTTACTGCCATCTATGTGATTTCTTTCTAGTTCGGTAGGCTTGTTTGAAAAATCAAAGGTAGAATAGGACGAGTTAAAATAGTCTAAAGTACATTTACCATTATTTCTGTCCCATTGCGTGCATTGCGATCTATAGTTTGCATCGTCAATACCCTTAATATTAGTAAGCGTTCCCTTCCATAATGTACCAGTTACCGGCACATAATTGTATCCGCCGTTTGTCGGTACGGATATGGTTGCGCCTATGATATCCATATCGCCGTATATGCGTTTCATTTCTTTGCCGTCTTTGCCTACTATAGACCTTCTTACCATACCCTCTTTTATGTCTGTATATACTCCGATATCGTTAGTGGCGCCGGTTTGTTTCCATACTATTGGGTGTTCCAGTCCGTCATGCTCAAAGGCAAAAAGTCCGCTAGATAAAGTCACAAGCGCAATTAGCGCAAATTTAATGTTTTTCATTTCAATTTTTCCTCTTGCTGAGAAGCAATTTATTTTTCTATAAAATCCGAAATTTTTTCGGCCTGTTTATACATCGGATATGCCCACGCGTCAAGCACTATTTGAGAGAGTGTCATGTTTGTCATATTGCAAACGATAGGAGCGATGAAATTTACCGTCGAGGTCTCGATTGGGGTGCTTACGACCATGATGTTGTAGATCCTTAGCTCGCTTTTGTCGTTTATGTCCATCAGCTCCTGGTAGTACGTCGGTATATCAAATTCGTAATTTCTCAAGGCGTACGGGTTTATCGCGGTAAAAGACGTCTCATCGTCCTTGCTTTGAAGCTTTACGAAAAATTGATCTAGCTCTTTTAGTTCGTAACTTTTGATATGCTCAAAGCCTAAAATCGGACTTTTGACTTGAAAAACCATATACATCTCCTTAATTATACATTTACCTTTTACGCGAATTGTACCCAAATTTTTCTATTTTTAAGCATAAATAAAACAAAAATTTACCAAAAAGCAACAAAAACAATGGTAAAATAGCCCATTTAAAAAATTTAAATTTAAGGGAACGTATGAAAAATTTGATCAAATTTTTATCTGCGGTATTTTTTGTTTGTTTAATCGGCGGTTGTGCCGACAAATACACGGAACTTTATAATCTAACGCCGGATCAGTGGTATTCCGAGATCATCGGCGATATCAAAAATCGCGACCTAGAAAGCGCCGACAAACACTACACGGCGATGTCTAGCGAGCACGTAGCTAGTCCGCTTTTGGAGCAAATGCTACTAATCCTAGCCCAAGCTCACGCCAACGACGAAGAGTACTTGATGGCGAATTTTTACCTAGACGAATACCTTAAAAGATACGGCGATAGCGGCCCTAGGAGCGAATTTGCGCAGTATCTAAAGATAAAGGCGAATTTTGATTCATTCTCGCAGCCCAATCGAAACCAAAAGCTAATGCAAGACAGTATCGCCGAGATAGAAAAATTTCTCTACATCTACCCAAACACCCAGTATCGCCCGCTGATCGAAACTATGCTGGTTAAATTTAAACTCGCGATCTACAACCTAGACATGCAGATAGCAGATCTTTATGAGCGTACCGGCAGGGACGAATCGGCGCAAATTTATAAAGAAAAGGTGCAAGCATCGCCTTTAAACGACGCAAATATCGTGCTTCCGCAGCTTCCTTGGTATAGAAAAATGTTTGAATAGGAGCTAAATTTGCAAATTTACGAATCAAAAATGTTCCCGGCGCAGCTACCCGTCATCGTGGAGGACGAGTTATTTTTATATCCTTTTATGATCACGCCGCTTTTTTTGAGCGACGAGGAAAATATCGAAGCGCTAAATTTAGCTCTCGAGTCGCAGAGTCCCATCCTAGTCGTACCGACGAAGGCGCAAAACGAAGGCGCGCGAGAATTTGACTCCATCTACGACGCTGGCGTCATAGGCACCGTGATGAGGCGAGTGCCGCTACCAGACGGCAGAGTGAAAATTTTATTTCAAGGCACTAGCAAAGGCCGTATAGTCTCAAAAGTCTCCTCAAAGCCACTGCAAGCTATCGTAGATGTGCTGCACGAAAAAAGACCCGAAAACACCAAAAGCGACGCGCTACTAACCGTACTTCGCGAAAAGGTGCGAGATCTCGCCGCGCTTAGCCACTTTTTCCCGCCCGATCTTTTAAAAACGATAGAAGAGAGCGCCGAACCTAGCCGCGTTTGCGATCTGATTTTAAGCTCGCTAAGGCTAAAGAAAAAGACGGCGTACGAGTTTTTTATCGAGGAAAATTTGGAGCAAAAGCTGCTAAAACTCATCGACTACGTCATCGAGGAGATCGAGGCGAACAAGCTTCAGCGCGAGATAAAAAACAAAGTCCATTCAAGGATCGACAAGGTAAATAAGGAGTATTTTCTAAAAGAGCAGCTAAAGCAGATCCAGCAAGAGCTCGGCTCCGATACGAGCCGCGAAGAGGAGATCGAGGAGTACCGCAAGAAGCTGGAAGCTAAGAAAAAATTTATGGGCGAGGATGCGTATAAAGAGATAAAAAAGCAAATCGACAAACTATCGCGCATGCATCCAGACTCCGCCGACGCCAACACGACGCAAAGCTACCTAGACTGGGTCGTGGAGGTGCCGTTTGAAAACCTGGCCAACAAAAAACTAAGCGTACAAGAGGTCGCAAAGCAGCTAAACGCCGATCACTACGGGCTTGAGAGGCCAAAAGATAGAATAGAGGAGTATTTTGCTCTGCGCGAGCTTTTGCAACTGCGAGGCGTCGCGGGCAAGGTAAATAACGGCGCAATCTTGTGCTTTGCAGGTCCTCCGGGCGTTGGTAAAACGAGTCTAGCAAACTCCATCGCAAAGGCGCTAAAACGCGAGCTAGTGCGCGTGGCGCTGGGCGGTCTTGAGGACGTAAACGAGCTGCGCGGACACCGCCGCACCTACATAGGCGCGATGCCTGGCCGTATCGTGCAGGGGCTCATCGAAGCAAAGCAGATGAATCCCGTCGTGGTGCTAGACGAGATCGACAAAGTCGGCAGGAGCTTTCGCGGCGACCCGACCGCTGTACTGCTAGAGATCCTAGACCCTGAGCAAAATAACAAATTTAGGGATTATTATTTAAATTTTAATATCGACCTGAGCAAGGTTGTTTTCGTCGCGACGGCAAACGACGTGAGCGCCATACCGCCGGCACTGCGCGACAGGATGGAATTTATCGAGCTTAGCTCCTATACGCCGCAGGAAAAATTTGAGATCGCTAAAAAATATCTAATCCCTC
Organism: Campylobacter showae; assembly: GCF_963515975.1. Lineage (GTDB taxonomy): Bacteria > Campylobacterota > Campylobacteria > Campylobacterales > Campylobacteraceae > Campylobacter_A > Campylobacter_A showae_F. The sequence continues at coordinate 42,559 of NZ_CAUPZM010000017.1, forward strand.
AAGAGCTCAAAAAACACGGCCTAAAACCGAGCGAAGTGACCCTAGGCAAAGACGTGCTAAGTCTCATCATCTCAGACTATACGCGCGAAAGCGGAGTGCGAAATCTGCGCCGCCGTCTGGCGGATATCTTTAGAAAAGTGGCAAAAAGGTTGCTCGAAGGCGAGGCGCAAAAGATAACCGTGACGACTAAAAATTTAAATGAGTTTTTAGAAAAGAAGGTCTTTGAGATCGAGCATGCCGACAAAAAGCCGCAGATCGGCCAGGTAAACGGGCTGGCGTGGACGAGCGTGGGCGGCGATGTGCTAAAGATCGAAGCTATACGCATACAGGGCAAAGGCGGCCTGCAGATCACGGGTTCTTTGGGCGACGTGATGAAGGAGAGCGCGTATATAGCTTTTAGTCTCGTTAAAGTACTGATCGATGCAAAAAAGATAAAAGTACCGGCCAAAATCATCCCGGGCTTGCCTGATGACGTCAAAGACGGCGTAAAAAAAGAGCCGAGCCTTAGCGAAGTGTATCGTCGCTACGATCTGCACATCCACGTACCTGAGGGTGCTACGCCAAAAGACGGTCCGAGTGCCGGTATCACGATGGTGACGGCGATTGCTTCGATCCTAACGGATACAAAAGTGCGAAGCGACGTGGCGATGACGGGCGAGATTACGCTCAGCGGCCGCGTGCTACCTATCGGCGGGCTAAAAGAAAAGCTCATTGCCGCGCATAAGGCCGGCATCAAAACCGCTCTGATACCGCGCAAAAACTATGAACGAGATCTGGGCGACATCCCGCAAGACGTCAAAAACGATATGCAAATCATCCCTGTGGACGTCATCGAAGATGTTCTAAAAAATGCGTTCGTCGCAAAATAACTACAAAATTTGATTAAATTTGGCCTCGATCACGGGGCTAAATTTCTACTTTAATATCCTTAAATTTATTTGAATAAATTTTATGTTTTGAAATTCTTTTTTAATATGATAAGTATCTAAAATCGGCTGGATAGGGTGTATAAATTTTTGGTTACCCATAAAATTTGAGCACTGATTTATTTATATAAATTAGCTTGGATCTCGATACTTCAAATTTGCAAACAACATTCTTGCATTCCGTATGCATAATCTTGCAACATATGCTACTTTGGTATGAATTTATAAAATATGTGCCATCAATCGATCTAAAATTTAGCATATGATGTTTTCTGTGTGGGTTTATGATGCTAAGTTATAAAATTTAATCTCGTTAGTGCCAATACCACTATACTTATTTTAAGTAAAAATATTTGTATTGGAATTGAGCCTGAGAAAAGCGAAGAGTGTAAAATTTAGAAAATTTGAAAAGAAAAGATAAGCCCTAAAAAGGGCTTAAAAATTATAGTCCTTCAAAAGGATTAGTTACTACGTCGTCGCGATCGACTACGTAAGGTATCAAAGCTGCTTGGCGAGCACGCTTGATAGCCTTTTCTACCATCTCTTGGTACTTTTTAGAAGTGCCGGTTAGGCGTCTTGGCATGATTTTAAATCTCTCTGACAAGCAGTATTTCAAAAGCGAAGTGTCCTTGTAGTCGATAAAATCTATCTTTGCCTCTGTAAATTTGCAGTATTTGCGTGAATATTTTCTTTTTTCAGCCATCGTTTTTTCCTTAATTAAAATGGTATGGTTTCGTCGCCGTCATCGTATTTGTCGGCATCTATATCTATTTCTCGGACGTTATCGCCGTAGTATTCGTCTTTTGGCTGTTGCTTTTGTTGCTGCGGTTTATTAAAATTTTGCCTTTGTGCGCTGCTTTGAGCATAGCTATTTTGCTGATTTTGTCCGCCTTGATAGCCGCCGCCGTAGCCGTTATTTTGGTAACCGCCTTGCTGATAGCCTTGATTACTATTTTGATTATATCCGCCTTGCTGTTGTCCTCCGCCTAGCATCTCCATATTTTCCACGCTGATCGTGTGTTTGCTTCTATTTTGTCCGTTATTGTCCGTCCACTGGTCGAATTTTAAGCGGCCTTCTACTAGAAGCTTTGAGCCTTTGGAAAGATATTGATTTGCTATTTCCGCTTGTTTTCCGAAAAATGTTATATCAATAAAGCACGTTTCTTCGCGTTTTTCGCCGTTTACGTTAAATTTTCTCGTTACGGCGATGGCGCTGTTGCCTATGGCTGCGCCCGCAGTCGTATATCTAAGCTCGATATCTCGTGTTAAATTTCCTACTAAAACGACTCTATTAAACATTTTTCGTCCTTATTCTTGCGCTGCTGGAGCTTCTTCTGCTTTGACTTTCGGTTCTTTTTTGTTTAGTTTGATGCCCTTGCTCATCTTTTCCCAAGCGGCGATCTCTTTTTTGTTTTCAAATTTGACTGTTAAGAATTTGATGATCTCTTCGGTGATTCTGATGATACGCTCGACTTCGGCGATAGCTTGGGTCGGAGCCTCGAAATACACGACGAAATACGTTCCGCGCTCGTATTTTTTTACGGTATAGGCTAGTTTTCTAGTGCCCATAGACTGCACAGACGCGATATTTGCGCCGTTTTTGGTTAGGATTTCTTTAACGAAATCAACTTTTGCGCTTACTTCTTCTTCTGTCAAAGTAGGCTTCAAAATAAATAAAAGCTCGTAGTGCTTCATTGATTCTCCTTGTGGGTATTAAGCTCGTTTGCGCGGTTGCAAACGGGCAAGGAAGTCTTTCGACAAGAGCTGATTTTATCTTTTTTTTACTTAATATTTGCTGTTTTTACCGATAAGATTTTGTAGGCCGAGTACGCAGGAGAGTAAAAAAGTTTTTTTATCGAGCGCAGAGTTTGCCTTTAGTTCAAATTCCGCCAAATTTAACTCGGTAAATATTTCTTTATACGCTTTTAAATTTACTGCCAGACACTGCCTTTTTAGTTCGTTTGCGACGTTTGGCGGCGGCGCATAGCCGAGCGTTTCTTTGATGTCGAATTTTCCTGTTATCTTGATGCCGGCATGTAGTTTAAAGAGCCTAAAAAACGCGCGGTAAAGCGAGTTTATAAATAAAATTTCATTAAAATTTCCATCGTCCGCGTAGGAGAAAAAATCGGCCCTGATATCTTTTAGCGCGATAAATTTATCGAAAAAATCGTCAAAACTCACGCTTGATAGCGAAAAGACCAAGCTTCTTACGATATTTTCGTTTATTGGCTCGTTTAGAGAGGCTAGTTTATTTAGCTCGCTTGCAGCTAAATATAAATTTTCGTTATGTATGCGGTAGAGTTCAAAAAGCGCGTTTTTTGTAATATTTAGGTTCATTTTTGCGGCTTGTCTGCCGAGTAAATTTACTGCCTCTTCGGGCGAGCCGGGTTTAAAAAATCTCGCAAAATTTACCCCGAAAGCCTTTTGCGTATCAAAAACGGCTTTAGCATCGGGCTCAAAAAGCTCAAAAATAAATACGCCGCCGTTTTTGCAACCGTCTATCAGGATTTTTAGCTCTTTTGCGGGGATTTTTTTATCGCTTTTTACGTGCAAAAGCGGGCTACCGCCAAATAGCGAAGGCTCGCAAAGGTGCGCACGTGCAGCGTCAAAATCGTACTCGTCGTAGTAAAGGCTCAAAATTTCAAAATCTTTAAATTTGGCTAAAATTTCCTTCGCAAAAAGCTCGATTTGGTATTCGTCTGCGCCGTAAAGCAGGAAATAATTTGGAAATTTAGCCGAATTTAGCGCGGCCTCGAGCTCTTTTCTATACATCGATTTTCTTTACGACCTTGCCAAAAATTTCGGCCGTTGCGATATTTGCATCCGTGATTTCGACGATGACTTTTTGTAGTAAATTTACGCTGTACGCGCCCAAAAATATCCTGGCGCCCTTTATCTCGTCGTCAAGCCTAGCTATCGCGACGTTTTGATTTTCGCTGATATAGGCGTTAAATCGCTGTCCGACGCGCTCTTTTGCCCAGCGCGCAAATTTCCTATCCATAAAGTCAAACGCGACCCTGTCGGCTTCGCGCTCGAGTTCGCTTAAATTTGAGCAAGTCGCTTCGATATTTAAAAGCAGGTAGTTGAAAAATTTCTCGTCGTTGCGCAGCTTGGCCTTTAAAAGGCGGTGCAGCGTAAGGTCGGAGTAGCGGCGGATCGGGCTCGTAAAATGCGTGTAGCGCTCAAATCCCAGTCCGAAGTGGCCCAAATTTTGCGCGCCGTATTCGGCCTTTTTTTGCGATTTTATGATGAGTTTGTCGATCTCCTCGCGGTTGCCTACGGCGTCGGCCTGCGCTTGGATTTTGCGAACTAAATTTGCGATGTCGCTTTCATAAACGAAGTCAAAGCCCAGAGCGCCGAGGTCTTCGAGCAAAATTTGTATTTTTCGCAGATCCGGCGAGCCGTGATTTCTAAAGATGCCTTTACCGATACGTTTTGCCGCTGCGACGTTGGCTAGCAGCATGCAGTCCTCGACGAGTCTGTGCGAGTCGGTATCGGTCTCAAATCTCGTAGATGAAAGCCCGCCGTCCGCGTCAAGGCTCATGCGAAGCTCCTGCGTTCTAAAGTCAAACGCGTTTTTCAGGCGTTTTTTGCGCAGGCGCGATGTGAGCGCGAAAAGAGGCTTGATCCAGTCGGTTTCGTCCTCGCGTTCGCCGCGTAAAATTTGATCGACTTCGTCGTAGTTAAAGCGTCTTTTTGAGGCGATTAGAGCTTCTAGGAGCTCTTCTTTTACGACTTCGCCGTTTTCGTCTAGCGTGATTTTGAAACAAAATGCAAGGCGCGCGGTATTTGGCTTAAGCGAGCAGATATTTTCGCTCAAATTTCGTGGCAGCATCGGCACGGCTTTATGCGGAAAATATATCGAAAATCCGCGCGTTTTGGCCTCTGCATCTATCGGAGAGTAGGGAGTGACGTATTCGCTAACGTCTGCGATCGCGACGTAAATTTCTCGCTTTTTCTCGTCAAAATATATCGCGTCGTCAAAGTCTTTGGCATCGACGGGATCGATCGTACAAAAAGGCAGTTCCCTTAAATCTACCCTTTGCGGATACATCGCGGCATCGACCTCATCGCCCCACGCGAGCGCTTCGGCTTCGCACTCCTCGTTAAATTCGTCGTTTTTGTTAAATACGGCGAGCGAGATTTTCTCGTCGCTAAGTGGGTCGTTTATATTGCCGATGACTTCGACTATTTCGTTATTTAGATTGCCGATTTTTAGTAGCGTGCCTGGCGGCAACATTTTTAGAGATTTTTGCGACGCTTTTAGTGGCGAGCTAAGCGCGGTTTTTACGTTTACGCCAAGGATTACCGAGCCTATTTGTTTGGTATAGACTACGCTCGTTTCGTTGGCGAGTTTTAGCGTCATTACGACTTTGGCGCTTTGGCGTTTTTTCTTTAGCGGCAGGAGCTTTGCCAGTACGATGTCGCCGTAGTGCGAGGCGTTTAAATTTTTATTTTCTATTATTATATCTTGCTTAAAGCGTTTGTCGTAAGGCGCCAAAAAGCCCGTGCCGTTCGCGCTTATATCGAGTTTGCCGCAGACAAAGCCGTTATTTAGATAGTAGCGATCTTTGTGCTGGCTTACGGCGTTTAAATTTAGTAAATTTCGTAGGATTTCTTTATCGGAGGAGGCGACTTCCTTTTCGCTCACTCCGTCAAGTAGTTTGGTTAAAAATTCTTTCACAAATTCGCTTTGACTTTTGCGACGGCTTCTAGGAATTTATCTTGCGCAAAGCCGTATTCGTCGAGATGCATTAGCGTGTTTTGTAGATTATCGTCGTTTAGCTGGTTGAATATATTTACCGCGCTTTTTACGACTTTAAGCGCTTTTGAATAGCTTTTTATGTGCTCCGGCGCGTCGTCTGGGTTGTTTGAATACAAAATCGCATCGACTAGCTCAGACTCTAGATTCCACTGCTCGAAAATTTTAGCCGTTACGGTTTCGTTTGAAATCTCGACGATTTTGTTTTCAAGCTCAGATAGGTCGAAAGGATTTGAAATGTTTTTCAAATTTGCCTTAAATTCGGCCGCTTTGCCGGATTCATTTAGCTCGTTAGAGATGACGATTTTACCGACTTCGAGCATAAACGAAGCGGGGCTTAAAATCGCAAGATCGCTAGCGTTTATTTTCGAGTACCAGTTGTACATCAATGCGTTTTGTATCATGGATATATTTAAGAAATCTTGGTTTGTGATGCCGTAAGGATCCAAATTTATCTTAAAGCTTTTTTTGACCGCGCTTGATAGGGCGAAACCGCGAACCGTCGCCATGCCAAACAGCGCCACCGCTCTAGAAACGGTCGTTATCTCCCTACTAAATCCGTAAAGCGGAGAGTTTGCGGAGCGTAAGACGTTTGCCGTTAGCATCGGGTCTTTTTCGACGACTTGGGATAGATCGTTCATTGAGCTATTTTCGTTTCTGCAAATGGCTTGAATTTTTACGACCGTGTCGTCAAGCGGCGGAAGAGCTTTTATATGTTTATAGATTGATTCGTTCATTTTTCCCACTTCATATCGAGATTTTATAATCGCTAATTCTACACTAAAAGGCTTTTTAAAAAACTTAAAGTCAAGTTTGTTTCAGTGTTTAGGTAGTATAATCTCACAAATTTTTTAAGAGGAGAGAATATGGCAGTAAGTATTTACTATGACAAAGATTGCGATTTGAGCTTGATTAGAAGCAAAACCGTCGCGATGATAGGTTTTGGCTCGCAAGGACACGCGCACGCCGAAAATTTGCGCGACAGCGGCGTAAAGGTGATCGTGGGCCTGGCAAAAGGCGGCAGAAGCTGGGCGAAGGCCGAGGCAAAGGGCTTTGAGGTAAAAACGGTAGCAGAAGCCGCAAAGGCCGCCGACGTCGTTATGATTTTAACCCCCGACGAGCTTCAAGCCGAAATTTTCGAGCGAGAAATTAAACCTAACCTTAAAAGCGGCGCGGCGATCGCATTTGGGCACGGATTTAACGTGCATTTCGGACAGATCAAAGCTCCCGAGGACATCGACGTCATCATGATCGCCCCAAAAGCGCCCGGCCACACCGTAAGAAGCGAATTCGTTCGCGGCGGCGGCATCCCCGATCTAATCGCCGTAGAGCAAAACGCGAGCGGAAAGGCTAAAGAGCTAGCTCTAAGCTACGCTAGCGCTATCGGCGGCGGCAGAACGGGCATCATAGAAACTACATTTAAAGACGAGACCGAGACCGATCTTTTCGGCGAGCAGGCGGTGCTTTGCGGCGGACTTTGCGCGCTAGTAAACGCGGGCTTTGAGACTTTGGTCGATGCCGGATACGAGCCTGAGATGGCGTATTTCGAGTGCCTTCACGAGCTAAAACTAATCGTAGATCTAATGTATCAAGGCGGCATGGCCGATATGC
>NZ_CAUPZM010000018.1:0-49352 GCF_963515975.1 Campylobacter showae
ATACCGATAAGCAACTAACCTGCGCTAGCTGTCACGCCGAGGTAGGCCACAGCGGGCTAAACAATATGCTAAACTACTGGAAGCCTGAATACAAAATCTACGAAAAGAAAGCCGCAATCAAAAAAGAAGAGATAAAGAAGGCTTATTTCGGGGAGGATTATGCGGAGCCGAAAGTAGAAAATAAAGAAGGCAATGCCACCAAAAAGTAGGCTAAAATGAAGAAAATTTTGCTCGTTAGCGACGACGTGGAGATGCAACTAAACCTCAATGCCGCGCTTTACCGCTTTAACATCCGCATAGTTCGTTTTGAAAATTTAAGCGAGCTAAAAGAGGATTATTACAACGGCAACCGCTACATCTTTTACGTTATCGACGTAAAGACGAAGGATCTGGCAAATTTCGACTCGGTCAAATTTCTGCGAGATAACGGGAGTCTAACTCCCGTTATGATCCTGATAGATAAGGCCATTCCCGCGCTTTATAAGAAAATTTACTACGCCAAATACGACGACTTTATGGTTAAGCCGTTTTTGCCGGAGGAATTTTTGTTTCGCGTGTTTAGAAACTGCCGAATTTTGCTCGGAAGCAAATTTGAGCTAAAAAACGGCGCTATCTACGACAAAAACAGCCTTACTCTGCACATAAACGGCACAAATATAATGCTTGGCAAAAAAGAGGGATTGTTTTTAGAAATTTTAGCTAAAAACGCCCCGCACGTAGTAACGATCCAAGAGCTTGAGTGGAATATCTATAAAGACGAAGAGGTCTCGTCCGATCGTCTGCGCTCGCTCGTGCGCCAACTACGCGCGAAGCTGCCTTTTGAGCTAATCAAAACCGTGCGAAGTATCGGGTATAGTTTGGAGGAGTAGCTACAGCTTAGGCAGGATCACCTCTTTTTGCGCGAGCCTTTCAAAGGTGCAGACGTCGCCGTAAATTTTAGCCAGCAGCTCGTCGTTTAAAACCTGTGCGACGCTGCCTTTTGAGACGATCCGCCCATCGCGAAATACTATCACTTCGTCGCAAAACCAAAGGATGTGGTTGGGCTCGTGCGTGCAGATGACGATCGTCTTGCCGCCAGCAGCGATCTTTTTTAAAATTTTCCAAAGCGTGATCTGGTTTTTAAAATCAAGCGCGGACGTCGGCTCGTCAAGCAAGATGAGCGGCGTATCCTGCGCAAGCGCCCTGGCAATAAAAACGAGTTGTCGCTGCCCGCCGCTAAGCTCGTTCATCTTTTTATCCGCTAGATGCGAGATACCGATAAACTCCATCGCCTCGCTCACCGCCCTTTTGTCGTCTTTGCTAAAGCCAAATAGGCTCTTTACGTGCGTTGAGCGGCCCATCAGAACGATGTCTCTTACGAAAAACGGAAAATGCAGCTCGGTGTGCTGCGCGACGTAGGCTATGTTTTTAGCCATCCATGCGGGGCTTTTGTGCTTCGTGTTTTGCGAATCTACGTAAATTTCGCCGCCTTTGATACTTAGAAATTTCATACAGCAGTTAAAAAACGTGCTCTTGCCGCTGCCGTTAGTGCCCAAAAGCCCGCATATGCTGCCTCTTTTTATCTCGATGCTTACGTCTTCGAGACCAAATCCGCCGTAGCTAAAGGATAAATTTTTCGTTTGCAGTATCATTTTAACAGCTCCTTTGCCTTGCTTCTTAAAAGCGCGATGAGAAAGGGCGCGCCCACCAAAGAGGTTATGATGCCCACGGGTATCTCAGCCATCGCTACCGTGCGCGCGAGCGTATCGCATACGAGCAGATAGAGCGCTCCTATGAGCCCCGATAGCGGCAGCACCCATCTGTTATCAGGTCCGCTTATGAGGCGCGCGACGTGAGGCATGATGAGCCCTATCCACGCGATGATGCCCACGTTTGCCACGCACACTGCGGTCATCAAGGTAGCGATCGTTATAAAGATAAGCTTGTATTTTTCGGGATTTATGCCGAGGCTTCTTGCCTGATCGTCGCCCAGGCTTAGTAAATTTAACTTCCACGCAAGCGTGCAAAGCGCTAAAAAGCAAACTCCCGTGACCGAGGCGATCTCGCCTAGGCTTTGCCATTTGGAGTAGTACAGCCCGCCCATCATCCAAAATGTAATCTCTCTTAGCTGCGCGTCCTCGCTTACGTATTTTACGATCGATACGCACGCCGAAAATATCGAGCTTACGATGACGCCTGATAGGATAAGTCCCACCACGGGCACTATACCGCCGTTTTTTGCAAGCGTATAGGATAGAAACACCGCGAAAAACGAAAAAGCAAACGCGCTTAAAGCGATATTAAAAAATATGCCCGAAAACAGTATCGCTAGCGCCGCGCCCAAGGCAGCGCCCGAGCTAGCTCCCAGTATAAAGGGCTCAACGAGCGGGTTTTTAAAGCAGGCCTGATATATCGCGCCCGCGTTTGAAAGCGCGAAGCCAACTATCACGGCGGTTAAAATTCTAGGCATTCTGATTTCAAAGATGACGGTTTGATCCATCTTAGAGATGCCTGCGGCGGGGATGTCAAAAATTTTCAAATTTAAAACGTCTAAAATTTTAGCGATCGAAATTTTATAATCCCCGAGCATGAGCGCCGCGATCATACAGAGCAAAAGCGCGCCCAAAAGAACGAATAAAAATAGTAAATTTGACTTAAAAGCGCCGGGCTTAAAAGTCATGCTCTACCGTCCAGTCTAAAATTTGCTCGCTTCTAAGCGCCTTTGCCTGCTCCTCGCTAACGCCGTAAACGTCTTTGTAAAAATCAAGGACGAATTTATGAACCTTGATATCCGAAAAGAGCTGCGGATAGGCCGCTTTTGCGATTATGAGGATATCTATCGGATACTCCACGCGGCGCGCGCAGTTCATCGGCGACCACGGCATGGCGTAAACGCGCTTATTTTTGATCGCTTTTAGCTCCTCTAGTTTTTCAAAATCTGCTGAATTTAAAAGCTCGCTTGCAGGATGGTAGCCGTTTGAGGTCGGCAGCACGATGACGTCGGGATCTATCGCGTAGAGCTGCTCGGTGCTTAAGATCACGTTTGAGCCGTCGCCTCTAAATGCGTTTTTTGCACCCGCGATATTTTCGATGATGAATGATTCGGGGGTATTTACGCCGTATGCGCTCGCTACGCCGCCGTTTTTGCGGATGTTTGGATTAAGCCCCATGTAGAGTATGCTGACCTTCTCATCGTCTTTTAAATTTGCCGTGCGCTCCTGCACGAGTTTTTGGGTTTTATTAAGGTAGTCAAAGAGCTTTAGAGCCTTGTCCTTTTGCCCGAATATCTCTCCGAGCACCCGCATCTCCTCTTGCATGGTTGCGATTTCAGCGCCTCTTGGAGCGTAGATCACGGCAAGCGGAATGCCAAGCGCCTCGATAGTAGCGATCGTTTTTTCTACCGCGTCTTTATTTGATGAAATTTAAATTAATATTACTGCAGGGCTACAAAAACATAAAATTTAAAATAAGCCGTTTTGGGTATAATTTTCAAAAATTTCGGAGCGGTAAAATGGACAGAAAAGAGCTTCTAGGCGGCGTAAAACGCATCGTCGTAAAAATCGGCACCTCGACGCTAGCAAACGCGGACGGCTCGCTAAACGAGGATAAAATCAAACAAATCGTAGCAAATTTAAGCGAACTAAACGAAAACGCCGAAGTGGTCTTTGTTACCTCGGGCGCCGTGGGTGCGGGCATGGGGCAGATGAAGCTCGCGCACAAGCCTAAATCCATCGTCGAAAAGCAAGCGCTTGCGGCCATCGGGCAGGTTTCGCTCATCCATCTTTATCAAATTTTATTTTGGGCGCACGGCAAAACGATCGCGCAGTTACTGCTAACCAAGGACGATTTTAGCGACCGCCGCCGCTACCTAAATATGCGTAGCGTCCTGCGCTCCTTGCTCGCTAAAAAAATTATCCCCGTCATCAATGAAAACGACCCCGTCGTGGGTGAGGGAATAAGGGGCGTAAAAGTCGGCGACAACGACACGCTAAGCGCGCTGGTCGCGGGACTAATAGAGGCTGATTTGCTCGTGATTTTGACCGATATCGACGGACTATACGATAAAAATCCAAGCGTTTTTTCGGATGCTAAATTTATAAATTTAGTCGAAAATTTAGACGACGGCATCAGGGCGGCCGCCGGCGCGGAGGGCAGTAAATTTGGCACCGGCGGCATGCGCACCAAGATAACCGCAGCCGAAATGGCGACCAAAAACGGCACGCATCTCATCATCGCAAACGGCGCCGACCCGCGAAATATCGTGCGAGCAGCGCAGGGCTGCGAGGTCGGGACGCTCTTTTTGGCGGGTAAAAATAGGATAAATTCGCGTAAATACTGGCTCGCCTACTCCGCCGCGGACAAAGGCTCGGTCGCTATCGACGCGGGCGCGGCAAAGGCGCTAAAAGAGGGCAAAAGCCTACTAGCAGTCGGCATCCGCGAGGTCGTGGGCGAGTTTGAGCGCGGCGAAACGCTCGCTATCAAAGACGCAAGCGGCCGAGCGCTAGCCCGCGGCATAACAAACTACTCCTCGGCCGAGCTAGCCCTCATAAAAGGTCGCAAGAGCGAGGAGATCGAGGCAGCTCTTGGCTACAAATACGAGGACGAGGCGCTACATATCGACAACATCGCGCTGATTTAGGTTAAATTTGACGGTTTGCCTGCGGCTAAATTTAGTCGTAGCCGCGTCAAATTTACGCTAAATTTAGAGCAAATTTTGCTGTATGGCGGGCGAAATTTAAGCGGACGCGGCGGCTAAATTTGATCAAATTTGACTGCCCGAACTAGCCGCGCGGTCGCCGTTAAATTTGACGGTTGATTTTTGAGCGCGCTTTAAAATACGGATAAATTTAAGGAAAACAATGAACGAAAAAGAAGCGTCGAAAGCAAAATTCGGGCGCGACTCTGCGGCGCGTAAAGGCTTGTTTGAGAGAGCGATTTTGGCAGGCTGGGCACCGTTTTCGCTCGGGGTTTTGTTTTTTGCGGCGCTTGGGATCTGGGCGTTAAATTTGAGCACGGACGAGATTTTAGAGCTTAAATTTTGGCTGCCTTTTATCCGAGGCGTGCGGGTTTTTGCGCCGTTTTTAGATGATTTTGCAAACAACGGCGCGAGCCTAAATGTGCTTGCCTTTTACGCCTGCGCCGCGCCGTTTTGGATCTGCTTTTTCGCCGCCGTCTTTTGTCTAAACTACGGCCGCGCGGACGTCGGAGGGGCAAATTTGATCGTCGTGGCCGCAAAATTCGTCGTGCTAGGCGGTTTTTGCTTTCTCGCGCTTAGCGGGCTGCTCTTTGCGCCCGAGGGGATGGGCGGCAGATGGGGCGTTTACGTGCGATTTGACAACTACTCCCTCGCAAACGACAGCGCGCTTTACAACCTAGCCGCCGGGCTGGGTATCGGCTTCGTGTTTGCGAGCTTTGCGCACGTAGCGTGCGATTTGATTTATAGATTACGCAGCGGCCGGCCTGAATGATTTAGCCGGCTTACTCGTGATTATCTTTCTAGCGTGCTTTGGTTTTTGGCGCTAAATTTAAGCAATATAAACCCAGCGGCGCCCGAAACTACCGAACCTAGCAAGATAGCAAGCTTGTCGGTGTAGGCAAAGGCGTCCGTGTCGTTGTAGGCTAAGCCGTTAACGAAAAGGCTCATCGTAAATCCTACGCCGCAAAGTACCGCGATGCCGTAAAGTTGGATGAAATTTGAGCCTTCTGGCAGCTTGGCTAGCTTAAATTTGATCGCTAAAAAGCTAAAAGAAAATACTCCGATCTGCTTGCCGACGAAAAGCCCCAGCGCCGTGCCTAGCGCGACCGGAGACAAAATCTCGTCCAGTCCGACGCCTCGCAGCGAGATGCCTGCGTTTACGAAGGCAAATATCGGCAGCACGCCAAACACCACCCAGCCGTGTAGGTCGTGCTCGATGCTTTTTAACATAGATTTGCTCGGCTCGTCTTTAAAACTAAGCGGTATGAAAAAGGCCGCCACGACGCCGGCAAGCGTGGCGTGAACGCCAGATTTTAGCACCGCTACCCACATCACCGCGCCTACGATTAGATAGGCCGCCTTGCTCTTTACGCCGAGTCTGTTTAGCGCAAAAAGCGCGGCTAGGCAAACGCTCGCGACCGCAAGCATTTGGGTGCTAAGCTCGCTCGTGTAAAATAGCGCGATAATCACGATCGCGCAAAGGTCGTCGACGATCGCCAGCGTCATGAGGAAAATTTTTAAACTAGTCGGTACGCGAGGCCCAAGTAGGCTCAAAATCCCCAAAGCAAACGCGATATCCGTCGCCGTCGGTATCGCCCAGCCGCCAAGCGCGAAGGAGTCGTGTTTCGTAAAAAGATAAAAGATAACCGCGGGCACTATCAGACCGCCCGCCGCGCCGATGGCAGGCAGCGCGATTTGCGACGGATTTTTTAGCTCGCCCTCCAAAACCTCGCGCTTTAGCTCAAGTCCGATGAGAAAGAAAAATACCGCCATCAACCCGTCGTTCACCCACAAGATCAGGGGTTTGCTTAGTCCGTATTCGCCGAAGCTCACGGTAAATTCGGTCTTTAAAAATTCGTTGTAAAAATCGCTCAAAAACGTGTTTTGACACAGTAGCGCCGCGACCGTAGCGATCATCAGCAAAATCCCGCCGCTGGCTTCGTGTTTTAAAAACTCTTTTATTCCGCCCATTTTGCTTCCTTTTTATAAATTTTGGCGATTATAGCGTATTTTTACGCTCGCATAAAATTCGGGCGAATTTGGCTATAATCAAGTCAAATTTAAAGCTAAAATTTGGTAGACGCATCGCTAAATTTTGCTTTGTCGTGTTACTCTTTGCGCCTAAGAGAGGGCGCTTTATAAATCAAGGAGCGAAAATGAACGAAATTTTAGAGATCTGTAAGCGCGCAAAGGCCGCTTGCGGCGAGCTTTTAAGGCTTGGTAGCAAGGCTAAATTTGAAATTTTAAACGCCGTATCGGACGAGCTGCTAGCGCAAAAAGAGGCTATAAAAGCGGCAAACGCCAAAGACCTTGAAGGCGGTGAGAAATCGGGACTTAGTGCGGCGCTGCTCGATCGTCTGCGACTAACAGACGCCCGAATCGAGGCGATGGCGCAGGGCGTGCGCGAGGTGGCGGGCTTTGCCGAGGTCGTGGGCGAAAATCTAGGCGGCTGGAGCCATCCAAACGGCATGCAAATCAGCCGCGTGCGCGTGCCGCTGGGGGTGCTCGGTATCATCTACGAGAGCCGTCCAAACGTCAGCATCGACGCGGCGGCTCTGGCGCTAAAAAGCGGCAACGCGGCAATCCTGCGAGGCAGTGCTAGCGCGCTAAATTCGAACATTTTTTTAGTAAATTTATTTAACGAAGCGGGGGCGAAATTTGGCCTTCCAAAAGGCGCGGTGCAGCTTATAGAAAGCCCTGAGCGCGAAGTCGTGGCGCAAATGGCGAAAATGAGCGAGTACATCGACGTTTTGATACCGCGCGGCGGCAAAAATTTAAAAGATTTTATCGCGCAAAACGCGACCGTACCGATCATCATGACGGGTGCCGGGGTGTGCCATATATTCGTCGACGAGAGCGCAAATTTAAAGCAGGCTGTAAAGATAATCAAAAATGCTAAAACCCAGCGCCCAAGCGTCTGTAATGCCGTAGAGTGCGTTCTTTTGCACGAGCGAATCGCAGGCGAAATTTTACCGGGACTTGTGCGCAAAATGCCCGAAGTCGAGTTTCGGGTGAGCGAGCAGCTGCTAGGCGCGTGCGAGTCGGAGTTGCGCGGTTCGGCAAACGTTAAGCTTGCCGGCGAGAGCGACTTTGGTGCCGAGTTTTTGGATCTCGTTTTGGCCGTACGCGCCGTGCGGGACGTAAGCGAGGCGATTAGTTTTATAAATGCGCATTCTAGCGGACATTCGGACGCGATTTTAAGCGAAAACTACGCAAACGTCGAGCAGTTTTTAAACGAAGTCGGCAGCGCGGTCGTCTACGCAAACGCCTCGACGCGTTTTAGCGACGGTAGCGAGTTTGGATTCGGCGGCGAGATCGGCATCAGCACGCAAAAGCTGCACGCCAGAGGGCCGATGGGGGTGAGGGAGCTTACGACTTACAAATATATCGTCCGCGGGGATTATCAAACGCGTTAGCGGCTTGTCTCGCGATACTTCGCCTTAAAATTTACGCTTAAATTTATAGATATAAGAAAAACAATGATACCAAGCTACAAAGAGATGATGTTTCCGATTTTGAGATTTATCGGCGAGCGCGGCAGCGTGGATAGAAAAGAGGTTTGTAAATTTGTCGCGGAGCACTATAAATTTAGCGACGACGAACTCTCGCAAAGGATCCCTAGCGGCATGCTTTTATACGTTAACCGCGCGGGCTGGGCGTTGTCGTATTTTGCAGGTAATAAAGAAGTCGTAAATTTGCCCGGCACCAAAAAGCCGGTCAAAAAAACCGGCAGAGGCGTGTACGAGATAACGGATCTTGGCAAACAAATACTAAAAAGCAAGGATGCGCAGGTGAAATTTGAGGCTTGGTACGATGAAATTTATAAAAACAAAAGCGCGCCGAGTGCCGAAATCTCGCAAACCGCGACGCAAGAAAAGACGCCTAGCGACGTCATCGCCGAGACGGCAGACGAGCTTGCGCAAAATCTAAAATCTCAAATATTAGACGAAATTTCGCAGAAAAAGCCGAGCTTTTTTGAGTATTTGGTGGCGCGCTTACTCGAAAAAATGGGCTACGGAGTAGGCAGACTAACCAAAAGCGGCGCGGACGGCGGTATAGACGGTATCATAGACGAGGATGAGCTCGGGTTGTCGCAAATTTACGTCCAGGCTAAAAGCTGGCAAGGCGCGGTTTCGCGTCCTGAAATTCAAAAATTCGTCGGCGCGATCTCGGATAAGCAGACTAAAAAGGGCGTATTTATCACGACGTCAAAATTTAGTAAGGATGCCGAAAGATACGCGGCAAACGTGCAAAGCCACACGGTAGTTTTGATCGACGGTGAGCGGCTGGCGGAGCTGATGATAAAATACAAACTAGGCGTTCAGGTGCGACAAAATATCGAGATTTGCGACATCGACGGCGACTTTTTCGGCGATGAAATTTGACCCGTCGCGAGTCGCCGCTCGGGCGTAGAAAGACGAAATTTATGCTAAAATCGGCGCAAATTTAAAGGAAGTCGATGAAAAAACTAAAATTTATCTTTGCTCTCGCCTCGGCGTTTATTTTTAGCGGTTGCTACGAGACGACGCTGCTTACGCGGGTGCCGATCTCCGCGCTTATTTCTGATAAAGGCTCGGACGTGAAATCCACTCTCGTGCTAACGGACGTAACACCGCAGACGCACGACGAAAAAGTAGTAACAGATAACGTGCGTGTTTTTGTTCCCGACGCAAAATTTAAGGATTTCCCGACCGGACAGAGCGCTTACGAGATGAGTGTGAGCGTCGGTAAGGACGAAAAAGGCGGCAAAAACTCGGACAAACTCGCCGTGCGGATATATCTGGACGAATTTGGCAGCGTCTACGGCAGGCTTAGCAAAAACGTACTCGAGCAGTACGCGGGCGCAGCGAAACAGGGTGAAGCGCCGACGCTAAAAGCAGCGATCAAATTTGAAAACGACACGAAGGACGTCTATGAGCTGGTTGTGGGCAACGAGTTTAAGGCTAGCGACGAGGCGCAGACGGGCGGCATTTATACCTTGACGCCTGGGCAGGTTACGGGGGCTATCTGGGCGGATAGCGCGGCGGTACGTGACGCGATCGCGGGCAGGGCGGTCAAAATCGGCACTCTAAGAAAGGCGACAAAATGAAAAATCCTAAAATCGGCTTTATCGGCGGCGGAAATATGGGCGGTACGATGATCGAAAATTTGGCGCAAAGGCTGGGCGGCGAGAGGGTGTTCGTCTATGCTAGGAGTAAAACGGCGGCACTGCGCGAAAAATGCGGCGTAAATGCCTGCGAGAGCGAAGCTGCGGTCGCATCGGCGGCCGATATCACGGTGCTAGCGACCAAGCCAGCGGCGTATGAGAGGATATTAAATTTGATAAAAGACGTGGCGCGGGGCAAGGTTATAGTCACGCTAGCGCCGAGCTTTAGCCTAGAGCAAAGCGCGCAAATTTTAGGCGCAAAGGCTAAGGTCGCGCGCGCGATGCCAAACACTCCCGCGGCAATCGCAGAGGGCGTAAGCGCACTGTGTTTTAACGAAAATTTAAGCGCGGACGAGCGGGCGGCGGTGCGAGAGATTTTTAAAAATTTCGGCGCCGTTTATGAGTTCGAAGAGGCTAAATTTGCCGCATTTACCGGCATCGCGGGTAGCCTGCCGGCCTATGTTTTTATGTTTATCGAGGCGGCTGCGGACGCGGGAGTGCTAGAGGGGCTGCCTAGAGCGCTGGCGTACGAAGCCGTGGCTGCTAGCGTCGCAGGCTCGGCGCGACTCATGCTAAAAAGTGGCAAACACCCAGCGGCTCTAAAGGACGAAATCTGCTCGCCCGGCGGTACTACGATAGAAGCGGTCAAAGCGCTGGAAAACGGCGGATTTCGCGCGGCGGTGATGGATGCGGTCGCGGCATGCGTCAAAAAGGCGCGCGCTAAGTAAATTTACTGCTTTAGCCGACGCTTTAAAACGATTTTTAGAGTTTAGAAGTGTGCGAATTTTGCTTATAGACGCGATCTGTTCTAGATTACGAGTTAAATTTAAAAATTCTAATCAAAATTTTAATTTCCGTAAAATTTAAAATTTAACTTATAGCTCGGCTCTGTCGATATTTGAGCCGATTTTGTATCTAAAATTTATATCATTTAAAAAATAAAATCCGAAATTTTGATATAAATTTATTTTATCTTAAACTTTTTTTGCATAAAATCACCGCCAAATTTTACTCGAAAGGTACGCTATGAAAAACGATATGTGCGACATGTGTTGTTGCGAAATGAAAAGCTAGGGCGCTAGGCACGAATATCTTTTTAAGTGCTTAGCAAGTCGCTAAACATTTAAAAAGATATTTTCAACTCCGCACTCGCGGACCTTTTTAGATGAATAGCCAACGATAAATTTAAAAAGGACAAAAAATGAAAAAACTACTAAAATCTTCTCTACTTACTTTGGCGAGCTTCGCTCTTTTAACTGGTGCAAATGCAAAAACTCTTGAAAACGGCGTTTTAAAAATCGCGACCGAAGGCACGTATTCGCCCTACTCCTACCACGATAAAAGCGACGCGCTAACCGGCTACGACGTAGAAGTGGCACGCGAAGTGGCAAAGAAGTTAAATTTAAAAGCGGAATTTGTCGAAGCTCCGTGGGATGCGATGCTGGCGGCATTTGATGCGGGCAAGGCCGATATCGTGTTCAATCAAGTAAGCATCACGGACGAGCGTAAGAAAAAATACGATTACACCGTTCCCTACACCGTCGCCTACGCCGCGCTAGTCACTCATAAAGACAATAACGAAATCAAAAGCTTCGAAGATCTAAAAGGCAAGAAGAGCGCGCATTCGGCAACTAGCAACTGGGCCGGCATCGCGCAAAAATACGGCGCGCAAATCGTCACCGTAGACGGCTTTAGCAAGGGCGTGGAGCTCATCATCAGCCGCCGTGCGGATGCAACGATAAACGACAGCGTGACATTCTACGACTACATAAATCAGCGTCCAAACGCCCCGTTAAAAATAGCCGCTAGCGGTAGCGAGCCGATCTACTCCGCAGCCATCGTGGAAAAGGGCAACGAAGAGCTCGTAAATGACGTAAACAAGGCTCTTAGCGAGCTAAAAAGCGAAGGCAAGCTAAAAGAAATTTCGGTCAAATACTTCGGCAAAGATATCTCGGAGTAAATTTTACCCGCATAAAAGCAGCTAAATTTAAAGGATAAATGATGGTTTCAAAACTACTAAAAATTTTGGCTCTGGGCGCGTTTTTGACGCTAAATTTAAACGCCAAAACCATAAAAGAGGGCGTTTTAACGATCGCTACGGAAGGCACTTACGCGCCGTTTTCATACTACGACGATAAAAACGAGCTAAAGGGCTACGACGTAGATATCGCCCGTGAAGTCGCTAAGAAGCTAAATTTAAAGATCGAGTTTTTAACCGCTCCGTGGGATGCGATGCTCGCGGCATTTGATGCAGGCAAGGCCGATGCGGTATTTAATCAAGTAAGCGTTACCGATGAGCGCAAGAAAAAATACGACTACGCACTACCCTATACCGTCGTACACGGCGCTATCATCACGCATAAAGATAACGACTATATCAAAAGCTTTGATGATCTAAAAGGTAAGAAAAACGCGGACTCCGCTACCAGCAACTGGGCGAAGGTGGCCGCTAGCTACGGGGCGCAAAACGTCACGGTCGATAGTTTTAGCAAGAGCATGGAGCTTCTCGTTAGCAAGCGCGTAGATACCGTCGTGCGCGATAATATCGTATTTTACGACTTCATCAAGCAGCGCCCGGGCGCTCCGGTTAAGATAGCCGCCGAGGGAAGCGATACCGACTATACCGCGCCTATCGTGCAAAAGGGCAATACGGAACTTGCAGGGCAGATTAGCAAGGCGATAGAGGAGCTAAAAAACGAAGGCAAGCTGGCTGAAATTTCGATCAGGTATTTCGGCAAAGATGTCTCGCGGTAGGCGACGATGAATGAATTTGACCGTATAAGCGAGCTTTTGCTAAGCTCGCTACAACCTATGGCGCTGGCGATGATAAAGGTGACGCTGCCTCTTACGGCGATCTCCTTTTCGCTGGGACTTCTTATCGCTGTGCTAACGGCGATCGCGCGCATAGCAAATATCAAAATTTTAAAGCAACTTAGCGAGTTTTATATCTGGATATTTCGCGGCACGCCGCTTTTGGTGCAGCTTTTTATCGTATATTTCGGTCTGCCGATCGTGGGCGTTACGCTCGATGTTTGGAGCGCGGCGATCATAACTTTCAGCCTAAATATCGGCGCTTACGCTTCCGAGGTCGTCAGGGCGGCCGTACTTTCGGTGCCTAAAGGCCAATGGGAAGCGGCCACGGCGCTTGGGATGGGTTATGCGCAAATTTTACGCCGTATCATCGCTCCGCAAGCCGCGCGTATCTCGCTGCCCCCGCTTTCAAATATCTTTATTAGCACGCTAAAAGACACCTCGCTTGCGGCTTCCATCACGATGGTCGATATGTTTATGGTCGCTCAGCGAATCGCCGCGCGCACCTTTGATCCGCTCACGCTTTACGTGCTTGCCGCGCTTTTTTACTTGATAGTCTGCACGTTTTTGACGTTTTTGCAAGCTAGGCTCGAGAAAAGATTTTCAAGGTACGTGTGATGATAAAATTTAAAAATTTGACTAAGAAATTCGGCGACAACGTTGTTTTAAACGGTTTAAATTTAGAATTTAAAGACGGCGAGACGACGGTTATTTTAGGAAGCTCGGGCTCGGGCAAATCAACCCTGCTGCGTTGCATAAATTTACTCGAGATCCCGGACGGCGGCGAGCTTGAGCTTGGAAGCGATAAGATAAGCTTCGCCGGTAAAATTTCGCAAAAAGATATGCTGCCCTTTCGCGAGCACACGGGGATGGTCTTTCAGAGCTTTAATCTCTTCCCGCATCTAACGGCTCTACAAAACGTAACCGAAGGCCCCGTGCAGGTGCTGAAAATCTCAAAAGAGCAGGCAGAAATTGAGGCTCTGGCTCTACTTGAAAAGGTCGGGCTAAAGGGCAAGGAGCACGAGTATCCAAGCAGGCTCTCGGGCGGCCAGTCGCAGCGAGTAGCGATAGCGCGGGCGCTTGCGATGAAGCCGTATTTTTTGCTTTTGGACGAGCCTACGAGCGCGCTTGATCCGGAGCTTGAGGCCGAGGTTTTGAAAGTCATCGGCGGCCTTAGCAAGGAGCGCGACTCGCTCATCATCGTCACTCACAATATGAACTTCGCTCGCAAAGTCGCGGATAGAATTTTATTTTTAGAGCGCGGCAATATCGAATTTGACGGTACGGCGGAGGAGTTTTTCAGCAGCGATTCGCCGCGCATAGTCAAATTTATCTCGGCGATGGATTTTTAAATTTAAAGGAAAAAAATGAAAATAGATACGCTAATCGTAAAAGGCATCGAAGCCAAAAACAACCCTCACGGCGCGGTCGTTCCGCCTATTTATCTAGCCACGACGTTTGCGCAAGACGGCTTGGACGACTTTCAAAAGTATGCCTATTCTCGTAGCGCAAATCCGACGCGAAATGCATTTGAGGAGCTTTTCGCCAAATTTGAAGACAGCAAATACGCCTTTGCTTTGGCTTCGGGCATGGCGGCGACCTCGGCGGTTTTTAATCTGCTAAAAAGCGGCGACAAAGTGCTTTTAAATAGCAATGTTTATGGCGGCACTTACCGCTACGCAAACGGTATTTTTGCAAATTTCGGGATCAAATTCGAACTCGTCGACGATCTAAATAAAATCTCTCGTTTGGATGAGGACGTTAAGATGATATTTATCGAGACGCCGTCAAATCCGCTGCTGCGAGTAACGGATATCGCGCGACTAGCCGAGCTGGCTCGTAAAAACGGCGCGCTTGTCGTCGTCGATAATACTTTTTTGACGCCGTACTATCAAAAAGCGTTAAAATTCGGTGCCGATATCGTCGTTTATAGCGCGACGAAATACATAGGCGGGCATGCAGACGTAATCGCCGGAGTCGTAACGACCGACAACGATGCGCTAGCCGAGCGTATAGCTTTTATGAAAAATACTCTAGGCGCGACGCTAAGCCCTGCCGATGCGTATAATCTAATAAGGGGTCTTAAAACTCTTAGCGTGAGATTTGATAGGCAAAGCGAAAATACTTTAAAAATCATAGAATTTCTAGAAAACAACTCAGCCGTCAAAACCGTACACTATGCAGGCTCGTATTCGCCGGAGGAGAAAAGCATTCAAAACACCCAAGCCGGCGGTATCGGCGCACTCATATCCCTAGAGCTAAACGAAAAATACGACTATAAAATTTTTGCCAAAAGCTTGGAACTTTTCGATCTAGCCGTGAGCCTTGGCGGCGTTGAGAGCCTGATCTGCCACCCGGCCTCGATGACGCACGAGTCCTATTCGCCGCAATTGCAAGCCCAAATCGGCATTACGCAAGGTTTGCTACGCCTTGCCGTCGGTATCGAAAATTCGGATGATTTGATCGCGGATATAGCTCAGGCGATAAATAAGGCTAAAATTTAACTTTGCTTGCCGTCTTGGCGCCTTTTATCGCTCGGGCTAAATTTATCAAATTTAGCCTTGGCTAGGCGGGCAAAATGGGCGCGTCTAGCTCGTTAAAGCTGCAGCTAGCGCCAAGGCGGGCGAATTTATAAATTGTCGCCAAATCAGTCCGTGGCTATCTTGCTTTAAACAAACTAGTAAAAATCCCGACGCCTAAAACTCCCAAGATAACCCACAAACTAGCCTGTGCCGAAATCTCAAATCCATGATGAAAGATGTGCTCGGAAGCGTTTAGGGCGAGCTTTGCCGCGATAAAAAACAAAAGCGCTATAACGGCTTTTTCTAAATACGCCAAGTAGTCTTTTAGCGCTTCTAGTACGAAGTAAAGCGTTCTAAGCCCCAAGATCGCAAAAATCATCGCCGAATAAACGATAAGTGGATCTTTACTAACGGCGATGACGGCCGGAACGCTATCAAAAGCAAACATAACACCGCTAAGCTCTATAACGCAAAGGCACAAAAATAGCGGCGTAGCTATCCATTTGGCGTTTAGTTTGGAAATTTGATTTTGCAGTTTTGCCTTTTCGTCTGCTGAAATTTGAGCCGAAATTTCTTGGTTTCTCACAAAAAACTGTGTCCTAAAAGGCGTGGGAATACCGGGAAAAATCTATAAACCGCCCTGTAAGCTAGATGGTTTGAGTAGTCCTCTATCTCTTCGCCATCATCGCTCTTTTTCATCATCATTACCGCGCTATAAGCTACCATGATAGCAAAAACAAACTCCATCCACGGAGAAATCCCAAGTAGACTCGTTCCGACGGCTACAAAGACTAGCCTAAATATAATTGCGCCTATAATGCCAAAATACAGCACTCTGTGACGATAAATTTCAGGAATTTTAAACCACGAAAAAATTGCCGCCATAACGAATAAATTATCGATTGAAAGCGACTTTTCTAAAATATAACCTGAAAAAAATAGGCTCGCCGCCTCGCTACTAACGGCAAGATACAAATATCCGCCAAATGCCGTAGCTACGACAATCCAAAATATAGACCAGAGCGCAGCTTGCTTTAACGATATATTCTCGTCCTTCTTGTGCGCGAAAAAATCTATCACAAACGCTGCCGCGGCGAGCAAGACAAAAATGACCGCGGTTTTAAAATCTAAAATTTCCATTATTCCTCATTTGTTTTTGTTATTGGTTGCAGTTTTGTTCGGGAAGCCCTCTTTGGCGGTTTAGCTCTTGCGCCGCTTTGCACGCCGAATATGATTGCTTGCCGGCGCAATTTGTGTTAAACCAGTCTATCAGCTGCGAATGCATACGGACGTTTTGATTGTATAAATTTACCTCTTCGCTTGAATACCGATTTACGAAAGTAGAATTTAACGCTCTTTCTATCGCAAGCGCTTTGTTGTAAATTTTAACGCACTCTTTCATTAGTTTATCGCTGATTACTGGCGCATTACCGTAAGTTTGCGCCGAGGGCGAGATCTCGTAACCGCCCTCTATCTCAAATGCGCCTAAAATCGCAATCGTAGCCGCTAAGAAAAATAAAATTTTCATAAGTACTTCACTACGGAATTTAATATCAGCTCATCAAGCTTTCTATCGCTCGTAGGTTCGCCGATAGCCGAAAATTTCCACTCGCCGTTTCGCTTATATAGCTTGCCTAAAATCATCGCAACCTTATATGCAAATGCGCTATCTCGTACGATATTATACGACGCAAAGACTTTATTTACGCGCGTGGGCGTACCTTCGTAAAGTCTAATGCTAGCAAATGGAATTTTATCAAAGTCGATTTGATTATAAGAATTTAGCACGAAAAATATTTGCTCTACGTTTGAGTTTAAACGGCTAAGATCGACGCTGATTATTTCGTTATCCAGTCCGTCGTCGCCCCCTACGTCTCCGACCAAGTCATCGCCGCTGTGAAATACGCCCGGGGCTGATTTTTTACCGAAATAGACCACATCGCAAAACTGTTTGTTTGAGTCAAACATCGCAGCGCTTAGATCCAAATCCACCGGCTTTATCTTATCTCTAAAAAAGCCTTTTTCGGTTATGGCGCCCCAGTTTGCTCCTACGCAAAAGCTGTGCAGATGTCCGCCGTCGTCTTTGGCGAGCGATATTTTTTGTCCTTTGATCAAATTTATCGCCATGGTTTGCCCCTATACGTCTAGTCCAAACTGCCTACAAAATCCAGCCAGTCCATCCTTAAAACCGCTTCCGTTAGCCGCGAAACGCCACTCGTTGTCTTTAAAGTAAATTTTACCGAAAGATACTGCGGTTTCGGTAGAAAAATCCTCCTCTAAATCGTATCTGGCTATCTCTTTGCCGCTTCTTTCATCGACGATTCGCATAAACGAATTTCTTACCATACCGAAATTTTGCCTTCTAGCGACTGCTTCATGGATCGTGACGACTATGTCGATCTCTTTGACGCTTGGCGAAATTTTAGCTAGGTTTATTTTTATGATTCATCGTCGCCTTCGCCTTCGCCTGTGTGGTTATCGCCCGTGTGGACTACCGAGCCGTCTGCGCTAATTAGATTGTTGTAAAAGACGAAATTCTTCTCGTTTTCTACTTTGCCTGAAGCTCCTACCAAAAACGCGCTTGCATCCAGGTCAAACTCCGCGCCGGTGTCGCTGGAGTTTGTATCCCATCCAAGACCTACTAAAATTTTAGTTAGCCCTGGAGCTTCTTTGCTTAAACTAACTCTACCGCCCTTTGATAAATTTACCGCCACTTTGGCCTCCTTTAAAATTATTTATCCTATAGGATATAGATTTGGAGATTTTATCTAAATAAAGTTTAAGTTTAACTTTTACCTATAGGATAAAATAATGGGCGAAAATTTAGCTTTTTTTAGTGCCGATGAGATACTAAATTTCTATCGGCAAATTTCTGCAAACGTCCGAAAGCTACGTGAAAATAAAGGCATTAGTCAGCTCGATATGGCTTTAAGCATGGATATAAAGTCGGTCGCATTTTACTCAAACTGCGAGAATTGCCGCTATGATAAGCATTTTAACCTTGAGCATATTTATAAAATTTCAAAAATTTTAGATGTAGAGGTTGGGGAGATTTTCAAATTTTAGCGATTTAATTTGAGTTAATGTCGCCTAGAGGTTTAATTGAGCCTAGTGATGAAAAATCGGTTTAACTTTGCACGCCGAATTCGTAAGATACGGATCAAAAACGCAAGGCTAAATTTAACTTCGCAACACCGAGGCAAAGTAGGTTCGCTCAGCCTCGGGGCGCGTATTTAGCGCGGTTTAAAACGGCTTATACACCATCATCCATATGATGATAACCATCGCGATGGTCGGCACTTCGTTGTAAGCGCGAAAGAACATACCGCTCTTGTTACAGCGTTTCTCGCGTAGCTGCACCATATAGCGGCCAAGATCTAGATGAAACGCCGCGAGGATGACGACGACGGTGAGCTTGACGTGCACGTAGCCGCTGTGCAAAAGCTCGGGCATCGCGACGATGATCAAAATGCCCGTCAAAAACGTGCCGATCAGCGCGACCCAGCCGATGTAGTGGTACATCTTGTACTCTTGCACCTCGACGACGCGCACGAAGTCTGGCTTGTCCATATTCTCCGCGTGATAGACGTAGAGGCGCGGCTGATAGAACAAAAACGCCATCCACGAGATGAAACACAAGTAGTGGAAATACTTGATGAGGTTGTAATACTCTGCCATTTTTTCTCCTTTTAGTTTTTATTTTAGCGGCTTGTCTCGCGAGCGCTTTTTGTGGATTTTGTTAAAATTTGACTTGATAGGCTACATGCCTTATCTTCGTCAAATTTTAACTTCTTCTGCTTGCGGCTGCGAGCTTACGAAGCAGAAAACCCCAAAAATCATCTCAAAACACTTCGCCTTATCGTTTTACGCTCAAATTTGAAGTCAAATTTACAAATTTTACTCGCCCAAACCCGCACCTTGAAAGTGCTAAATTCGGTCGGCAAATTTAAATTTTGTCGCTCAAAAGGATGCTTTGCGTAAAGAGTCAAATTTGACTGTATCAAATTTAGCCGACCTTTATCCTAGCAAAATTTCCTTCCTCGCTTCAAATTCCTCTTTGCTTATCGCGCCGCTCTCGTACAGCTCGTAGAGGCGTCTAAGCCGCTCCTCGAGGTCTTGCGCGCGAAGCTTCTCCTTTAGCGCTTCTTTTTTCTGATTTTTCTCGACCGCCGCGCCAGTTAAGCGTAGATCAAATAGCCACCATGCGCCCCAAAGCGCCAAAAATACGTAACCCACGATCGCCCAAGCTAGGCTATATCCGATGAAAAACA
Organism: Campylobacter showae; assembly: GCF_963515975.1. Taxonomy (GTDB): domain Bacteria; phylum Campylobacterota; class Campylobacteria; order Campylobacterales; family Campylobacteraceae; genus Campylobacter_A; species Campylobacter_A showae_F. The sequence goes on from NZ_CAUPZM010000018.1 coordinate 19,426, forward strand.
GCGCCATCATCGCAAAGCCGCTCACGAATTTGCCCAGATAAAATCTATGCCCGCCAAACCAGCCCGTAAGCAGCCAAAGCGCGTAGGCTATATAAACGTTATCGCCCATTTTTAGCCCCTTTTCGCCCCGCGGCGAAGCTCTGCCAGAGTATGAGTACGACTCCGACGTCGATCATAACGTCGGCGAGGTTAAAGATCGCAAACTCAAACCACTTGTGCCAGTAGACGTAGTCCACGACGCCGCCGTGAACGAAGCGGTCGAGCAAATTTGAACTACCCGCGCCCAGGATTATACCCGCTCCCAGGGCGTGCTCCTCTAAAATTTCCTTTTTTTCGCCGTTTGCGCTCAAATTTGACTCCGTTTGAGCCGCGGCTCGCGCATCAAATTTACGCTTTAGCCGCCAGAGCAGATAGCCGCAAACGCCCGCGATCAGCGCTAGCTGGATAAATTTAAGCCACTGCCCAAGAAACGCAAACATCGAAAACGCCACGCCTCGGTTATATGCAAGCACTAGCGAAAAGTACTCGCCCTGCCACGAAAAACCGCCCAAAAATATCTGCTTGACCGCCTGATCGAGCGCGAAAACGACGAAAAACGCCGCGAAAAAAACGCCTAAAATTTTAGCCATTTAACGCTTTTAGGAAAAATTTCTCGACCTCGTCCATTCGGGTTTTTAGCGCGTCGGCGCACTTGCCTTCAATCAAAAGCCTGATGAGGTTTTCGGTGCCCGAGTAGCGAAATAGCGAGCGGATGCCCTCCTTTGCGAGGCTTGCTTCAAGCTCTTTTAGTCCGGCGATGCTTTCAAGCGGCTTTTTCTCGGTTATCTTTAAATTTAGCAAAATTTGCGGATACGGTTTTATCTCGCTTAAAATTTCGCTCGCTTTTTTGCTTTTTTTTAGCACTAGCGCCGCAAACTGCAGCGCCGCCACGAGTCCGTCGCCCGTTTTTGCGTAGTCGCTAAAGATGATGTGACCGCTCTGCTCGCCGCCGAAATTCGTGCCGTTTTCTTTCATCTTTTCAAGCACGTATTTGTCGCCGACGTTCGCGCGTAGAAGCTTGATTTTGTGGGATTTTAGGTAGTCTTCGAGCGCCGCGTTGCTCATCACCGTAGCCACGACCGCGCCGCCTTTTAGGGCTTTGTTTTCTTGTAAAAATGCCGCCATGACGCCCAGCAAACTATCGCCGTTTGCCACCTCGCCGCACTCATCGACGACCACGAGTCTGTCGGCGTCGCCGTCAAGCGCAAAGCCTAAATCCGCCCGCAACCGCACAACTTCAGAGGCTAAATTTTGCGGATAGAGCGCGCCGCAGTTTAGGTTTATGTTGCTGCCGTTTGGCTCGTCGTTTATGACGATAGTTTCAGCTCCTAGCTCGCTAAAGATAGTCGGAGCGACCCTGTACGCAGCGCCGTTTGCGACGTCTAAAACCACGCGCAGCCCGTGCAGGCTTAGGTTTTTAGGAAATGAGTTTTTGATCTGCACGATATAGCGGCCGATGACGTCGTCGATGCGCTTTGCGGCGCCGATTTCTAGCATCTGCTTTTGCGATCTCTCTATGAGCGCGTCGTCAAAATAAATCTTTTCTATCTGCGCTTCGGCCTCTTCGCCCAGTTTATTGCCTTCGCTGTCGAAAAATTTAATGCCGTTATCGTAGTACGGGTTGTGCGACGCGCTGATCATGATGCCCGCGTCGCAGCGCATATCCTCGGTGAGAAACGCGATCGCGGGAGTTGGCATCGGGCCGATCTGACGGACGTTGTAGCCCACGGCCGTGAGCCCTGCGACGATGGCGGTCTCGATCATGTAGCCGCTTCTGCGCGTGTCTTTGCCTAGCAAAATGGTGTTCGTATGCGACGCAAACTGCCTAAAATATATCCCCGCGGCCATAGCAAGGCGCATGGACGTGGCGGCGGAGAGTTTTTCGCCTGCTTTGCCGCGGACGCCGTCGGTACCGAATAGTTTCATCATCTTTCCTTTTATTAGCGGTTTTGCGGCGTTGTCTCGCAAGCGCCTTTAAATGATTTTCGATTTTTCTCGCTACGGCGGACTACATGTCCGGCCTTGCTCAAAAAATTCTCAAAAACATTTAAATTCATCTCGCGATACTACCGCCTTGTTTTAAGTATAAATTTTGCCGATTTATTAAATTTCCGACTTATTCTATCAAAAAATATTAAAATTTAAGCCGTAAATTTCCTCGCTTTAAATTTTACTTAAATTAAGCGGATTTTAAAACTGGTTTTTATATAATCACGGACTAAAATTATGAAAAAAGGGACATTATGGCAAACCATAAATCTTCTGAAAAAAGAGCCAGACAGACTATTAAAAGGACTGAAAGAAACAGATTTTACCGCACTAGGCTTAAAAATATCACTAAAGCCGTGCGCGTAGCCGTTGAGGCAGGCGATAAAGAAGCCGCGCTAAACGCGTTTAAAGTGGCAAACAAAGACTTCCACAGCTTCGTTAGCAAAGGCTTTTTGAAAAAACAAACAGCTTCTCGCCGCGTAGGACGCCTCGCAAAACTCGTAAACAAACTATCTGCTTAATCTAAATTTTAATGTTAGCCGACAAACTGCAGCCTTTTTTGGATCGCTACGACGAGCTCTCTCGTCTGCTTAGCGATCCGTCTATCACAAACGATATCGCAAATATGACCAAGCTCTCCAAAGAGCAATCAAATTTAGAAGATATCGCCTCGGCTGCAAAGTCCTATCTGCAAACTCTCGCAGACATCGAGGAGAACAAGGCTCTGCTCGATGACGCCGAGCTTGGCGAGCTAGCCAAAGACGAACTAAAAAATCTCGAATCCCAAAAAGAAAATCTCGAAGAAGAGATTAAAATTTTACTCCTTCCAAAAGACCCCAACGACGATAAAAACGTATTTTTAGAGATCCGCGCGGGCACCGGCGGAGACGAAGCGGCGCTTTTTGCGGGCGATTTGTTTAACGCCTACGCCAGATACGCCGAGCTTCGCGGGTATAAATTCGAGATCGTGAGCCAAAGCGAGGGTAATACGGGCGGCTTTAAAGAGATTATTTTGCTAATAAAGGGCAAGGGGGCATACTCGAGGCTCAAATTTGAGGGCGGCACCCACCGCGTCCAGCGCGTACCCGAGACCGAGAGCCAAGGCCGCGTGCATACCTCGGCCGTCACGGTCGCTATCATGCCCGAGGTCGAAGATAGCGAGATCGAGATAAATCCAAACGACCTTCGCATCGATGTCATGCGCAGCTCGGGCCACGGCGGACAGTCGGTAAACACGACCGACTCGGCGGTGCGAATCACTCACATCCCCACAGGCATAGTCGTTACAAACCAAGACGGCAAAAGCCAGCACAAAAACAAAGAAGCCGCGATGAAGGTGTTAAAAGCACGCCTTTACGAGATACAAGAAGAGGAGCGCCTAGCCAAAGAAACCAGCGAACGCAAAAGCCAAGTCGGCACCGGCGACCGCTCGGGACGTATCCGCACCTACAACTTCCCGCAAAACCGCATCAGCGACCACCGCATAAATTTGACGCTTTACCGCCTCGACGCGATAATGGCGGCGGGACTTTTCGACGAGATTATCGAGCCGCTGATTGCGCATTATCAGGCCGAAGCGATCTCGGACGCGGATCTATAAATTTTAAAATTCACTCAAATTTCGGCATTTTTATACGATATTTTCGTTAAATTTGGATGCAAATTTTATTGCAGACGAAGTCGTGATACAAGTTAAATTTGACGACTTATCTTTGCACTTTAGGTAAAATCTCTGAAAAATAGTTGCAAATTCGGATCTGCTTTTTTAAATTTAGCGTTAAAAATATTAAATAAAAACTAAGTTGAGGTGTGTAAACCAATGAATTTTAGTCACTGCTGATACGTAAATTTTTCAAATTTATCCGACTAAAATTTATCAAATTTCCAGCCTATCACGTCGTCGATACGTAAAACAAAAACCGTCCGTCAAAGCCAAATTTAACGCTCGAAATCGAGTTCTATAAAAATAGCAAAACCCGTAAAATTCTCAAATTTATAACCATAAACAAGGCGTCTAATTTATTGCGAGCGGCTTTGCAAAATTTGAGTGAAGTTTTTACAGTAAATTATTCAAATTCAGTGCCTAGAAATAATCTAAAATCCTGCTCCGAAGCTAAATTTAACATCGCACCGGCGTATTCGTCATGCGCAAAATCCGTCTTTATACGGCTAAAAACAGCCTCACTTCGCTAGTTCAAGTATATTGCACGCGCGTTTGGAGCCAAGCTCGCAGGCCTTTTTGAGTCGCTCGCCCGATAGTTCGAAGCTCTGCTCTGCGACGTCGCCCCTTAGATAAAACACCGACTCTTCGTAGCAGCTCTCCACGCTCCCTGCGGCGCAGGCGTCTTTGTAGATCGCAAAGGCTTTTGCGCCGTCCTTGTAGCCCGTTAGCCCTTTAGCGTAAAACTCCGCAGCAAAGTAACACGCCAGCGCGTCGCCGCCCGAGCAGCTTTTTTCTAGCGTAGCGAGCGCTTTTTCGCAGCTTGAGGCGTCGCCTTTGTTTATGCAGGCATTTAGCCCGGCCTCGTCTATCGCGGCGTTTGCGAACGCGACCGCAGCGGCGAGTATCCAAATTTTCCTCATTTTTTCTCTAGTTCCTTTAAGTTTTTAAATCTATAAATCCCGTTTTTCACTCGCTCGAAAATTTTGCGATTTTCAAGCAGTTTTATCGTCTGCGTGACGGTGGGCTTGCTGGCGTCCGTCTGCTCGCAGATATCTGAAATTTTAACGGTTATGAAGCCGTTTTCGTCCGCATTTTGGGCTAAAAACAAGATGATTTCCATCTTTTTCTCGCCCAAAATTTGACCGAAAATCTCCCTCTCTAGCTCCGTCATCGCGCTAAATTTACTTGTATTCTAGCAGTTTAAAGTATTTTTTCGCGACGGGATCGAGAAAAAAGGCATCGTATTTATCGCCCGGGTCATTTCCCATAAGTTCCGGTCTCATGTTGTATTTGTACATTTCTCGACCATTTTCATTCTCGTCTTCATGATAAACGTAAAACGCGCCGTCTAGGACGACTTGTCCAAATTTACATTTTTTGCTCTCGCTTTCTTCATTAGGCCATTCGTATTCCCATTTGTATATCTGCCCAAAATTTGAATTTCCGACTTTTAAAAATATATTTTTGAGATGATTGCTGTTAGGCTCGTCCAGCATTAGTTCGCCGTATTCGATGCCTGTGTTTACATCTCCGTCATATCCTTCGCCAAAGTCGTAATTTTTTCCTTCGTAGGTTATTTTGCTACCGTCCGCCATAACGAAATTTTCGCCCAGACGACTATAGTTTTCATCCTCTTTGCGCTTGCTTGCCTCGGCTTCTAAGTGTTGCATGCTGTTTTCATTGACGCAGTAGCTGAGTTTTAGCTTTACGATATCGTTTTTATTCTTTTTTAAAAACGATTTTAACGCGTGCATAGACTTGACATCTGACAAAAATATCTTGGCAGTATCTATCTCTTTCGCACCCAAAAACGCGGCAAGCGCAAGCGATAAAACGATGATTTTTTTCATTTTTTACTCCTTAAAATGATCCTGATTTTACTAAATTTTAGCTTATTTTACGGCTCTTGCGATACAATACGCCAAATTTAACAAAGGATAAAATTTGAAACTAATCAGCTGGAACGTAAACGGACTGCGCGCCGTCGCCGCTAAAGACGGCTTTGCTTGGCTAGAGCAGCAAAAGCCCGATTTTTTGGGCCTTCAGGAGATTAAGGTGCGCGAGAGCGACGTGCCTGCCGAGATTTATAAGCTCGGATTTAACGAAATCAGCGTAAATTCGGCGGCCAGAGCGGGGTATTCCGGCGTGATGAGCCTAGCTAAATTTGGCTCCGTTACGCAAAAGGCGGCGTTTTTTGACGACGACGAGGGGCGGGTTTTGGAGCATAGATTCGGCAACGTCGTGCTTTTTAACATCTACTTTCCAAACGGCCAAAAAGACGAGACGCGCCTAGCTTACAAGATGGACTTTTACGCTAAATTTTTAGCTTACGTCGAGGAGCTCGTAAAGCAGGGCAAAGACGTGATATTTTGCGGCGACGTAAACACCGCGCACCGCGAAATCGACCTCAAAAACCCCAAAGCAAACGCGAAAACCTCGGGCTTTTTGCCTATCGAGCGCGCATGGCTGGACGAGGTCGTATCGCGCGGCTTTATCGACACCTTTCGGCACGTGCGCGGCGACGTCGCGGACGCGTATTCGTGGTGGAGCTACCGTTTTAACGCCCGCGCTAAAAACGTCGGCTGGAGGATCGATTATTTTTTCATTTCGGCAAGCCTCAAAGACCGCCTAAAAGACGCCTTTATCCTAAGCGATATCACGGGCTCCGATCACTGCCCCGTGGGCATAGAGATCGATCTGGACGGACTTTGTTAAAAGAAATCTTGCTTTATTTTGCGGCGGCGTTTTTCGAGATTTTGGGCTGCTTTAGCTTTTGGGCGTATTTTAGGCTGGGCAAAAGCGCGCTGTTTTTGGGGCTCGGCGGTGCGTCGCTCGCGGCGTTTGCTTATATTTTGACGCGGGTAAATTTAGACTTTACCGGACGCGCCTATGCCGTCTACGGCGGCATCTATATCGTCTCGTCGCTGCTTTGGCTGCATTTTGTAGAAAAGCAAGCCTTTACCAAATGGGACTTAATCGGCGGCGCGATTTGCCTACTGGGCGCTTGCGTGGTGCTTTACGGCGGTAGGGGTTAATTTAACCTAAATTTTACGCTTGTTTTTATGCTGCGAGCGAGATTTTGGGTTAAGAGCAGCGTTTTGATTTCTAAATTTTAGCGCACCGTATCAAATTTAACTCAAAAACCCATGATCAAAAAGGTGCGTGATTAGGATTTTAAAACCAAGTGCGATGAGGATCGCGCCACCTAAAATCAGCGCCTTTTGCTCCAAAAACTCTCCCGCAAATTTACCGACGTAAAACGCCGCGACGCTAAGCGCAAAACAAACTATCCCGATTACGGCGGCGCTAAAGTAGATGTCAGCAGCCGTAAAGCTCAGCGTCACGCCCACGGCTAGCGCGTCAATGCTGGTGGCAAATCCGCCCGAAAGTAGCATCTTCGTATCAAGGCTTACGGCCTGCGTAGGCTCGTTTCTACAGGCTTCGCGAATCATTTTTACGCCCAAAAAGCCCAAAATCGCAAACGCGATAAAGTGATCGATCTGCGCGATAAATCTCGCAAACGCCGCGCCCAAAAAGTAGCCCGCAAGCGGCATCGCCGCCTGAAAAAATCCAAAAACTGACGCGATAAATAAAATCTTTGATAGCGCGAGATTGCGGTATTTCGCGCCGTTTGCGATGCTAAGCGCCGCCGCGTCCATGGCAAGCGCGATAGAGAGAAGTAAAAGCTCCATTTTGCCCTTTCAAAAAGGCTAATTTTAACTCAAAATTTGCCTCCTGCGGTTAATCTCTCTCAAATTTGCGGCTAAATTTGACGTCTGAAATTTGGAGCCAAACGGACGAGCGCACCATATAAATTGTGCTTAAATTTAGCCCTTAAATCACGGCTCAAATTTGCGATTTAAATTTTGCAAATTTAATCCTCCGCGCCGTAAAAATGCGGGTAAATTCGCTCTAAAAAGGCCAAATTTACCCGTTTAAAAGCTGCAATTTAATATCATAACCGCCGAATTTTACTTTAAGGAAAAATCGATGAAAAAAAGTTTGATCTTATGCGCTATTTTACTCGCCGTTTCGGCTCAGGCGGCAGGCTGGCAGGACGCGCTAAATAAAGAGACGCTAAATCAAGGCGCGCAGATACTGGGTGCAGCAAACTCGGGAGACTATAAAAGCGCGGTCAGCTCGGCTCTAAACGCGGCCGTTAAGGAGCTGTCAAACGGAGGATTTCTAAAAAACGCCACAGCCAAAATCCCGCTGCCAAAGAGCCTAGAAACGGCGGCAAATTTGGCTAAAAAAGTGGGCGGCGAAAAGTGGGCCAACGAGATGGTAACTTCGATAAATAACGCGGCAAGCGCTGCCGTGCCGGGGGCTGCGGACGTATTTTCGGGCGTGATAAAAAACATGAGCGACGCGGACGTGAAAAAGGTGCTAGAAGGCGGCAAGGACAGCTTTACGAAGTTTTTGCAACAAAACTCGAGCGAGAAACTGCAAGCCGTGTTTAAGCCGATCATTACCAAAATGATGAGCGATAATACCTTTGCCACGGCGTACAACGGGCTAAATTCGTTCGTCGCGGGCAGCGCGCTGGCAAAATCAGATGCCGCAAAGCAACTAAAAGGCATCGCAACTAGCATGGGCGCGGGCGAATACATCCCGCAAGAAAACGAGGATCTAAACGGCTATATCACGCGCAAGACGCTAGATGGGCTCTTTAACGTGATGAGCGAAAAGGAAAGCTCGCTAAGGGGCGGTGCCGTGGAGCAGGGCACGAAGATCCTGCAGGGAATTTTCAAGTAAAATAAGGGAGAATAGTGAAAAATAGTTTGGAATTTCGCGCCGACGTAGGCATGATTTTTGTTGCGATAGTCTTTGGTCTGGGCTATCTGCCTACCTCGCTAGCGCTTGCGACCAACGGCGTTTTTGGCGTTTTGTTTTGGAGATTTTTGCTAGCGGCGATCATAGCCGGCGCGATTTTTTACAAAAAGCTAAAAAACGTAAGCGCATCTGATATAAAACCCGGCGTGATTTTGGGTCTGTTTTTGTTCGCGGGATTTGTCAGTCAGACTTTTGCGTTTAAGTACGCCGACACCTCGTCTGTGGCCTTTATAATCGGGCTAAACGTGGCTTTGGTGCCTTTTATTGCGGCGGGGCTTTTTAGGCATAAAATTTACTCCTATGCGTATGTGGGCGTGGCGTTTGCGGTGGCAGGGCTTTATATGATAGGCGACACGAAGGTCGGCTTTGGCCTGGGCGAGATTTTGGCTCTGGTTTGTGCGTGCGCCTACTCTTTTCACATCGTGCTCACCAACCGCCTGGTGCAAAAATGCAACCTCGTAAATATGGTCTATTTTGAAATTTTGACCCTAATCGCGCTTTGTTTCGCGGCTATTTTGGTTTTTGAGGACGCTAAAATCGCTCCCGTCGTGGACAGGGCGTTCGTCATAGCGATGGTAGTCGTGGGCGTGCTGGGTACGGCGTTTGCGTTTTTCGCGCAGGCGCTGATGCAAAAATTTACCACGCCGGTTAAAACGGCGATATTTTTCACTCTCGAGCCCGTAACCGCAGGAGCGATGGGCTATTTCATCGGCGCGGAGGACATCAGCGCATACAGGCTTTGCGGCGCGGCGCTCATCTTGGTCGGAGTTTTGATCAGCGAGATAGGCAGCTACCTGCGCGCTAAAAAGGAAAATTTAGCCTAAATTTCGGCGGATTTTGCTTGGCGTTTCGCTCAAAGCACCGGCCCTCCGTAAAATCAAATTTATCAAATCGCTGCCAAATTTACTCTCGCGGCGATTTTATCCATTTTAAATTTATCGCCCTTTTTGCCAGCTAGCAAGAGGGCGGCGACTCTCAAATTTGACGCGATAAAGCCCGAATTTAGAGAAATTGCGTTAAATTTGCCCCTTAAATTTAGCTAAAGAAATCAGATGAAAAAATCAACCGAATTTAAGGCCGACCTCGCACTGTTCGTGATCGCAGTGGTCTGGGGCGTGACGTTTTTGCCGATGGCGCAGACGCTAAAGACAAACGGCGTTTTTACGCTTTTGTTTTGGCGATTTTTGATCGCGGCCGCGCTAATGTCGCTAATAAGCCTCAAATTTACGCGCAAGATCGACCGCAATTCGTTAAGATTCGGCGCATTTTTAGGCGCGCTTTTGTTTGCGGCCTTTACGCTTCAGACCTTCGCTCTCAAATACGCCCCAAGCTCCACCGTCGCCTTTATCACGGGGCTAAACGCCGTTTTTACGCCGTTTATCGCGCTTGCGTTTTTCGGACAAAAGGTCGTGGTTTACGCATTTATCGGCGCGTTTTTATCGGCGGCGGGGCTTTATTTTCTAACGGGCAGCGAGCTGGGTTTCGGTGCGGGTGAGGCGCTTAGCGTCGTTTGCGCGCTTGGCTTTGCGCTGCATATCATTTTCACGGGCGTTTTGGTGCGCAGGTGCGAGCTTTATTGGATGGTGAGCGCGCAGTTTGCGGCCGTGGCGGCGCTTTGTTTCGTCGCCGCGCAGATTTTCGAGCCTCGCAGCGTCGTACCCGTTTTGGACGAGGCGTTTTTCGTCGCGGTCGCAGTAACGTCAGTGTTTGCGACAGTTTTGGCGTTTTTCGTACAGACGGCGGCGCAGCGCTACACGACGCCCGTTAAAACCTCGCTTATATTTACCTTTGAGCCCGTGAGCGCAGGTATAGTGGGGTATTTCGTCGGCGGCGAGATACTAAGCGGCGTGCAGATAGCAGGAGCCGGGCTCATACTCTTTGGCATCGTCGTTAGCGAAGTCGGCAGCTACTATAAAAATAAAAGATCGCGAGAAGCCGGCTCGTAAGGGCGGCTAAATTTGACGAATCTAATCAAAGGAGCGAAAATGACGAAAGATCAGTGCTGCGTCCTAAAGCATTTGACGGCGGGCGAGACGGGCAGTTTTGGGAAAATGGGCGAGATTAATGACGGTGAGTTTTTGGATGCGCTTATCGCAAAAGGGCTTGTTTGGATGCTTGACTGGGCCGGCGAGGACGAGACGGGAGAGCTGGGTAAATTTATCAGCTCTAGGCTTGATGCGCTGCAAAGCGGCGTGTCACTAGACTGCGATAAAATTTACGCAAGGCTCGAAAAAGAAGCGAAAAAAGAGGGTTTCGAGCGCGGCGATGCGAGCCTATTTTTTATGAATGAGTTTCAAAAAGCACTAAAGAAGAGCGATTTTAGGCTGTTTACTTTGGAGCTTCATAGCGACGCTTATTATCTACTTATCGCGCATAAGGACGCCGAGAAAGATTTTAAAAAGCTAGGCAAGCGCGAGGAGCTATTTTGGAATATCGCGCCGTGGGGCAAGCGCCGCAAAAGGCAGATCCTTTACGTCATAAACTGCGAGTGCGGCGAGATGTCCGCGTGGCAGCTGGATGCGGACGAGCCGTCGCCAAGGGACGAGGTTTGCGAGGTATGCGGGCGGGTACTTTTCGACGCAGACGGCAATGCGATGCAGCCTTTGGAGAAGGAATTTATCTGATTCGGCTTTGCGGGGTCAATTTGCCTGTGTCATATGTGAACGACTATAAATTGTTCTCGCAAATTTGACCTAAAATTTAACCCAAAACGCCGAATCTACCGCCTCTTTACCGCGGTAAATATAAAAAAACAAATCGAAGCGATAAGGATGATGCTCGCGCCGCTGGTTAAATTCGCCTCAAAGCTCAGCCACAGCCCGCTCACGCAAAACGCGGCCGAGATGAGAGCGGCATTTAGCATCATCGTGCCCAGGCGGCTCGAGACTGCGCCCGCGATGTAGGGCGGGATCGTGAGCAGCGCGATAACGAGTATAAGCCCGACTGCGCGTATCGTCATCACGACGCTTAGCGCCATCATGCACGTTAGCGCGTAGTAGAGCAGCGTCGTGCGCACGCCGCGAAGCCTCGCAAACTCCGCGTCAAAGCTAAGCGCCTCAAACTGGCGGTAAAATAGCGCGACGGATGCGAGTATGACGCAGTTTGCCACTGCCATGAAAACAAGATCGCCCTGCGGCACGGCCAAAATCGAGCCAAAAAGATAGCTCATGAGATCGACGTTGTAGCCAGGCGCTAGGTCGGTGAGGATGATGCCAAACGCCATACCAAACGCCCACAGCGCGCCGATAACGGAGTCCATTTTGCTCTTGTCTTTGAGTGTGATCGTAGCGATGAGTAGCGCTAAAAATACGGAAAACAGGCTCGCTCCAAGCAGCGGCTCGAGCGAAAAATAAAACGCGATGCCAAGCCCGCCGTATGCGCCGTGAGCGATGCCGCCGGCGATAAAAACCATACGATTTATGACCGTGAGCGTGCCGATCACACCGCAGGCGATGCTAACGAGGATGCCCGCCAGCAGGGCGTTTTGCATAAAATTTAAGCTAAGAGCATCTAGCATTTGTTTCCTTTTTTTACTTTTTTCGGCGTTTGGGTTCCCGTTTTTATATTAAATTTCGTCGAAAATTTTAAAATTTACCCGCCGAGCTTCTTTGCGTAAAAAACAACCGTTTGAGGTTGTTTTTTACTTTGTTGTAAAGGGGGTGGGGGCTTGAATGGCGAAGTCGCTCCCCACCCCCTTTAATCCCCCTCCCCCTACGACGCTTTTAAGGTGGCGACATGGCTTTGCTGACGCAAAGCGTCGCGAGTTTAAATTTGCATTTTCAAGATGCAGGTCTCGGTGACCTAAATTTGCAAATTTGACTTCAAATTTGAAGTCAAAAAGTTAAGGCGCAGTCTTTTTGAGATGATTTTTGGGGTTGCGCAGGTAAAATTTAGCTTAGGCTAGACATATAGTCTGCCGAGCTAAATTTTAGCCAGCTCCGCAAAAAGCGCTCAAAAGACAAGCCGTTGCCAAATTTAGCGATGTCCGCAGCCACATTCTTTTAACGCCACCTCCACATCGCAAAAATGCCTATGATCTCTCGCCAAATGCTCGATAAAATCCTGCTTTGAGCCGTGCGAGATCTCGTGCATGAAAAGATCGTGATTGACGTAGGCGACCTTGGTGGCGAAATTTAGCGTCAAATTTACGTCGTGGCTGATGAGCACGACGCCCGTGCCCTCGGCGTTGATCTGCTTTAGCAGCTTGTAAACGTCGGCTTGACCCTTCGTGTCGATACTGGCGGTGGGTTCGTCTAGCATCAAAATTTTAGCCTTTGCGCAAAGCGCGCGAGCGATATAGACGCGTTGGCGCTGTCCGCCGCTTAGCTCGCCGATCTTGCGCCGCGTAAATTCGCCCATCCCGACGCGCTCCAGCGCCGCCTCGGCCTCTATCTTGTCGTCCTTGCCGTAAAATCCAAACAGCTTTTTATCTATCCGCCCCATCAAAACGACCTCGAGCACGCGCATCGGGAAGCTTTGATTTATCGGGATATTTTGCGGGACGTAGCCCACGGCCTTGCTCACGCTAGCAGGCTCCTGGCCAAACACCTCGATCGTGCCGCCGCTTGGCTTGTTTAGACCTAACATCAGCTTTAAAAGCGTGCTTTTGCCGCCTCCGTTTGGGCCTATGACGGCTAGAAAATCCTTGCAGTCGTATTCTAAATTTATACCGTCAAACACGAGGTTTTCATCGTAACCGAAGCTCAAATTTCGCACCGAAATGTCGCTCATAAAACGCTCACCTTACCCGAAATATAAAACATAAAAACGCCGAGCCCCAGCATCACGAAAAGCGCTGCAAACTCGCAACAAGTCCGCAGCGCGCGAAATCTCACCGCACCCTTTAGCTTAAAGCCGCAAACGGCCGCCAGAAATATCACCGCTCCCATGCCAAGCCCCATAAATAGGCCGCTAGCAAGCCCCGCCGCGTAGCTGTTTAGGCTAAAGGCCAGCACGAAAACCAGCAGCGTGCCAGGACACGGCACGAGCGATCCTGCTAGCACCACGAGCCACTCGCTGGCGGTTTTTGGCGCCTCGGTAGAAGCCCTACAGGCCGCGCAGCCGCATTCGCTCTCGTGAGCTACGGGGTTAAATTTGACGGAATTCGCGCTCAAATTTGACGCGGAGGCTAAATTTGAACCAAAAACTTTACTCGCTCGGTTTGCACCCTTTTCGCCCAAGATAGGCGCGGCGGCAAAGCTAAATTTTGGCTTTAGAGCCGTTTTTTTAATCTTAGCGTAGATCATATAAAGGCTCACGCAAACGATCGTTACGGCCGAAATTTTTGTCATCGCGCCCGCCATGTCGCTAACCTTGTTCGTCAAAAACGCATTTAAAAAAACGTAGCTAAAAAGCACGATCAAAAACGCCCCCGCCACGTGCGCGAAGCCGACCTTCATCGCAAAAACTAGAGCGCGCGAGTAGCTGCCGCCGTTTGCGACGAAGTAGCTAGCCGTTAGCATCTTAGCATGCCCGGGGCCTGCTGCGTGCAAAAAGCCGTAAAAGAAGCTAACCGCGGCTAGCAGGGCGAAATTTAGCGCGTTTAGCTCGGTGCTATTTATCTTGATGAGCTCTTTTAGGCGCTCTAAAAACTGAAGGCTCATGCCAGAAACCGAGTCAAATTTGGCCTTATCCGCTGCGTCGATTTGCTCTAAATTCTGCTTATTTTGCGGCTTAATAAGCGAGCTAAGTTCAGGCTTTGCGGGTTCTATTTTAGGCGCTTTTGAAGTCATTTCAAAAAACGCCGCATGCAAATTTACATTTGGCACGAGATAAATTTTATCGGTGAGAGCGTATGGGTCTGGCGAGCTTATTTTAAAGTTAAAAAATCCCTCGTGGTCAAAAATCTCGACCGTGACGACGCGGCCGTCTTTGACCGCTAAATTTAGCTCTAAAATATACTCGAAATTTAGCCTGCCGCCCTCCAGATAGACCCGCTGCGAGAGCGTTTTAGTGTGCAAATTTACGGTCTCGCCCGCGCCGTCGTAGTAGCCTACGCTAGTTAGGTAGCCGCGCGGCACGATGTAGTCGAGCAGGGATTTTTGCACCTTCCACGCTTCGTTTTTGCTAAGCGCTTTGTCGGCATTTTCGTCGTAGCTTTGTAGCGTGAGTTCGGTGAAATTTTCAGAAAATGTCCAGGTTACGGCGGCTGTTTTGATCGTCTCGCCTTGCAGGTTAAATTTAATGTCGGCATGCGCGGTCGGGGTGTAAAGCGCGCATAGCGCGCAGGCGTGCGCGAAGCTAAAAAAGGACGCAAAAAGCGCGAAAACGGCAAATATGCGTCCAAATTTCATTTACAGGCTCTTTGCGAAAATTTGCGCCGTTTTGCGTAGCTCGGCATCCCAATCAAGCGGCAATTGATCGATCTCTACGACGCTTGCGCCGCTTTCTTTAGCGACGGTTTGCGCGGCTTTTTTAGAAAACTGCGGAGCGACGAAAATAACCTTCACGCCGTGCTCTTTGGCTTCCTCGATGAGCTCTTTTAGCTGGGCGGGTTTTGGCTCCTTGCCCTCTACTTCGATCGCGATTTGCTCTAGATCGTAGCGCTTAGCAAAGTAACCCCAAGACGGGTGATATACGATAAATTCGCGGTTTTTGACGTTTGCTAGAGTGTTTTTGATAAAGCCGTCAAGCTCGTCAAGATTAGCTTCAAATTTGGCCAAATTCGCCTCAAAAAGCGCCTTGTTCTCAGGGTATTTTTCGATTAGCGCGTCGGCGATGTTTTTAGCTTGGACTTTTACGGAAACGGGATCTAGCCAGATATGCGGGTCAAATTCGCCGTGGTGATGCTCGTGATCGTGGTGATCGTGACCAGCGTGTTCGTGCTTATGCTCGTGGCTTGCGTGTTCGTGCTTGGCGTCATGGTGATGCTCGTGTTCGCCGTGTTCGTGGTGACCTTCAAATTTGATCTTTTCCACGCCCGCGTCGGTTTTTACGATTTTGAGATTTGGATAAGATTTTTGAAATTTCGGCAACCAAGCATCCTCAAACTCGATCCCGATAGCAAAATAAAGGTCGCTTTTTTCAAGCGCGGTCATTTGTTTAGGCTTTGGTTCGTACGTGTGCGGATCGGCTCCTTTGCCCACCATCACGTTTACCTCGACCGCGTCGCCCGCGATTTGCTTGACGAAATACTCCTGCGGCAAAATACTGACGCTAACTTGCCCTTTGGCGTAGAGCGCGACTAAGCCCAAACATAAAAACGTGAAAATTTTTCTCATTTTTATCCTTTCCGTGTTAAAATTTGGGCGAAATTATATCAAAAGCAACTTAGTTGCAAATTAATTTTTCTCAAGGTATAATACCCTAAAATTCTTAACGCGGAGGAAAAATATGGGCGAAAATTTGGAAGAAAAAGCCGCTTTTGAGGAGCTTTTAACGAAAAATGATATCAAAATCACTCCGCTTAGACTCGAGATTTTACGCATCTTACGCGCCGCCGCCGCGCCGCTTAGCTATGATGAAATTTTAGCCCAAATAGGCGCAAACAAAACCACATTTTACCGCTGCATGGACCTTTTTGAGGCTAAGGGCATCGTGCTAAAAAGCGAAAATAACCGCAAAAATTTCTACGAGCTTGAAAGCGGGGCAAAGGCGTATTTCGTCTGCGATGTCTGCCACAAGATGACTAATATCGACATGCCGCGCCTAAAACAAAATCACGTCAAAAGCGTCGTAGTTAAGGGCGTTTGCGACGACTGCTTTTAAAATTTGCGCTTTAAATTTGGCGATAAATTCCGAACCCAAATTTGCTTACCGACATTAAATTTAAAAAACGGCTTAGCGAGCAAATTTCACCGCAAATTTATAAAAACGCGCTCTGCTAAATTTAAAGCGGTTGCCGCGTCAAATTTAAAACTCAAATTTGACGCGAGCGATTTAAAACTAATCCTCGTAAAGCTTTGCGATCTCGGGCGGTATCGCGATCGGACGACCGCGCGCGAGATCATAAAATACGTAAGTCGTCACCGCGCTAGCAACCATCTCTCCGTCCTTGCTAAACTCGTAAAAACGCTTCGAGCAGCTTCTTTTTTCGGGCTGCGTCCAGGTTTTCACGCACACCTTATCGCCCAAAAATAGCTGCCCCAGATAGTCTATCTCGTGCCTGCGCACCATCCACGTGCGGTTTTGCGCGAGATTTGTCTCGATTAGGTCGCCCACGGCGTTTGAGTGGGCGCCAGCGGCTTCTTGCATCCAGATGACGTAGTGAGCGTTGTTTGCGTGACGGTTCACGTCGATGGCGTCCTCGCCCACGATAAATTCGTAGTAAAAAATTTTCATTTTCGCTCCTAAAAACGCTAAAATTGTAGCAAAAATTTAAAGGCAAACAAAATGAAAGAGATGTGGGACAAAAAGGCGGCAAGCTATACGAGATTTACGGGCGAGCCTAGCATTTTTCAAAGACGGTTATACGATAAGATTGCGGAATTCGGAGTTAAATTTGACGGTAAAAGCGTCGTAGATATCGGCTGCGGTACTGGCGTACATACGCTGCTTTTGGCGCAAATTTGCCGCGAGATAACCGGCATGGATATCTCAGGCGAGATGCTAAAAGTCATGCTAGAAGACTCTTCGAAATTTAATATTTCAAATTTAACCGCCGTTCAAAGCGATTTTAAAAACTTTAATCCAAACCGCGTTTACGACGTGGCTTTTAGCACGATGAGCCCCGCGATCGCAGACGAGGATGATTTTAGTAAATTTATAAATTTGGGCAAAAAAAGGGTCTATCTTTGGTGGAATAAACCGCGGAATTCAAGCGTTTTAGAGCTTTTTTACGAAGGATCCGAGAAGCGATGCTTTAAAGAAAAGGCAAACTTTTTCGAAGAGTACTTGCGCCGCGAAAATATCGCCTTTAACTCCTGCGTGCTCGAGGAGTCTCGCCAGCAAAAACGCACGCTTGAAGAGATGACGCAAAACGCGCTTTGGCATTTGGAGATAGCAAATTTCGCGCACGAGGAAAACGCGGTCAGATCGCGGCTAGAAAGCATCGCGCAGGACGGCTTCGTGACGGAAAAAATCGTCTCTTCAATGAAGCTTTTAGTTTTTTAAGATATAATCGCGATATTTATTTAAAATTTAAAAAGGATTTTAGTTGCCGCGAGCGTTTTTGCAGATATTTTCGTGCGTTTTATGCTTTTTTTGCGTTCAAGCTTTCGCCGCTTCGCACGTTTTATCTCCGGTCGTCCAGCCGAAATTTGACGAGCAAAAAGCCAGACTAGGCAAGGAGCTGTTTTTCGACGCATCGATAAGTCAGAGCGGCACGCTATCTTGCGAGAGATGTCACAACCTTTACTGGGACTTAAGCGGTACAAGCAAAAAAAACGTAAAAATCTCCGCCGACGAGCAGATTAGCCCGCCTACCGCGCTAAACTCGGCGTTAAATTTTATATTTTTTAAAAACGGCGAGGTTAAGGATCTAGCCGAGCAGGTCAGACAGAGTCTAACGAGTAAAAATGAGCTTGCCAGCGAGCCGAAATTTTTAATCCAGAAGATAAATCAAAACTCCGTTTACAGGAAAAAATTTGAAGAGCTTTACAAAAACGGAGTGAGCTTTGAAAATATCGTCGACGCGCTGGTAAATTTTGAAAAAGCCCTCGTCACGCCAAACGCCAAATTTGACAAATTTATCAGCGGCGATGAGAGCGTTTTTGACGATGAGGAAAAGCGCGGATTTGAGTTATTTAAAACAATCGGCTGCATAAACTGCCACAGCGGCGCAAATATGGGCGCAAACCTCTACTACGAGCTAAGATTTCACGCAGACGGCAACAAAACCGGCCGCTACAAAGTGCCTAGCCTGCGCAACATCGAAAAAACCGCGCCGTACTTTTATAGCGGCGAGGTAATGGACCTAAAAGACACGATTAAAGCCGTCGGTAAAATGCTTTTAAACTACGATCTAAGCGACGAGCAGACGCACGCGCTTTATAAATTTTTGCTGACTTTAAGCGGCGAAAAACCGGAAATTTTAAAATGAGACACAAGATAATCTTTCATAAAATTTTATTTTTTACTATCGTTTGTATCGTATTTTTCGGTACCGTGATGACCTATAAGGCTACCAAAGACCTAGTAACCGCCTATGAGTGGAAAGGCACGATAGAAAGCGTAATGGACGCTAACGACGAGGCGAATTTTCTGCTCGAAAAAAGTTTTTTGGAGGCCGACTACGACGCGATCATGCGCTATACGGCGGAGTTTAAAAAGGGCCTAAAAAAGCTTGATTCGAGCAATCTAATCTCCTTTGAAAAACTCGCGTTAAACAAAAAAATATTTACCGAGCTAGAAGAGGCGGTTGAAAAAAGAGTCGAGCTAACGGATAAATTTAACTCCGTAACCGCAATGGCAAAGCTCGTTTATAGCGAGATAATTTTAAAATTTGAGGCTTTGGACGGATTTTATTTTAAAGAGTTGATGCCGCAAATTTTGGTATTTAGATACGACTTAAATGCCGATCTAAAAGCGCCTAGAAAGCTTTTAAACGAGTATTTAGAAGATCCAAAACTAACCAAAAACGACGCCAGATTTTTGGCGGGTACGCAAAGATTGCTTGGCTACTACGAGCAGGCGCAGGAGCTTTATCACGAGATAATATCGCTCGGAATTTACAAAAAACTATTCGATTTAAAAGAAAGCAACGAGCGCTATATACAAAAAGTCACGTCAAATTTGCGCGGTACGATGGTGCTGGTGTTCATACTATTTGCGCTTGCGTCGCTGTTCGTCTATATCTCTTACGTTAGGGCAAAGAAGCACATCAGGCTTCTAACCCGCTTCGAGCAAGCCGTCGATAATAGCTTTAACGCAATAACCTTTACCGATCTGGATAGAAAAGTAAAATACGTAAATAAAATTTTTGAGCGAAATTTCGGGTATAAATTTGAAGAGCTAAAAGGAAAAAATATAAACATCCTCAAGTCTTATCTGCACCCGCATGAATTTTATCAAAATATGTTAAAAACGATAGAATCCAATCAAATTTGGCGAGCCGATGAGCTAGTGAGCAAAACAAAAAGCGGCGCGCTCATCCATGAGCAGGTTATTTTCTCTCCGCTTTTTAACGAAAGCGGCGATAAAGACGGCTATATGTCGATCAAATACGACAAAACCAAAGAGCTAGCGATGACCAAAGAGCTCGAAAATAAAAATAAAGAGCTACAAAACGAAGCGCTAAGAGATAAACTAACTGGACTCGGTAGCTATTTTGCTCTGACTCAGAGGATGGAGCAAGGCGCTAGCGGTATGGTCATCTACATAAATATAAATAATTTTATGGATTTTCGGTTTTTTTACAAGACTAAGACCGTGGACGCCATCATCGCATCCTTTGCCGAGACCCTTCAGCTTTGTATCGATACTTATAAGATGGACGCGGACATTTACAGAGTGCAGTTTGACGAGTTTTGCATATGGTACGGCGGCGGCGATGTGGAGTTGGCCGTGCGTAAATTTTTGGATTATTTTAGGGCAAATAGCCTCTATATCACGGTCGAGGGAACAAGAGAGTTTATCCCTAATATCAAAATAACCATCGGCGTTAGCCTGCCTCAAGACACTCCGCAAACAAACCGCCTAACCCAAGCCATGCTAGCGCACCACGAAGCAAAACAAAACGGCGAAACGGCGCAGTTTTACACCGAAAATAGCTACATAGAGCAGCAGTACTACCACAACCAAATCATGTCGCGCACCATCGAAAACGCTCTATATAACGACACGGTGATCGTCGAGTGTCAGCCTATTTACGACGTATCCGGCGAAGGGGCCGGGATCAAATACTACGAGGTGCTCGTGCGTCTCATCGACGAAAACGGCAAGATTCGCTATCCGGGCGAGTTTTTGGATATAGCAAAGAAAATTTCGCTTTACAACGACATAACCAAAAAAGTCGTCGAGCACGTATTTAGGCTCGTGGAGAAATTTACGAACACGAGCTTTTCGATGAATCTTTCCAGTAGCGACATCGCAAACGAGAGCATAAGAGAGCTCATCGAGAAAAAGCTACGCGTCTGCTCAAAGCCCGAGCACGTGTATTTTGAGATATTAGAGAGCGAGGGCGTGGATGATTATAAGATCGTAAATGATTTTATCAACAAGATCCGCGCCTACGACTGCAAAATTTCGATCGATGATTTCGGTAGCGGCTACTCGAACTACTACCGTATCTTGGAGCTTGATATCGACACGATCAAGATCGACGGCTCGATCATCAAAAAGCTCCCGTACGACAAAAACGCCCGCTATCTGCTGCAAACCATCATCGACTTTGCCGGAAGGCAGGGCTACAACGTCGTGGCGGAGTTTGTGAGCTCAGAAGAAATTCTCGCCGAAATAAAAAAATTCGGCATAAAATACGCACAGGGATTTTTGCTAGGCAAGCCGACCTCGCCGAGCAATATCGAGGAGTAAAACGCGCAGAGCTTTGCGCCGTTAAATTTAGCTCGTCTTAGTCAAATTTGTCCGTTCAAATTTGACTAATCCTGCATCCAAACCGCTAAAAATCCGAGCAAAACTATAGCTAAAAACAATCACGCCTGAAAGTAAAAATTCTTTTTCAAATTTTCGTTTATCAGAGCGCAAAGCTCGGAGATAAAGATGTATAGTTCGCTCACGCATATCCTTTGGCCTCAAATTTTACGTCAAATTTGCTGCTTTTGCCTAGTCAAATTTTGAGCGAGGCGACGAAAAGATACTCAAATTTAGCTTGGATTATAAATTTGAGCTTGACTCGTCTTTAAATTTCCTTCTAACAAAAACGGCGCAAACCGCAAACGAAACCGCCGTCAAAGCGTAAAATATATAGCTAAAAATAGGATTTGCCCGCGTTTCGCCATCTTTTAGCTTTTTTACCGAAACGGCGTTTCTAAACATATCAAACATCGCGATGCGCCAGCCGTAGTATTTGATCTGCGCCCTGCCTTCGCCCACTAGACTC
Source organism: Campylobacter showae (assembly GCF_963515975.1). Lineage (GTDB taxonomy): Bacteria > Campylobacterota > Campylobacteria > Campylobacterales > Campylobacteraceae > Campylobacter_A > Campylobacter_A showae_F. The sequence goes on from NZ_CAUPZM010000018.1 coordinate 40,887, forward strand.
TGTGCGGCTGCTTGGACGTCGGCGGAGTTAAATTTAAAATAAAGCGGCAAGCCCCAGCCCGTGTCCTCGTTTCTATACGGCATCACCTTCGTGCCGTTTAGCTCCCGCGTGTAGATGAAGTACACGTCGCGCGTCGGGCCGTCGGCGGGATTTTGCGCGTCGATAAAGCCGTCTTTGTCCATGCGTTTGACCTCGCCGCCCGTGATGATCGCCTCGTCGTAGTGCGGGAAAGCGTAGTTTATCGCCGCGACCGCCAAAGCGTGCAGAGCTAGCAGAAAGCTAATGATGAAAATTTGAAGGTATTTTTTAAGTTTTTGCATTTTCGTCCTTTGGGGCGAATTTTACAAGATAGAAGTTTAGAAGAAGCTAAGCCCCTAAAGCAGGGGCTTAGAAGGGTTAGGCTTTAGCCTTGCGACCGCAGCTTCCCGCGATAAATTTAAGAATCTGGATAAAGAAGCAAATACCGCCGATGATGAAGATCGTATCGCCGATCATCCTTAGCCAGCGTAAATTTTGCAAGTGATCCATCTGTAAAAACTCCGCGCTTCTAGCGTACCACATGCCCACGTCTATCGCGGCGACGGCCTGATAAAGACCGATCGGAAGCAGCGACGCTACGATCATCAGCATTAGTCCCGCATTTAGCGACCAAAAGCCTACTTTCATCAGCTTGTCGTTAAATTCTTGCCCTTTGAAAAGGTAAAGCGCCACGAGCCAAACAAAACCTAGCGCCAAAAATCCGTAAACGCCAAACAGCGCTGCGTGTCCGTGCACCGAAGTGGTGTTTAGACCCTGGATGTAGAACAAAAATAGCGGCGGGTTAATAAGGAAGCCAAATACGCCAGCACCCAACATATTCCAAAACGCCACCGCGATAAAGCAGTAAAGCGGCCACTTGAGATTTTTCGCCCAGCTTTGCGCGAACTGAAGCGAATACTGATGGAAGGCCTCTGCCCCAAGAAGCACCAAAGGCACGACCTCAAGCGCGGAAAAGCTAGCGCCCACCGCCATAATCGGAGTGGTCGTTCCCGCAAAATAAAGGTGGTGGAAGGTGCCAGGGATGCCGCCGATAAGAAATAAGCTAGCGCTTGCCAAGGTTGAGTAAGTCGCAAATTTTTTGCCGACTAAGCCTAAAGATGCAAACACGAACGCAAGCGAAGCGGTCGCAAATACCTCGAAAAAGCCCTCGACCCAAAGGTGAACGACCCACCAGCGCCAGTATTCCATCACCGGTAGCGGGCTTCTTTGTCCGTAAAATAGCCCCGCGCCGTAGAAAAGTCCCACCGCGATAGCAGAAGCCGTAAAGATAGCTAGCAGGTTTTTATCGCCGTCAGCCTTAAACCCGCCGACGAATCCGCGAAGCACGAGCGCCATCCAGATAACAAGGCCCACAAACAAAATAAGCTGCCAAACCCTGCCAAGCTCGATATACTCGTATCCTTGGTGACCGAGCCAAAAGCTCAGGCTAGTATCCATCTTACCCGCTATCGCCATGTACTCGCCGATAAAGCTACCCACGACTAGGAAAAGCAGCGCGTAGAAAAGCAAATCCACGCCTAGTTTTTGAAATTTAGGATCCTTGCCGCCGTTGATGATAGGCGCTAGGAAAAGTCCGGCCGCCAAAAAGCCCGTCGCGATCCAGAAAATGCTCGCCTGGATATGCCAAGTGCGCGCCAAAGAGTACGGGATGTGCTCGGATAAATTTATACCGTAAAACTCCTGCCCCTCGACCGTATAGTGCGCCACGAAGCCGCCTATCATGATCTGGAAAACAAATAGCGCGAGCGCTACGAAAAGGTATTTGCCAAGCGCCTTTTGAGACGGGGTTAAATTTAGCCTTGAGAGCGGATCTGCATCGATAGGAGCGAGCCTTTCGTGGTCTTTTTCGCCGTAGAAATTTGAAAACCAAACTAGTAAGCCAACGCCCGCAACCAAAATCGTAACGCTAATAATCGTCCAAAATACGTTTTCTTGCGTCGGGACGTTGTCGATTAGCGGCTCGTGCGGCCAGTTGTTCGTGTACGTGGCCTCGCTATTTGGGCGATTCGTCGCCGTAGCCCAGGTCGCCCAGAAGAAGAAATCATTTAGCTGCTCGCGGTTTTCCTCTTTGGCTAACGTGTTGTTTTTCATCGCGTAGTTTTCGCGTAGTTTTTGGTATTTCGGATCGTTACCGAAAAGCCCGTTATACTCGCCCCGGACTACCTTTGCCGCCGCGATCCTCTCGTCGCTGATCGTTATAACGCCGTTTTTTAGCGTATTCGTGCGGTATTCGCTCTTGGTTAGAGCCTTGATGTTGGCTTGTTGCTCGGCGCTCAGAGCGTCAAATTTGGCTCCGTAAAGCTGAGCGGCCTTGATATCCATAAATGCGACTAGCTCTTTATGCAGCCAATCAGCCGTCCAATCAGGCGCCTGATACGCTCCGTGTCCCCACACAGAGCCCACCTGCATACCGCCGATGCTCTGCCAGGCCTCTTGACCTTTATAAATTTGCTCTTGCTCGACTATTATTTTGCCGTTTTTATCGGCGAAACTCACCACCGGCGGCGCTTCGCGGTAAACCTCTACGCCGTAATAGCCGAGTATCCCGAAGGCGATAGTAACGACTGCTACCAGCGCCCACCAATACTTCTTGTATTCACGCATACTTTGTCTCCTTTTGAAAAATTCGGATAAAGTTTATCCAAAATAAATTTTCGCAAAAATGATGTATATCAATAAAAGGACTAAATTTGTCCTTAAAATACGGCTTATATTAAAAAATGTATAATTTCAAAAATATATTTTAGGGGATTTTATGTTTAAATTTGAGATCGTTTATAAATTTTGCCTCATTTGCATGCTGATTTTGGGACTTTGCCTGCTCGCGTTTTCGGGAGTAAATTTCGCGCTCGGAGAGTACGGCGAATTTTGGATGGGCGCGCATAAATTTGCGGGCTTTTTAGTCGCGCTTGCAGCCGTTTTGCACGTGATAAATCGCAAGAAAAAGCTCATTAAGCTCGCAAACGAATTCGTAGACGTCGTCACTCGCCGCAAAAATCCGAGCATGTGCAATATGGACCGCATCATCGCCTCGCTCGAGCCCTATACGATAGCCCAAATCTCGCAAAAACTAGGCTTTGACGAGGCTGAGTTTTGCCGCACATTGCACGAAAACGGCGTCAAATTTAGCAACGCCGACCAAACCCTACGCCAAATCGCTTTTTTAAACGACGAAAAGATATTTTTCGTGCTAGTTCTCATCGTCGAGGCAAAATTCGGCAAGAGATTTTGCGGCGAACTAAAATTTAAAGGCGCTAAATTTAACGGCGTCAAAAAAGCGGCTTAAGTTTGGCCGCAAGCGATGCGGGGACTAAATTTACATTTTTGAAAGGGCACAAATTTTAAAAATAACCGAAATTTTAATCATAACTTTTAACATTTTGCTTTTTGGCGGGATTGCTTGGACGATATTTTGGCGCAACCCTAGCAAACTTAGCCGACGCCAACTCGCCGCCGTAAACGAAATCGGCGAAGGGGGTGCGATAAAAAGGCTTTCCGTGCGGCCGTTTTTGCTTTGGTTGGAGAGGTTTTTCATCTCATACGAGAGCCTTTGGTTTGATCAAAACTACATCTACGTTTTTAGAGGACAGGAGCTTGCGGCGAGGTATAAATTTGAGCAAATTTTAGCGCTTGAGGGCACGAAAACGCGGATCAATAGCACTAGAATTTGGCGGATTTGTTTTGCGGACGAGTTTGAGCAAGACGGCTCGACCGAATATAAATTCGCGCCCGCCGTTTCGATTTTTACGTCGAATTTTAAAGAGTTTTTGCAAATTTTACGAGAGAAAAATCAGGACGCGACCAAAACGAAACCGAGATTTTGGGAGACCGTTTAGCTGTAAATTTGGAATTTGCGTTAAATCGTGCTCTTTGAACCGATACAAAAAAGATAAAATGCGGTCGTTTTGATAAAAAATAAAATATAAAACGCTCCGGCGCGTAAGTGTATTGATTTAACAAAACGGGCTTAATATAGGACTAAAAATTTAGCGATAATTTTTAAATTTTATCTATATCTATAACCTTGTCAAAGATAAATTTAAGCTCCTCTTGGTGCGTGATAGCTAGTACGCCAAGGTGCGGAAAATCGCGCTTCAGGGTGGTTAAAAGCTCTTTTGCCAGTGCGCTATCAAGCGCCGAAGTCGCCTCGTCAAGCAGTAAAAACGGTGGCTGCGCAAAATAAACCCTCGCAAACGCAAGCCTTTGCGCTTCGCCGCCGCTTAAAATCTTGCCCCAGTCTCTAACTTCGTCTAGTTCGCGGATAAATTTATCTAGCCGTACTCGTTGTAAAATCCCCTCAAAATCGGCATCGGCGCCTTGCAAATCGCTAGGATACGCAATAAGCCGCCTTAGACTCATACGAGCCAAAAACGGCTTTTGCGGTACGCTCATCGTCCCGCGCGGCGCGCAAACCTCCCCCGAGCTGTGATCCCAGATGCCCGCGATATACCTAAATACGCTGCTTTTGCCCGTTCCGCTCGGGCCGCGTAGCAGCACCCATTCGCCGCTTTTTACGCTTAAATTTAGCCCGCAAACCAGCTTCTCGCCGCTCGGGGTAAAAATTTGTAAATTTGTACACCTTAGCTCGTTTACTTCGGCGTTTTCGTCAAATTTATCTTGCACCAAATTTGCCGCCGTTGCCTGGGCAGGTTCGTTCACTCCGTCAAGATCGCTGTTGTGCTCTCTAAATTTAGCGTCAAATTTGACCTTAGAGTCCGCTGCCTGCGCGATCTCGATGAATTTATACACGCGCTCCACGCTCGCCGCCCACTCCATGATCTGTTTATAGTAGTCCATAAACCACGCAAAGCCGTCCTGCACGCTATAAAACGCCGAGCGCGCCCGCATCATATCGCCAAAGCTCATCGCCCGCGCGAAATAAAGCGGCAAACAAGCAAAAATCGGGATGAGATTCGTGACCTTTAGATAGCTAGCCGAAAAGCACTCGAGGCGAAACTCGGTGTTCATGATGACGCGCCAGTTGCGCACTACCTCGCTAAAGCTTGTTCTAAAGCGCGATTTTTCAGCGCCGGCGCCATTCATCAGCGCGACGGCTTCGGCGTTTTCACGGGTGATGAGCAGATTTGCGCGGTAGTCGGCCTCAAGCTGCTGCTTTTCGTAGTTTAGACGCTTTAGGCTGCGGCCGATGAGGTGCGTGATAAGCGAGCTAAAAAGCGTATAAACGAGCGCGACGTAGACCAAAAATCCCTCCAGCGCAAACTCGCGTCCAAACGCGCTAAAGCGCAACACCTTTGATGCTTCCCAGAGGATAAAGGCGAAGGCAAAAAGCTTGGAGAGGTTGTAAACCATGGATTTTATGAGATTTACGCTTTTATCGGCGAGCAGGAGGCTATCCTCGGCGATACGCTGATCCGGGTTATCAAAGCCAGCAGCACCGGACAAGCGGTAAAAATTTGCGTTTTTTAGCCATAAATTTTCCATATTTTGGCTTAGGTTTTCGCGCCACGAGATCACAAGGAGCTTTTTAAACCAGTTTCCGATCACGATAAAAAGCACGATAATCGCAGTATAGACGAGAAATTCGCCCACAAGCGGGAGCATGAGATCTTTTTGAAATTTCTCGATCGCGTCGTAAAATTTTTTATCCCAAGCGTTCATGAGCGTCGCGACCTTGACGATGGCTAGACTAGCTCCCAGCGTCACGGCCAGCATCGTCCACGCCCCCAGCGAGCGCTTGCCCGTCCAAAACCAGCCCGCGATGATGAAAAACTTCTTTAAAATTTGCAAATTTAGCCTTTTTGTTTGGTTTTTGCTATTTGCGGCGAGTCTTTTTTACGGCGCGAATTTTAATCTAAATTTAGCCTGCATTGAGCAAATTTGTCCGCTCTGCCCTTTCGCGCCAAATTTACGCCCGCCCCGCTAGAAAAAGCGAAGCGGCGTTTTTACTCGCCGCTTCAAAAAGCAAAATTTCGCGCAAATTTAGCCCGCCAAAGCCCTTTAATACGTATAGTTAAACGTCAGCGTGAAATTTCGCGGATCGCCGTAGAAGTTGTTCATGCCAGCGGTTCTGTTTTGGGTGTTCATGAAATATTTTTTGTCAGTTATGTTTTTGACCGCGAGTCCGAGGCTGAAATTTTTGTTGAAAAAGTAGTTCACGTTCGCGTCCCAAAGCGCATAGGCTTTTTGTGCCGGCGCTACGTAGGCTACGTTTTGATAAAAGCCCGAAGTCGCGCTCTGCCATCTCACTCCGGTACCAAAGCTCAGCTTTTGGCTGCTTGAAAAAGGTATCTCGTAGCTGGTGTAAATTTTAAACAAATGCTTAGGTACGTAGGATTTTGCGTTCGCGCCCTTGTCGTAGTTTACGTTCGTAGAGGTCTTTTTCTCGCTTTTCATATAGACGCTTTTGTTAAACGTATAGCCGGCAAAGAGGTTCCACCTATCTGTTAGCGCGCCTGAAATTTCAAGGTCTAGGCCGCGGCTTCGCACCTTGCCCTCGGCGATGCTGTTGGCGGTATTTAGCGGATCTTGGATGGCTCTGTTTTCTTGTACGACCTGAAATAGCGCTACGGCCGTGTTTAGCGCGCCGTCAAAGTACTCTGATTTTACGCCCGTTTCTACGTTGTAGCCAACGATCGGCTTTAGGATATTTTTGTTCGCGTCCGTCGCGCTTTGAGGTTTAAATATCTCGGCGTAGCTAAGGTACCAGCTGTGATTTTTGGCAAAATCCCATGTTAGTCCCGCATAAGGCGCGAAGTGATTTTTGGTTAGATCTAGCGTCTTTTTGCTCGTATGATTTTTTAGGTCGTCCCACTTTTTGTCGTATTTTACGCTGGTAAATCTCCCGCCTACTAGCAAATGCCAATCATCGGTAAAGTTATATCTAGTGCCGATACCAAAGGCGCGCTGGTAAATTTTAGTCGTGTATAGATCATCGTCGGTGATGCTACTACCGCCCCAGTTTGGCTCGGCTATGGCGCTACCGTTCCAGTTATATAGCCCTATACCCAGCGAGCTTAGGCTGGCGTTTGGCGCCCATTTGTCGTGGCGGGTAAATTTCTCGCGAGAGAGCGATCCGTTTACGAAAAACTCGTGCTTTTGGCCGAAAAGTTCGTATTTACCGTCTGCGCCGATTTGTAAATTTACCTCGTCCGATTCGTTATCGTATTTTCTAAATCTCACGTTGTGCGTCGGTCTTGCAATCGCGACGTTGTAAGGGTTTGTGCCGCCCATCGCACCGAATTTAAACATTCCTTCGCTCTTGGTGTAGTTTAGTTTAGCGTAGATTTTCGTATCGTCGCTAAGCTGGTGCGAAAGCTCGGTAAAGGCGTTAAATTTCTCATATTCGCTTTTGTCCCAGCTCGAGCCGAAGTAGCTTTTGCGGCTCAAATTTAAAAGATTGCCGCCAGCATCACTAGCCGGCACGCCGTAGATGTCGTAGACGCCGATCGTTCTTTGCCAGATGAGGCCCGTAGTTAGCATCGTTTTATCGGTTAGATCAAACTCAAACGTACCGCCCAGCGCCTCTCGGTGACCGTTTTTGTGATTTTTAAACGAGCCGGTTTTATTTAGGATGCCGATTAGCCTACCGCGGATCGTGCCGTCCGTGTTTAACGCGTCGGTGACGTCAAACGAGCCTCTGTAGTTATTCCAGCTACCTATACTTAGCCCCAAATTTACGCCAAGCTCGTCACCGGGGCGCTTGCGGACGAGATTTACCGTACCGCCGGGCTCGCCGTTACTCTGCGTAAGGCCCGCCACGCCGCGAAGTACCTCGACCCGGTCGTAAAACTCAAGATCGGTAAATTCTTTTGAAAATCCGAGCGTGCCTTGAGCCGTGATCGAGACCGAGGATGCGACGCCGTCTTCTTGGATATTGTCGATGTTAAATCCTCTCGAGACGATACGGTCGCGCCCGCTATCGCGGTAGAGCGTGATGCCGTTGGCATAGTTCATCGCAGTGTCTACGTCTTTTAGGTTTAGATCTTTTATGAGCTGATTTGAGACGACGGATACCGACTGGGGCGTCTCGCGTATGCTTAGATTTAGTCCGGTTGCGGTACTCATATTTCCCGTCGTATACGATCCCGTTCCCTCGGTCGTGGATAGGTCTGCCTTGCCGTAGGCGGTCACCTCGCCGAGGTTCGCATCGACTGCGTAGAGCGAGCAAGCAAGGCAGATAGATAAGCCTATAAATTTGCATTGAGCGTTCAAAATTTTCTCCTTAATATTGATAATGATTAGGCGAATTATATATCAAAATATTTAAGAAAAAATAAAGAGCAAACAAGCGCTAAATCAGATAAAATAGGGGTTAAATTCGAGCGGATAGATTTGGTATTTTGGGTTAAAAATTTTATGAAAAAAAGTTAAATTTTGAAAGGAAAGAGGAGGTAAAATTGCATCAAATTTAAAATTTAGCGAGCATTTCTTAAAACGCTCGCTATTTAAATAATTAAGCACCGATGA
>NZ_CAUPZM010000019.1:0-48380 GCF_963515975.1 Campylobacter showae
GCGAAGTATTTTTGTTCTAGACGAGGCGCTTTTAAATTTGGCGACGGGAGTTACCGTGTTGGTAATGACCGAGCCGAATTTAAAAGTAACGAAGTATAGGGCAAAAAGACGAGCCGCTTAACTTTCTTTCAAAAGTTTCGCCACCATCTGCTCGCTCTTGCCCTTATCGGTATCCTTTTTCGTCGCCTTGTATACCCCGCTCACGTACTCCTCGAGCACCTCTTGCGAGTTTATGCGCGCGTCGCCCTCTTTAGGTCTCACCTTGGCGTATTCGCCGCTGTTTTGCAACTCAAACGCCAGCTCGTTATCGCTAAGCTGCAAGCGCAAAAACTCGAGCAAGCGCTCTTGCAAATTTTTATCGATTATCGGCGTCATGAGCTCTAGGCGGCGCTCGAGATTTCGCGGCATCCAGTCGGCGGAAGCGATGTAAATTTGAGGCTCGGCGTGCCTGAAATAAAATATCCTCGCGTGCTCAAGGTATTTGCCGATGAGCGATCTCACGCGGATATTTTCGCTTAGACCCTTCACTTCCGGGCGCACGCAGCAGATGCCGCGCACGATGAGGTCGATCTTTACGCCGGCACTACTGGCCTTCACCAGCGCATCCACGATATCGCTATCTACTAGCGCGTTCATCTTGGCCACGATCCTGCCCTGCTCTCCGTGCGCGGTCTCGGTCTTTATCATCTCTAGCACACGCTCTTTTATCTGCATCGGCGACATAGAGAGCGTCTGCAGGCGGCGGTTTTTAGAAAAACCCGAAAGTATATGAAAAAACGTCGTCGTATCGCTCGCAAACTCCGCCCTACTCGTAAAATAGCTCACGTCGGTGTAAATTTTCGCCGAACCGCCGTTGTAGTTGCCGGTGGATAGATGCATGTAAAATTTGAGCTTGCCGCCCTCTTGACGGATGACTTGGCTCACTTTTGCGTGCACCTTAAAGCCCGTGATGCCGTATATCACGTGCGCGCCGGCGTCCTCTAGCGCCTTTGCCCAGTGTAGGTTGTTTTCCTCGTCGAACCTCGCCTTTAGCTCGACCATCACGGTTACTTGCTTGCCGTCGTTTGCGGCATCGATGAGAGCCTGGATGATAGGCGAGCTTTTATCGACGCGGTAGAGCGTCATGCGGATCGAAATCACGCGCGGATCCTTACTCGCCTCCCTGATAAACTGCACTACCGGATCAAAGCTCTCGTAGGGATGCACGACTAGCACGTCTTCTTTATCGATGACGTCAAACATCGAGAGATGAGTGCTAAAAGGCGGCAATGTCTTTGGCGCGTACGGCGGTAGGCAAAGGTGCGAAAATTCTTTATTTCCCACGATTTGCCAGAGCGAATTTAGCGTGAGCGGGACGGTGTACTCGTAGATATCCTTATAAAAAATCTTCATATGCGAGTTTAGAAACTCGACTATCTCGGCATCGGCGTCCTTTTGTATCTGCATGCGGACAAAGGCGCCCTTGCGGCGCAATTTAAGCCCCTGTTCGAGGATCATCATAAAGTCGTCCGCCTCTTCCTCCTCGATGACGATGTCGGCGTTTCTCGTGACTCTAAAAGCAGCCGAGCTAAGTAGCTTGTAACCTGGGAAAATCTCCTCCGCGTGGCGGTGCACGATCGTTTCTATCGGCACGTAGACGTTGTCGGCCGCCTGATAAAATCTCGGCAAAACGCGCGAGATACGTATCATGCCAAATTTCACTATCTCGGGGCTATCCGCGTCGGCAAGCTTGACGGCTAGGCTAAAGCTAAGGTTGTTTAGATGAGGATACGGGTGCGTGGCATCAACCGCGATAGGCACGATGACGGGCAGGATGTTTGAGAAAAAATACTCGTCGCATTTGGCGCGAAGCTCAGGCGAGATCTCGTCGTAATTTTTCATAAAAAGCCCGTTTTGCGCGAGCTCTTTTAGCGCGTCTTTATAGTGTTTTTCCACGAGTGCGAGTTCGTCTTTGATGTATTTTCTGATCTCCCTTAGCTGCTCAAGCGGGCTCATACCGTCGCTACCGCTAGCTGCGACTCCCGCGGCAAAAAGCTGCTTAAGCCCCGCGATGCGAATCATGTAAAATTCATCCAAATTCGTCATGTAAATCGCGATAAATTTTAGCTTTTCAAGCGGCGGCAACGCCTTTTCGCACTGGGCTAAAACGCGCGAGTTAAAACGCAACCAGCTAAGCTCGCGATTGATAAAAACGCTCTTTGTCTCATCCATTTTCCATCCTTTTTAAACTTTTATAAATTTTAGCGAATTTTCTCTTAAATCACGGCCTTTCCAAAAAGCCGTAAGTTTGTGTTATAATAAACGAAAAATAAATTAAATTTCGGCAAAAATAGGCAAGGAAATAAGATGGAATATATTTGGGCGGTTATTATTTTGTGCGTCGGAATGGCGGTTTTTTGGGTGCTCAAAAAGATTTCGATGTAGCCGCGTTGTAAATTTGAAAACAAATTTATATTTTGCGTCAAATTTGGTATTTTTGTAGCGATTTTGCATTCTGTTTTTTGAATTAAATTTGGCGCGATTTGTAGCCAATGAAAGATAAAAAATGAAGTAATTTGAGGCAGAAAAACGGCGGCACAAATCGTCCGCCGCTATTAAATTAAAGATTGTTTTCTTTTTTATATTCGGCTAAAAAGGCGTAAATTTCGTCTTTTAGCCTGAGTTTTTCGCGTTTTAGAGCATCCACTTCGGCATCGTTATAGACGTTGCCTTTTTGCATTTCGGCGATCTTTTCGTCTAGGTCGTTGTGTTTGTCGAAAAGCGACGTAAATCTCGCATTCGTGCCTTTTAGCTTGGTTATAAGCTCTCTGTCTTCATGAAACATATTTGCTCCTTTGGTGGATTAAATTTTAATTTAATTTTAGCGAATATTATTTTAAGAGCTGGTTAAAAACGCGCCGTATTTGGGCGATTTGGTAAATTTTACCCAGCCTACGCCAAGCTTAAATTTATCAAATTTTATTGCGCCGACGAATTGTTTTTGCGTCAAATTTGAAGTGGTTAAGCGACGCAAATTTAAGCCACACAAGTCTCACAAAAGCCCAAATTTAAACGTATTTTAGCTCTTCTGGCTTATGCTTGCTTTTTATGACGCGCTTAGTTAGGCGTATCGACTCGCCGGTACCGATAACTAGCAGCTTCGTACCTGTGCCTATCAGCGTGTCGCCCTTTGGCATCGGGATAAATTTGTTATTTACGTCTTTGATACCCACAACGTCGGCGTTTGTTATGTTTCGCAGGTTAGTTTCTTTTAGGCGTTTAAAGCGCACCCACGAATAATCCGGCACCGAAATTTCCTCGATATCAATCGGCGAGTCTTGCTTATATAAAAACTGCTCGAGCAAATTTTCCATATCCGGACGCACGCTCATCGCGCTAAGGCGCTGGGCGACGAGTTTTGATGGACTCACGACGCTGTTTGCGCCGAGCTTTTTTAACCGCTCGGTATCGTCTTGGTTATCGGAGTTTGTCATTATAAAATACGGCTTTTTGCGCCCGATTTCTTTTTCATATAGCCTTACTGTGGCGATGAGGGCGATGTTGTCGGCGATGTTTGGGCTTAGCGTGATCATGCCTTTTGCGCTTGAAAAATGCGTCTTTAAAAGCGCCGTTTGCGTGTGCGGCTGAGAGACGATATAGTATGGATACTTGTATTTTTCCGCGATTTCCGGCAGATCCTCGCACGGATCGATGACGATAAATGGGATGTGATTTTCCCTAAATTCGCGGCTTAATTCCATTGTGTATTGGTTGTGATAGCAGATGACAAAGTGGTTTTTTAGTCTTGCGATTTTATATAACATTCGTCTTTCCTTTATGATCGCTACGAGCGCGCCTTTTTTTAAAACTTCGAGCATCAAACCCGTAGAAAACGTAAAAACGGCAAAGCCTAGCAAAATAAAAGTGATAGTAAAAATCCGGCCGGCCGGAGAAATAGGCGCGACCTCGGTAAATCCGACGGTCGTAAAAGTCATACCGGCCTGATAAATCGCGTCTATCAGGCTAAAACCATCGATCGTGACGTAGCCCATAGCTCCGACCATCATCATCAAAACGACTAAGATGAGCGGTAAGCGAAACGGGCGAAGTTGTTCGTAAAGTTCGGTATTGAGGTTGATTTGAGGTTTGGCGGAACTCGACCAGTTGAGGAATTTTAAAATCTTTTTAAACAAAGACAACTCCTCAAATTTGCGGTAAATTTAGCGTGACTGTTTTCTCATCGTTCTTAGCGTAGAAGCAGCTACTTTGATCTTTCTCGTAGTGCCGTCCTCTAGCGTAACGCGGATGGTTCTTAGGTTTGGCAAAAACCTTCTTTTCGTTCTGTTTTTGGCGTGGCTGACGTTGTTGCCTACCATCGGGCCTTTGCCTGTTATTGCGCATACTCTTGACATATTTGTTTCCTTAAAAATAAAAATTTCTGCTGATTTTATCTAAAAGAAACAAAATAAAAGCTTAAAGCTACTTTTACAAAAGCGTTAGCTTTTAAACTGATTTTATGGATAAAAAAGCTAAAATATCGCAACTTAAACGTGGTTAAATTTTAAAAATTTACTAGTCGATTTTTAGCAAATTTAAAATTTTAGGAAAGCTTTTATCCCCATTTTATGAGACTAAGATTTAAAGACAACGTCGCAATATTTTACCCTCTTGGCTTTCTAGACGGCGATATCGACAAATACAGCATTGGCGATGCAAGCATAAGAAAATTACGCCAAAATGCGCCGCGTCATATCCTAATATCCCTAAAAAACGCCGTTTATTTCAACAAAATAGGTTTTAATCTCGTCCTAGAAATCGTCTCCAGGATAGCAAAGGAAAGCAACGCCGACATAGGCTTTTGCGACTATAACGAGCTTAAATTTAAAGCGCTAAAAAGGATGTCAAAGGATGTTTTAAACGTATCGTTTTTTGAGACTTCAAACGTTGCGCTCCTATTTTGGGGTACTTTTGAGCCGGAATTTGCAAACAGACGCATTATAGTCTTTAACTCGGACGCCGATCAAAAACGCCAGATCGCCTTGAGACTTTCAGGCCGCGGGTATAAGCCCGTGATTGCAAAAGATATCAATGAATTTAGGAGCACTTATAAAGATTTTGAATACGCCGTTCATCTAACCGACATAAAATCCAGCAAAAAAGATATCAAAATCACGCTCAAAGAAAATGTCGTGATCTACGGCATAGACGGCTTTATCGACTCCTCTTTCTCGGAAAATTTCGACTATAAAGTTTTTCTAAATTCGCTCAAAGTAGGCTTTAAATTTTTTGTTTTTGATATGAGCAAATCAAGCTCCATCAACATCCACGGCGTGTCGTTTTTAGCCAAACTTATGATGGAGTGCGCCGAGTACGGAGCCACGATAGCTCTGTGCGGACTAAAAAAAGAGAGCATGTCAAAAGCGCTGGTTTATGACTTGGAAGACTGCGGGATTTTGCTTTACCGCTCGATAGAGGACTTTTTTAACGACGACGCTACGATAGAAGGCGGCGGCGCAACAGCCGAGGATAGACCCAAAAATATCACGAAAGAGCTTGTGGACGTCCTGCCCAACCTGCTAAAAGTCATCATGGATACGCTAGCGTCTTTGTCAAATTTACCAGTCACCCGCACCGCCACGGAGATAGCAAATTTTAGCTGCGACGAGGAGAAATTTTGCATGGGTTCGGTAGCGTTTTACGGCGATATGAATGCCAAATTTATCCTATGTCTCGAAAAATACGCCGTTCATAGGATCTGCAAAATTTTACTCCAAGAAGGTAGCGGCGTAAGCATGACCGAGGCCTACGCTGACCTACTTAGCGTCATCTCCGACCGCATCGAGGCGTGGCTAAAAGGCCAAAAGATAGAGGCGAATTTTACCTTGCCGCACGTTTTTGAAACCATCATAGACGAAGACAAAAAAAACAAAGGCGTCCTAGTACGACTCGACATAGACGGCATGGACGCGATATTTTTTCTAAGTAAATAAAGGACAATCAAATGTACGTAGCACCAAGTATTTTATCGGCTGATTTTGGAAATTTAAGAGCCGAGATCGAGGCCGTCTGCGAGGCCGGAGCTGATCTCGTGCATGTCGACGTGATGGACGGGCATTTTGTGCCGAATTTAACCATCGGCCCCATCGTAGTAAACGCCGTAGCAAAGGCCGCTACAAAGCCGCTAGATATACATCTGATGGTTCAAAATAACACATTTTTTGCCGATCTTTTTTTGCCTCTGAAGCCTAAATTTTTAAGCTTTCACATCGAGGAGGAAAAGCATCCGTTACGTCTAATAGACCACATCCGCAGCCACGGCGTGGGGCCTGCTATCGTGCTAAACCCGCATACTCCGGTATCGGCGATCGAGCACATCGTAAACGAAGTCGACATGGTGCTGCTAATGAGCGTAAATCCAGGATTTGGCGGGCAAAAGTTTATCCCTTCGGTGCTCGAAAAAGCCCGCAGCCTACGCGAAATGATCGAGCGTAAAAACGCAAAATGCATGATCGAGGTAGACGGCGGCGTGACGGGACTAAACGTCGCACAGCTCGATGAAGCGGGCGTGGATATCGTCGTGGCGGGCAGTTATATATTTTCGTCAAATTCATACGAGCACTCGATCCGCTCGCTAAAGCTCGAGTTTTGAACCAAGATTTTGAAAATTTACTAGCCGTCATCGCCAAGCGAAACGTAGCCTACGCCAACTTCGTCGCCGTAACCAAGCAAATGGACGAATACGCCGAGCTTTTTGATGTCCGCGACGTGCAGATGTGGCGCGCACTGGGGCTTGATATAGCCCGCACCGCAAAAAACCAAATCGAGCTAAAAACTCGCCGCAAAGAGATAAAAGATCAAATTTTTTGCGTCGTAGATATAGAAACTAGCGGCGGCATAAATAGCGGTCAAATCATCGAAATCGGCGCGCTAAAGATACAAAACGGCGAAATAATCGGTAAATTTGAAACCTTCGTGTACGCGCCCTACGTCCCGGAAAATATCAGCGAACTAACGGGCATCACCGCAGAACACCTAAAAAACGCGCCAAGCCTTGCCTTTGTCATGGAGCAATTTAAAGTTTTTCTAGGCCAGAGCGTTTTTGTGGCACACAACGTTCGTTTCGACTACGGCTTTATCAGCTCGACGCTGGAGGCGCTAGGATACGGCGAGCTACTAAATCGCAGGCTCTGCACGATCGACCTAGCCCGCCGCACTATCGCCTCGCCAAAATACGGCCTAGGGACGCTAAAAGAGTTTTTAGGCATAAAGAACACTCACCACAGGGCACTAAGCGACGCTATCGCGGCTGCTGAAATTTTTAAATACTCGCTACAAAAGCTCCCGAGCGAGGTAAAGACGACCGAGGATCTAATAGAGTTTAGCAAATCGGCTAAGACGATGAAGCGACTAAAAATCACGACGAATGAAGCCGGCGAGACGATCAAATTTGACGACAATGAAAATTTGAGCGAAGCAAGCGAGTCTCAAATTTTAAACGTCGGCGGCAAAATACAAAAAGAAAAAGAGCCTAAACTTCCGATATTTGACGAGTAAATTTAACTAAAATTTGACGTAGGCGAATTTGATAAATTTGAAGCCCGATACAAGCTCGCAAAAATATACTCTATTTCTGCCGCCTGGAAATCTTTTAAATTTAACAGAGTTAAAAAGTAAATTTATAAAAATAGCAGCCAAGGTCGGCGCAAATTTAACCTACTCGCCGACTCGTTCGCCGTTTATTCGCACGATCCTAGCGGGGATGCCTACGACCGTGGCGTTATCGGGCACGTCTTTTAGTACGACCGAGTTCGCGCCTATTTTGGCGTTTTCGCCGATCAGGATGTTTCCTAGCACCTTTGCGCCGGCTGCTATCGTAACGCCGTTTTTTACGGTCGGGTGGCGCTTGCAGCACTCTTTGCCCGTGCCGCCTAGAGTTACTTGATGATAGATCAGCACGTCATCGCCCACCTCGGCCGTCTCGCCGATAACCACGCCCATGCCGTGATCGATAAAAAGCCGCCTGCCGATCTTGGCGCCCGGATGTATCTCGATACCCGTTAAAAAGCGCGACATCTGCGAAACGAAGCGCGCCGTAAATCGCCAATTTTTAACATGCAAAAAGTGTGCGAATCTATGAAAAAAGACGGCATGGATACCCGGAGTATTGACGAGGATCGCCCCGTAGCAGCACGAGGCTACCGACGGGTCCTTTTCTCGCACGGTCGCGACCAGCTCGTTTAGCTCAGCTATCAGTCCCAAATCACGCCTCGTAAAGCGGAGTACTAAGATATCTCTCGCCGTTATCTGGGGCTATGAAAAGCACCTTTTTGCCCTTACCTAGCCTCTTTGCGACTTTCACCGCAGCCGCCAGAGCCGCGCCGCCCGAGATACCTAGCAAGATACCCTCCTCTTTAGCTAGCTTTCTAGCCGTCTCAAAGGCCTCGTCGTTATCCACGCGCTCTATCTCGTCGATGCAAGCAGTATCAAGCGTAGCTGGGATAAAGCCCGCTCCTATGCCCTGGATCTTGTGCGGGCCGGGTTTTTCGCCAGAGATCACCGCAGAGTCGTTTGGCTCGACGGCGATGATCTTAGTCTTATAGCCGTTTGCTTTTAGCGCTCTTGCGGTGCCGCTTAGCGTACCGCCCGTGCCTACGCCCGCTACAAACGCGTCAAGCTCCCCAAAGTCATCCATGATCTCTTTTGCCGTCGTTAGCTCGTGAGCCTGCGTGTTAAATTTATTCTCAAACTGACTTAGCATCACGTAGCCTTTTTCGCGCACGAGTTCGTTTGCTTTTTCGATCGCGCCTTTCATACCTTTTGCGCCCTCGGTTAGCACTAGCTCCGCTCCGTAGGCCTTTTGCAGCTTGCGTCTTTCTATGCTCATGGTTTCTGGCATCACTAGCACGACCTTGTATCCTAGCGCCGCGCCGACCATAGCCGCGCCTATGCCAGTGTTGCCGCTAGTTGGCTCCACGATGACGTCGCCTTTTTTTAGCGTACCTTCTTTTTGCATACCGAGGATCATATTTGCGGCGATTCTATCTTTTACCGAGCCGCCCGGGTTAAAAAACTCAAGCTTTGCATAAATTTCAGCCATGCCCTCTTCGTGCACGCTGTTTATCCTTACGATCGGCGTTTTACCGATGGTTTGAACGATGTTTTCATATATCATTTAGACTCCTTTTGAAAAAATCGTGTAATAATAACTTCTTTTTCCATAAATATAAATAAAATATAAAAAAATAAATTTTCTTTTATATTTCAGCCTAAAATTTAGCTCGCATTCTCTATGATTTTTAGCGTTTTTAGGCTGTCTTCTATGCTAGCGCCCGCGCTTTGCTCGCCGCTTAAAAGGCACACGAAGTCCTCTAGTTCGCTTGTTAGAGGATCAGTTCTTTTGACGAATATATTTTGCGTTTTATACGAGCTAGCGTCAAATTCGCTAAATTTAACGAGGCTTTGATTTAGCAAATCAGCCTCGTAAACTGCCCCCTTACACGCGACCTCGACCGTTCTTTTGCGTCTGTGCGCTAGCCAGCTAGTAGCGATTAGAGCCGTTATCTCGCCCTCAAGCTCAAACGACAAAACCGCGTTATCTTCAAATTTAGCGTGGATTTTGCTCGAGCATTTTATATCGGCACTTTTTATCTCTCTACCGCTTAAAAATCTAATGAGATCTATATCGTGCACGGCTAGATCGGCCAGTATGCCCACATCCGCGATTCGCTGCGGAAAGGGCGCGTTTCTGGTTATTTGGATGCTGTAGATTTCCTCGTTTTCAAGCTCTTTTTTTAGCGCCGCGATCGCTGGGTTAAAGCGCTCGACGTGCCCGACGGCTACTTTTATATCTCGCCGCTTAGCTTCGTCAAGTAAAATTTGAGCATCCGCAGCATTTGCGCAAACGGGCTTTTCGATGAGCAAATTTAGCCCCTTTTGCATGCATTTTAGCGCCGCTTCTTTATGTAGCGAGGTCGGCGTAGCGATGACGGCGGCGTCTAAATTTTCGCTCTCTAGCATCTCGTCAAGATCAGCGTAAATTTTTTGCGCAAAATTTTCCTTGCAAAACGGATCGCAAAGAGCGACTATCTGCACGCCAGCGACGTTTTGCAGCGCACGGTAGTGGTTTTTGCCCATGACGCCAAGACCTATGAGCGCAAATTTAAGCATTGTTTATAACCTCGATAACGTAGTCTTGCTCCTCTTTGGTTACAAACGCAGACATCGGCAGCGCCATTATATCCTGCGCCACCGCTTCGCTCACGGCAAAATCCCCAAGCTTGTAGCCAAGATGCTTAAACACCTCTTGCAAATGCAGCGGCACGGGGTAATAAACGCCCGTCGGCACGCCTTTTTGCGCGCAGATTTCTAGCATTTTCGCTCTATCTTTTACGCGGATACAGTACTGCGCCCACGCCGAGACGTTGCCCTCCGCGACGAAAGGCGTTACGACGCCCTTTAGCTCGCTAGTATATCTCGCCGCGATCTCTTGGCGTTTTGCGATTTCGGCGTCAAGGTACTTTAGCTTGACGTTTAAAATGCCCGCCTGGATGGCGTCGAGTCTGCCGTTTATGCCGACGTATTTGTGGATGTAGCGCTCGGACTGACCGTGGTTTAGCAGGATGCGCATTTTTTCGTTCAGGGCGTCGTCGTCCGTAAATATCGCTCCGCCGTCGCCGTAGCAACCAAGCGGCTTAGCCGGGAAAAACGAGGTCGTAGCGATGCGCGAGAGGTTGCAGGATTTTACGCCGTTTTGGCTCGCACCAAAGCTTTGCGCGGCATCTTCTATGACGGTTAGGCCGTGCTTTTGCGCGATGGCGTTTATCGCCGCCATATCAGCCGCCTGCCCAAAAAGCGACACCGGCACGATAGCCTTGGTCTTTGGCGTGATCTTTGCCTCGATCAAATTTGGACCGATATTATACGTCCTCTCGTCGATATCGACGAACACGGGCTTTGCGCCCAAAAACGCTATCATCTCGGCCGTAGCGATAAAGGTAAAAGGCGTCGTGATGATCTCGTCGCCGGGCTTTATATCAAGCGCCATAAAGGCTAGTAGCAGCGCGTCCGTGCCGCTACTGCAAGCTATAGCATACTTTGCGCCGCTAAATTTAGCTAGATTTTCCTCTAGCTCGCCGACCTTGCCGCCGATATAGACCGAGCTATCTAGCACATCTTTGATCTGCTCGTCGATTTCGCTTTTGTATTTTTGATACTGGGCTTGTAAATTTATAAAATTTATCTTCATCTTCGCTCCTATTTTATGGATTTTAGTATCTCTTCGCCTGCTTCGTCCAGCTTTTTACCGCTAAAGTGCGCCTTGCAAAACTCCACTATCTTGCCGTGAAATTTGGCGTAAATTTCATTCATCTCTAGCTCGCGTCCGTACGCCTCTCGAATTTGCTCGCTATCTACGGCCTCTAGCCACTCGCGAGCTTCTTCGTAGCTTTCAAACTCATACCCCAAAAAGCCCAAAATCCGCAAAGCGTAGCTATCTACAACCATCACCTCGCGCCCGCACGCGTAGCAAAGCACCGCGTCGCAGCTCTCCGCGCCGATGCCTTTTACGCCAAGCAGCCACTCGCGGCTCACGTTTTCTTTGAAATTTTCAAAATCTCCGAATTTTTTAAAAATCGCCTCGCAAAGCGTTTTTAGGCGTTTTGCTTTGGTGTTGTAAAAGCCGCTTGGCTTTATGAGCAAGGCAAGCTCGGCCGCGGGAGTTTTTACGATACCCTCAAGGCTCATCAAATTTGCGTTTTTTAGGTTATTTAGCGCTTTATCGGCGTTTTTCCAGTTGGTATTTTGTATCAAAACGGCGCCGACCACGACCTCGAAAGTCCCGGCTCCCGGCCACAAAAGAGGGTCGTCCGCGTCAGCCTTTACGCCAGCGTTTTTTAGCGCCAAAAAAAGCTGCGTGCTATCCATCGTTTTTCCTTTTTCTTTGTTTTTTAGCAAATTTAGCGTGCGGCTCTTGCTCAAATTTACCGTCCGAAACGACGCTGAGATTAAATTTGAGTAAAAGCCGCGGCCATTAGCTCGGCTAAAATTTGCGCTCGCTTATGCAAATTTAACCGCGCGCTGCACCAAAGGCTCGCCAACTCCGTCTATGACGCGGATCTTAAAGGCATCCGTGCAGCGCCCGCCGTCAAATTCAAACACGACCATTTGAAAGATTCGCCTGCATTTTTCATTTACCTTAAACGAGTGCTTGAGCCCCGTTAAAAAGCTCTTCACCGGCGCTTCCGCGTCCATGCCGATGACGCCGTCAAACGCCCCGCTAAGACCGACGTCGCTCACGTAGGCCGTGCCGCTAACTATTTGCAAATCATCGGTGCCAACGTGCGTGTGAGTGCCGGCTATCGCGCCTACTCGCCCGCAAAATAGCCTAAAAAAGGCGTTTTTCTCGCTCGTGGCCTCGGCGTGAAAGTCTATTAGGATATTTTCGCTCTCGCACTCCTCTAGCGCGCGCTCGGCCTCCAAAAAGGCGTTGTTCGTATGCGGCAAGCCGTAGTGTCCCATCAAATTTACCACGCTTAGGCTTTTGCCCTCTTTGCTCAAATTTATCGCGCCGCGCCCCGCAGTTCCCGCGAAGTGATTATACGGGCGGATGATAGGCAGGACGTCCATCAGCGCGACTACGTCTTTTTTATCAAAGCTATGGTTGCCGCCCGTGATCGCGTCGATACCGCATCCCAGCAGCTCGTGCGCGTTTGTGGCGGTTAGACCAAAGCCCCCGCTTGCGTTTTCGGCGTTTGCGACGATAAAGTCAAGCTCGAATTCTCGCTTAAATTTTGGCAAATTTTGTATAACCGCGCTTCTTCCCGCGCGTCCGACGATATCGCCTACAAAGCCCACTCTAGTTAAATTTGCCATCAAATTTTATCTTTATAGCTTAGATAAAACTGCCTTGCGGTGCGTCCCGAGCGGCTCGCGCGCAGCTGTGCGTATTGCTTTGCTAGCTCGTGAAGCATAGCTCTGTCGCCTACGAAATCTTTAAAATAAAAATCCACCATCTTTAGATAGTCCGCAAAACTGCCCTGATAAAAGCTAAGCCAAAGCCCGAATCTATCGCTAAGCGCAATCTTTTCCTCGACCGCGTCGCTATAGTGCAGCTCCGTCTCGCCGACCCTTGCGCCCTCATTGTCGCTTTTTAGTTCGCTGATCAGGTGGCGGCGATTTGAGGTGGCGTAGACTAGCACGTTTTTAGGCGCTTTTTCGATCGAGCCCTCAAGCACGGGTTTTAAAAATTTATAACTCATGTCTCCCGCCTCAAAGCTAAGGTCGTCGCAAAAAATGATAAATTTAAAACTGCTATCCCTGATCTCGTAAATGATCTCGGGTATCATCTCTAGCTCGTCGTTTTTTAGCTCGATTAACCGAAGGCCCTCAGGGTAAAATTTAGTAAAAACTGCCTTAACCAGACTGCTTTTACCGCAGCCTCGCGCGCCCCAGAGTATCGCGTGATTAGCACCCTTGCCCTCTAAGAAATTTCGCGTATTTTCCAAGAGCTCTTCTTTTTGCTTTTCGATCCCGACAAGCCCATCAAGCTGCGTAAAATCAACGTCCGTTACGCCCTTTAAAGCGCCGAATTTGCGCCGATAAATCGCTGCGGCAGTCGTGTTCCAGTCTATCATTTCTCCGCCCGTCCTTTATTTAGTTTTCTAAGGTAGATTAATATCTCCTCTATCACGTCGTCATCGTCTTTGCTCTTTGATCTTAGTCTGGTTTGTTCGCCGTTTTGCGCGGTTAGCACGATATTTTGCTCGGCGTTTGAGATGGCTTTGAAGCCCGCTTTTATCGCTAAAATTTTAATTATAATGAGGCTTAAAAACTGCTTGGTGTAGATATCTAGCTTGCCGAATCTATCCTCGATCTCGCCCTCTATCTCGTAAACCTCGGCGACCTCTTTGCACTTGCTAAGCCGTCTATATAGCTCCAAGCGCAGCCTGTCTTCGCCGATAAACTCTGAGTTTAAAAACGCGTTTATGCTAAGTTTCAGGTCGATTTTCGCGCTTTCAAAGCTCTCTTTGTTTAGCAGTTTATTTATCTCTTCTTCAAGCATTTTGATGTAGAGCGAGTAGCCGATCGCCTCGATATGGCCGCTTTGGGCTTCGCCCACCAGGTTGCCGCCGCCTCTGATTTCTAGATCGTGATAGGCTAGCACGCTACCAGAGCCCAAAAACGAATTACTCTCAAGCGCGACCAGGCGTTTTAGCGCGTCCTCGCTTAGGGCGTTTTTGTCTTCGACCAGGAAGTAGCAATACGCCTGCCTATCGCTCCTGCCGACGCGTCCGCGCAGCTGATGCAGGTCTGCGATGCCGAATTTATTCGCGCCCTCGATGATGATGGTGTTTACGTTTGGCAGGTGGATACCGCTTTCTACGATGCTGGTGCTTAGCAGCACGTCGTATTCGCCGTTTTCAAACCTCATCATCTCCTCTTCGGTCGTTTTAGCGTCAATCTTGGAGTGTAGCGTGAGGATGCGTAAATTCGGCATGATGTCCAAAATTTGCTTTTTTGCCTGAGACATAGTGGCGATGTGGTTGTGGATATAAAAAATTTGACCGCCGCGGCGCAGTTCGCGCATCACGGCCTCTTTTACCGCCTTTTCGTCCCACTCGCGCACGCTAGTTCGCACGTCTAGGCGCGAGCTTGGGGGAGTTTGCAATACGGAGTAGCCCTTGACGCTTGAAAGCGCCATATTTAGGCTGCGCGGTATCGGCGTCGCGCTCATAGATAGCACGTGCGAGGCGCTTGAAATCTCTTTTAGTTTTTCCTTTTGTTTTACGCCGAATTTATGCTCTTCGTCGATGATGATGAGGCCTAAATTTGAGGGCTTAACCGACAAAAGCGAGTGCGTACCAACGCAAACGCAAGGCTGTCCCGTCTCTAGCGCCTTAACCGCGGTTGATTTTTCCCTCGCGCTCGTGAAGCGGTCGAGTTTAAAGACGCTAACGTCAAATTTGCCCAGCCTCTCTTTTAGGCTTTTAAAATGCTGGGAGCTAAGAAGCGTCGTCGGCACGAAAAATAGCGCCTGAAAGCCCGATTTTACGCACTTAAATATCGCGTTCATCGCAACTTCGGTTTTACCGAACCCCACGTCGCCGCTAAGCAGCCTATCCATCACCTTGCCGCTTTTTAGGTCGTTTGCGATGTCGCTTGATGCGCGCTCCTGATCTCTCGTGTAGGCAAAGCCCGCGTTTTGCAAGAAATTTAGATACTCCGCATCGTCTTTTTCGATGATTTCGCCGCGGATTAGCTCGCGCTGGGCGGCTAGCGAAATAATCTTTGACGCGATTACGAAAAGTTTGGCTCTAACTTTTTCTTTTATCTTGGCGAAATTTGCCTTGCCCAGGCGGTCTAAAACCGCGATACTACCGCTGCCCGCGACGTATCTGTCGATCAAATTTAGATGCTCGACGGGCAAAAGCAGCTTGTCCTCGTTTTGATAAACGATCACGACAAACTCGCGCGTCCTGCCTAGCACCGTTAGTTTTTCAAGCCCAGTAAATTTGCCGATACCGTACTCCTCGTGTACGACGTAGTCGCCCGCCTTTAGCTCGTCGATCGCTAGACTCGGTTTTTTGGCGCGCTTTTTCTTTTCAAATTTATTTAGCGATACGATGATTTCGCTTGGTGAGATCAAATTTAACGCCGCTTCGGTTTGCACGAACTCTACGTTTTTGTATTCGCTCAAATTTAATGCGTTAAAAAGCCCTTCGTTACGCACTAAGACTTTGATTTTTTTATTTTTATTTAACTCGAAAAAATCGGTGTTTAAAGTTACGCTTAAGTCTTTATAAACTTTAGCTGCGGGCAATACGGGCAAATTTGCCACCTCGCCCAGATCGCGCTCAAAGCCGTCAAATTTTTTCGTCAAAACCGTTTTAAATTCGCGCGTATAGTCTATAAAGCCGTCTATCGCCCAAAATCCGAGCGTCTTTAGGTCACTGATTAGCGCGTCCGTTTGCATATCTTTTATTTTTTCTGACGTTTTTTCAAACTCGGCCTCGCCCAGAGCCGCGATAAAAGGCGAAATTTCAACGCTTTTTAGCTCGGTTTTGTTTGAAATTTGCGTCTGCGTGCTGTAGTGCCTGATACTCTCTATCTCGCCCTCAAAGAGCAAAATGCGGTTTGGCTCCTGCGCGCCGACGCAAAAAACGTCTATAATCTCGCCGCGCACGCAAAACTCGCCCTCGCTCTCCACGATATCCACTGCTTCGTAGCCAAAGCGCAGTAGCTTTTGGGCTAGCTCTTTGGGATCGATTTTATCGCCGAAATTTAGCGTAAGCTTTTGTAGATGTTTTTTGCCGGGAAGTTTGTTTAGGACCGTGCAAACGGGGCTGATAAGGAGCTTTTTGCCCTCAAATTCGTAAAATTTGGCTAGCTCAGAGGATAACTCGAAAAGCTCGGCGCTAAAGCTGCGCAGATCATCGCCCTCGCGCGCTCTAAAATCGGGCAATCTAAAGACCTTAAGCCCGGCAAATTCCGCCGCGCTAAGAGCCGCGATGGCCTCCTTATCGTCCTCGCAGACTAGTAGCTGCGCATCGCCTCCGTTTAAAAAATACTCAAAAACCTCACTTTGCACCGCGGTACCTTTTTAAGAAGGCTTCCACGAGGTAAAACGACCCGAATGCCAGATACTCTTCGTCCGCGCGCACGTCCGTAAAGCCCTCAAACTCCATATCAAGCCGGCGCAAGGCATCTTTCACCTGCGCCGTCGCAAGCTCGCGGCCGGGCGCCTCGTACTCGATGATGTAAGTTTTTTTAACGATCGGCTTGATCGCCTTTAGGACGGCTTTTATGTCCTTGTCGGCAAAGGCGTTAAAGATCAAATTTAGCTTTTTGCCCTCAAATTTTTTAGCTAGGGCTTGCGCCGCCATCTCGTTGTGTCCGACGTCGATAGTGACGTTTGGCGCGATCTTTTCGCAGCGTCCGCCAAGATCCAGCGCGCCTAAATTTGCTAAATTTAAGCTAAACCCGAGCTCCTTAAACGCCGAAGAGCTAAGCGTCAAATTTGAATGTAAAAACTCGGGCAAGCCGAATTTATCCGCATAAATTTTAATCTCGTTTTTATCCTCGCTGCTCAAATTTTGGGAAGCAAATTTGAGCATCGCGCCTTTTTTGGCAGCGATCCCTCTAGCGATATCGGCGCAAAGCTCGCTCATATCATCATTCATCAAAGCAACGTCCGCCATCGCGTTAAATTTAGTCGTCGCGATCTGCTCTAGCTTGTCGCCAAGCAACGCCGTGTGGTCAAAACCGATCGGAGTAAAGAGGCTAAGGCGCTTGTCAAATACGTTCGTAGCGTCGAATTCTCCTCCGACGCCCGCCTCGCAGACGAAAAAGTCGTACCCCTCAAAAAGCGGAGCGCAAAGCAGCGTCGCGTACTCAAAATACGAAAGCGAGCGCGCGACCTCGGGGGGCAAAATTTTAATCAGCCTCTCGTGAGCCGTCTCGAGCGCATCCGCGCTAGCTACGGCGCCGTTCATCCAAAATCTCTCGCGAAACTCGAAAATATGCGGGCTCGTATAGTGTCCGACGCTATGGCCGCGAGCTAGCATCTGCGCTAAAAATCGCCCCGTACTGCCCTTGCCGTTCGTGCCGATAAGATGGATGATTTTTGGTATTTTAAACGCGCCTTGTACGAATTTAAAGGCGCTTGGCATACGCGCGCGGTTGATTTCCTTATAAAAAAGGGGTTTGTTTTCTAAAAAATTATCTAACATTCATTTAGCATTCCGGCATGACCTTGTTTCTGCCGCCCTGCTTTGCTTGATAAAGCATCTTGTCGGCCTCTTCTATCGTCGCATTCGAGCCCGTACTCGCGCTTCTTATCGCTACGCCGCAGCTTGCCGTCACGTCTATGCGCTCGCCTTTATACATAAATTTAGAATTTTGCACGATTTCTCGCATCTTTTCGGCAAATTTGACCGCGTCGCCCAGAGAAATCTCTGGCAGTAAAATAACAAACTCTTCGCCGCCGTATCTACCGACGAAATCAGCCTGGCGGGAGTATTTTCTAAGCATCTTGCCTATGGTAGCCAAGACGACGTCGCCCGCTTCGTGCCCGTAAACATCGTTTATGCGTTTAAAGTGGTCTATGTCAAAAAAGCAAACGCCGTAATCGTTGCCGTATCTGTTGTATTTTTGCTCCATTCGCTCGAGCTCTTCAACTAGCGCCTTTTTGGTTCCGGTTTTGGTTAAAAAGTCCTCTTTGCTCTGAGACCTTGCGCTTTCCAGATCGGTTTCTAGCTTATTTACTCTTTCTTGAAGCTCTTTTATGGTCTTTTGATCGTTTACCATCTGCTCGCCAAGCTGCTTAACCTCGCCGTCAAGAGCATTGGCGATACTTAGCATCTTGTCTCTAATGCCCTCAAAGCTATCTTCGCGCAAATTTATCGAGCTTAGATCGTCTTTGATGTATTGCATCGTGCTAGAGCTTTTTGACGAGCTGCTGATCAAGCTTACGATTTGGTTATTTATGCCGTCTAAAACCTTATCGAGCACGCCGACTTTATTTAAGATTTCAGCCTTATCCAGCTCGATTCTCTTTTTGGTCAGCTCCTCTATCTTTTCTCTTGTTTGACCGTCTTCGAGAAGGCTTGGATCGCTTTTTAAAATTTTATTTATTTTTCTTACGTCGTCGCTGATTTTATCGGTGATAGAAGGCTCTAGCATCATAGCTATGAGCGGGATTATCTTTTCGTAAATTTGCGTGCTATCCAGCTCTTTTATGGTTGCATTATCAAGCTCTATGACGATAGATTGCAAATCGTCGAATTTTTTTATGCCGTATGAGCCAAGACGCTTTAAAAACGAATCGTCATAATCTGTTAGAAAATCAAACCACTTGTCTTTTATCTTTTCTACCGTAGCTACATCAAGCCTCCTATTTAGCGCCTCTATGCTGCTTTCAGAGAGCTCTTTGGCGTTTTTGTTGTGCAGGAGGGATATGCTTTGCAAAACCCTTTTATTCATTAGCAAAAGAGCGCTTACGAGCTTTGAGTTGTCTATTATGCTTGGCGAATTTAACCTAGAGGCCATAAACGCAAAAAGCTCGTCCACGTTTTTTACGTTTTTTTGCTTTAGCTGATCTTTAAAATCATCGTTTAGCCTTGCGACGTATTTTTCGAGCTTTTGGCACTCTGGCAAGGTAACGCCGTTTTTTTTCGCTATTTCGCAAAAAACCTCCGCGTAGTTATCCGGAGTAAACACGAGTCCGCGATCTTTTATCGCTTGTATAGCTTCTCTTATGATCTGATTTACGCTAATTGCCATTTTTTAGCCCCTTTACCGCAAGCACGGCGATATACTCGTCAAAAGCCTCTTGCGAAGCCTCTTTTATAGCGTTATACTTCTCGCTCTCGCTGATGACGCCGTCTGCGAATCTAGTATCTCTTACTTTTTGCGAAACGGTAAAGTCATGCTCGCCCGAAGTCGTCACCGATAGCATCTTGCCGCCTTTTAACTTAGTATCGAAATTTAGCGTTAGTATCGCTTTATACGACGTCACGTAGCCGTTTTCGTCGTATAACAACGCCTGGTAGTTGAGCGATTTGATCGAGACCGTTATCGTCGTAGGCTCGTTTTTATCGTAGCTCATGTGCTTGCCTAGCCTTGTTACGATACCCTCTAGCACGCTATCTTTGATCCAAACGCTATTTTTAGGCTCTTCTTTGCTTATCAGCACGTTTACGTAGACGCGGTCACCCATTATGTCGTTCGTGATCTTTGAGACGGGCTTATAGCCGCATCCGACCAAGACAAAAGCCGCTAAAAATAGTAAAATTTTTATCTTCAAATTTTAGCCTTTTATTACGAAATTTACGAGCTTTCCGTTCACGTAAATTTGTTTGATTATTTCTTTTCCTTCTAGCCATTTAGCCGCGCTTTGTCTAGCTAGAGCCAAAACCTCGTCCTCGTTTGCGCTACTCGGCGCTTCAAATTCGCCGCGCCTCTTGCCGTTAACGGTGATAGCCAAATTTAAGCTATCTTTTTCAAAAACCTCGTCCAAAATTTCTATTTTCGTAAAATTCGCCCTGCCGAATAGCTGCTCGCTAAGTTCGTTTGCGACATGCGGCACGATAGGTTCTAGCAAATTTAAGATGATAAAAAAGGCTTCCGTCGTTACGTCCTGATTGTCCTGCGCGTTTACTGCGTTCAAAGCTTCCATGCAGGCAGCGATTAGGGTGTTAAAGGTAAAATTTTCCTCGTAAACGTCGTTTGATTTTTTAAGCGCCTCATAAACCTTCATACGCGCGTATTTTTCTTCTTTGCTTAAATTTGCATGCGCTATCTGCGGGATTTGCGCGCATTTTTTGACATTCGCGCTTCGTTCGTACAAGCGGTTTATAAATCTAAACGCGCCCTCGACAGCGCTGTCGTTCCACTCAAGCTCTTTTTGCGGAGGCGCGGCAAATAGGATAAAAAGCCTCGCTGTATCGGCGCCGTATTTGCTGATGATGTCGTCTGGATCGACTACGTTGCCTTTACTTTTGCTCATTTTTTTACCGTCTTTTAGAACCATGCCTTGAGTGAGCAGTCGCTCAAACGGCTCGTCGTCTCTTAGGTAGCCCAGATCTCGCAATGCCTTTTGGAAAAATCTCGCGTAAAGCAGGTGCAAGATCGCATGCTCGATACCGCCGATATACTGATCTACGTTCATCCAATAATTCACGCTTTTAGCGTCAAACGCGCGTTCCTGCCACGTCTTTTCGTCGCTCGCGTATCTAGCGAAATACCAGCTACTCTCAAAAAACGTATCCATCGTATCGGTCTCGCGGATAGCCTCGCCGCCGCATTTTGGACACTTTACGTGCTTCCAGCTCTCGTGTTTATCGAGCGGATTTCCCTCGCCCGTTATCTGCACGTCGTCAGGTAGCGTCACAGGCAGATTTTCGATCTTTTCAGGCACGACGCCGCAGCATTTGCAGTGCACCATCGGTATCGGAGCGCCCCAGTAGCGCTGCCTAGAGATGCCCCAGTCGCGGATTTTAAAATTTACGACGCGTTTGCCGATCTTGTCCGCTTCAAATTTTTCTATTATTTTTAGCTTTGCTTCTTCGCTGCCAAGACCGTTTATGAGCGGCGAATTTATGGATATTCCGTACTCCGTTAGCGCCTTGCCGCCCTCAAATTCGCCCTGCGCAGGCTTAACCACCCATTTTATAGGCAGGTCAAATTTGCTCGCAAACTCATAGTCGCGCTCATCGTGAGCTGGAACCGCCATAACCGCGCCGCTACCGTAGTCCGCTAGGACGAAATTTGCCACCCAAACCGGTACTTTTTCTCCGGTTAGCGGGTGCAAGACGTTGATACCTAAAAACAGACCGTCTTTTTCGCTAGCTTGGCGTTCGCGCGGGCTTTGGTTTAAAATTTTTCTAATTCTCTCGGCTTTGGCCGCCTCAAGCTTACCGCCGTCAAGCAGCCTTTTTACGATCTTGTGTTCAGGCGCCAAGGCCGCATAGCTAACGCCGTAAATCGTATCAGGGCGCGTAGTAAATACCTCAAAGCCCTCTATCTGTTCGCCGCCTTCTAAAATCCCTTTCGACTCCTCGTCAAGCTCAAATTTAAACTCCAAGCCAAAGCTCTTGCCGATCCAGTTTTCCTGCATCGTGAGCACTTGAGACGGCCATTTGCCTTCAAGGCGCTTTAGGTCGTCTAGTAGCTCCTGCGCGTAATCCGTGATCTTTAAATAATAGCCAGGTAGCTCGCGCTGGATGACGGCGTTACCGCATCTCCAGCAGCATCCGTCCTCGACTTGCTCGTTTGCAAGCACGGTTTGGTCGTATTCGCACCAGTTTACGACTGCGCTTTTGCGGTAGACCAGCCCTTTTTCGTACATTTTGATGAAAAATTCTTGTTCAAATTTAGTATAAAGCGGATCAGACGTCGCAAATTCGCGCTTTTTAGAAAAGCTAAGTCCTAGCGTTTCAAGCTCGCCGCGCATATAGTCTATATTTTCGTAAGTCCAAATTTTAGGATGGATTTTGTGCTTTATCGCCGCATTTTCCGCAGGCATGCCGAAGCTATCAAAGCCGATCGGATGAAGGACGTTGTAGCCGCGCTTGCGGTAGTGGCGAGCCAAGGCGTCGCCGATGGTGTAGTTTCTCACATGCCCCATGTGGATACGTCCGCTAGGATACGGAAACATGCTTAGGATGTATTTTTTAGGCAGGCTATAGTCGTCTTTAGGCTCAAATTCGTCGTTTTTACTCCAAATTTCTTGCCATTTTTTTTCTATTTTCGCCGGCTCGTATTTTAAAATTTCACTCATTTTTACTCCTAAAATTCTTCTTGCGTCTTGCCGGACTCGACCAAAACAAGCGCTAGAGAAAAGACGTTTGCTATCGCGGCGCCTATCGCTAGCGAATATGCCATATGCGCGTTGCCGTTTACCTGAAGCAGCACAAAAGCCGGAATAAGATGCAAGTCGGCTACTAGCGAGCTGGCAAAAAGCTCGGCGGCAAAGACGTTTTTGACGCCAATTTTTAGCAGCGTCGAGATCACGTTTACGCTCGCCGCCACAAATAGCGCAATCTCGTTTTTATCGTATAAAAACCCAGCCGTCGTTGTCAGGCTCATAAGCGCGAAAAATATATAAACAACCTTGCCCCAGTTCATCGCTTCTCCTTATATAGTGCCTTTTTCAAACATCGCGCGTTGCTTGTCTTTCTCTCTTTGTACGCGCGCCTTTTCCGCTTCCATCGCGCGGTATTTCTCCACGCTAAATTTAAACCACAAAAGCATAGGCGCGGCGACAAATATCGAGCTAAGCGTACCGATGACGATACCCACTATCAGCGCCAAAGAAAATCCGTGTATCATATCTCCACCGAACAAAAACAGCACGACGACCGTGATGAGCGTGGTACCCGAGGTGAGTATCGTTCTAGTTAGCGTCGCGGAGACCGATTCGTTTATTATCGTGTCAAGATGCGTGCTCTTACTGGTTTTGATATTTTCTCTGATACGGTCAAAGACGATGATCGTATCGTTTAGCGAGTAGCCTACGACCGTAAGGATCGCCGCAAGAGTATCCAAATTTACGTCTATAGCAAAAAAGCTGATCGCGCCCATCGTGATCACGACGTCGTGTATCTCCGAGGCCACCGCCGCCATCGCAAATCTCCACTCGAATCTAAACGCGATGTAGATTAAAATACCAACGAGCGAAATCGCAAGCGCCATCACGCCCTTTTCGCGTAGCTCGTCGCCGACTTTAGGCCCGACCACGTCCGTACGGCGGATCTCAAATTTACCCGTATCTTTTAAAAGCTCGGCAACGCTAGCTCCGACGTCGCTACCTAAATTTGAGTTTGCCCCCGAAAATCTAATCGTAACCTCTTCCGCCGAGCCAAACTCCGTAACGCTCGCATTTTTATAGGCTTCGTCCTTTGCCAAAGCCGCGCGAATTTTATCCAGCGAGACCGCGCTATCGTATTTTACCTGGATGAGCGTACCGCCAGAAAAGTCGATGCCGTAGTTAAAGCCTTTCGTCGCCATCAAAAAAAGCGAACCGAAAAATAGCACGGCCGAGACGGCTAGCGCGATATAGCGCTTGCTCATAAAATCATAAACATGTGCCTTTGAGAAAAATTGCATTTATACCCTTTTATAACCGAACCAAAACCGCGTGTTACCGCTTTTTTCTATTTTATTTATAATCGTATCAAACATACCGTGAGTACCCAAGATCGCCGTTATCATCGAGGCGATGATGCCTATGCCCATAGTAACGGCAAAGCCCTTAACAGGTCCCGTGCCGTAGGCGTAAAGCACGACCGAGGTGATAAGCGTGGTCAAATTTGCGTCTATGATCGCGCTCATCGCGTTTTCGTAGCCCTTTTTCACGCTAGTTGCGATGCTGGCCCCGTCGCGCAGCAGCTCCCTGATACGCTCGTTTATGATGACGTTTGCATCCACGGCCATACCGATGGTTAGCACTATACCTGCCATTCCCGGTAGCGTTAGAGCAGCACCGAACATCGCCATCACGGCGACTAATATTAAGATATTTGCGACAAGCGCGATATTTGCCAAAATGCCGCTAAATCCGTAATAAGCTATCATAAACAGCACCACTAAAACAGAAGCCGAGGCTAGCGCGATCATCGATTGTCTTATGCTATCGGCGCCCAGACTTGGTCCTACGCTTCGTTTTTCTAGCATTTTTACCGGAGCCAAAAGAGCGCCGCTTCTAAGCGCGATAGCTACGTCGTGAGCCTCCTCTACGCTAAATCCGCCGCTTATCTGACCGCTTCCGCCGCCGATTCTCTCGTTTACCGACGGAGCCGAGTAAACCCTGCCGTCAAGCACGATAGCTAGGCGCTTACCGACGTTTGCGCCGGTAAAATCGCCAAAAATTCTAGCTCCCTCGGCGTTTAGAGTAAAGCTGATGATAGGCGAGTTCGTGCGCTGATCAAAGGCGACTCTAGCGTCCGTTAGCATCGCGCCGTCAAGTACGGGGATGTTTTTTACGACGTATTTTATCTGCTCGTTTTTGACGTCCGGGTAGATAATGTCGCCGTAGCTCTCAGCCTCGGCCTCGCTCATAGAGTTTGCCTGAGATTGGCGCTTTTCATCGACGGCCATTAGCTGGAGGTGCGCGGCTTTTGCGATGAGATCGCGTGCGCGCTGCTCGTCGGCCGCCGTTTTGATGCCAGGAAGCTCGACTAGGATATTATCCTTGCCCTGTCTTGCTACCGTAGGCTCGGCCAGACCGAACTGATCGAGTCGGTTTCTGATTGTTTCTACCGCTTGATTTATCGCGTATTCGATAGTTTCGGCTTTCTCGGCGTCGATTAAGCCGACCGAGTATTTTAGGCCGTCTTTTTGTACGTTAAGACCCTTGATATCTTTTAACATGCCGTCGATTTTAGCGGCTTCGTCCGCATCAAGTAGCTCAAAGTCCACCTTGTCTTCGCGGATCTTAAAGCTATCGATCAAAACATCCTCTTTTTTCGCAAAATAGTTCACGCTAGCGGCTATCGACTTGATCTTCGAGTGTATGGCCTCTTCGGTCTCGACGCCAAGAAGCATATGAAGTCCGCCCTGCAAATCAAGTCCTAGACTGATTTTAGAGCCGCCTAGCTTGTCCGTAAACGACGGCGCGGAAAAGATAATGCCGAAAATCAAAGCCAAAGCAAAGATGATCAGCCTATACGTTATTTTGCCGTTACGCATTTGCTTTCGTCTCTGTTTTTTCTATTTTTTTCGCGACGAATTCGCGTGAAACGCGCACGATTACGTCGTCGTTAAGCTTAACTCTGATAAAATCCTCTTCCGGTTTTATCACCTCGCAGATTAGTCCGCCGCTAGTTATGATCTTGTCGCCTTTTTCGAGTGCGGCTATCATTGCGGCATGAGCTTTTTGCTGTTTTTGCTGCGGTCTGATAACCAAAAAATAAAATATCGCGAAAAGCACGACTAGAGGCAATAATGAAGCTACAAAATTTCCTTCTTGCATGGGGTTCCTTGATAAAAAAAATTTTAAGCCCTTATTTTAGCACTAAAATTATAATAAAAGCCTTTGTCGGCGCGATTTTAATCTCAAATTTTATACTAGCCGATGTTTTAGGCGACGGAATTTTAAATTTTATCTCTCCGTTTTTTGCGATCACGGGCTTTTATTTACTGCTCAAATTTGACCGCCGCGGCTTTTTTTGGACGGGATTTTTTATCGGGATTATTTGGTTTTACTGGATCAGCTTTAGCCTCGTTTATTACGAGCTTAGCTACCTCATCCCTCTTGAAATTTTGGCTATCGGGATCATCTACGGCGCACTGTTTTTGATAGCAGTTATCCCGGCTCAAATTTGGCTAAGGGCCTTGCTGCTTATCCTAGTTTCAAACATCCATCCATTCGGCTTTAACTGGCTAAATTTAGAAGCCGTTTTCGTGCCGGGCATATTTGCGCCTAATTTGCTCGCCCTTGCGTTTATTTTCGCCGCGATTTTGTGCCTGTTTTACGTCAAAAACCGCTTCAAATTTATCGCTTTTGCCGCGCTTTTAGCCTGCGCGGTGCAGTATGGTACACCAAATTTTAAAACCCTGCCTTTTGAAGTAAAGCTAGCAAACACCGACGTTCCGCAAGAGCTAAAGTGGGCCAAACAACTAAAAAACGAGTTTATAAATCAAAATTTAGCCATCATAGATGAGGCGATAAACGCGGGATTTAGGGCGGTTATTTTGCCCGAGAGCGCCTTTCCCGTTTATATGACGCACGAGCGAAATCTCATCTCCGAACTACTCGAAAAATCCCAAAAGATCGCTATCGTCGCCGGCGCGCTAGCTCGCGAAAACGGCACAAACTACAACTCGGCGTTTTTCTTTGATCGCGGCAAGATGCGGCGGATGGATAAATTTATCCTCGTGCCTTTTGGCGAGGAGATCCCGCTACCGGCGTTTGCTCGCGATTTGATAAATAAAATATTTTTCGGCGGAGCGAAGGATTTTGAGACGGCAAGCACCCCTAGCGACTACGAGATAGAGGGCCTTAAAATCAGAAACGCGATCTGCTACGAAGCGACCAGGGACGAGCTATTTGAGGAGGAATTTGACGTCATGATTGC
Source organism: Campylobacter showae (assembly GCF_963515975.1). GTDB lineage: Bacteria > Campylobacterota > Campylobacteria > Campylobacterales > Campylobacteraceae > Campylobacter_A > Campylobacter_A showae_F. The sequence goes on from NZ_CAUPZM010000019.1 coordinate 26,553, forward strand.
GGTAACTAACAACGGCTGGTTCGTGCCTAGCACCGAGCCAAATTTACAGCGAAATTTACTCAGATACTACGCGACGAAATACGGTAAAGCCATCTATCACAGCGTAAACGGCTCGCCATCTGAGATAATAACGCCAAAACAAGGCTTGCTCGATAAATTTTTTAGATAAATTTGCTAAATTTGAGAACTTTTATCTCTACGAAAAAACACCAAAATTTCTACCGCTACAAAAATTGCACATATAGCCGCAAAAACCAATCCAAAAAAATCATATATCATCTGCCAAAACAGTTAGCTAGGTAAAGTTATCGTCCAATGATATCCAGGCCCGACTTCTGGTACATAATAACCAATCTCATAGCCGACATAGTTAAGTTGCACATAGCATAACACCATAAAAATAGCAAAAATCAAGTCTGAAAGTCTCTTTGTTTTCTTCTCTTCTTCGGTTTGTTTGAGTGCGTCTTTCCTGCTTGCTTTATCCAGAAAAACGCCAGCTATAACACATATAAAAACAAAAACTTTCACGGCTCCCATATAAGCGATATAAAACGCGGCCTTTTGCGTAAAATCGGTATGAGTAAAGGCTCGCTCTACTGCGGGGTAAATTTTAAGTATAGCTTCCACGAAATCCCTGGCCAAAGATGAGCGAGCCAGCACGTCAAAAGGCAATGCAAAAATACCTAGTGCGCAGATAAAATAAAAAGCGCAAAGCCCGAGCAAAAGGAGTCCGAGCGTCTTGTTTACACCGTTTTGGTTTGCTGCCGTTTGCATTTTAATTATCTTTAAAATTTGTCGTGCGGTTTTTGAAGCAAAATTTAAGACGTAAAGCGAGACGAAATTTCATACGAAGCCTTAAATTTGAGGGTAAATTTAAGCCCGCGTTAAATTTAGCGGGCTTGAGAGATTATTTAATCAAAGCCTTGAAAGTATCAACCGCATCAAGCTTTTCCCACGGATATTTGGCGTTTCCGACTTGACCTTTGGCTGCTACTTTAGCGTATAAAAACGTATCTTTGCCGGGTTTATCCAGGCCGAATTTGTTCGTGATCCAGCGCGGAGTGAGGGCGAAATTTTCGCTAACGAAATTTGACAGCATATCGTCGTTTATGCCCGCGATCTGCGTGCCCATCGTATCGACGCTAACAGAGGTAGGCTTTGCCATACCGATAGCGTAGCTTAGCTGGACGATGCATTTTTTAGCAAGGCCGGCTGCGACGATGTTTTTAGCTATCCAGCGCGCCGCATAAAGACCGCTGCGATCGACCTTGGTGTAGTCTTTGCTACTTTGCGCGCCGCCGCCTATCGGACTATATCCGCCAAAGCTATCTACGATGAGCTTGCGGCCTGTTAGCCCGCTATCGTGAAGCGAGCTGTGATTTACGTAGCGGCCTGTCGGGTTGATGTAGATTAGCGTTTTGCTCTTATCATATAGACCCTTTGGCAAGCCCGCATCGTCGATGAGGGTTTGCACCAGGGCGCGCAGCTCCTCTATCTTCATCGTCTCGACGCAAGGGGCTGAAACTACGATAGTGTGGATGCTTTGAGGTTTGCAGTTTTCAAAGTTATCCTTCGTGCCGTAGTCTACGGTGACCTGAGTTTTGATATCGACGCCGAGTTTATCAGGATTAGCTTTGGCAAATTTATAAACCTTATCGCAAAGCATTCTAGCGTAGGTTATGGCTGCGGGCATATATTCGTTCGCTTCGCAGCTAGCAAAGCCAAACATTATGCCCTGATCCCCGGCGCCTATCTCGCCGCCTTCTTGATCAACGCCTTGGTTTATATCCGCACTTTGCTGATTTATGCAGACTTTTATCTCTACGTCGTCGGGGTGCAGGCACTGCTCTTTCGTAAATTTAGACTTGCCGTCGTAGCCGATTTTAGCTAGCGCGTTTTTAACGATACCCTCGTAGTCTTTGAAGCTTAACTTGACCTTAGAGTTTATCTCGCCGCCTATTATAATGTTTTTACCCGCGACAAAAACTTCGCTAGCGACGCGGCCGTTTGGGTCTTGCATCAAGATCATATCGACGATACTATCGGCGATAATGTCGGCGCATTTATCCGGGTGACCCGGGCTCACAACCTCTGAAGTAAATAAATACATGCTTTTCCTTTATGAAAATTAATCTCGCAATTGTAACATTTCATAATAAAATTCAAATTAATCTCGCTCAAAGCTTGTAAATTCCGCGTAAATTCGGCTATAATCCTAAACTAAAATTAAATTTTAAGGCAAGGACACTAGAATGTTTAGCAAACTGGCAAAAAGGTTCGCCGACGGAAATTTGATCGTTCAAATTTTGATCGGCATAGCTCTAGGCGCCGTTATCGGCTTTTGGACGCACTATCAGGCGGCTCCTTATAACGAACTAATCGCAAAAGGCGTGAGCGACGCAGCGCAATTAGCCGCAGCAAAAAAAGACCTAACCGACGTGGCAAATTCCGTCGCTAACTCCATCGCCGTTTTGGGTAACCTCTTCGTCGGCGCGCTTAAAGCTATCGCGCCTATCCTAGTTTTCGTACTGGTAGCCACATCTATCATCGTGAAAGAATTCGGCCACGCAAAAGGCATGCAAAAGGTAGTTACGCTTTACCTAGTCGGCACGTTTTTAGCTGCCGTAGTTGCGGTCGTAGCAAGCTTCCTTTTCCCGATGGAGCTCGTGCTAAAAGGCGTCGAGAGCGCAAATATGAGCGCTCCGCAAGGCATCGTGGACGTCCTAAAAGACCTCATCTTTAAGATGGTTCAAAACCCTATCACCGCGCTTTCTAGCGGTAACTACATCGGCATCATCACTTGGGCCGTGGGCGGCGGTATCGCGATGAGATTTTGCACGCAAGAAACTAAAAAAGTATTTCAAGACGTCAGCGACGGCGTGACTAAAATCGTTAGATTTATCATCCGCCTTGCGCCGTTTGGTATCTTTGGCCTAGTTACCATCAGCATCCATGAGACGGGCTTTGAGGCGCTTGCGGGCTACCTAAAACTAATCCTCGTTCTAGTAGGCGCGATGGCTTTCGTTTCCTTCGTCGTTTACCCTGCGATGGTGTTTGCGGTTACTAAGAAAAACCCTTATCCGCTAGTGATGACTTGCGTGAGAGAGAGCGCGGTTACGGCGTTTTTCACTCGCTCGTCTGCGGCAAATATCCCCGTAAATATGGCGCTTTGCAAAAAACTAGGGCTAAAAGAGGAGCTCTACTCGATCTCGATCCCTCTAGGAGCCACGATAAATATGGGCGGCGCAGCCGTAACTATCGGCATCTTGGCGCTTGCGGCGGTAAACTCGATCCCGTCTATCACGGTCGATTTTGGCGACGCGTTACTGCTTTGCTTTATCTCGGCTCTGGGCGCTTGCGGAGCTTCTGGCGTCGCAGGCGGCTCGCTACTGCTAGTGCCGCTTGCTTGCGCGCTATTTGGTATCGGTAACGACATCGCGATGCAGGTTGTCGGCGTAGGATTTATCATCGGCGTGATCCAAGACTCGGTAGAAACAGCCGTAAATAGCGCCTCAGACGTACTTTTCACCGCCGTAGCTTCAGAGACTATAGAGTAAATTTAAGGCTGTAAAATGAACGTTTGGGATCTAACCCCGCTTTTTAAAAACGAAAAAGAACTGGAGATTTCGGCTCTTTCGTTACAAAACGAGTGCGAAAAATTTGAGGCGAAATACTCGGACAATTTTTTAAATTTAAGCGACGAGGAGTTTTTTGCCGCGCTTAACGAATATGAAAATTTACTAGAAAACATCGCTCGCGTGCAAATTTACGTGAGCCTAGTTTTTTCAAAAGACACCTCAAAGGGCGCGTTTTACGCGAAATTTGACGAGCTTAGCTCAAAAGCGCAAAATCATCTGCTCTTTTTCGAGCTTAAATTTAACGAATTTGACGAAGCCAGGCAAAACAAAATCATCGCTAAAAGCGCGAGGCTAGGCTACTATCTAGCCAATATCGCAAAAGAAAAAGCCCACCAGCTAAGTCTAAAAGAGGAGCAAATTTTACTCCACACGGCAAACACGGGCGCGGAAGGCTTTTCGCGGCTTTTTGACGAGACGCTAAGCGCGCTTAAGTTTAAATTTAAAGGCAAGATGCTAGGCGAAGAGGAGATTTTGTCAAAGCTTCACAGCCCAGACCGAGCAGAGCGAAAAGCGGCCGCAAAGAGCCTCTCGGGCGGCCTCGCGCCGCAGCAGCATCTACTTAGCTACATCTATAATATGATAAAAACCAGCCTAAAAACTAGTTGCGAGTTGAGAAAATTCGACCTGCCCGAAAGCCCGCGGCATTTCTCAAACCAAACGACCAAAGCCAGCGTAGACGCGCTCATAAAGGCCGCTGAAACAAGCTTTGATCTGCCAATTAAATTTTACGAGAAAAAGCGCAAAATTTTAGGCTTTAGAAAGCTTTACGACTACGATAGATACGCGCCGCTTGGCGAGAGCAAAAGCGTTTACAAATTTGAAGAGTGCAAAAAAATCGTACTCGAAACTTTTGCCAAATTTAGCCCAAAATTCGGCGATATAGCCGCTCGCGCGTTTGAAGAGGGGTGGATCGACGTATATCCGGCAGAAAACAAACGAGGCGGCGCCTTCTCGCAATCGGGCGTCGCAAAGGCCCATCCTTACGTGCTCTTAAATCACACCGACGAGAGGCGGGATCTTTTTACCCTAGCGCACGAGCTAGGCCACGCCGCGCATCAAAATCTAGCCTATGAAAGCGTAGGATTTCTAAACGCCGATACGCCGCTAACAACGGCGGAGACGGCATCGGTGTTTTGCGAGATGCTGGTTTTCGATCACGTCAAAAGCACGCTAAAAGGCAAAGAAAAAACCGCCCTACTCGCGGGCAAGATCGAGGATATCTTCGCCACGCTTTATCGCCAGATAAACTTCACGACCTTTGAACGCCGAGTTCACGCTCACGAGGGCGAGATCAGCGCCGAGGAGCTAAATAAAATTTGGCTCGAAGAGAGTGCAAAGATGTTCGGAAAAAGCGTCGCGCTAAACGACTACTACAAAATTTGGTGGAGCTACATCCCGCACTTTATCCACACGCCGTTTTACTGCTACGCCTACTCCTACGCGCAGCTCTTGGTGCTGGCGATTTTCGGGCTTTATAAAAGCGGCAAATGCGAAAATTTCGTACAAATTTACACCGAGTTTTTAAGCGCGGGCGGTTCGCACTCGCCAAAAGAGCTGGTCGGGATGTTCGGCTTTGATATCGAGGACGCGGCGTTTTGGCAGATCGGTATAAACGAGGTTAGAAAGCTAGTGGAGGAGTTTTGCCAAGAAGCGTAGCGAGCACAAATTTGACTAAATTTGAGAGCCCGGACGGCTGCGAATTTGACGCTAAATTTTACGTTAATTTAAGGTCAAATTCGGCGCCGCGACAGACGGCAAAATTTAAAAAGGCACAAAAGGAGGTAAAATGCTTGATGAGATTTTAGACGACGAGAGATTTGCGGCGATGATGAAGGAACACGTTTTTGAGTGCGTAGAGTATCTGCTAAAAAACGACCGCTCCTTTTCGGCGATGGCCAACCTTGATCTAGTCAAATTTAGCCCCGAGCTGCCGGAATATATTATGAGCACTTTTACGGCACCCGTTATCGTCTTTACGCTTGCGGGATATACTTTTAGCAGCGCTAAGCTAACGCCGGAGGAGCTGAGCTTCGAGGCCGGCTTCGGTAAGGAAAATTTCGCCAGCGTCGTTAGCTTTCCGCTTGGAGCGGTCGTGCAAATTTTAGTTGAAAACAGCCCGATTTTGGTAAATTTTTCTATTTACAAATCTCAAAAAAATCAGCTCGAAAAGTCGATGTCGGCGCTAATGTCAAACCCGAATAATAAAGATCTATTTAAAAAGTGAGCAAAATTTTATCCGCCGTTTTGCTCAAATAAGCAGCTTTATAGGGCTTACTGCGCTTTGCGTTTGCATTTTGACAGAAGCGGACTCATATTTGACACATTTAACTTAAATGCAATACTTCCTTAAATTTACAACAAATCCAAAAGACAAATTTGAATCTATAAAAATCACCAAACCAAGATCATCTCCGGGTTTGGCAAGGATGTTTTGCGCCAAATTTACGCAAGAGTATTTTAAATTTACGCGGCGCAAAAGGCTAGATTTGCTCAAATTTGGCGCCCGAGGTAAAGCGAATTAAAAATTAAAGCTCGTCTTGATCTTTAGAAATTTATGCAGCGCTTCCTCGTTTTCTTTTAGCGCAGCTGCATAAACCGAGCGAGTGAGCTTAAATTTAGAGATGTTTATCTCAAACAACCTGCCGTTTTTTAGCTCGTTTTCGATCAAAAATCTCGGTAAAAACGCCACGTACGTATCGGCATGGTTTGACGCCAACGCGCGGCAGACCATTATCGAACCGTCTAGCGAATACGCCACGTCAAGCGCATGCGCGTCCACGCCGTGCTTATGCAAAATATCGTCAAGATAAGTCCTGGTTCTATCTTTGATAAATTTGAAATTAACTAGCTCCTCGGGCTTCACGCTTTCGGCGATTTTTTTATTAGAGACCAAAATCAGTTCGTAGTCGAATAGTTTTTTAACGAGCAAGCTGCTATCAAGCGACTGCTCAAGGATAATAGCGATGTCGCTACGGCGGTCTTTTAGGTAGTTTATGAGCTCGTTTTGCTCCTTTATCCTGATATCTAGCTCGCTGCCTACGCTTTGCGAGATTTTATCCAGCAGTATCGAGATGACCGCCTCGGCGATGAGCTGCGTGGTGGCGATTACTAGCGGTACTTTGTCCGTTTTTATGCGCGCTAGCTCATCTTTAAAGCGAAACATCGCGCTTTCAAACTGATTACAGAGTTTATAAAATTTCTCACCCTCGTGAGTTAGGACGATGCCGTTTTTCTTGCGCATTATTAGGGTTGTTTGCAGCATCTCCTCGAGCTTTTTCATCTGGAGAGTAACTGCTGGCTGCGAGATACCTAGAGCCCTTGAGGCTTTTGAGAAACTTCTTTCTTTCACTATCTCCATAAAGGTATAAAATTTACTAAAATCATTGATCATATCGGACTCCTTATTATTATATAAGCTTATAAAATCATCTTTTTAATATTGTATTGATTTATATCTGAAAACGCTCTTAATCAGACCCGAATTTAAATCAGCGGCGATTTTTAAGCTTATTTTGTTAGAATTTAATCATTTTAATAAATAAAGCAGGAAATTTAATGCCCGATTTACTAGACGAACTAAACGAAAGCCAGCGCGAGGCGGCCTCGCACACCGACGGAGCGATGCTGATTTTAGCCGGGGCCGGTAGCGGAAAAACCAAAACCATCACCACTCGCCTAGCCTATCTCATAAGCGAGCTAGGCATCCCGCCGTCAAATACCCTAACGCTAACCTTCACCAACAAAGCCGCAAGCGAAATGCGAACCCGCGCACTAAAAATGCTAGGCGACGCAGGTAAAAATTTCACTCCGCTGCTTTGCACTTTTCACAAATTCGGGCTTTTGTTTTTGAAATTTTACATCGACCGTCTAAAGCGCAAAAACAACTTCGTAATCATCGACACCGACGATAAAAAGCGTATCTTAAAAAGCTTTGAGGGCGATATTCCGACCTCGGTGCTAGCCAGCGAGATCTCAAATTTTAAAAACTCGCTTTTAAGCGTAGAAGAGGTGCTAAATCACGGCGGCATGTTTGCAAACGGGCATAATTTCAAAGACGGCTACCACGCAAAGCTAGCAAATATCTACAAGCTTTACGAGGAGTATCTTGCGGCAAATAACCTCGTGGATTTTGACGACCTGCTGTGCCTTAGCTATAAAATTTTAGACGAGGACGAAACTCTAGCGCGCGAAATTTCACAGCGATACTCCTACGTGATGGTAGACGAGTATCAAGACACCAACGACTTGCAATACAAACTCCTGCGCAAACTCTGCCTAACGCACGAAAATATCGCGGTCGTGGGCGACGACGATCAGAGTATCTACGGCTGGCGAGGCGCTAAAATCGAAAATATATTAAATTTTAAAGATCAGTTTAAAGACGCCAAAGTCATAAGGCTAGAGCAAAACTACCGCTCGACGAGTCAAATTTTACGCGCTGCAAACGAGCTCATCGACCATAACAGAAACCGTCTAGGCAAGGAGCTAAAAAGCACAAAAGAAGGCGGCGAGGACGTCGCGCTAATGGAATCGGACGACGAAACGATGGAGAGCCTAAAGGTAGCCAAACGCATCAAAAAGCTGCTTGATAGCGGCGCACAGGCTAGCGATATCGCGATCTTGTACCGCATAAACGCCCTCTCCCGCTCGCTCGAAGAGGGCCTAACCAAAGAAAAAATCCCGTATAAGATGGTCGGCGGAGTTAAATTCTACGAGCGCGCCGAGGTCAAGGACGTCATCAGCTACCTAAGGCTGGTCGCAAACGAAAACGACGACTTCTCGCTAAAGCGCGTCATCAACCGTCCAAAGCGCGGCCTTGGCAAAGTAAGCCTCGCAAAGATCGAAAAAATCGCCTTCGAGCATAAATTTTCGCTATTTGAAGCGATATCTAGCCTAGACGAAAACGACAAGGATCTAAGCAAAAAGATCGTCTCAAGCCTTGGCGAATTTGCGGCAAATTTAAGAGAACTAAAAGAGTGCGACTCGCCCTATGAGCTAATGGATAAACTAGAAGCGAAATTCGGCATCAAAAAATACTACGAGAGCTTGCCCGACGGCTCCGAGCGCGTGGCGAACATCGACGAGTTTTACGCTACGATCAAGGATCAAATCAAGCAAAATCCAAGCTTTTCTATAGAGGAGTTTTTAAACGAGATCGCGCTACAAAGCGAACAGGACAACATCGGCGGCGAGGCGATCTCGATCATGAGCATCCACGCTAGCAAGGGGCTTGAGTTCGAGCATCTTTTCGTGATCGGGCTTGAGGAGGGATTTTTCCCGCTTCTAGGAGACGGTAGCGACATCGAGGAGGAGCGACGCCTAGCCTACGTCGCCATCACCCGCGCCAAAAAAACCCTGACGCTAAGCTTTGTAAATTCGCGCTTTTATAAAGGCCAGAGAACGAGACTGGAAAAGAGCAGATTTTTAAGCGAAGCAGGCGTTTGTAGTGGCAGCCTCATCATCCAGACGCAAACGCAAGCCGCGGGCGAATACAAAAAAGGCGACCTCGTCAAGCACAAAATTTTCGGTATCGGGCGCGTGACGGCGGTAGCTAAGATCAAAAAAGAGCTAAAGCTAACGATAAATTTCGGCGGAATCAGCCGCGAGATAATGTCTAGCTTCGTCGAAAAAGCGGTGTGAAAATGGGTAAATTTGAGGCCTTGCAGGCTAAATACCGCGTCAAATTTGATCAAATTTATGCGCTCAAATTTGACGCTCGCGGATCAAATTTAGCTCAGACCCCAAAGGTCAAATTTAAATGAACGCGCTTTTTGTCGCAAACAAGCCCGCAGGCATCAGCTCAAATCATTTTCTAAGTAGGCTAAAGCGCAAATACGGCGTAAAAAAGGCGGGCTTTTCGGGCACGCTAGATCCGTTTGCCAGCGGCTGCCTGATCGTGGCTCTGGGCAATCACACGCGACTTTTTAACTACGTAGATAAAACGCCCAAAATCTACGAAGCGACGATGTGGCTAGGGGCTACAAGCGCTAGCCTAGATAACGAAAATATCGAGGAGATCACGATTTACTCACCTTTAAATTTAGCTGACGTAAAAGCTGCGCTAAGCGAGCTAAAAGGCGAGATCGCCTACGTACCGCCCAAATTTAGCGCCAAGCACGTGGACGGCAAGCGTGCGTATGAGCTAGCAAGAGCAGGCGAAGAGTTTGAGCTAAAAAGCCAAACGATGAACGTTTTTGACGTAAATTTGACTGCGTATACGCATCCGTTTTTGAGCTTTCGCATTAGCGTTAGCGAGGGTTCGTATGTGCGCTCTTACGCTCAAATTTTAGCCGGCAAGCTTGATGTAAAAGCAACTCTAAGCGCGCTAAAACGCGTGAGCGAGGGCAAATTTGTTTACGAAAACGAGAGGTTTTTAAATCCGCTTGATTTTATCTCGCTGCCGCGAAACGAATATCTAGGCGACCCAGCAGACGTAATGCTGGGCAAAAAACTGAGCGTAGAAAAGCTAAAATTTGGCGCCGAGGGGCTATATTTAATAAACTTTGATGAATTTTTTAGTATCATTGAAATCAAAGACGAAACCGTAACATATAAACTAAATAAGGTCGAAAAATGCTAATACTCGCAAGAAAAGAAGACGAAAGCATAATGCTGGGAAATGATATCAAAATCACGGTCGTAGGCATATCAAAAGGCGGCGTAAAAATCGGCATCGACGCGCCTAAAAATATGATGATCCTGCGCTCGGAGCTAGTCGAGGACGTAGCGGCGGAAAACAAACAAGCCCTAAACGGCGCGGGCGAAGCGAGCCTAAAAGAACTGAGCGATAAAATCGTAAAATAATGAAAAGCTACGCGAAAATCAACTCGTTTTTAAAGATCGTCGGTACTCGCGGTAACTACCACGAGATGGTCTCTCGCTTTGTTTTGAGGCGCGAGATTTACGACGAAATTTTCTTTGAAAAATCTAGCGGCTTTGCGCTTGAGTGCGATAACGAAAATATCGAAAATAATATCGTTTTAAAGGCCAAATTTGAGCTTGAAAAAGCGGGCTTTAAAGATGAGCTAAATGAGTTTTTCGCCTCGCATAAAATCGTGATAAAAAAGCAAATCCCTTTAGGCGCGGGCCTTGGCGGAGGCAGCTCAAACGCAGCTACGTTTTTAAAGATGGCGAACGAGGAGTTAAATTTAAAACTAACGCGCGAAAATTTGATGAAAATAGGCGCGAATATCGGAGCGGACGTGGCGTTTTTCGCTAGCGATTTCGAGGCGGCAAACGTCGGCGGTATCGGCGAGATAATAAGCAATTTTGAAGACGAAGTGCCGGAGATTGAAATTTTAACGCCCGGCGTCTTTTGCTCGACGCCTGCGGTTTACAGCGAATTTAGAGCAAATTTTATGGATAGCATCGACGTAAATTTGGCGGCAAATATGCGAGAGATGACGACGGCGCAGCTGCTAGAGCGATACGAAAATCGCAAACTAAACGATCTTTTTGCGCCGTGTTTTAAAATTTACCCGCAGATGGATAAATTTAGGGATTTTTTCCTAAGCGGCAGCGGCGCGAGCGTGTTTTTCTTAAAATAAAAAGGTAAAAAATGGGTAAGGATTTAGCCAAAAATAAAAAGGCGCTGTTTGACTTTAGCATCATCGAGACCTTCGAGGCGGGCATCGTACTAAAAGGTAGCGAGGTAAAGGCTCTAAGGGCGGGCCGCGCAAACCTAAAAGATAGCTTCGCACGCGTGATAAAGGGCGAGCTGTTTTTGCTAAACGCGCACATCAGCCACCTAAACACGACGCACTCGGCGTTTCGCCCGGACGAAAGGGCTCCTAGAAAACTGCTGATGCACCGCAAGCAGATAGATAAAATTTTCGGTCAAGTCACGCAAGATGGCCTCACGCTAGTGGTTTTAGCGCTCTATCTAAACGACAAAAATATCGTAAAGGCGCGAGTAGCGCTTGCAAAAGGTAAAAATTTGCACGATAAGCGCGAGACGATAAAGCGTAAAGAAGCCGACAAAGAAGCGCGTGCAGCGATGAAAAAATACGCTTAAGGAAAGCAGATGCCATACGTAAATATAAAAATCACAAAAGAAAAAGAGGCCGTAAGCGCCAAGCAAAAGCGCGCGCTCATAGCAGGCATAACAAAGTTGCTAGGCGATACGCTAAAGCGCGACGCGAGCAGAACCGTCGTCGTGATAGAGGAAGTTAGCACCGACGACTACGGCTTTGGCGGCGAAAGCATAACCGAACTAAGATCAAAACAAGGAAAATAATATGAAAAAAACCGTAAAGGCGATTTTTGCGGCTTTGGCCTGCGCGATATTTTTAGCAGGCTGCGGCGAGGACGAGACGGCAAAGGCTCCCGCAAAGATAGAGGGCTATAAAACGGGCGAGGAGATCGCGCTAAAGAGCGTATTTGGCAAAGACCTCACGCTAAAGCGCGTCGATGGCGGCTTTGTTATCAAGGGCGAGGAAGATAAAATTTTGATGTTTGATATATTCGGTACGTTTTGTCCGCCGTGTCAAAAAGAAGCTCCCGATCTCACCAAATTTCAGATCGATCATCTAAACGACTTTACGATCGTGGGGCTAACGCACTTTGAAAACGTCACGAACGAGTACGTAGTAGAAAATTTCGCGCAAAAATACAACGCCTTTTACTTTATCTCAAACGATATAAAAACTAACGACAAGCTTTCGGCGCAAATTTTAGAGGATATAAAATACGAGCGACTCGAGAGCGTGCCGATAAAAATGGTGCTAAAAGGCGGCGTATATCAGGAGCTAACCGACGTAGATAGCGGGAAATTCGGCGTGAAATACTACCTAGGCGGCATCCATCTAGACGCGATGACGAAAGATTACGAGAGAATAAAAAATGCCCGCTAAAACCGCCACCGAGCGGGAGCGAGACGTCGCGCTAAAGGAAAAACCCGAATTTCCGCGTAAATTTAAGGTTATTTTGTTAAACGACGACGTTACGAGTATGGATTTTGTCGTGAGCGTGCTTGTCGAGATTTTTAATCGCGATATGCAAAGCGCGGTAGCCGTGATGCTAAAAATCCATAACGAAGGCAGCGGAGTGGCCGGCGTCTATACAAAAGAGATCGCCCAAACCAAACAAAACCAAACGCTAAAAGCCGCAGCCGCCGCAGGCTATCCGCTAAAGGCCGTAGTCGAGGAAGAATAGCCCGCAAAAACGGGCGCGCAAAAGGCGCAAAGAGGAGGAAATGATGTTTGACTCGGATTTAAGCTATCTTTTGGAAAAGGCCGGGCAGTTTGCCTACTCGAATTTTCACGAGTATCTAACCAGCGAGCACGTGCTTTTCGTGCTGGTAAATTTAAACGAAGAGACTAGAGATATCCTAGCTGACGCGGGGCTCACCGACGTCGAGGGGCTAAAAAGCGATCTAAAAAACTATCTACTGCAAACCAACGAGCAAGTCCCGCACCACAAACAGCCGCGCATGACGGTGCTTTTGGAGCAAATTTTTAAAGAGCTAAACGCTGAACTAAAGGATAAAAACGTCGGCATCAGGGATTTGCTCTTTAAAATCGCAGCCAGAGGCGACACGTACGGGGCTAAAATTTTAGAATTTTACGACGTTGATCCGCAAAAGATAAAACACCACGCAAAAGACGACAAGCAGGCTCGCGCCAAAAGCTTCCAAAACCTCGCCAAATACTCGTCAAATTTAACTAAACTAGCCGCCGAGGGCAAGATCGATCCGATCATCGGGCGCGAAAACGAGCTAGCAAGGCTAATGCAAACGCTAAGCCGCCGTAAGAAAAACAATCCAATCCTAGTAGGCGAAGCGGGCGTGGGCAAAACCGCCGTAGTCGAGGGGCTCGCGCTAAAAATCGCAAGCGACGATGTGCCGCAGCGGCTAAAGCAGGCGCAAATTTTCGCCCTGGATATCGGCGCGATGATAGCGGGCACCAAGTACCGCGGCGACTTTGAAAAACGCCTAAAAGACGTGATGGACGAGGTAGCCGAGCAAGAAGGCGCGATAGTTTTTATCGACGAGATCCACACGATCGTAGGTGCGGGAGCCACGAACGGCGGCGGGCTTGATATGTCAAATTTACTAAAGCCCGCGCTTGCAAACGGCTCGCTTCGCTGCATCGGAGCGACGACGTACGCGGAGTATCGCAGCTTTTTTGAAAAAGAAAAAGCTCTCTCTCGCCGATTTGCTAAAATCGACGTCGTAGAGCCGAGCGTGGACGAGAGCGTCGAGATCCTAAAAGGACTTCGCGCCAAATACGAGAGCTTTCACGGAGTCAAATTTAGCGACGAAATTTTAGCCAAAAGCGTCGAGCTAGCCAAAAAGTACCTAAACGATAGATTTTTGCCAGATAGCGCCATCGATCTCATCGACGAGGTCGGCGCGGCTCTAGCCCTACAAAACAAAACCAAAGCCGTAAAAATGTCCGATCTAAGCGCGGTTTTGAGCAAGATGGCAAATATCCCCGATACCAATCTAAAATCGGACGCCGCGGCAAATCTGAAAAACCTAGCCCAAAGGCTAAAATCTGAAATTTTCGGCCAAGACGAGGCCGTAGATACGCTAGTAGCGGCGATTAAGCGCTCGTATGCGGGACTAAAGCAGCCAAACGCTCCTGTAGGCGTATTTTTATTTACGGGATCTAGCGGCGTGGGCAAAAGCGAGCTAAGCGCAGCTCTAGCGCGAAATTTGGGCGTACATTTCGAGCGGTTTGATATGAGCGAATACATGGAAAAGCACAGCGTCTCGCGTCTCATCGGCGCGCCTCCGGGATATGTCGGTTTTGAAGAGGGCGGCATACTCACAAACGCCGTTAAAAAGCACCCCTATAGCGTGATTTTGTTTGACGAGATCGAAAAGGCCAGCGACGAGATGATAAACGTCTTTTTACAAATTTTCGACAATGCCAGCCTCACGGATAACACGGGGGCAAAGAGCGATTTTCGCAACGCCGTCATCATAATGAGCTCAAATTTGGGCTCAAAAGAGGCTCCGACGCTAGGCTTTAGCAAAGATGAAAGCGGTAAAGCGGACTCCGCGATAAAGGGATTTTTCAGCCCCGAATTTCGCAACCGCATCGATAAAATCGTGCATTTTAACGACCTTAGCGAGGACGCACTAAGCCTCATCGCGCAAAAGATAATTAACGAGATAAACTCAAGCCTAGCCGAGAAAAAAGTCGTCCTAAAAGCCTCCGCCGAAGCTAAAAAATACCTCTGGCAAAAGGGCTACAGCAAGGAATTCGGCGCGCGAAATCTAAAGCGTCTAGTGCAAGACGAGATCTCGACCAAGCTTAGCGACGAGATACTTTTCGGCGCGCTAAAAAACGGCGGCGTCGCAAATATCACGCTAAAAAACGGCGAGCTTGCGTTTAAATTTGAAACTCTAAAATAAGCGGACGCGGGGTCAAATTTGGAAAAAATTTATAACTTTCCAGACCCCGCAAACGCCCCCACAAACTCGCCTTTGGCCGTCGGCGGCGATCTAAGCGCCGATGCTCTTTTGCAAGCTTACGACAAAGGCATTTTCCCGTGGTTTTTGCCAGGCGAGCCCATATACTGGTGGTCGCCAGATCCTCGCGCGGTGCTAGTTCCAAGCGAGGTACGCGTGCAAAAAAGCATAAAACCCGCTCTTAAAAAATTTGAAGTGCGGTTCGACTACGACTTTGAAAATTTTCTAAAAATCTGCAAAAGCGAGCGCGAAAAACGTGAACCCACATGGCTATCGGAAGATATCGTGGGCGCCTACGTAAATTTACACCGTATGGGCATCTCGCATAGCGTGGAGGTTTACGAGAACGGCGAGCTAGCGGGTGGGCTTTACGGGCAAATTTTCGGTAAGGTCTTTTGCGGCGAAAGTATGATCAGCCTAAAAACGGGCGCGTCAAAGGTTGCTCTTATCGCGCTTTGCCGCGCTTTAGAGCCGTTTGATTTTCTCATCGACTGCCAGGTTATGAACGAGCACCTAAAATTTATGGGCGCAAAAGCGATGAGGCGAAGCGAGTTTTTAGCCAAATTTAACGAGCTAAAAAATCAGCCTAGCGGGTTTGGCGAATTTAAAAATTTACTCTAGTTTTGGAACGTATTTTGCTTATTATCTCGTAAAATTTAGAGAAAAAAGGCAGGAAAATGTTCGCAGGCATCCAAACCTCAAAATCAAAACCGCTCGTAGAAAGCGCGCTGGCAAGCAGAAATTTACGCCAGCAGATGATTTCTAGCAACATAGCAAACATCGACACGCCTTTTTACAAAGCCCGCGACATCGCGTTTGAAGCGGCTCTGTCGCAAACGGCGCAAGAAATCTACGGCAAAGACGAGAATAAAATTTTAAAACTCGCGCAAACGGACGGCGCGCACTTTCCTCGCGTGGATTTTCCGGCGTCAAACGGGGCGACGATATTTTTACGCGACGGACATATGGCGCGAAACGACGCAAACACCGTCGATCTGGATGTCGAAACGACGGAGCTTAGCAAAAACGCGATAATGATAACCGCGCTTGACCGCGCCATGAGGCAAAGCGGCCAGATCTTTAAAAACGTGATCGACGCTAGCAGTAAAATTTAAGGATAGATTATGAGCAATTATTTAAGCGACTTTGATATCAGCGGATACGGACTAAGCGCCCAGCGCTTTAGGATGAACGTCATCAGCTCCAACATCGCCAACGCAAACACCGTGCGAACGGCGGAAGGCGGCCCGTATAGACGCCGCGAGGTGATATTTAAGGCGGTTGATTTTGATAGCGTGCTAAACGACGAAGTGGCAAAAAAACACAACTTGCTCGAATACGAAAATCCGCTAGACGATAAATTCTATACAAAAGACGCAAAACCTGCTATAATGAGCGTCGTAGTTGACA
The DNA here is from genome assembly GCF_963515975.1 of Campylobacter showae. Lineage (GTDB taxonomy): Bacteria > Campylobacterota > Campylobacteria > Campylobacterales > Campylobacteraceae > Campylobacter_A > Campylobacter_A showae_F. The sequence goes on from NZ_CAUPZM010000019.1 coordinate 43,020, forward strand.
AGATAGTGCGCGACGACAAGGATTTTAAGCTAAAATACGATCCGTCTCACCCCGACGCCGACGCGAGGGGCTACGTAGCATACCCAAACATCAATCCCGTCATCGAAATGGCGGACTTGATCGAGGCCACGCGCGCCTATCAGGCAAATGTTTCGGCATTTCAGTCGGCTAAAACGATCGCTCAAAGCGCGTTAGAATTATTACAAGGTTAAATTTTATGACAAATATAGATAAAATCGGCTCGGTCGCTTCGCCGTTTGAAAAAAAAGAAGCAAAGACTCTGCAAAACCAAAAAGGGGAGTTAAATTTCGGCGATATGCTCGATAACTCCCTAAAAGAGCTAAACGAGATACAAATCAACGCAGACAAAGCCATCGCCGATCTAGCAACGGGCGAGGTAAAAGACCTGCACCAAGCCGCTATCGCCATCGGCAAGGCCGACACGTCGATGAAACTCATGCTGGAGATCCGTAATAAGGCCCTAAGCGCATACAAAGAAATCTCAAGAACGCAAATTTAAGCCTTGAATCAGCGAAAATCAAAAACAATCGCTTTATTTGCGTTTATTTTATTTTTTATCTGCATATTTTTGGCAGTCATCTTTTACCGAGCAAATATCGAAAGACGCCTGCCAAAACTGGAAACCAGCGACATAAACACGGCCCTACGCGGCAACATCATCACAAAGGACGGCTTTAGCATCACAGGCAGCCAAAAGCTCTACAAAGTGATGATAGATACTAGAAATATCGACCCCGACAAAAAAGATTTATTTATCAAGCTTTACTGTATATATAGCGGCGACGATATCAAGCGCGTAACTAAAATCATCAACAGCCAAAAAGGCGCCGTTACGCTCTCCTACAAGATCGACGCCAAGGGCGCGGCATATCTGCAAGAGCTGTCAAAAAAGCTGTATAGAAAAAAAATCTTTATCCCGTATGAAGACCCAAACACCGGAGCTGCCATACTGCGTAATATGAGCATAATAGAAAGCGGCGAAAGTAGACAATATGTCGCTGCCGACGCACTCACGCCGATGATAGGTTACGTAAAAAAGGTCGAAAAAGACGGCATCACCAAAACAGAGGGTGTAAAAGGCGTAGAAAAAGCCTACGAATACTACATCTCCTCGATCCAAGACGCCAAACTGCTAGGCCCAAAAGACATCGGAAACAACATTATCCTTACAAGCGATTCAAATTTGGCTAACCGCGTGGACGGATACGATATCATACTAAACGCCTCGCTAAAACTACAGACCAGACTAGAGCAAATCATCGATGAAAAGAAAGAATTTCTAAACGCAAAAGAGATAATCGTAGGCATTATGAACTCAAAAACTGGCGGCCTGCTAGCGCTTGCCAGCACCTCTAGATATAGCCCCTCAAACATCAGAAAACAAGACTACAAGTCGCTAAACTCCTCGGCAACCGAGTACGCATACGAGGTCGGCTCGGTTTTTAAACCGTTTATTTTCGCCCTCCTTTTGGCAAACGACAAAATCAATCCGCTCGAGCGCATAAACACCTACAACGGCGTCTATCAGCTAGGAAAACGCACGATAAAAGATACGCACCCAGAGCCCTTCCTCACAGCCGAAGACATCATCGTATATAGCTCAAATATCGGCATGATACAGATCGCCCAGCGTCTAGACGGATCTCAAATTTACTCAGGGCTGCTAAATTTCGGCTTCACGCAAAAAACAGGTATCGACATGCCCTACGAACAGGTCGGAAACATGCCGCCGGTAGCCAAGCTAAATTCTCAAATTTACAAAGCCACGATCAGCTACGGGTACGGCTTGCAAGCGACTTTTATCCAGCTTTTAAAGGCGTATAACGTATTTAATAACAAAGGCGTGATGGTGACGCCAAAAGTCGTGGACTCACTCTATAAAGACGGCAAATTTTTCGTCGTAAACGACCCAAAACCGGTCGAAGCCATAAGCCAAGAAGCGGCCGAGAGGATGAAGCGCATCCTGATAAAAACCGTCGAGGTCGGCACCGGCAAAAGAGCAAAGGTGGAAGGTCTAGAAATCGGCGGCAAAACCGGCACGGCGCACATAGCCACAACCGGCGGCTACGCAAATACCTACAACGGCTCGTTTTTCGGATTCGTCAACGACTCGAAGGGCAATAGCTATACGATCGGAGTTTTAGCCAGAGAGCCGAAGAAACCGTATTATTATTTCGGCGCACAGAGCGCGCTACCGACTTTTAGAGCGGCCGTAGAGCTAATGGTAGAAGAGGGATTTTTAAAACCCGATGAAAATTTGACCGCGCCGGAACAAGCTACGCCGCCATCCGAAAACACGGAGAAAAAAGCCGCAAGCTCAACAAAACCTAAAGCTAAGCAGAAAAAGTGAATTTGCTTTAATCATTGAAGCGCGGAGCTAAATTTACTATTTTAAACTTATACTCGCTTGTAAATTTGGTTCACCCACAAGTCCATCCTGCCAGAATATTTATGTCTGCATGGATTTGGCGTTTGGCGCGGCTTTAAATTTGAGATTTTGCTCGGCGTTTTCTCGTTCAAATTTAACCAGCCAAATTTATCCACGCAACACTCAATGTTTATGGCGTAGATATATTTAATTAAAATTTAACTTATAATTTATTAAATAACATATATAATTCTCAAAAAAATTATTACCGAGGAATCATCATGAATTTGTGCGCAAGGCGCTGTCTTGCCCTCTCATTTGTCGTTATAAGTTCGCTTTGCGGCGCCGACTTTACCATGGATGACGGCGCCGACTTTGACGAGTATATCGCGTATATATCTAGCCGCCACGGCCGCGAAATGTTCGCACTGCCCGATAGCGACAACAACTCCCTTATCTGGGATAGAAAAGATAGTTTGATAGGATTAAATTACGATCTTGATATAGCCGGAGGATATAGCGATTTATCAGCTGTTTCAAACAACACTTTGGATTTTCGAGACTACTATGACACCGTTCATTTCCTTTATGGAGGGTATTCCGAAAGACAAGTCGCTATCTATAATACCCTTAAAATCAGCGGCGGTAAGATCAAACAAGCAGTCTATGGGGGTAGCGGACTTGTAGCTGCGGAAGGAAATAAAGTTTTCATCAGCGGAGGGGTTTTTGAAAAACCCGAAATTTACGGCGGACGCAGCTTTAGGGAAAATGCAGCAGATAATATCGTAGATATAGACAAAGGAGCCGATTTTAAGCAATCATCGCAAATATATGGAGGACATAGTATCGGCGGAAATGTCGAATACAATGCCGTATCCATACGCAAAGAGTCCGGCATAAAAGACGGCTCCAGGATTGTTGGCGGAGAGAGCCAAGAAGGAAGCGCCAAGGGTAATGAAGTGGATATAGACGCAGATGCCCTTGAGGCAAAAGTAGATATCTACGGAGGGATCAGCAACGAAGGCGAAGCAAAAGTCAACAAAGTAACTATAAACGGCGGAACTTTTAAACCAGGAAGTCCTATAATAGGAGGGAGGGTCGGTCTTAGTTTGCTTGACGCCACAAACAAATACGGTAACCATAAACGGCGGAATCTTTAAAGAGCCTCAAATCATAGCAGGAGAGTCCACAAAGGGCTCCGCCGCTGGCAATACGCTAAATTTAACCGGAGGAACATTTGAAGGACCTGCGGATATGTTTGCAGGAAAGTCCAGGGACGGCTCTACCGTAAATAACATTGTAAATTTAAATGCGCGCGGACTTGACTTGTCGGGTATTAAAATTTGGGGCGGCTTTACTAGCGATACAGCACAAGATTATTTCACCGGCAATACCATAAACGTAAGAGAAAAAAATATCAAGGCAAGTGCTATTTATAACTTTGAGTTTCTAAATTTCTACATACCGGTAGGATTTGCGCCAGCTACGGACAAGATGCTTGCCCTAGAGCATGCGCCCAATCTAGCAAAATCTAAGATAGGCGTAGGCATGATGAACGGCGGGGTACTTAACGGTGGAGACAAGCTAACGCTAATAGAAGCAGCAAACGGCGACATAACGTATCCAACCGATATGAGTAATCAAACGGGACAATTACAGGCCGGGATTTCGGCGCTATATCAATTTGAACTAAAAAAAGACGATGGAGCCAATAAAAAGCTTTTTGCAGTAGTAAAAAATGACGAAAGAGGCGGGCCGATCCTACTTCCATACCCTAAAAATATATTAGAAACTACGATTGGCGAGCTTGGCGTACTGCTATCAAGTTCTGATTTAACATCGTCCATGAGCCTCCAAACAGATAGCAACAGGGTCTTTGCCTCCACAATCGCATCTAGCACCAGACTCAAATCAGGCTCTCACGTCGATCTAAAAAGCTTTAACGCCGCCGTCGGTCTCTCTAAAGAATTTGAAGAAAACAAAGCCGGAGCATTTGTAGAGTTTGGCGGCGGCAAATATGATAGCTTTAACGACTTTGACAAAATAGACGTAAGAGGCAGCGGTAAATTTAAATATATGGGTCTTGGCATAATTACTAAGTTTAACCTGCCTAATAGCTTTTATATAAGCTCAGGCTTTAAAGCAGGCAAGATGAAAAGCGACTATGAAAGCGATATGCCCGCAATCACTACGGCTAAGTATGAAGCCACGAGAGGCTACTATTCGGCCCACTTGGGTCTAGGCAAGGTAATAGATATAAATGATGTATTAAGTATAGATATGTACTCTAAAGTGCTTTTGAACAAACTAGGCAAAAAAGAGGTGGAAGTAGTGGGAGATAAATTTCTTTTAGACTCTACCGTATCGTTACTGGGCAAACTGGGCTTTAGGTACAATTATACTCTAAGTGAAAAGCTTGATATCTATGCCGGCGCTAGCTACGAAAGAGAATTTAAAGGAGAGGCCAAAGGATACAATCTCACTCACAATGCAGCCATAAAGAGCCCAAGTATAAAAGGAAACACCTATAGCGCAGAGCTTGGAGCCAAACTAAATACCGCCAATAATATAAAGCTAGACTTTAACTTACAGGGTATGGCAGGAAAGAAAAAAGGCTTTAATGGCGGAATAGGAGCCGAGTGGAGATTTTAGCTTGATACAAAATCATTAATTTTACCAACCGAATCTTTTAAATTTACATTTAACAGATTTGGGCTTTATGTCGGCAAATTTAACTAAATGCTTTTTATTATATGCAAGTTGTATTAAATTTAAAGCTCCATATAATAAAAAACTTTTTAAAAAGCTTTATAAAGTTTTTTATTCGCTCATGAATTACTGCATTAATTTAGCATTTTCTCCTAAAAATACTTGAATAAAGTTTAATAAAGGAGCGCACCAACAACTTCATCAATCCAAGAACAGACAACATATTACAAGACAAACAAACTAAAGAATACAGAATGCAAAAC
>NZ_CAUPZM010000020.1:0-45760 GCF_963515975.1 Campylobacter showae
TGGAGCGGGAAACGGGGCTCGAACCCGCGACCCTCAGCTTGGAAGGCTGATGCTCTAGCCAACTGAGCTACTCCCGCATAACAATGGTGGTGAGACGTGGATTCGAACCACGGAAGACATAGTCAGCAGATTTACAGTCTGCCCTCGTTGGCCACTTGAGTATCTCACCCTATTTTAAAAAAAATGCTTTGCAATGGTATTTCTGGTCAAACACTGTTATGAAATGGAGCTGGTGAACGGACTTGAACCGCCGACCCACTGCTTACAAGGCAGTAGCTCTACCAACTGAGCTACACCAGCATCCTGATTTATGAAAGTTGGATTATAGCCCAATTTCTTTTTAAAGTCAAGGTTTTTAAGAAAATTATTCCATTTTTTGCATCAATAAAATCAAATTTATCCTATCTTTCGCTCCTGTTTTTTCAAAAATAGTGCCTACGTGCGCTTTTACCGTCCTTACGGTTATTTGCAAAATCTCAGCGATTTCTTGATTTGTTAGCCCTTTATAGACTAGTTCCGCTATCTCTTTTTCCTTGCTTGTTAGCTTTTCTAGCAAATTTGACGAATTTGAAGGCAAAATTTCCTTTGTCATCATTTGTATCATGCTTTGGATAAATTCCGGATAGAGCCAAACCTCGCCTCTTTCGATCGCTTCGAGCGCATCTTGAAAATGCACCTCAAGCATACGCGCGTTTGCATAGCCCTTTGCACCAAGGTGCAAAAACTCTCTACCTTCGTTAAATTTAGGCTCATGAGAAAGTATCAAAATTTTAATACCCTCCACCGCACTCAAAAGCTCTCTCGCTTCTTTGTCGGCATCCCAAATATCCACGCAAACTACGTCGTAGTCTTTGCTATAAGCAAGCTCTAAAAAAATATCTTTTTCCTGCGTCGCTGTTACCTCGCTCGCAGCCAACTTATCTTTTATCTCGTTTATTACGGCTGCATTTCCTGAATATGCCAAAATTCTCATATCCGCGCTCCTATCGTTCTCTCAAAGCGTTTTGTTTAGCTTTTAATATCGGTTTTAATAAATAATCAAGCACCGTTTTCTTACCGGTTATAATGTCGGCGCTAGCTATCATGCCCACCTTGATGCGAAGCGGTCTATCTTCACTTCCTAGGTAGTTTTTCTCGGTCGTTATCCTGACTAGATAGTAGCTCTCGCCAGTTTTTTCATTCGTTTCCGTGTCGGCCGAGATTTGCGTCACTTCGCCCTCTAGTCCGCCGTATATCGCAAAGTCGTAAGCGGTAAGCTTAACCATCGCTTTTAGTCCTTGTCGCAAAAACGCCACGTCCGCAGGCTTTACCTTTACCTCGGCTATCAAGCTATCCTCAACGGGGACGATCTCGGCGATATCCATGCCCGGCTTTATGACGCCAGAGACGGTATTTACCATCAGTTTGCTCACTATACCGTCCACCGGCGAGCGCACGAGCGTCCTTTCTACTTTGTCGCTTAAATTTACCTGGCTTTCGTTTAGCCTAGAAATTTCAGCCGAAACTTCGTTAAATTCTTTCTTTGCGCTATTTTGAAAGGCAAGCTTGGCTTCGGTTATTTTATTTTCTACCTCTTTTATCGTAGACTGCACTCTAGGGATAGAGAGTTTCGCCGCGCTTAGCTCGCCCCTTAGATCGTTTACGCGCCTTTGGAGTTGCAAGTACTCAACCTCGCTCACAAGCCCTTTTCTAAATAACGGCTCGGTTATCTGCTTCTCTTTTTGTAGTAGATTATAGCTGCTTTGAGTCTGGTCGATCTTGCTCTCAAGCTCCCTTAGCTCGCTTTGGCGCTGTTTTATTTGCTCCTCTAGGATGCCGATTTGCTCCCTTAGCCTTGCTTTGTTCGTATCGTAAAGACTCTTTTCAAATCCGACGAATCGGTCGTAGTCCTTATCTCCCGTCTCTTTCGCATCAAATTCCTCGTCGTTTGACTCGGCGTAAAGGCGCAAGTATTTTGCCTGAAGCTCGTTTAGTCTAAATTTGGACTCGCCGTAGACGCTAGAAAAGCTCTTGTCGTCGATTTTTAGCAAAATTTGATTTTTCTTTACTTCATCGCCCGCGCGAACGTAAATTTCCTCGATTATGCCGCCTTCCAAATTTTGTACGATCTGATTTTTGCCGGACGGAATTATCTTGCCGTTGCCGCGGGTGATCTCGTCTATCTGCGCAAACGACGCCCAAACCACTAGCCAAAAAACGGTTATCGCGACGATATATAAAATTTTCCTAGACCCCGACGGCGCCTTAGCCAGCACCGCCTCCGATAAACTCGACATAAAGCGAAGATCGTTTGCGTCGTAATTTTTAGACTGGATGATCTTTTTTATATTTTGAGTCGAAGCTTCTAAATTTTGCCCGATGTTTTCTTGTATTTCTAAATTTTTCTTATCCATGCTCGCTACTTTCCGCCAAGCTTAGCTAAAATTTCATCTCTCGGCCCATCTAGCAGTATCTTGCCGTTATCGACGACGATGAGTCTATCTACTAGCTCGAGCAGAGACGTTTTGTGCGTGATAAGCAGCATGGTTTTATCTTTCGTGTTAAATTTGAGATTATTTTTTAGCTTATTTTCCACACTACTATCAAGGGAATTTGTCGGCTCGTCGAGCAATATAATCGGACTATCTAGCAAAAATGCGCGCGCTACGGCGATAGCTTGGCGCTGTCCGCCGCTTATACCCTCGCCGCGTTCGTGTACCGGCATATCAAAGCCTAGCGGATGCGCGTCTACGTATTCGTCTACGCCGCTAACCTTTGCCGCGCGTATAATCTGCATATCATCGACATGCGGGGCTTTGTAGACGATGTTGCCTCTTACCGTGCCTTTAAACAAAACCACGTCTTGCGGGACGTAGCCGATATTTCGGCGCAAGTCGGCCGGGTCGATTTGATTTATATCGATGCCGTCTATCAGGATCGAGCCCTCAGTCGGCGAATAAAGTCCCAAAATAAGCTTTTCAATAGTGGTTTTCCCAGAGCCGTTTCTGCCGATGATGCCCACCTTTTCGCCTGCGTTTATAGTAAAATTTACCCTATCTAGCGAGGCTTTGGTGCTTTCCGGATAGGTAAAGCATACGTTTTTAAACTCGATCTTGCCGTTAAAGGTATTTCGGCGAACGAATTTTTTACCCTCTGGACGCTCGACAGGCATCTCCATTATCTTTTTTAGGCTCTCGTAGGCGGTTTTCGTCTGTTCGTAGTTTGCCAGCAGGCTCGCAAACTGCCCCATAGGAGCGATAGCGCGCGAGCTAAGCATCACGGCCGCGATGAGTCCGCCCATCGTGAGCTTGGTGTCTTGTATCATATATACACCAAAGACGATGATGCCGACCGTATTTAACTGCACGAAAAACGACGTAACCGTATTTATCGACGCCGAGATCAGCTTTGATTTTATGCTTTTATTTGCTATCTCGCCGGTAGCCTCTTCCCAGTTCCACTGTACGTTTCCGGTCGCGCCCATGGTTTTTATCGTCTCAAGACCGTTTAGCGTCTCGATCAAAATTCCGTTTTTCTTCGCGCTAGCCTCAAAAGTACTTTTTATGCTGGTTTGGAGCGGATTTTTGATAAAAAGCGTGTAGCAAAGCACGGCTGCCATAAAAAACAGCGGCACGACTACCAAGTAGCTCGCGATAAAATAAGTAATCAGCAAAAACAGAATCGCAAACGGAAGGTCGATGAGAACAGCCAAAGTGCTTGAAGTGAAAAAATTTCTAACCGTGTCAAATTCGCGCAGGTTATTAGCAAACGAGCCAACCGATTTTGGCTTAACGGAGAGCTTTATATCCATCACGCGCTCAAAAAGCAACGAGCTCATGATGATGTCGCTTTTCTTGCCCGCGACGTCTAGAAAATACGTGCGTATAAATTTTAAAAACAGATCGATAAGATAAACCACGCCCACGCCAAGAGCTAGTACCCAAAGCGTCTCTACGGCGTTATTTGGTACGACTCGGTCGTAAACGTTCATCGTAAAAAGCGGGCTGGCTAAAACAAACAAATTTATCACTATACTAGCTACGATAACGTCGATGTAAATTTTCCTCGAGCGCTTTAGCGTACCCCAAAACCAGTGGCTAGTTTTGGTGTCTATCAAATTTGGCTTATTATCCTCGGGGATAAATTCGCGCTTTAGCAGGTAGCTATAGCCCAGATACTCCTCTTTTAGCTTTTCGATTTCTATCAAATTTGAGCCGTTTGGCATATCGGGAGTTATGATTTTAGCGTGCGTTTTGCCCTCAAAACTCTCTAATATACAAGCCTTTTTTCCGCGTAAAAGCAGGATACAAGGCAGCACCAAGGGCGAGATATCCTCGACTCGTTTATTTACCAAACTTGAAACAAACCCTGCCCTAGCCGCCGCTCTGGTAAAAAGAGATTTCGAGCCGCTAAGCGAAAAAAGCTCGATATCTTCGTTTTCGTTAGTCGGTAGCCCGGCCACTAGCGCATCGGCGGTATATGGGTTGTTGTGCAGCTTGGTAAATATCACCAAACAATCAAGCAGTTCGTCGTTTTTCTTTTCTTGCATTTTTTATCCGATATTTTCTATTTGAGATATGAAAATTCCCTGCAAATAGTCGATTTCTAGGGTATGCAGTCTCTTTTCTTGCTCTTCGTTTTCTACGCCCATGGCTATGATTTTTACGCCCTTGCTTCTCATCATCGCTTCAAACGAGCTTCTTTGCTCCGACGTTCTCTCACCCAAAAAGTCTATCAAATTTGCCACCGGGATTTTGACGTAATCAGGGCTAACGGCATTGAGCCTTTCGATACTTTTCGCGTCAAATCCGAAGTGATCTAGTCCAAAGCCAAAACCGAGCGCGCGCAATCTCTGGTGAAGTCCGTCAAGAACCGCCACGTCTATGTCGTCTTTGTTCGGGATCTCGATAAAAATTTTAGCAGGCGCGTATCGTCTTATCTTTTTGAGCGCATTTTCAAGCTCGGTAAAGTGCTGAGTAGAGTTTAAGATATCCTTGCCCAAATTTAGCGCATATTGCATAGTTTTAAGCTTGCCGTCTCTTAGCATATCGGCAAATTTGTTTAAAACGTAAAGGTCGATATCCACCGCCATCTTTAGCTCGTTTACCATCGGCATAAAGTAGCTCGCCGTCTGCCATCTACCCTCGCCGTCGACGAGTCTGATAAACAGCTCGCAGTGCGCTATTTCAGCAAAATTTGACGCCACTTTTTGTCCCGCAAATTTAAACATACCGTTTTTAAGAGAGGTTTCGATGAGCTCTTTATACTCCTCTTTTCCTAGCATGATCTCTTTGTCGCTCTTATAGATCAGGGAGGAGAAATTTGAGCCCTCTTTAGCTCTTGCTAGCGTGATGTCGGCCGTTATGAGCACGTCTTTTAGCGGAGTTTTCGGTCCGTAAGGCACGATCGCGGCAAAGACCGGGTGCTTGTCCATATCTACGTTAAATTTGATAAATTCTTCTTGTATCGTTAGTAAAATTTTATCGGTTATGGCTTTGACATTTTGCGTCGTTAAATTTGCGGCTACGATCATAAAGTCATCGTCGTTTAGCCTAGCTCGCAGCATGCCTATGGCGTTTTGGGATATTATAGACGCGATGGTTTTTATAAGCTTTTGCTGCGCGTTAAAGCCGATCTCTTGTTTTAGATCTCGCAAATCTTTGCAAGTTATCATCGATGCAGCGCCGCTTGAATACTCCTCGCTCGAGATATAATCTTTAAAGTTATTTTGCAAATATCTTCTGTTGAAAAGTACGGTTTCTTCGTCTTTATAAAGTAGCTCTTCGTATTTGCTTAGCGTCTTAGCGCTTTGCTCAAATACGTCCTTAACGCGTGTTATCATCACGTTCATCGCAAGGACGACCTGCCTAATATCTAGCGTAAAAGGAATTTTTTCTTGCAAGATAAAGCTGTTTTGCAGTATGGCCTCGGCTTGCTTTTGAACCTTTTTAAGCGGGATAAAAATTATCTTTACGCCAAAATAGCTAATAAGCAGAGCCGATAGCGACATCACGAAAAGCACGAAAAATACCTTTTTAACTATGTTATAAAGCTCGTAATAAGCGATGCCGGTGTTGCTTTGCACGTAAATAGTGCCGAATTTGCTCCAACCGAGCATTATCTCGCTTTGCGCTACCGGAGCTTCTAGTTTTACGTTTTTTACGAACCACTCGGGAACGCTATTTACCACTAGAGGCTGCGAGTTTTCTATCAGCGTCTCGCCGTCTACTCCGGCTAGCTTTATCATCGAGTAATATCCGCTGTCAAATACCGAATTTATCATCGTTTCAATGCCGGATAAATCATTTGGATTTGCTACCGACGCTATGGCAAGACCTAGCGAATTTGCCGTGTGCTTAGCGTTAGTGCCTAGCTGAGCGGAGATATAGTCGTTCGTCGTCGTAAAATTTAAAATCCCGACGGCTACGAAAATAACCAACATAAAGGAAATTATCGCCAGCATTATTTGTTTTAAAAGCGTCATCTATCCGTCCTCTTTCATTCTGTCGACTAAATTTAGCCATTTTGGATTTTGTTTTTTGTTTCCGCCGGGGATGGCCTGCCCCAAGCCTTCTTGTTTTGATAAAAATAGCGAATCGCCGTTGAAACTATAAACGGGCGCTAAGTCTTTTCTTTGCGTAGCTATTTTGATGTTTGGGTTGATATTGTCTAAAACTAGCGGTATGGACTTTGGGCTGTCATAATAAGATAAAACCATATGCGCTTGGTTGTAATCAAGCGCTTTTACGTAAGTGAAATAAAGCTTTTGCGTGGAAACGCCGAGCTGCTTTAGGGTGAAGTACTTCGCCGTAACGAAATCCTCGCAATCCCCGGCGCCCTTGCCCAAAAACTCCATTCTCGTAGCCCAGTAGTCTTTTTGCCCCCAAACTTCCCTGTCGTCTTTCCACTGTAAGCGGTTAAAAAAGTCATTTACTTTTACGAGCTTTTCTTGCTCCGTGGCGTCCTTTAAGCTCACCATAAGCTCGTTTAAGGCAACCACTCTTTTTTTGGCGTTTTGGCCGTAAACTTTAGCGATCTTGTCGTAGGTGGAGGCTTTTATAAACTCGCCTCCCGCAAAAATCGCGAACACGAAAAGGGCGCTCGCTAAAAACGCCCTCCTGTATTTGCCCGCGCTTATGCCAAATTTCATAAAATTTATCTAAATTTTAGTCTAAGACTATCTTAGATCCTCGGCTATCGAGCACGCGCCTTGGATATATTTTTTAGCAAATCCAGGCTCGAAGCTATCGGTAATCATACCCATATTATCAAGAAGCCTAAATTTAGCGTATAAAAGCTCTTTTTGAGTATTTACGATCTCAACCAAAGCGTTGTTGTATTCGCTCTCGGCGTCAAGCAAGTTTATAAGATCGCGTCTGCCAATCCTAAACTCGTCTCTATACGCATCAAGCGTCTCTTTTGCGTATTTGACGTGCTCGTTTAGATACTCGAGTCTTTTTTGATTTAGCACGTAAGTCTGCCATGAAAATTTAAGACTCTCCGAAAGCTCTCTTTTTACCCTCTCAAGCCCGTGAGACGACTCTGTAACGGCTAGGACGGCTTTTTCTTTCTCTAGCTTGTCTGAGTTTTTGTTGTAAAGATTATATTTTAATCTTAGCAAAACGTCGTAAGAGGTATCTTTATAATCGTCGTAAAACACATCGTTTCTCTCGTGATTTGCGCTGGCTTCGAGATCCACCTTCGGTCTAAAAGCAGCATTTTTCTCATTAACGACCGATTGATTCATTTTTATGTTTGCATCTTGCAAAAGAACGCTCGGGTTGCATTTCATAGCGATGTTATATACCGCGCTTTCGCTTCCAGGTAACGGCAACTCAAAACTTGGAGCGACCAAATTTTCCGCCGCGATTCCTTTACCGTAAAGTTTCTCAAAGGTGCTTAGAGCGTCGTTGTAGTTGTTTTCGCGAGAGATCAAATTTGCCTGAGCTAGCGTGAGGCGAGAGCCGGCCTGTCTCTCCTCAGAGCCCCTAGCAAAGCCTGAGCTTGTTCTATCTTTGATTTGCGAATAAATTTCCTCGTGAGTTTTTACGTTTGATTGCGCGATTTCAAGCAACTCTTTAGTTTGAAGCACGGTAATATACGCGTTTGCAAACTCAAGCGTAAGTCTGTCGGCTTTTTGCGCTACGCTATAAGCGGCCGCATCCATCCTGTGGCTTTGAGAGATCATTCTGTTTTTATCGGCTCCGCCGTTGTATAAATTTTCCGTTAGCGTCGCATTTGCGGTAAGCCTTTTGCCGCTACCTTTTTGTACGGTTATGCCGTTATCTATTTTTTCTTTTCTGTAGCCGTAAGTTCCGCCGATATCAAATGTCGGATAGTATGCGTTATTAGCGATATTTAGGTCTTTTCCGACTTGCATATATGCATATTCGGTCTCTTTTAGACCCGGGTTTTCAAGAAGCAGGTTTTTAACCGCCGTATTTAGGCTCACTTGACCGCTCTCTTGCGCGCTGTTTTCAAGATAGGCAGCCCCCATCGGCTCCGGCGCTTCCTTAAACGTCAAATCTTGTTTTTTTCTTAGACCAGGTTTTGGAGCTTTGGCGGCCTCTTTGCTTTCGCTTAAATTTTGCGTTTCTTCGTCTGAAGAAATAGAATCTTTAGCGACTGCGCTATAAGCGTCTAGGTATCCTGCCGCCTTGATTTTAGCCGTTAAATTTTTAATGCTATCTTTATCCAAAGACTTGGTTCTAACGGCTACGGCACGGTATTTACCGAAAGTTCCGCTTACTACTTTTTCCACTCCATCGAAGTCGCCTACCTTGCGCTCTACGCTAGCTCTGGCGCTCTCTATCGCTTCTTCTTTTACGTCGTCGCCAAAGCTGCTCACAAATACGTTATATTCGTCATTTGCGAACAACAAACCGCAAACTAAAAAGCTAATCGCTGCTGCTTTTCTCATAGAAATCCTTTGTAATTTATTTTAAATTAACGCTGATACATTAACCCGCGATTATATATTATAAAAAATAAAAAAGTTATAAATTTACAAAAGCGCTTTTGCGATTAACTCTATCGGGTTCTCGCACTTCACGTCTGAGCCGCCGATATGTAACGCATTTGAAATTTGCATTTTACAGGCGCTACACTCCGCGCTTACGATCTTTGCGCCCGAGTTTTTTATCATCTCTGATTTTCTTTGTCCGGCCGCGCGGCTTAGGTGATATTTTTCAGACTGCATAGTCACTCCGCCAAAACCGCAGCACTCGTTTGGATCGCTCATTTCTGTTATTTCGTAGTTTTGAGCGAGCAGTTTGCGAGGCTCTTTGAAGACGCCTTGCATTTTTCTAGCGTGACAAGGGTCGTGATAGGTCACGGAGGCTAAGTTTTTGCCTTTTTTAGCCAAAATTTCAGCCAAATTCGTAAATTTTTCAAAATACTCCGTCGCTAAAAATATCTTCTTGCTCACCGCTTTTGCGCGCCCTCGCCACTGCTCGTCATCATGAAAAAAGTGCTCGTAGTCGATCTTTATCATCGCCGAACAGGTCGCCTCGGGCACGATGATGGCGTCTAGTTCGCCCAACATTTTTTCAAAATACTCGATATTTCGCTTTGCTAAAACCTCGACCGTCGCAAAATCCCCCGTAAAATACGCCGGCGCGCCGCAACAGGCCTGCTTTTTCATCAAATTTAAATTTAACCCAAGCTCGCGCGCGATCTTAACGAGAGCCTCGCCGATGCCAGTATACGCGTAGTTTCCCATACAGCCGATAAAAACTCCGATAGTTTTTTCTCCGCCGTTATCGATAAACTCTGCGTGCGAGTTTAAAAAGCTCTTTTTGCTAGCAGTGGGCAAAAGCCGCTCTTTTTTCACCATCGGCAGGCTAAACCTCGGACTCATCGCGCCTTCCCTGATCTTAAAGGCGCAGCTTTGAAACACGTAGCCAAGCTTTGCCGCCAAATCCATAACCGCACGGTAGCGCAGTAGCCAAAAAAACGCCTTTTTGTACCACGCTATACCGAATTTTTCCGCGATGTCGCGGCGGACGTTTTCTATCGCCGTGTCCACGCGCAAGGAGTTTGGGCAGACCTCGACGCAGCTCGTGCATAAAAAACAGCTCTCAAAGATATTTTTAGCGTTTTTATCAAGCTTTAGCTCGCCGCGCTCGTAGGCTCCGACAAGGTCTAAAAAGCCGCGCGGAGAGGTCGTTTCGTCGGGATTTATCCGATGGATCGTGCAGACTTGGATACATTTGCCGCATTTTACGCATTTATCTGAAATTTCGCTAAATTTAAACATATCAATCCATCAAACCGTTTTTGAAAATCGGCGTAAATTTTCCGGTATTTTTTTCAAATACGCGTCAAAACACATTGCGATATTGCGGATGATTAGCGTGCCGGTCTCGTTTACGCTGATTTTTTCAGGCGTTACGGTTACAAATTCGCTCAAATTTTCAAGCTCGACCAAATCATCCTTAAAATACTCGAAAAATTTGATGTCAAATTTGGCCTCGACCGCCTTGATATCAAGCGCAAAGTTACTCATCAGGCTCATTATCACGGCTTTTCTGATTAGATCGTCATCGTTTAAATAGATACCCTTGCAGTACGGCAAAACGCCGCTATCTAGGGCCTTTTCGTATTCGTCCATATCCTTGAAATTTTGCGCGTAGTATCTTTGCCCTTCGCCGATACTAGTTAGTCCGATACCGATTAGATCGGCTCCACCCTTGGTCGTGTAGCCTTGGAAGTTACGATGAAGCGTGCCGTTAGCAAGCGCGCCGAAAAGCTCGTCGACCGGCTTTGCAAAGTGATCCATTCCGATCATTTTGTAGCCGTTTTTGATAAAAAACTCGGCCGTGTATTTTAAAATTTCAAGCTTGGTTTTAGGGCTAGGCAGAGTCGCTTCGTCAAATTTACGCATAGATTTTTTTATCCACGGCACGTGCGCGTAGTTAAACACCGCCAAGCGGTCCGGAGACAGCGTCAAGGCCTTATCCAGCGTCGCTTTAAAACTCTCTAGCGTCTGATACGGCAGGCCGTAGATCAGGTCCATATTTATCGAGTTTATGCCCTTAGAGCGCGCCATATCTACGGCGTTTTTGGTGATCTCGTAGGGCTGGATGCGGTGGATCTCTTTTTGCACGCGCTCGTCAAAGTCCTGCACGCCGTAGCTGATACGGTTAAATCCGTGAGAGACGAGCACGTCAAGCTGCTCGAGGGTTAAAAATCTCGGGTCTATTTCGCAGCTGATTTCAGCCTCGGGCGAGAAGTTTTTAAATTTAGCCTTTATCATTTTTATGATTTCATCTAGCTGATCCGCGCCGTAAAACGTCGGAGTGCCGCCGCCAAAGTGCATTTGCAGCACGGGCGCGCTCGCGTCGAGGTTCGCCGCTAGCAGATCGAGTTCTTTTTGCAGATACTCCATATAGCGCGTTTTGCGGTCCTCTTTGCTCGTATAAATCACGTTGCAACCGCAAAAATAACAGGCGCTGCGGCAAAACGGCAAGTGCAAATAAAGCGAAAGCGGGCGCGAGGCGTCGCGGTTTTTTAGCTCCCGCAGGTAGTCCTCGCAGCTAAATTTATCGCTAAACTCGGGCGCGGTCGGATAGCTCGTGTATCGCGGTCCCGGGCGCGAATACTTCACGTAAGCGTCAAAATCTATCATAGCGTTTTATTCCTCGCGTTTTTCATTATATTCTCCATATCGACGAACAAATTGGGATACTGTTTTTTGATACCCTTTACCAGTTTTTCCAAATTTACGTCAATGCTTTTTTTGTTTTTATTTTTTGCGGCGATCTTGCGTATCTCGTCCATCGCCACGACCCAAACGTCGGCGAAATCTATCGGCACGTTCTGCCAGATCGTCTTTTCAAGCCTTAGCTCGAAATTTTCCTTTTGGACGTTGCGGTAGGCTTCGATGAGCTGCGAGAGCGATTTTAACGAAACCATCGTGTGTAAATTTTGATTTTCGTCAATACCGAACCACGGCTCCACCCCGTCCCACGAGCCGCTTTTTAGGCTAAGGCTCATTTGATTGGGGTCGCTTGTCGGAACGATCTCAAATATCGTTTTTTCGCCCTCTTTTATCCCGAGCTCGCCCGAAATTTCATCTATTTTTTCGTATGTTTTTTGTAGATTTTTTTCTTTCATTTACTTCCTTAACTTACCAGTTTCGCTGCCTATCGAGCCAAACCATCACGCCTTTTTGCGCGTGCAGTCTATTTTCTGCCTCGGCAAAAATCTCATCCGCATGCGCCTCAAACACCGCCTCGCTCACCTCGTATCCGCGGTAGGCGGGCAAGCAGTGCAAAAATATCGAGCCGGACGCAGCTAATTTCATCAAATTTTCATCCACGCAAAAGCCTGCAAAATCCTTTAGGCGCTTTTCTTTTTCCGCCTCTTGTCCCATCGAGACCCAGGTGTCGGTAGTGACGACGTCGGCGCCCGAGACGGCTTCTTTTGCGTCATGGGTTAGATAAATTTTAGCTCCCGAAATTTGAGCGTTTTTCATCGCTAAATTTAGGATTTCGCCGTCCGGTTCGTAGCCCGCAGGCGTCGCAATTCTTAGCTCAAAGCCCAGCTTGCTAGCTAGCATCAGCCACGAGTGAGCCATGTTGTTGCCGTCGCCCACATAAGCTACGCATTTGCCCGCGTCAAATTCCAGCATCGTGAGGTAGTCCGCCATAAGCTGCACCGGGTGAAATTTGTCGCTAAGGCCGTTTATCACGGGCACGCGGCTAAATTTGGCAAATTCCTCGAGCGTCTCGTGGCGATTAACGCGAGCCATGATGAGATCGCACATTCGCGAGATCACGCGCGCGGTGTCTTTTATCGGTTCGCCGCGCCCGATCTGGATATCGCTCGAGCTAAGAAACAGCGCATGCCCGCCAAGCTCGTTCATCCCCACGTCAAAGCTTACGCGCGTTCTAGTCGAGCTTTTCTCAAATATCATCGCTAATTTTTGATCTTTTAGATACGGTTTGAAATCTCGCGTCTTTGCCTCTTTTTTTATCTCGCGCGCCAAATTTATCATTTCTAAAATTTCGTCTTTACCGAAGTCGTTTAGCGTCAAAAAGTGTCGCATTTTGCCCCCCCCTTAAATTCCCAAATTTGCCCAAAAATTTTTAAGGCGAAGTATCGCGAGATAGATTTGCTTGTTTTCTACTTCGCTACGCTTGTAGCTAAATAGAAGAAGTAAATTTCGTCCCAAGATAAGGCATGCAGCCTATCGCAGGGCGAAATTTGCGAAATCAAGCAAAAATACTCGCGAGACAAGCCGCTATTTTCTTAGTAAAGCGGCGGCTTCTTTAGCATGATAGCTTATTATCAAATCCGCCCCCGCTCTCTTAAACCCGACTAACGTCTCCATCATCACGCGCTCATAGTCGATGACGCCGGCTTTTGCCGCAGCTTTTAGCAGGGCGTATTCGCCGCTCACGTTATACGCGCAGATCGGCAGCCTCGTCGCTTCGCGCAGATCGCGGATGACGTCTAGATACGCAAGGGCGGGCTTTACCATCAAGATATCGGCCCCTTGCGCCTCGTCCTCTAGGCTCTCGCTCACGGCCTCTAGGCGGTTTGCGCTATCCATCTGGTAGCTTTTTCGGTCGCCGAAACTCGGTGCTGATTCCGCTACGTCGCGAAACGGCCCGTAGTATGCCGAAGCAAATTTGGTCGAATACGCCATAATCGGCAAATTTTCATATCCGCTCAAATCCAGCGCCCCGCGCAAGGTAGCGATGATGCCGTCCATCATGCCGCTTGGAGCGATCATATCGGCGCCGTTTCTAGCATGGATCAGAGCTTGTTTAGCGGAAATTTCCAGCGTCGCGTCGTTATCGACGGTCTGATGGACGTGATCTAGGATACCGCAATGGCCGTGATCGGTGTACTCGCAAAAGCAAAGATCGGTTATCACGACTAGATCTGTAAATTTATCCTTTATCGCCCTAAGCGCCGTCGCGATGATGCCATCGTCACTTAGAGCATCGCTGCCTACGCTATCTTTTAGGCTCGGGATTCCAAACAATATCACCGCTTTTATGCCTAAATTTCGCACGATTTCGCACTCTTTTAAAATTTCGTCCAAACTCATCTGAAAGACGCCCGGCATCGAGCTTATCTCTTTTTTCACGCCCTTGCCTTCGACGACGAAAAGCGGATAGATAAAATCGCTCGCCGCAACGCTAGTTTCGCGCACCATCTGCCTGATCGCGGGATTTATCCTGAGCCTTCTAAAACGTTTAAACATAATTTTCCTTTTACTTCGCTACAATTTACGCTTAGTGTAACATAATAGGAGTTAAAATTTTATGAATATCGAGCTTTCAAATACGGCAAATTTACCCTCTCGTTTCGGGATATTTGAGATACAGGCATTTAAGGAGGGAGAGAAGGAACATTTAGCGATATTTAAAAAACCTTTCGGCGAGGTCGTAAACGTCCGCATCCACTCCGAGTGCCTAACGGGCGATGCGATCGGTAGCCTAAAATGCGACTGCCGCGACCAGCTGGAAGCCAGCCTAAAATACATCGAAGAGCACGGCGGTATGGTGATCTATCTACGCCAAGAGGGGCGAAATATCGGCCTACTAAACAAAGTAAACGCCTACCATCTGCAAGACGAGGGCCTCGACACCATCGAGGCAAACCACCAGCTAGGCTTTAAGGCCGACGAGCGCACGTATGAGATCGTGGATTTTATCTTAAAGCACTTTGGCATCGAAAAGATAAATTTGCTGACCAATAATCCAAAAAAGTTATCCGGGCTAAAATGCGTACAGATCGTCTCTCGCGTGCCGATCGTCATACACGCGAACAAATTTAACGAAAACTACCTGCGCGTGAAAAAAGAGCAGATGGGGCATATGCTAGATGAAAATTGACCTGCCGAGGGACTTTGACGCGCAAACGGCGAAATTTAGCGAGATTTTGGCTAAATTTAACCGCGTGCATAGCCTCACCAACTACAAAAATTTAAACGAGCAGATAGCAGATAGCATAGCTCCGCTTGAAATTTTCCCGCAAATTTCGGACGCCAAAACGGCGATTGACGTCGGCAGCGGAGCGGGCTTTCCGGCGATATTTCTCGCGATGATTTTAAGGGAGTGCGAGTGGCATCTCTTTGAGCCCAGCCCGAAAAAATCGGCGTTTCTAAGCTACGTCAAGGCCGAGCTAAATTTAACCAACGTCTGCGTAAAATCTTGCAAGATCGAGGATGGCGAGCCCTTTACGGCGCAGCTTATTACCAGCCGAGCGCTGATGAAAACGAAAGATTTGCTCGGCATTTGCGACGGTTTTTTTGACGCGCAAACTCAAATTTTACTTTACAAAGGAAGCAGCGTGCAAAGCGAGCTAGGGGGGCTCAAGGCTCAAATTTACGGGCGCGGCAATAGAAATTACGTATTTATAAAGGGCGGCGATGTTATTTAAAATTTCGGCTTTTTTAGCGGTTTTAATCGCGATTTATTTGATATTTTTTAAAACCCGCGTCAAAAGAGGCGTAAAAGGAGCGAAAAATAAGGACGAGGATGCGCAAAATTTCGTCGAATGTAAAAAATGCGGTACCTTTATAGAGGCTAAAGACGCCGTAATAAGCGGCGGCGGATACGTCTGCCCCGAGTGCATGCAAAGCAAAAAGGAGTAGAAAATGCAATTAATCGGACACGAGCTAGTGCCCTATGAGCCGCTATTTTGGCGCGAAAACGCGGATCAGATCAAGGCGGACGAGCAAAATTTATTTAAATTCGACAAAGCGATGATAAGAGCGGCGCAAGAAAAAAGGGCTAAATTTAGCGTAGCTTGCGAGAACGTAAGCGAGTGCATAATCGCAAATGCGGCGGGCGCGAATCTGCTTGTTATATCAAAGCGAGAGTTTACGCCAAAGGCCGCAAATTTGGCCCAATTTTATCTCTTTGACGCCAAAGTCGCTTGTATAATCGGCGATGAAATCGAACTTAGCGAGATAGCGGGGTATCAAGCCGACGTCGCGATATTTAAAAACGCCGTAATAGGCAAGGATAAACGATGATAAATTTCCCGCCATTATATCTAAAATTTTTAGAAAGTATCGAGGGCGAGGAGTGCGTAGACATTTTTAACGAGGCGGGAGCGGGCGCCTATCTATACGGGCGCGCGTCTCTAGCCGAGCGAAACGAAACCTACGAAGTAGCGCTTTACGAGCCGGATTTTTATATGATAGGCCAAGACGGCGACCTTGGATTTTTCATAAAATTAAACTCGGACGATGCTATTTATTTTAACGATCTAGGTGCGCTGGGCTCGGCTCCGATGCGCCTAGCGGAACGAGATATTTTTGCCTTTATAAAAAAGATAAAAGACGGCGGCGAGATATTTTCGTAAAATTTTACGAGCAAAGGAAACAAATGGAACTTTTTAAAACCGCATTTTTGATGACGGTGCTGATGCTGCTTTTCGTAGCCGTGGGCGGCGCGATAGGCGGCACTAGCGGCATGCTGGTAGCGTTTTTAGTTGCGCTTGGGATGAATTTCTTTTCGTATTTTTTCTCGGACACGCTCGTGTTAAAGCACTACCGAGCCGTGCCGGTGGACGAAGCGCACGCGACGGGGCTTTATCAGATCGTGCGCGAGCTTTGCGCGAAGGCAAATTTGCCGATGCCAAAGATCTACATCATCCCCGAAGCCGTTCCAAACGCCTTCGCCACGGGTCGCAACCCTAGCCACGCCGCGGTAGCCGTGACCGAGGGGCTGCTAAATCTGCTAAACAAAGACGAGATCGAGGGCGTGCTAGCTCACGAGCTAAGCCACGTGCGCCACTACGACATCCTGACGGGCTCTATCGCGGCGGTATTTGCGGGCGCGATCGCGATACTGGCGAATTTCGCGCAGCTTGGCGCGGCGAATCGTCAAGGCAAGCAAAATCCTCTGATGCTAATCGCTCTAGCCGCCATCATGCCGCTAGCCGCTACGATCATACGCATGGCGATCTCGCGGGCGCGGGAGTTTGAGGCAGATAGGGGCGCCGCGATGATAACGGGCAAGCCCCAGCACCTAGCCGGCGCGCTGCGAAAGCTCGAGGACTACGCGCGCGGACGCGTGATGGCAAACGCCGACGAACAAAGCGCGCATATGTTTATCGTTAATCCTTTTAGCGGCGTAAAAAGCGCGCTGGGCTCGCTGTTTCGCACGCACCCGAGCACCCAAGACCGCATCGCCGCGCTAGAAAATTTACGCTCGCAGATAGATGGCGAAAACGGCGTGAAAGAGTATTTTAGAAAGTAAATTTGACGGGCAAATTTAAGCGCAGGTCTTGCCGTTAAATTTAAGCAAAACGGCTCGGCTTCGGACTTTAAGTTAAAGCCGATTTTTAAATCCGCGTCGCGTCAAATTTGACCGCCCGCGTCAAAGTAAATTTATCAAAAAGGCAAAAGATGAAAATAGCCGTAAACGGCGCAAGCGGATTTATCGGCGGCGAACTCTGCCGCTTTTTTAGAGCCCATGGGCACGAGATAGTAGCTATCCCAAGGGCCGCCTACGCCGACAAAGACGCGATCAAAAATCTCGCTGACGGCTGCGATGCGGTTATAAATTTAGCAGGCGCCTCTATCGCCGCAAGATGGAGCGAGGCTTATAAAAAGCGCCTTCGCGCAAGCAGGATAGAGACTACGCGCACGCTGGTTTGCGCTATAAACGAGCTAGAAAATCCGCCCTTTTTCATCAGCGCTTCAGCCGTTGGGATATATGAAAATGGGCTTGGTCACGACGAGAGCTCGGTCAAATTTGACCGCGGATTTTTGGGCGAGCTAGCATGCGAGTGGGAGAGCCAGGCCGCTAAAGCGCGGACGCAAACGGCGATATTTCGCCTAGGTGTGGTGCTGGGGCAAGGCGGTGCGCTAGCTAAGATGCTGCCGGCATTTAGGCTCGGTCTTGGCGGCAAGATCGGTAGCGGCGAGCAGGCGTTTTGCTGGATTTGCGTAACGGATTTGCTGGAAGCGTTTAAATTTGTCTTACAAAACCGTCAAAGCGGCGTTTTTAATCTCGTTTCGCCGACTCCTAGTACAAACGGCGAATTTACTCAAATTTTAGGCGAGGTTTTGGGGCGACCGACGTTTTTTAAAGTGCCTAAATTTGCGCTAAATTTGATGCTGGGCGAGGGATCAAGCGTACTGCTTGAAGGTGCTAAAGTCTATCCCAAAGCCTTGATAAAAAGCGGATTTAGCTTTAAATTTAGCGATCTAAAAGCAGCGCTAGAGGATATTTTGAAGTAAATTTGAGAATTGGCGGAATGCAAATTCTCATGGCGGCAAATTTACGTCGCGGCTTTAAAAATTCAAACAATCAGCGCTAACCCCGCGTAAATTTGACCTCGCTACGAAAGTCTAGCCGCGGCTAGAATCCCGTCCGATTTTATCGCAAATCCAAATTTTAAAAACGCCGGCGTAGAGACATAAGGACAAATACGGTAGCGCTTAAAATATAAAATACTTTGCCCGCTGATATGGCGGGCTATAAATCAGTAAACAAAATTTAGCAAACCTGACGCTTGGGTAAAATTAGCATGATGCCGCCCAAGAAAAAGCGATAAATTTTTACGACTGCCGAACGATGTCATAAATTTACAAAATCGCGAGCCGATATTAGGTAAAATTCTGATAAATCTTATGCAAAAGGTAAAAAAATGAGAACAGATAAAAATATGGAGCAAATAGCGTTAAGAGCGTTATTTTAGCAGATAGGGACATAGGGTAAAAAATGAGAACTCAAAATGCAAAATTTAGGCATTTTTTTTTGCAATTTGAAAGCTAAAGTTTCAAATTGCTTCAAAAACTTCAAAGATAGCTTCAAAGTCCCTTTAAATCACACCTTTTCTGATATGTGCCGACGCGTCCTACGATAGCGCAATTTTCTAAATTTTCGCCGTCTATTACGATAGGCTCGTATTTTTCATCATCCGAAAATAACGTTACGGCTCTTGTTATCGGGTTTTTCTAATCGTTTGACGAATACGTCTCCGCCGTAGTTTATGACGTATATATTGCCGCTTATTACGCCACCTGCATTTGCCGTACTTATAAAAAGAAGTTCTCCGTTAGCGATAGTAGGCTCCATACTGTCGCCTTTAGCGTTAATGATATAAACCTTAGATAGGTCTCCGCTAATACGTAAAAAGCCTCGCGGAAAGCTTTCGTTAAAATCTAAAATTCGGCATAAATTTGAATCAGACGGCAAATTTATGCTTTTGAAGATAGCAGGCTAAGCTCAAAAATTTGCAAAGCTGGCTTTCGCCGCTAGTTCTGCGCGCAGAGTTTGCTACATGCACGCTCAAGCGGACTTGCGAGGAGTTTTACTCAAACCGCCTTGAGATATTGGGCGAAAGTTTCGTCAAAACGTCATAACTGATCGTGCCGAAAAAATCCGCCCAAACGCACGCGTCGTCAAATACGCAAATTTTATCGCCCGCATCTTCGCAGCAAAAGCTATCCATCGACATTTTACCGAGCAACCGCCGTCCGCCGGCCGTCCGCAGCTCGCCCTCACCCCCGTAGCGCAACAGTCCGTCGCCGTAGCCTAGATCGTAAACGGCGATTTGCATATCCTCGCTCGCGCAAAATTTAGCGCCGTAGCCCGCGCATTGTCCTTTTTTTAGCACCCTGCCGCTAACCTTATGCGCCCAGAGTGACGCCACGCGCTTTAGTCCCAAGCTTTCGTCAAACTGCGCGTAGCCGTAGGCTGCGATACCCACGCGCACAAACTCGTCCGCTAGCTCGCCGAAACGCTCGGTCGCAGCGGAGTTGTGCGAGTGAAAGATCAAATCTCTCTCGCCGCAAATTTCGCGCGCTACGGCTTTTGCCGCGGCGAAATTTTGCCTCTGCACGAAATAATCGCTACTAAGCTCTTCAGCGCTTCTAAAATGCGTAAATGCTCCGCAAATTTGCAGTCCATGCGCCAAAGCCGCCTCGCACGCCGCACGCACTTCGCACGTAGCAACGCCGTTTCGGTGCATGAGCGTATCGACGGCGATATGCACGCGAGCGCCTTTTTTAAATTTAGCAATCAGCGAAATATCGTTTACCGCATAAATAAATCGCCCACTCTCGCCGCCGTGCGGAATGTGCGAAAGGATGAGAATGTGCTCGAAAAAGGGTTCTAGCTCGCGCGCCTCGACTTCGTTTTTGACCGCGCAAAATTTGATGCCGTAGCTTGCCGCCTCGCGCCCCACAAGCACCGCTCCGTGACCGTAGGCATTGTCTTTTAGTACCAAGATCACGCGATCTTTGCCGCCAGCTTTGGTGCAAATTTTAGTTAGATTATGTATGTAGGCGGATCTGTTTAAAACGAGTTCAGACATTAAAATTTACGCCAAACGCCTCGTAAACGTTAGGAAGCAGCTTTCTGATATTATAATCATAAGCGTAAAATTTAGCATACAGCGCCTTTAGATCGGCCTCTTTGACCGCGGCAAAGTCAAACACGTCCGTGCCCGCAACCTTTGGCACTTGGCGGTCCAGCTCGGCGAAAAACTCGCTCCTAGCCTTTAAAATTTCCTCGATTTGATTTTTTACTATTTCTTTTTTTTCTTGCATTTACTTCTCCGTTAAGATTTTAAATTTATCTTTATCTAGCCGCACGTAGAGCTCTTTTTTTCCTTTAAATTCGTGACTGGGCGCGGCATAATCCTCGTCAAAAACTACTCTAAAAAGATTTTGCCCTTTAGTGTTCGGGTACGGCGTCACGCTAAAATTTGAAGCTTTTATGCTCTTTTTTTCTTTTAGCGCGAAAATTCTCTTTTTATTTTCGGCAAATTTAGCCCTCGTTAGCGCGTTTTTGCCCTCTATCTTTACAAATTCGTCCGCATAAAAGCCCAGGTAAATTTTAGTTTCGTTATCTCGCCACGCCTGCAGCCACTCATGCAGATGCGCCAGCACGCGCGCGACGTCGTCTTTGCTAGCGTCTACCTTCTGGCTTTCGCTGATTATCACGACGCCCTCGCTGCCAATCAGTTCGCCGAATTTCACCAGCGCATCGTTGTTAAACGCCACGCAGCCGCGCGTTTTTACTTCGTCCTCGCGCTTGCCTTTCATCGGCAATCCGTGTATCCAGATGCCTCCGCCCGTTTTTTGTGCGGCCTTGTCGTGGGCGTTTGGGTACGATAGCGACATCGCAAGCGGCCCGTAAAAGGGATCGGGCGGCGTAAATTTGTCCGTGATGTCGTAAACTCCGACCGGCGTTTTTAGGTCGCCTTCTTTAAATTTATCCCCGCTTTTGCCCGTTATCACGCTTTGCGAAAAAATTTGCTCCAACGCACCGCCTGCATACTCGAAGCTTTGCAGGGTTTTTTGCGCTTTATTTACGACGATGATTTTAGTCTTGGCCTCGTAGTAGCCGTATCTAACGTCGGCTGCACCTAGCTTTTCCAGCCAGTATTTAGCGCCCGTCAAATTTGCGTCCGCTAGAACATTGGCGGATAAAATTTGAGAAAAAAAGATAGAAAAAATAAGTAAGCCGAGTAGTTTTTTCAAAATTTTCCTAACATTGCGTATTTTCGTAATAAAGGATCGAATTATATTACATTTTCTCTTAAAAATTTTAAAAAACTTTTATTTTGTGTTACAATAGCGAATATCAAAATTCCACGTAAAAGGACGCAAAAAATGAAAAGCAAATTTTTAGCTTTATCTCTAGTAGTCACCTCTTTGGGCTTTGCAAACGCCGCAGATGTTGAGGTTTCAGATATCTATGCCAAAGCTACGCCTCCTGGCGCAAAAAATACGGCTCTATTTTTTGAGATCAAAAACTACACCAACAAACCTATAAAACTAATCGGCGCTAGCTCTCCTGCGGCAGCTACGGGCGAGATACATACGCACAAAGAAGTAGACGGCATGAAAAAGATGGTGCAAATAGATAGCATCGAAGTAGCGCCGGAAAGCGCCGTGAGCCTAAAACCGGGCGGTCTGCACGTAATGCTGATGAACATCAAAGCTCCGATCAAAGAGGGCGACAAACTAGATGCCACGCTAGAGTTTGATAACGGACAAAAACTCGAGCTAAAAGATATCGTCGCAAAGTCGGTCGTAGCTAAAAAAGACGGCGAACACCACAAGCATTAATGAAAAAATTTCTCATAATTTTAGTCCTTCTAGTCGGCGTTTTGGGTACTTCGGCGTACCTATTTTTTAAACCGCAAGCGCAAGAGGACTTTTTGAGCGCAGAGGACGTGGGGGCAAATTTAACCCCGCTTCCTTGCGATATGAACGCCGAGCACTCCTGCGGCGTGGAGTTTCGCGGCAAGACGGTTAAATTTAGCCTCTCGCCAAAGCCCGTTTACACGATGCAGCCCACGATCGTGCGCATCGAGGGGCTAGAAGGGTTTAAAAACCCCAGCCTTGAGATCCACGGCGTAAATATGGATATGGGCGTGATTAAGGCCGAAGTCGAAAAGCGCGATAACGCCTACGTCTCAAACATCGTGCTAAGCGCATGCCTGATAAACATTATGAGATACCGTTTCGAGGTGCTGGAAAACGGCAAAAGAAGCGGGCTTTATATAGACTTCGACTTGCATCAATAGACGCAAAATTTACTTAAAAGGGCGGATGATGAAAAAGCTTATTATCGCAGTTATACTGATTTTAACGGTTCTTGGCGCAGGCTATCTCGCACTCTACTCAAACAAATACGCTCTTACGGGCCAAGGCGCAAACGGCGCGGTGAGCCTAAAGAGCTTTGAGGGCAAAAATAAGATTATCTACTTCGGCTACACCACCTGCCCCGACGTCTGCCCTGCGACTCTGGGTATCCTTTCGGGCGTTTTAAACGAACTTAAACGAGACGACATCGTCGTGATTTTCGTCACCCTCGATCCGGAGCGCGACGAGGCTAAAAACGTCGACGAGTATGCGAAGTATTTTTATCCGAATTCTTACGGCATAGTGTTAGACGATCTGCCTAAGGTTGCCAAAAGCTACGGCGTGAAGTATCAAAAGGTGCTGCTTGAAAAATCGGCGATAGAGTACTCTGTCGCTCATAGCTCCTCGCTTTATGTGTTAGACAAAAACGATAAATTCGTCGCCGAGATCTCCAATCTAACGGCGCAAAATATCAAGAAAACGCTGGAAAATCTGAAATAATAACAGCTTTATTATTTCGTAAATTGCAGGTGTTACGTTATAACACAAAGATATTTTTTTATACTCAATTATTAATGATTTTGATTTAAATCAATATACTTTAAGCCTTCCGGTTGTATAGTTTCTTTAGCGGAAATTTAAAATTCGGAAGTCATCCATGAAGATTATAGCGCTCGTATGCGCTCTATTTGTTTTCTCCTTCGCAAGCGATGTTAGCGCTACAGCTAGCCTCGACGTAAAAAGCTGCGCCTATAGCGAGCAAAACAAAACCATAGCCGTCTACGATGCTAAAAATTCGCTAAAAATACTTAATCAAAAAGACTTAAAACCCATAAGCAAATTTGATCTTAAAGCAAATGAGATAACCTCTCTAGCCTTTGACGGCGCAAATTTGTACGCCGGTTTTTCGGGCGGAGAGATAGCTAAATTTAGCGATGATTTTAGCTCTTTTGCCGGCATGCTAAATCTTTCAAATTTAAGCCTTGATGCGCAGATAACGCACCTTCACGTCGCAAACGGCAAAATTTACGCGGTCGCCGGTAAAGACGCCTTTATCTCCTACGACGTTGCGTCAAAAAAGCTGATGCGCGCCAATCTTGACGGCGCATATCGTATCGCAACCTGTAAAATTTTAAACGGCGCCGTGCTGATAACGGGCTGGGATAGATCGGTTTTTAGCGTAAATTTAAGCACGATGCAGGCAAAAAATCTAGGCAAATTAAAATCCGTAGCTCTGAGCGCGGCGGAGATAAACTCGGGCATGATTTTCGGACTTGCTAGCGGCGAGATAGCGAGCCTCAAATTTGACGCAGATGGAAATTTTACGAACGAAAATTTAGCAAGCAAGCAGCCTAGCGCGGCAAATTTGGCCGCCGAAGCAAATTTAACTCAAACAAGCGACAAAGAGAACGCAAGTGCAAATTTAACCGCCGTCAAAAACGCGCAAAACAAAGCGGATCTAAATTTAACTAACGGCAAAGCAAACGCAAATTTGACGGACGCAGAAATTCAAATTTACAAAATCTCAAATTCGCGCGTTAAAAGCTTGCTGGTCGTGCAGGATAAAGTTTATATCGGGCTTGGAAACGGCGAAATTTTACGAAGCGACGCGGAGTTTAAACAGATAGAAAAAATAGGCAAAAACTCCGACGCCGTGATAAAAATTTTTAATGACGAAGATAGCGT
This sequence comes from Campylobacter showae, assembly GCF_963515975.1. Lineage (GTDB taxonomy): Bacteria > Campylobacterota > Campylobacteria > Campylobacterales > Campylobacteraceae > Campylobacter_A > Campylobacter_A showae_F. Next base: position 24,242 of record NZ_CAUPZM010000020.1, read on the forward strand.
CATAGCCGTTAGCGTAAACGGCGAGATCCAAATTTACAAGAAAAAATCTTAGGAAAGGAGATTTTCAATGAACAAACTACTTAGTTGCGGTATCGTTGCGGCTGCGGGCCTCGCGTTTGCCGTTAGCAGTGCGTGTGCGGCGGATAGCGACTTACAAGCTATCATGAAAGCGCGCGGGCTAACGGAAAAAGACATCCTAGCGGCCGCTAAAACGTATCAGCCAAGCGGTAAAAAAGACGACTACATCGTATTTTCCTCAGGAGGCCAAAGCGGACAGGTGATGGTTTACGGCGTGCCTTCGATGAGGATTTACAAGTATATCGGCGTCTTTACGCCCGAGCCTTGGCAGGGATACGGCTATGACGAGGAGTCTAAAGCCATCCTAAAAAGCGGCGCCATCAGAGGCAAACAAATCACGTGGGGCGACACTCACCACCCTGCTCTTACGGAGAAAAACGGCGAATACGTCGGTGATTATCTTTTCATCAACGACAAGGCCAACCCTCGCATCGCAGTGATAAATTTACATGATTTCGAGACGACTCAGATCGTGGTTAACCCTATCATGAAAAGCGAACACGGCGGTAGCTTTATCACTCCAAACAGCGAATACGTCATCGAAGCGGCGCAGTACGCGGCTCCGCTAGATAACGGCTATCACTCGATGGACGAATACGAAGCGGTTTTCCGCGGTGCGGTAACTTTTTGGAAATTCGACTATCCAAAAGGCAAGATAGACGAGAAAGCTTCCTTCTCGCTCGAGCTTCCTCCATACTGGCAAGACCTAAGCGACGCAGGTAAGGGCGAGAGCTTTGGTTGGGCGTTTACAAACTCGATAAACTCCGAGATGTATACGGGCGGTATCGAAAAGGGCTTGCCTCCGTTTGAAGCGGGCGCGAGCAGAAACGACACTGATTATTTGCACGTTTATAACTGGCAAATTTTAGAAAAACTAGCTCAGGATAAGAAAAACTACAGAGAAATAAACGGCCACAGAGTAGTTACGATAGAGGCTGCCGTTAAAGCCGGCGCGCTATTTTTGATCCCTGAACCAAAGAGCCCGCACGGCGTAGACGTCACTCCTGACGGTCGCTATATCGTTATCGGCGGCAAGCTAGATACTCACGCGACGGTTTATGATTTTAAAAAGATCAAAAACCTAATCGACAAAAAAGAGTTCGCCGGCACCGATCCGTACGGCATCCCGGTGCTTGATATGGCAAAGAGCTTGCAAGGACAAGTCGAACTTGGTCTTGGACCTCTGCACAACTCTTTTGACGAAAAAGACGGCGTCATCTATACCTCTCTTTACGTCGATAGCCAGATCGTGAAATGGGACTATAAAAATTTAAAAGTCCTAGATAGGATCAACGTTCACTACAACATCGGACACCTAGATACTATGGAGGGAAAATCGGCCAAACCTAAGGGCAAATACGCTATCGCTCTTGATAAACTTTCGATCGATCGCTTTAACCCGGTAGGTCCTCTTCACCCGCAAAACCACCAGCTAATCGACATAGCCGGCTCAAAAATGGAGCTTTTATACGATATGCCGATACCTCTAGGCGAACCTCACGACGTAGTTTCGATTGCGGCTAGCAAGCTAAAACCGGCTACCACCTACGCCATGGGAACAAACTCTCGCACCGGTAAAGAAAGTCCGTTCGTAACTCTCGCCGGACAAGAGAGGATCGAGCGCAACGGCAAAAACGTAACCGTCTACGCTACGATGATCAGAAGCCACATCAACCCTGAGCATATCGAGGTAAATAAAGGCGACAACGTAACCATCCACTTAACCAACCTAGAGCGCGCACAGGACGAGACGCACGGCTTTACCGTGGATCTTTACAACATCCACGCCTCTTTAGAGCCGGGTAAAACAGCAACCGTAAATTTCGTAGCGGACGAAGAGGGCGTGTTCCCTTACTACTGCACCGAATTTTGCTCTGCGCTGCACCTTGAGATGATGGGTTACTTGCTAGTTAAAGATCCGAACAAAAAATACGAATCCGCCAAAGCAAGCAAGCTAAAAACCCTAAGCCCGGAAGCTCTAAAAGCCGAATACGATAAAGTAATCGCTACGAATAAAGCTACCGACGAGGTTATCCAAAGCGTCGTTACGTATCTAAAAGAGAAGCATTACGAAAAATATCCTAAGGTAAAAGAGCTAGTTACCGATGCGCTAGATCAATACGGCAAAATCCCTGAAGTAAAAGCAAAAGCCGACGAAGCCTACAAAAAAGGCGACGTAAACGGTGCGATCCTATGGGAGTACCAAGTATGGCAGTATATGGTTAAAACCGCAGACGTCGGCCTAAGAGCTAAAAACAACCTAGCTAAAGAGATCGCCACGCCTATGAGTCCGGCTGCCGCTAAAGGCGAGGCTGCCTATCTAAAAGGCGGTTGTAACGGCTGCCACGTCATCGGTCAAGTTAGCTCGGGCCCAGATCTAACCGGCGTTCTTTTGCGTCACGAAAACGGCGAGAAATGGGTGTTTGACTTTATCAAAGATCCGTCTAAATTTTACGGCGACGAGTATATCAAGTCTATGATCGATTACTTTAACCTAAGAATGCCTAATCAGCACATGAGCGACCAAGAGATCAAAGATATCATCGAATACCTAAAATGGATCGACGAAAACGCGGGAATGTAATCCAAATTTGATTCGGGCTTAGCGGTCCGAACAGATCCGCTAAATTTGAGGCTCGGCGCGCGTAACCCGAGCCTCTTACGTTAAATTTAAAAAGCGTTTTGCGAAAAATTTTTTAAATTTAACAAAGGAGAAACGATGAAGAAGTATCAAATTTACACTATTATCGCGTTAGTCTTGATGACCGTTTGTTTTACGATCCCGGTGCTGGGCTTTTTTGGAGCCAAGGCTAAGATCGCCGCGGGCGAGCCGCTTGCCGGGTATTCGTATAAAATTTATGACCTTTACACCTCGTTTCAGTACAAAAATCACTTGATGCCAGACGACGTAAAAGCCAGCCTGCAAAAAGCGATCGAGCAAAAAGCCGAGATCGGCACGCCGTCTTTTCCTATCTGGTACGTCGCGCTTGAAGCGCCAAACTACCCAAAAGACGCCTTTCCAAACGGCATTCCCGTTTATTTTCACGTTGACGGATACGGCGGCGACGTGCACGAGATGAACACCATAAACCACTACATCGGCATGTATCCGATGGAGCACGGCGGCAACGTCGAGCGCGCGATTGCGCCTTATTATCTGCTTATTTCGACGCTTTGTATGCTAGCCTTTTTATACTACGACGGCAAATTTAACTCCCTGCTCATGGTGCTTCCGACCATCGCTCCGCTACTTTTTATGGGCGCGTTTGCGGGCTGGCTATACTGGTACGGGCACAATATGCAAGAGTGGGGCGCGTTTAAGATAAAACCGTTTATGCCGACAGTGCTTGGCGACGGCAAGGTCGCGCAGTTTACTACGCACTCGTATCCTAGCATAGGATTTTGGGTGATGATGGCTATGAGCGCGCTTTGTATCCTAGCCGTATTTTCAAAGAAAAAAGAGCTCAAAGACGCGAAATGAAATTTAAGCTTCTGCTCTTTTGTGCGCTAAATTTGACGGCCTTCGCCAGTCCGCTACAAGACGCTATAAACGCCGCCGAACCGGGCGACATCTTGCGCCTAAACGACGGACTTTACGAGGGAAATATCATAATCGATAAACCGCTCTCAATCATAGGCAAGGGCGACGGCGCCGTGATACGAGGCGACCGCAAATCAAGCGTGATAAAAGTAACGGCAAAAAACGTCAAGCTCATAAATTTAAACATCGAAGGCAGCGGCACGAGCCAGATGGAGCTAGACGCGGGCGTCAGCTGCTCTAAGGGCAATAATATTTTAGTCGAGAAAAACCGCTTTAAAGACGTGCTTTTCGGTATCGAGCTATCAGAGTGCAACCAAGCCGTCATCAGAGATAACAACATCACCTCAAAAGAGGGCTTTGACGTGCCTAGACGCGGAGACGCCGTGCGCGCGTGGTATTCGCACGAAAATTTGATCGAGCGAAACTACGTCTATAACAGCCGCGACATCGTGGCGTGGTTTTCCAGCAACAATATAATCCGCAAGAACTACGGGCAAAACAACCGCTACGCCGTGCATACGATGTACTCTGCGGGTAACCTCATCGAGGATAACGAATTTAGCGGCGGCGCGGTGGGGATGTATTTTATGTTTTCAACAAATTCTCTCGTGCGCCGAAACGTGATAATCAACTCAAACGGAGCGTTTGGCGTGGGTATCGCGCTAAAAGACGCCTCGGGATTTAACATCAGAGAAAATACCTTTTTATATAACTCGCGCGGCATCTACTCGGACCGCTCGCCGCTAAATCCGGGCACCGTAAATACCCTCGAAAACAATCAAATTTTATACAACGTCATCGGGCTGCAAATGCACGCGACGCAGGAAAAAAGCGTGTTTAAGGGCAATGATTTTATCGGCAACATGGAAACGGCTATCAACGATACGCCCGGCTCAAAGATCGAGCTAAACGAGTGGAGCGGTAATTATTTCGACGAATACGAAGGACTCGACGTCGATAGAGACGGTATCGGCGATACGCCATACTTGCACTTTGTTTACGCCGATAAGCTTTGGCAGTACTATCCGACTCTGCGCTTTTTCTACGGCTCCACCGTGATTAGTGGGCTAAATTTTCTAGCTAAGCTAGCGCCGTTTTCCGAGCCGCTCAAGCTTTTAGAGGACGGCTCTCCTAAAATGCGCCCCAATAACGCTCAAAAGGCAACGCTATGAATAGACGAAATTTTATCGCCCTAACGGCAGGCGCGGCGGCAGCAGGCTACGGTATCGGATATTTTTTACCCAAAACGCGCGCGGACGAGCTTTTTTTACGGCCTCCCGGAGCGGTTAAAAATTTCGAATCGCTCTGCATAAAATGCGGCCAGTGCGTGCAGGTCTGCCCGTATCACAGCATCAAGCTACTAGACATCGTGCAGGGCTACTCAAACGGCACGTCCTACATCGACGCGCACGAGCGAGGCTGCTATCTGTGCGACCTTTTTCCTTGCGTTTTAGCCTGTCCCAGCGGCGCGCTAGATCACGCCACGACGCAGATTAGCGACGTAAAGATGGGCGTGGGCGTGCTGCGAGGACGCGAAGCCTGTCTAGCGTACAAAAACGAAAACGTAAATTTAAGCGGCGTTACGAGAATGCTTGAACGTAAAATTTACAACGACCGCGAGCAAGCCGTAAAAGACGCCATCCAAAATAGCGTGGATAAGCCCTGCGATCTGTGCGTTAGCCTCTGTCCCGTCGGAGACGCCGCCATAACGATGGCTAAAAGCGACGGGCGAAATTTGCCCGAATTTAAACGTGGCTGCGTCGGATGCGGAGCGTGTGCCGAGGTTTGCCCCGCACAAATCATCGACATAGCGCCAAACCGCAGCTATGACGAAATTTACAAAGGATAAAAATGAAAAATAAAATTTTAGGCTGTCTCGCGGCTCTCGCTGCGGTAGCGCTGATAACTGGCTGCGAGAGCAAAGACGATAAAAAAAGCGCTACGCAAGCGGCAAAAACGCAAGTGACGCCCGTCGCTGCAGGCATAATAGAGACGCAAAAAGCGGACGCTAACGCAACCGCGCAAAAAGACTACGATCAGTTTATGAGCTACGACATAAACGGCAAAAAGAGAGTCAAATTTGGTCTAGATGACGAAGAGAGCGAGACTAGCCGCTCAGTCGGCGCGCTAGCGATGGTGCGAAGCCCGCTGCAAAGCATAAATTTAAAACTCGTAAAAGGGCGCCTTAGTAAGGACTTTATCGTAAAATGCTCCGCCTGCCACGACGACTACGCCAACGGCATCATCGGCCCGTCGCTGCTAAACAAAACCTCGGATCAAATTTACGACATGATCGCCGCGTATAAGAGCAAGCAAAAGGCAAATCCGCTGATGAAAGATCTAGTTCGCGGTATGGACGAGGCGCAGATCAGGGCGCTAGCTAATGAAATCAGCGAATTTAACGAGCAATTTAGAAAAAAATAGGAGGCTAAAATGGGAAAGAAAATAGCGATAATCTTTGGAGTTTTGGTACTTGCGCTCATGGTTTTTATGCTGACTAGCCAGCCGTCGGCACCTATAAAGGACGCTAGCAGGCCCGAGCTAAAACCGGCACAGCAAACGCAGCCAAAAGTCGTAAATGAAGAGCTAAATTTGCAAGATAGCGAAGAGATCAAAAAGATAAAACAGCTGCAAAACAGCGTCGCAAATCAGCCTAGCGAGGGCGTTAGCAAACGATACCTAACCTCCTGCGCGCCTTGTCACGGAGCAAACGGCAAGGGCGTGATGGCTCCTAGCATCGCGGGCAAAAGCAAGGACGAAATCCTAGCTTCGCTAAAAAACTACAAAGAGGGCAAGGTGCCAAATAGCCTGATGAAAGGGCTTCTCACGAATGTTTCAGACGAGGATCTAGGCGCGTTAGCTGATGAAATTTCAAAATTTAAAGAGTAGAAAATGGACAAGTACGCCACGCGCTGCACGGTCGCCAAAGTCCCGTTTCTAAGCACGCTCACGGTAAAAAACGCCGAGGGTAAAAAGCGCCTTAGCATCCGCGCTTGGCGGCTTATCGTTATCGCGCTCGTGCATATTTTGTTCGTGCTTTCTTACCGCGCGGATATTCAAATTTTAGAAGGCGACATCAGCGGATCAAGGATCCTAGGCTTTCATTTGACCGACGCTTTTATGAGCTTTCAGGTATTTGCCGCGACGCACGAGTTTCCGACAAATTTGATCATCGGCACGGCTACGATTTTACTTTTTTACGCGCTTGCGGGCGGACGAGCCTTTTGCGGCTGGATTTGCCCTTATACTTTTTTAGGCGAGATCGGCGAGAAAATACACGAAAATTTAGCCGCCAAAAAGATAATTAAACGCCGAAATTTCGATCCGAAATGGCGCTACGTCTTTACCGCGCTTTTTATAGCGATGAGTTTTGCTAGCTCGCAGCTCGTGTTTGAGATATTTAGCGTGACGGGCATAGTGTCTAGATTCGTCATTTACGGCTATTTTCACGCGATTTGGTTTGCGGTTTTCGTGCTTTTAGTCGAGATTTTCTACTCCCGCAGAGGCTGGTGCCGCTACGTCTGTCCAATCGGCGCTACGTACTCGCTGCTAACCCGCACCAACGCCGTTAAAGTTAGCTGGAACAAAGAGCGCTGCGACCACTGCCTAGTCTGCATAGATACCTGTCTCGTGCCGCATGTGCTTGAAATCACGAAGAAAAACGCTAAAACGGGCGACGACGAAAATAAAAAAGAATTTCGTCTCGTGGGCGGCGACTGCACGCTTTGCGGGCGCTGTATCGACGTGTGTCACCACGACGCGCTGAAATTCGACAACGGCTTTAAAAAGCTCATCTAAAAGGATAAATTTGATAATCTTAAAAGACATCACCAAGGCTTTTGGCTCGCAAAAGATACTGCAAAACGTAAATTTGAGCATAGAAAAGGGGCAAAAAACCGTCGTGCTCGGGCAAAACGGCGCCGGCAAAAGCTCGCTGATGCGCATAATCCTAGGCGAATTTAAGCCAAACAGCGGCGAGGTGCGAGTAAACGGCTTTGATCCTTTTACCGCGCGCAAAGAAGCTCTTGGCGTGATATCTTTCGTCCCGCAAACGCCGCCGCCGCTTAAATTTAACCTAAAAGAGCTTTGCGAGTTCGTCTGTAAAAGTTCAAACGTCGCGCAGGAAAACATAGATAAATTTTGCGAGAAAATGGAGCTTGATCTAAAAGGAAATTTTCATAAGCCATTTTACAAACTCTCAGGCGGTATGAAGCAAAAAATGCTAATCGCAATCGCCTTTGCTAAAGATACCGATGCCATGATGTTTGACGAGCCGACGGCAAATTTAGACCCGAAAGCCAGGCGAAATTTTATGGATCTGCTAGGCGAGTTCGCGCGCGAAAAGACGCTGGTTTTTATCTCGCACAGGCTTGATGAGGTGCAGGGCATATCAAACCGCTACGTCGAGATGGACCTGGGGCAGATCATAAAAGACGAGCCGATCTATCAAGGAGGCGCGCATGCGTAACTTGCTACTCATCGCCAAACTAGATGTCGCCGAGTCGCTGCGCTCGCGCTGGTTCCTCATCTATATGCTAGTTTTTATGGGGCTTATCGTTACTTTTATCTTTAGCGGCGTGACGGATTCGCGGGTGCTGGGCTTTAGCGGACTTACGCGGCTTTTGCTGCTTTTTATCCAAATTTGCATCGTTATCGTGCCTATTTTTATCCTCATCTCGACCGTGCGCAGCATCAGCGCCGACCGCGATACGAATTTGCTTGAATACATGCTTAGCTTCCCCGTTAGCCTGGGCGAATACTATTTCGGCAAGGCTTTGGGGCGCATTTTCGTCATTTTCGTGCCACTTTTGCTCTCTTTTGTTTTAGCAGTAGTCGCGGGTCTGGTTAAAAAAATCGAGATCCCGTGGGATATCCTAAGCCTCTACACCGCCCTACTTTTCGCGCTTAGCTTCGTGTTTTTGTCGTTTGGATTTCTCATCTCCTCGGTAATCAAAAATCAAGAAATGGGTCAGGGCGTCGCGTTTTTACTCTGGCTTGTCTTGCTGGCGTTTTTGGATCTAGCTCTCATGGGCTTTTTGATGAAGAGCAACGTGCGCGAGGATATCATCTTTTTTATCGCGCTCATTAACCCGATCGAGGTCTTTAGGATCGCGGCGATTAGCCTGTTTGATCCGAATTTAGCCGTGATCGGCGTAGCGTCGAATTTTGTGCTAAACAACTTTAGCGCGTTTGGATTTGTTATTTACTCGATTTTTTATCCGCTGATTTTGGGCGCGATTATGCTTGTCGGGGGGTATTTTATCTTTAGCAGCAGGGATTTGGTGTAAATTTGACTCGTTTTGCGGCGGTCAAATTTGATCAAATTTTACTTCTCGGGCTTAAATTTAACTCGCAAATTTAAGCCCTTTTATCAAATTTAACCAAACCGTTACGACGGCAAATTTAAACCTCAGCTTCCTCCGCCGCGCCTAAATTTCCCTCGCCAGCGACAAGCTGGGCCGCTAGCTTTTTGCTTGATTTAAAATCCACTTTACCGGTTCCTAGCACAGGTACGGCTTCGACTTTGTAAATCTTTGAAGGCTGCATGATAGAAGGTATCGCAGAAGCCCTGATGCGCGCGGCTAGCTCATCCTCGCTGATCTCGCCGCTAAAGAGCATGACGACTTGCTCGCCCTTTTTCTCGTCGGCGACGTTGGTGCAGACAAAGGTAACCTCATCGCCCAGTACGCCTGAAATTTGAGCCTCGAGCGCGCCTAGGCTGATCATCTCTCCGCCGATTTTAGCAAAGCGAGATAGCCTATCCGTGATGGTTAAAAAGCCCGCCTCGTCTAAAAAGCCGATGTCGCCGCTGTTATAGTAGCGCACGCCGTCTAGCTCGACGATCGCCTCTTTCGTGCGCTCCTCATCTAGATAGTAGCCCTTCATCACCTGATGGCCGCCGATTAGGATTAGGCCGGCCTGTCCGCTTTCTAGCTTTTCTAGGCTTGTAGGATCGCAGATTCTTATTATCGTGCCCGCAGTCGGTAGACCCACGCTGCCCTCTTTTGAGAAAACAAGCTCTTTAAAAAACTCCGGTTCTAGCACGTTTGCGGTATTTACGCTAACGACGGGCGAGGTCTCGGTCGTGCCGTAGCCTTCGTAAATTTCGACGCCGAATTTCATCTTAAACTCGCGCTTAACGGCCGCGTTTAGCTTCTCCGCGCCGGCAATCGCGTAGCGGATCGTAGAAAACATCAGCGGATTTAGCTTTTTGTTTTTGGTATAGAGCCTAAAAAACGTCGACGTGCCAAACATTATCGTCGCGTGGTATTTAGCAACCATCTTACCCACGGCAAAGGCGTCCGTGGGATCAGGCACGTGAGCGGAGGCGATACCCTCGCTAAGCGGGAAAAAGGTCGCCGCAGTAAGCCCGAACGAGTGAAATATCGGTAGCGACGCTAAGATAACGTCGTTGCCGTCCGTGTTTACAATCTCTGAAATTTGCTTGATGTTAGCCATTATGTTTTTATGCGTTAGCACGATGCCTTTTGGCGTACCCTCGCTGCCGCTGCTAAAGAGTATCGCCGCCTCGTCGTCGATGCGAACGTCGCGAAAATATATAAGCTCAAGCAGCCAGCGCGGCATCAAAACCGCCTTTAGCATCGCGCAAATTTTATCAGCCTTGCTTATGCCCTGCGCGACGTCTTCGAGATAGATTAGTCTACCTTTTAGAGATTCTTCCAGCTCAAAGCCGCGAGCCTTTAGTTTGGCGATAAATTGGCGTGACGTGATTATGCTTCTTAGCCCCGCCTTGTCCGCGCAGCCGATCAAATTTTGCTCGCTAAGCGTGTAGTTTAGATTTACGCTTATCTTGCCTCTGATAAATAGCATCAAATTTATAATGCTACCCATCACCGAGGAGGGCAGTATCACGCCGACGTTTCGCTCTTTTAAAAACGAGAATTTAAATTTAGACAAAAACACAAGCACCGTCGCGATAACCTTGAGATTGTTTAGATCAGCGCCCGTGCTATCTACCATCGAGCGTTTAAACAGATCCGCTTTGGCGTGCTTTAGCCAGCTAAACTGCATAGGCTCGAGAGTTTTTAGATACTCGGCCCAGCTAAAAAACGACAGCTCGACTACTTTTTCGCGTACTTGCGGGGCTTTGGTTTCAGGTGCCAAAGGCACGCCGAAACTCACCCTGATAGCGCGCTTGCCGTCTATTTTGCGGCTGATTCTTTGGTAGTATTTTTGAGCGCGTGAGAAGCTAGAACCCCAAAGGCCGCGCAGATAAAACGGCACGATGACGGAGTTCGTATCGCTTGCGGCTATCTCGTAACCGTGCGCAAACTCGTCTATCTGGCCGTTATAGCTGATATGTCCCTCCGGAAACAGCGCCACCACGTTGCCCGCGTCTAGACACTCGCGGATCTTTTCTAGAGCGCTTTTACTCGCTCCCGCGCCTATAGGGATCACGTCAAATAAATTTAGCAGCCATTTTAGGTACCAAATTTCATAAAAGCTCTTATGCATCGCAAATCTGATCGGACGCGGAGAGGCCATCTGTAGCACCGCCCAGTCTATCCAGCTCATGTGGTTGCCAAGCAGCAGCACGCCGCCTTTTTGCGGGATATTTTCGACGCCGTCGACGTTGATCGTGTATCCGATCCTAAAAAACGGCATGATAAGCAAACGAGCAAAAAGATGCGGCAGGTATTTTATCGCTACCAGCGCGCAAATAAGCACGCTAAAAGAGGTAATGACGAAAATTTCGGGCGTACTAACGGCAAATAAACTAAACGCCATCGCAAGCAGCAAAAACGCCGCCATAAAGATGTTTTGGATAAAGTTACTGCCCGCTAGCGTGCGGCCCATCTGCTCTTCGGATGTGAAAAACTGGATATTTGCGTTTAGCGGCACGATGAAAATGCCGCCGCTAAAGCCGAACAAAAAGGACGCCAGCGTCATAAACGCAGCACTTGAACCCTGCGCAAACATAAGTAGCGAAACAAAAAGCCCAAGCGCCCCAAAAGGCACGATGCCCATCTCGATGTGGTTTTTCGAGTAACTGCCCGCTAGCGCAGAGCCGGCGACTAGACCGATGGTGCTAACGGCTAAAATCGCCTGCACGATCATGACGTTGTTATCCGCGCTCATAGCCTTGTAGTGAGCGGGAAAAACGGCGATAACCAGCTGCGCCACCGCCCAGAAAACAGAAAGCCCCAGCGTACATAAAAAGGCATTTTTGTTGTTAAAGATATGCTTCGTATTTTCTTTTAGGTAGCCTAGTTTAAAGTACTTTTTTGCGTCAAATTTAAGCCCTGCGTCAGTCGCCTCGAAAAACGGAATCTTAAACGTAAAAATCGTCTCGGCTACCGAGCAAACGAAAAGTATCGCGCCGATAAACCAGACCGATTTTATCATCTCACCGGCGTCCGTGCTAGTAGCGGCGTAGCTCTCGAAAATCGCCGAGAAAACAAACGAGCCAAGCAGTATCGCCACGATAGTAAAGGCCTGCACGATACCGTTTGCAGCGCCCAGCTTTTCGCCGCCTACGATTTTTTTGATGAGGCCGTATTTAGCAGGGCTATATACCGCGCTTTGCACCGCTAGCAGCAGCGTCGTACCGAATGCCACGTAAAACCAGCCGCAAAGGTAGCTTATAGTGATAAAAAGCGTGAGTAAAATTTCGCTCGCCGCCGCGTATCTCGTGATGCGGGTGCGCGAAAATTTATCGTTTAAAAAGCCCGAAACGCTAAAAAGCATGATGTAGGGCAACAAGATTAGCAAATTTACGAGCGAGGTCAGGATGATCTGTAAATTTTCATCCTCGATGCTCTTAAAAAGTATGTTTTGGATCGTGATCTTGTGGCCAAGATCGACGACCGCGTTGATAAACATAACGATCAAAAAGGGCAAAAAGCCCCTAACCGAAAAAACGCCCTTCATTTGTTCTCCTTTTTGTAGGCATCGAATGTGTGAAAATTTAAGATATACGGTTTTAGGATCAAGATATTATCGAAAACGAGCTTTAAGGCCGCGTTTTTGTCCTTTGCTTTCGCGTAAATTTCGCGCGCGCACTGGGCTTCGATTTTGGCCGTTTGCTTGGCTAAATTTATATAGGTCTGTAAAATTTCCCGCCCGTGCTCACTTTTTTGCGTTTCTAGCACGATTTGCAGGATTTCGACCTCTTTTTCGGTTAGCTTGCCGCCTCGCATAAAGATAAATCCGTCCTTTATAAATTTATCTAGCTCGGTCTCCGTGATACCCAGCCTCTCGCACGCCTGCTCGGCGCTTAGCGTCTGGGCGAAATTTGACCCCATAAAGGTATCGAGCGAATCAAAAAGCGCCTCGTAGCAGCGCTTAAAGCTAAAGCCCTTTTGCTGCGTGAGCGCCTTTACCTCTTTTAGGCTTAGGTGGAAGTTGCTCTGGACGTATTTGATGAAATTTAGCATCAAAAGCGTATCCTCGCCGTACTGATGTACGTTGTCTTTTACCTTCATGGGCTCGGGCAAAAGCCCCTCCTTGACGTAAAAGAGTATCGTTGATTTGGGCGTTTGCGATAGTTCGCAAAGCTCGCTCATCTTGTAGCTCATCTCTTTCCTTTTGTTAAATTTGACGAAATCTTACGCAAATTTAGCTTAGAAAACCATAAAGTGTAAAGCGTCACTTGACACTTTTTAAAATTTAGGCTATGATTTCGTCAAATTTTAAAAAGGAGAAACGATGTTTCGAGATGTTTTTAACCGCGCGAACGAGCGCTTGGACGCTTTGGGTTTTGACATAAATTTGATAGGCAGAAAAACGGCGACAAGCTTGACCCGAGCAAACGCCGCAAGCTTTGGCTTAGTAGCTCGAAAAACGGAGGCAAATTTAACTCGCGCAAATTTAACCGAGCAAAACGCGCGGGTAAATTTAAGCTCAAATCTAAGAGCGAGCGAGACGGCCGCGCCAAAAACGCTCGGGTTTTGCCAAAACGCTAGTCAAATTTACGCCAAAGATAAATTTGCTAAAACGAGCGTAAATTTAATCGCAAACGAAGTAAATTCTGGCGGGTTTTCGCAGTGTAAATTTAACGAAACCGCCGTGCGGGAAAGCGAACTAGGCGGCTTGCAAAGCGCAAATTTAACGCAGATAAAAACCGTCGATATCCACTCGCACTTGCTTAGCGCGGATGTCAAATTCGACCGATTTTACGACAAACTAGCGCTTGCGTTTTTCGCCAAAAAATTCGACATAAACAGGCGCGAGCTTATAAAAAATGGCTTTGAAGGCTACAAAAGCAACTTTGCGCGGCTGATTAAAAGCTCGAATTTCGTCCAAAAGTCTGTAGTTTTCGGCGTCGATGCGAAATTTGACGAGAGCGGAAACCTCGTACACAAGGACAAAACCGTCTGCGCCTCAAACGAGGAGGTTTTTGCCTTTTACGGGCAAAATCCAAACGAGGTCGTGCCGTTTTTTAGCGTAAATCCAAACCGAAAAGACGCGCTAAATTTGATCGAAAAGTACTACAAAATGGGCTTTAAAGGCGGCAAGCTGCTGCACTCTTACTGGGAGACGGATCTAAACGACAAGCGATATGAGCCATATTTTAGGCTGCTTAGCGAGCTTGAGCTGCCGCTTGTTATACACGTGGGCGACGAAAACTCGCTAGCATCAAACAAGGCGCTTGAGAGCATCGAGCAGCTAAAATCCCCGCTAAATCTTGGTTGCCGCATCGTCTGCGCTCACATGGGCGCCTCAAGCGACGGCATTTTGTCTATGCTTTCGCGCGATCCGGAGAAACTGGGCGCAAACTACTTCACGCTACTTCGTTGGCTGCGCGAATTTGACGGGCTTTACGCCGACGTTTCGGCGCTGCTTTGCATAAACAAGGCCCGCATACTGCCGCATCTAAAAACCCAAACGCAAATCCACGACAAAATCCTTTTTGGTACCGATTTTCCCGTACCTTTTAGCGTGATTTTAAGCAGCTACGACCTGCCGTTTTGCAAGCGTCTCACGCTAAATCGCATCCAAAATCCGCTCGATCGCTACGTGCGCGCGATGAGTTTGTATTTTGGCGAGGATTCGCCGATTTTTAGCAATTATAAAAAGATTTTGGGAGAGATTTAGAGCAAATTTAACGGGCACAGCGAGAAATTTGACGCGTAAATTTAAAGACGGAGAAATTTACAAATTTGGAGTAAAATTTGATGGTCGGCAAAATCTGCACGTTCTCGGCAGTACATACTCAAAAACCGCAAATTTGACAGCAAGCGTGAGAAATTTGACGGAACTAAATTTAGATTTTAACCACGCCTTGGGCCAAATTTAAACCGCCTACTCGCGGATTTAAATCAAATTTACAAAGCAAAGGCGTCAAATTTAGCAAGCAAGTCCGTAAAATTTGACGCTAAATTTTAAAGCAACAGACTACCACCTGCCGCTAGCTCCGCCCCCGCCAAAGCTTCCGCCGCCGCCGCTAAAACCTCCGCCCCCCGAGCTTCCACCCCCGCCGCTAAATCCGCCGCCGCCGTAACCGCCAGAGCCGCCACCGCCGTACAAGCCTCTGCCGCCGGTTTTCATATTTCGCATTAGGTAAAAAAGTAGCACAAAAAGAACGAGCACTATCGTGCCTCTAACAAGCAGATCCTCGATACCAAACGTCCCTGCGACTACGCCCGAGATAAAGCCCGATAGCGTCGCGCTGGCTCCGATTCGCAGGGCTGCCGCGCCAAAAATAGCCGAAGCAAATACCATCACCATGCCAACTACTATCCCGTAGGCTTCCACAGGCGTCTCATCTTGCTTTTCTATCTCCTTCTTCACCCCCTCATCCCCGTCAAGTAGCGCTATGATCTTTTGCGTGCCTATCTTTATACCGTTTTGGATATCGCCTTTTTTAAATTCAGGGATTATGTAGTAGTTTATGATGTTGCTGCTAAGTGCGTCCGTTAGAGTACCTTCTAGGCCGTATCCTACCTCTATGCGTACTTGTTTGTCGTTTGGAGCTACTACTAATACTACTCCGTTATCTTTACCTTTTTGTCCTATACCCCAATGTCTAGCTAGTTCTAGGGAGTACTCTTCTATTTGAGCGTTACCTAGAGATTCTATAGTAGCTACTACGACTTGATTAGTGGTATTGTTTTCATGAGTGGCTAGTAATGTTTCTAGTTCGTCTTTTGTGCTCTGGCTTAGTACTCTTGCCTGATCTACTACCCTGCCGGTTAAGGCAGGGAAATTTAAACTCTTTTCGTTTGATGTTTGAGTGGTAGTTTCTTTTACGGTTTTGTTTTGTTCGGTAGTATTATCCGCTGCCGATAAATTTATAGCCGTAAGTCCTAAAAGCGTAAAAACGCAAAATAAAGTAGATAAAATGCGTTTCATTTTTTGTACCTTGGTTGGGTTATTTGGCGAAGGATACGTCCGGTACGGCTTGTTCGGCTTCGCTAGCTTCAAAGGTTACGCGCGGTTTTAGCTCGGGATAAATCATTTCGGCGATAAATTTGCCCGGGATCTTGCGCAGAGCGACGTTGTAGTCCTTGACGGCTGCGATATAATCCTTTCTAGCGACCGCAATGCGATTTTCCGTACCTTCAAGCTGGCTTTGCAGGGAGAGGAAATTTTGATCGGCTTTTAGCTGAGGGTAGTTTTCGGTGATGGCCATTAGCCTAGATAGCGCGCCGCCTAGAGTTTTTTGAGCGTTTTCAAACTCTTTTAGCTTAGCCGGATCATCTAACGAGCTAACGTCGATCGTCATTTGAGAAGCTTTGCTTCTAGCTTCGGTTACTTCTTTAAACACGCTCTCCTCGTGGCTAGCGTAGCCCTGAACCGTTTTTACCAAATTTGGGATAAGATCGGCGCGGCGTTTGTACTGGTTTTGCACCTGGGCCCATTTCTCCTTAACCGTTTCGTCGAGTACGGGGAAGGCATTGACGTACTTTAAGGCGATACCGCCGATAACGCCTAAGACGACTAGAAAAACGACTAGATTTTTCATGGGTGCTCCTTTGAGAAATTTCTACCTTGATTATACACTTAAATGCTTTTAAAATTAATAATTTAAAAATGAAGGTCGGATAAATTTGAAGTTAAATTTTGAGCTAAATTTGAGAGAACCAGGAATAAATTTGAATAATAAATTTGCGGCAAGAGATTTTGCTTCCCTTGCCGCATAGCGTTTAAAACTTAAAAGTCCGTTTGGATCTTTTCGTCGATTTGTATGTGTACGGTTTTGCCGTCTACGCTATCTACGCTATCATACACTTTATAGCCGGCATCGGCCTTGCTTTGATCATCCGATAGCCTCCACTGTCCTTGACCTTTAACCTTATCGTGCTCATCGCCTTTTATTTTTAATACCGTATCGGCATTATCGGTGATATCTAGCACGTCCTTAGCTCTAATGGTTAGCTCTACGGCTCCGGCTGAGCCGTTGGCACCTAGCTGTAATTCCTCAAAGCTTTCAACCTTATGATCCAAGTTGCTTACTTGGCTTAAGTCGATACTATCGTTAAATACCAACGTATCTTCGCCTAGTCCGCCGTACATCCTCTCTTGAGTCGCTTTGTATGTGACGGTGTCGTTAGCGGTGTCTTTTTCCACGTTTATCGTAGGGAAAAGGACGGTAGCGCTTTCGTTGCCGTTTTGATCTACCGTTTTAGCGCTAATATTTACCTTGTTATTGTCTTTTTCGGTATTTATCAATATATCGGTAGAGACATGACCGCGATCTATATCTTCCTGAGTCAGAGCAGGCAACTCTTTGGTTATCGTTTTGCTTGCATCGTGAGGATCGGTATAGCTCACTATGACTTTATCTCCGGCTACCGTATCGTCAGGTAGGTAAACGCTTATACCTGTTGAACCCTTATCTCCGTCATGGCTATTTTCCGCTACCGTTAGTCTGCCGTCATAGTTGGTTTCTTCGCTATATCCTATCGTGCTTATATTTTGCATTTTTTCTAGGA
Source organism: Campylobacter showae (assembly GCF_963515975.1). GTDB lineage: Bacteria > Campylobacterota > Campylobacteria > Campylobacterales > Campylobacteraceae > Campylobacter_A > Campylobacter_A showae_F. The sequence continues at coordinate 41,759 of NZ_CAUPZM010000020.1, forward strand.
CAGCCTCATCGTTACTTGTGACTCTATTATTGTTATACGCATCGGTTAGCGTAGCCTCTACGGAAACCTTGGTTTGATCATCCGGCTTCATACCTACATTGCGAATTCGCACTGCGCCGCCCTCTACTTCTAGAGTTTCTGATCCATCGCTGCTTACTGCTCTAAATTTCTTAATTCCGTTTGCATCTCTATACTCTTCGATAGTATATGACTTATTGCTTCTGCTTACGCCACCCTCTTTAATATTAATATTTAGCTTATCGCCGTTTATTATATTGCTTGGAAGTCCTACCGCGATAGTAGTTTTAGCATATCCGCCGTCTGCGGTATCTTCTATCCTGCTAATCTTACCGTCGTCATCGACATCCTCTTCAAATCTAGCGGTTAGCTCTCCGTTCCAGTCGCTGTTTAGTTTATTTTTAGCTTCGGCCGTAGGAGTTTTATCTATTCCAAATTCGTCAGAGAGTGTTGCTTTTGCAACGATTTCGGTATCGTTTTGCATAGGTACGTTTTTAATTTTTACCGTATCGTCCTCTACGTCTAGCCTTGAGCCGTCCGTACCGACAGCTTGTAGCTTGCCGTTTGATTTTTCAAAGGTATAGACCTTGTCGGCTCCGTTTATATTTACGGTTAGTTTATCTCCAGCCACTACGCCGTTAGGAAGAGTTACGCTAATCGTAGTAGTAAGAACGCTATTGTCGCTTGACGCTTCGCTTCTATCTATTACGCCGTTTCTATTAGCATTGTCTTCGTCAAAGCTTACAGATACGTTTTTAGTGTTTAACTCAGGAGTTAGCTCAAGACCCTTATCTGCAACGGTCGCTTTTTCAGTTCCCGCTCCATCGACAACTTTGGCGCCGACTAAGGTTTCTTTGCCGGCTATCATAGATACAGGAACTTTTATGATGCCGTTTTTGCCGGTATCAAATTCAACCCCGTCGTTACCTCTAACCTTATAGCTTCCATCAGGATTTACGCCTACTATAGAGAATTCTTTTGAGATATTCTCGGTAGTTCCATCCGGTTTTGGCTGTTTTATGCTAACTTGTACTTTATCGCCGGCTACCGCATTGCTAGGGATCGTAACTAGAGCATTTGTCTTGTGGATATTGCCGTCTAGGTCTGCTTCCGTTCTAGTTAGCTTACCGTTTCTGTTTACGTCTTCTTCAAAGCCCAAGTAAAGAGGTCTATGTCCCGCGCCGCTTCCTAGGATCGTGCTATTAGCTGCAGACGCGGCCTTTCCGATTCCGTCTGCTCCTGTTACTTTGGCATCCACTCCGGTACTTGCGGTATCGCTGATAGGTATATTTTTGATTTCTACAGTATTATTTTGTTTTACCTCGACCTCGGTACCGTCAGCAGCCACGACTTTAAATTTCTTATTACCTGCCGGATCTTGATACTCTTTAATAGTGTAAGTTCTAGTTTCAGTTACTACACCGTTATGTTTAATGTCGATATCTAGTTTGTCGCCGTTTACTATGTTGCTAGGCAGTTTTACGGTAGCGGTAGTTACGCCGCTTTGAGCATTTTCGCCGGCAGAAATAGACCCGTCGTTGTTTTCATCTTCGGCAAATGCCACATACATATCGTCATAAAGAGGTGTTATTTCGCTGTTATTTTTAGCAGCTGCTTTACCGCCTTTACCATCTGAAACATCGGCCTCTACTACGGTTTTGTATCCCTCATCCATAGTTACGCCTACTTGTACCGTATAGTCTTTTTTAACCTCAACCTCGGTACCGTCGGCAGCCACACCCTTAAAGCGCTTATTTCCGTCGGCGTCTTGGTATGATTGAAGAGTGTATGTTTTAGTTTGACTCGTCTCGCCTGAAGTTTCGGCTTTATTTTTTACGGTAATATTTAACTTGTCGCCGTCAACTATGTTGTAAGGAAGCTTTATGCTTGCCGTAGTTTTATGGATCTGCGTATTACCGCCCTCAGCGCTTTCGGCTCTTGATACGGTTAAATTTTGATTAACGTCTTTATCAAATTTAACTTCCATAGCATCTAGATTGTTGATTATATTATCTTTAGTAGCACTAGCCTTCTCTATACCTCTAGCATCTGATATCTCGGCTTCTACGGTAGTTTTGTGATCTGTGCGCATACGAACGTTTTTTATCTCGAAGCTATTTTTTGTTTTCATATCTACGTAGCTACCGGTATCATTATCTTTGAGTCTCGTTACAGCATTGCTCTTGTTATTATTTTTCTCGATAGTGTAGTGTTTAACGGTATCTATATATGATCCGTCAGCCCGAGGTTCTTTAATTGTCACAGTTAGCTTATCGCCGTTAACCGCATTGTTTGGAATTTTAATCGTTACGGTCGTCGTGTATTCACTGCTCGTGTGTCCAGCAACCGTTCTATCCGTAACCTTTCCGCCTTTAGCGTCCTCAAAAATCACGCCCGGTTCTTTTATAGCTTCGATGCTGATTTTCGCATCGGCAGTTTTGTCGGGTTGCGGTTCAGCGTATTGTACGGTAGCCGTTATTTTCGTATCTTGATTTGATCTTACGTCGAGATCTTTGTACTCAAATTTATAGAGCTCGTCGTCTGTTCTTAGATCGGAGATCGGCTTATTAGATTTTCTAGGTAAAATATCGCTGCTATCAGCGTCATTTTTTATAGACTCTATAACGCCTTGCGCATTTAATTTAATAGTATACGTTTTTGTAACTACGCCTTTGCCAGGTTCCTCAACCTTCAAGACTAGTTTATCGCCGTCTTTGACGTCGTAAGGTATAGTTATAGTAGCGTTAGTTTCGTTTACGTTTTGATCGGTCATACCGTCTGCTCTAGATAGTATCTTAGCTCCCGATGCCTGTACCTTGCTAGGTTTTTCGTTAAATTCTACGCCTATATTGCCGTCATAGAATGTTACTTCTGCATTGTTTGAATCTTCGCTCTTCTGATCGCCGTTACCGTGATCTACGACTCTAGCTATAACTCCGGTTTTAACTCCCGGAGCTACTTTGGCCATACCATCGATCACCATTGTTCGTCCGTTATTTATATGTTCCGGCTTGATTACTTCTATTCTTTCCTCTGTAGTTACGTTACCGTTTTTGTCAGTATATGTCATAGTAATTTTCATATCATCGCCGGCTCTTGCATCCTCAGGGATGGTAATTTTTACTGTCGTGAAATTTAAATTCCCGTCTCTTATATTTTCAGAAGGAGTTAATATTCGGTCTCCGTTGTAATTCTCAGGCAAGTAAACTACTGGATTTACATCCAACCTTAACGTATCGCTAGAGCTTGGGCTTTCGTTGCCTATCGAGTTAGTTATAGTTGCAGATACCGTAGTTGATCCACTATTGGACATCTTATTGGTTTGGATTTGCAACGAGTAGCCGTTATCTTTAATATCTTGAGTAATAGTTACGCTTTGTGTTGTTTTCGTGCCGTCTGGATTAGTAACGGTAATTTTTAGAATATCTCCTAATGTGGCGTCCGAAGGTACGGTAATCTTAGCTTCGGTAACTTTTTTATCACCGTCATGTTTATTTTCAGAATAGCTAAGCAACCCGCTATTATCCCTGTCTTCCGTAAATACAACCGTAGGAGCCGCAGGCGTGGTGGTGTCAAATCTAACGCTATCGCTACCTCTTGGGCTTTCGTTGCCTATTTGGTTGGTTATAGTTGCAGATACGGTAGAAACCTTGCCGTCCTGGACAGGAACCGTTTTATCGGCAGTGCTATTATCCATGATATAGCCGTTAGTTTTCATATCTTGAGTAATAGTTACGCTGTGCGTTCTTTGAGTACCGTCGGGATTCGTAACGGTAACGTTTAGAGTATCTCCTGCTACGGCATTTGCAGGTATTTCGATCTTAGCCGTCGTAGTGTTAGGATCTATTCCGTTTTCATTTCTATTTAAAATTCCGTCGTTATTAGTATCTTCGGTTATAGTAACGATCGGAGCTGAAGTGGTTGTAGTATCAAATCTAACGCTATCGCTACCTCTTGGGCTTTCGTTGCCTATTTGGTTGGTTA
>NZ_CAUPZM010000021.1:0-44365 GCF_963515975.1 Campylobacter showae
CCTTTAATCCCCCTCCCCCTACGACGCTTTTAAGGTAGCGACTTGGCTTTGCTGACGCAAAGCGTCGCAAATTTAAATTTACATTTTTAGGGCACAGGTCTCGGCGACTCAAATTTATAAATTTTACGTTCAAATTTGAACATAAAACGATAAGGCGAAGTATTTTTGCTCTAGGCGAGGCGGATTTAAATTTTACGACGGGAGCTACCCTGTCGGTAGTGACCGAGTAAAATTTAAATCCAACGAAGTATAGGGCAAAAAGACAAGCCGCTAAAAGCAGCTTGTCTAAAAGTAAGATTATTTAATAAATCCGTAAAGATTAGCCAACACCCAACCCACTGCGCACGAACTAAACACGCCGATAAGGCCGGGGATGATGAAGCTGTGGTTGATTACGTATTTGCCGATCTTAGTCGTACCTGAGCGGTCAAACTGGATCGCCGCAAGGTCGCTCGGATATGTAGGAAGGATAAAGTATCCGTAGCAAGCCGTAGCAAACGCGACGATGATGCCTGGATCCACGCCGATCTGAACGGCAAGCGGCACAAACGTCGCTGCGGCTGCTGCTTGAGAGTTTAGGAACTTAGAAATCAGCATACCTACGACGATATACATCCATGGATAGGCCCTCATCACCTCTCCTAGCGAGCCTTTTAGCATCTCGATGTGAGAGTGGAACATCGTATCTGCCATCCAGCTGATACCGTAGATCGCTACGAGCGCAACCATACCGCTGTGGAAAATCTCGTTTTGAGCGATCTTAGCAGCCTTGATGCCCGAGTAGATCATCATGATGGATGCAGCTAAAAGCATGAAAATTTGAATCGTATCGACCATACCTAAAGGAGCGGTCTTTTTCATAGTATCTTTTACTACGATGCTGGCGTTTGCGACGGTTTCGGTCTTGTCGCCTTTAGTAATAACTACGTTGCCGTCTTGAAGCATGATGGTTTGAGTTACTTTTTTGTCTTTATCTAGGACTTCTACGTTAGTAAATTTAGTAGCGTCTTTTACCTTACTATCTTTTACGTTTGAGACGACTTTGCTACTATCTACGGTAGAGACTACTTGTCCGTCTTTTACGGTAATGTTTTTAACTACTTTTTTATCCACTACGATTTCGATAGATTTACCCGGGACGTCGCTAGTCCAGCTAGGGCGGAGTTGTTTATAGTAGCCTAGAACCGCCACGATAGCGATGGTAGCTAGGAATATCCACATAACGTTCCACTGTTTAGCAGGGAGTTTTTCGCCGATTAGAGAGTGAGATTCGTCTGAGCCGTAGATATATTTTCTTTGCTCAGGATCTTTGATCCTCTCTTGGAAATCAGGGTCTTTATCTAGGTCTTTACCCCTAAAGATCGAGTAAGTACCGATGATAAGCATACCGATAAACGTAGACGGGATAGTGACTTTTAGTAGATCTACGTAGCTAGTAAATCCGTCGATATGAACTGTGCCGGTACCTAGCAAAACGGCGACCATAGATACGCCCGCAACCGAAACCGGGCTAGCGATGATGGCTAGCTGAGAAGAGATCGTAGTCGCAGCTAGCGGTCTTTCCGGACGGATGCCGCTTTTGATAGATACGTCGTAAATGATCGGTAGCAGCGTATAAACCGTGTGTCCGGTGCCGCATAGAACCGTTAGCGTCCAGCCGCAAAGAGGGGCTAGGATACAGACGAATTTAGGATTTTTTCTTAGCGCTTTTTCCGCTATCTGAAGCATAACGTCAAGACCGCCCGCGGCTTGTAGCGTGGAGCTTGCTACGACGACGGCTAGGATCGTGAGGATAACGTCTACTGCGGGTTTGCCCGGCTTCATACCGAATGCAAATACCAAGATAACAAGACCGATGCCGCCTAGTACGCCTAGCGCCATACCGCCTTTTTTAGCGCCATAGAATAAACATCCGAGCACTACGATTAGTTGGAGAGTGAACTGAGTGCTTTCACTCAAACTGGTTAGGAATTCCATTTTTTCTCCTTTTAGGAAATTACGGCGCGATTATATAAATATTAAAATTAAATACTAATAAAAAAATTAAAAATACATTTGTAAGCATTAATCATATATTTAACCAAATTTTATGCGGCCACTAGTCAAATTTGACCGATCTAAATGCGTTTAAAAGAAAATTTGATATATAATCCTAAGACGAAAAATTAATAAATCTGCTTAAGGAGTAAATATGCAAATCCCTATCGCATACGGCAAAGATGATCATCTAAATCTAGAGATAAACGAGAAAAATTTGCTCGGCGTTTTTGATCCAAACCCCGTGGCTAAATTTGACGAAACGGCGCTCATCGCAAAGGCTCTGGCAAATCCGATAAATCAAAAAAGCTTTGACGAGTTTATCGCGGGCGATGAAAAGATCGTCATCATCGTAAACGACGGCACGAGACCTACGCCGACGGCAAAAATTTTAAAGCAAATTTACCCGAAAATCCGCGAGAAAAATAAAATTTTCATCATCGCCACCGGCTGCCATAGAGAGGGCACGCAGGAAGAATACGAGATGATCTTCGGCAAAGAAATTTACGCGGAGATCAGAGCCAAAAACGAAGTTCACGATCACGACTCCAAGCACGACGAGATGGTCTTTTTAGGCGAGAGCAAAAACGGTACGCAGATGTATCTAAACAAAATCGTAGCAGAAGCCAAAAAAGTGATCGTCATAGGTTCGGTCGAGCCGCACTATTTCGCGGGCTACACGGGCGGCAGAAAGGCCTTTTTGCCTGGCACCGCGTCATATGAGAGTATCACGCAAAACCACAAGCTAGCTCTTAGCGCCGACGCGCAAGCTCTTCGCCTAGAGGGTAATCCCGTGCACGAGGATATGATCGACGCGATGAAAGTTCTTGCGCACATCGACGTTTTTTCGATCCAGACGGTGCTTGATAGCGAGCACGGCGTGTATTACGCAAGCGCGGGCGATTTGAACGATAGCTTTTACGACTGCGTGAAAAAGGCCGACGAGGTATTTTGCGTAAATATCCCGCGCAAGGCAGATATCGTGATCTCGGTCGCGCCCTATCCGATGGACGTCGATCTCTATCAGGCGCAAAAAGCCCTAGATAACGGCAAACTAGCGCTCGCGCAGGACGGAATTTTAATAATGGTCGCAAAGTGCCGCACCGGCATCGGACCAAAGCCGTTTTTTGATCTGATGGCATCCGCGGATACGCCTAAAAAGGTGTTAGAAAAGATCAGCGCAGGCTTTAAACTCGGCTATCACAAGGCCGCTAAGATGGCCGAAATCTCGCTCTGGGCGCAGACCTGGGCGGTAAGCGAGCTTAGCGACGATGAGATGCGAGCCGTACATCTAAAGCCCTATCACGACATCCAAAAGGCCGTGGACGACGCGCTCGCGCAAAAGGGCGCGGACGCTAAAATCATCATCCTGCCGTTTGGCTCGATGACGGTGCCTAAGGCGTAAGTTTGGCTAAAATTTTATATTACGACGCGAGCGCAGGCATCAGCGGCGATATGAATTTAGGTGCGCTGGTGGGACTCGGAGTGGATTTTGACTATCTTTGCGCCGAGCTAGAGAAGTTAAATTTAGCCGGCGAATTTCGTCTGGAGCGCAAAAACGTGCTAAAAAACGGCATCACCGCGACCAAAATCGACGTCGTACCGCTAAAATCGCAGCCTCACGCCAGAAGCTACGCGGGTATCAGACAAATTTTAGAAAGTTCAAATTTAAGCCGGAGCTGCAAACAAAGAGCGGGTGCGATATTTCGCACGATCGCGCAGGCCGAGGCCAAAGTTCACGGCACGGACATAGAGCGGGTGCATTTTCACGAGATCGGCGCGATCGATAGCATCGCGGACGTCGCGGGCGCGGCGATCTGCATCGAGTATCTTTTCGAAAAGCTCGGCGTCTCGCGCGTCGTAAGCTCCAAAATCGAGCTTGGCGGCGGCGTAGCGATCTGCGATCACGGCGCGCTTAGCGTGCCTGCACCCGCCGTTTGCGAAATTTTAAAAGGCGTACCAGTAAGCCTAGGGCGCACAAATTTTGAGATGACTACGCCAACGGGAGCGGCGATTTTAAAGGCCTGCGCGGACGAGTTTACGGACGGCGCGAGCTTTAGGATAGAAAAGATCGGCTACGGCGCGGGCGGCAAGGACGCCGCGGGCTTTGCAAACGTGCTTCGCGCGATGATCTGCGAAGCGGATTTAAGCGATGAAAGCGGCGAGCGAAATTTAGCCGCGCGCCCTGGCTACGGCGAGCTTTGCAAGCAAATTTTAATCTCCACTAACATCGACGATATGGACGCCGAGAGCTTTGCTTTTGCCTGCGAAATTCTGCGCGAAAACGGCGCGCTGGACGTGTTTAGCCGATCTATTTTTATGAAAAAAGGGCGCATGGGCTTTGAACTAAACGCGCTGTGCCGCAAGCAGGACGCGCAAAATTTAAAGGATCTGATATTTACGCACACGACGGCGATCGGCGTTCGCGAGATAGAGGTAGCTAAAACCGAGCTAAAGCGCGAATTTGCGCAGGTGCAGACGAAATTCGGCGAGATAGGGCTTAAAATTTCAGGCAGCAGCCAAACGCAAAAAGCAAAGCCCGAATTTGACGAGTGCAAGACCGCGGCGCTCGCGCACGGCACGACGATCGAGCGGGTGCGAAAAGAGGCGCTAAAAATCTATGACGAAACTAGAAAAACTAAAGGCTGATCTGCGCGGGCTTGGCGAACTCGCGGTCGCATTTAGCGGCGGCACGGACAGCTCGCTACTGCTACGCGCAGCACACGACGCGCTGGGTGCGCGAGCGATCGGCATAACGATAAGATCGCCCTACATGTCCTCGCGCGAGATCGCCGAAGCCGTGGAATTTACCCGCACTTACGGCATCCGCCACGAAATTTTAGAGCTAGGCGTCGGAGGCGAGATCAAAAACAATCCAGAAAACCGCTGCTATCTGTGTAAAAAAGCGGTCTTTTCGCGACTTATCGAGCGCGCTCGCGAGCTTGGCTTTAGCCGCGTCGCAGACGGCACGAACCGCGATGATCTGGGCGAATACCGCCCGGGGCTCAAAGCAAAAGAGGAGCTAGGCGTGCTCTCGCCGCTGATAAATTTAACCAAATCCGAGATCCGCGAGCTATCGCGCGAGCTGGGCTTACCCACCTCCGAAAAGCCCGGCTACGCGTGCTTGCTAACGCGCCTACCGCACGGACGCGAGATCGATGAGAGCGAGCTAAATTTGATCGAAGCGGCGGAAAATCTGCTCATCGCAAGCGGCTACGCAAACGTCCGCGCGCGGTGCGACCGCAAAAATATAAAGCTGCAAATGTCCTTTTCCAGCATGCGGGACTTCCTAAACGACGCAAAATTTAAAAGCGTCGTTAGGCAGCTCGTGACGCTTGGCGCGGCGGAGGTGACGCTCGATCTAAAGGGGCTTAGAGAGGATGTTTTGCATGAGAGAGGATGAAATTTTAGAACTTTTTGCTGGAATAAAAAGCGGCCGCGTGAGTGAGCAAGAGGCGCTAAAATACCTGAAAAACTACCCTTACGAGGACGTGGGCTGCGCCAAGATCGACACTCAGCGCACCCTGCGAAACGGCGCGGGCGAGGTGATCTACGGCGCGGGCAAGACGGATGATGAAATTTTGCGTATCGCGAGCGCGATCGGCGCGAGAGGGCAAAATATCCTGATCACGCGCACGAACGAGCGGGTTTTCGAGCTGGTGCGCGAGACGCTGCCGCAGGCGGAGTTTAACGCTCGCGGCCGCGTGATCAGCGTCAAATTTAAAGAGCCTGCGCTCACGCAAAGCTACATCGCGATAGTATCTGCCGGCACCGCCGACGGCGCGGTAGTGGAGGAGGCGTACGAGACCGCGCGATTTTTAGGCAACGAAGCGCGTAAATTTAGCGACGCGGGCGTGGCCGGGCTGCATAGGCTGATCGCAAATTTAGAGCAGATACGCGGCGCAAAGGTCGTGATCGCGGTGGCGGGCATGGAGGGCGCGCTAGCTAGCGTGCTCGCGGGTCTTGTTAGCGTGCCGGTGATCGCGGTGCCCACCAGCGTGGGATACGGCACGAGCTTTGGCGGGCTGGCGGCGCTGCTAGCGATGCTAAACAGCTGCGCAAACGGCGTGAGCGTCGTAAATATCGACAACGGCTTCGGCGCCGCGTATAACGCGAGCCTGATAAATCATCTCTAAATTTACGCCGCCGCGCGGGTCAAATTTAACGGCTAAATTTAAAAGGAAAGCGTTGCGAGAGGAAAATTTAAACGAGCAAAAGGCTAGGCCGAAGGGCGCAAAAAAGCTCGCGCAAAAGGCGCAAACAAGGCAAAGCGCGCGGACGAGGCTAGCGTTTTTAACCGCGGCGACTCTGATTTTAGCGGCTGAAATTTACATCGCGATCTGCGCAAAAGGCGGCTTCGTGCGGCACTACCTGGGCGACGTTTTGGCCGTCATCTTGCTTTATGCTTTGACGCGAGCTATTTTTAGCGCGCCGCCTTTAAATTTGTCGCTTAAAATTTTCGCGTTTGCGGCGGCTTTGGAGCTAGCGCAGTATTTTGGCGCGGTGCAAATTTTAGGCATAGAAAATAAAATTTTAAAAGTAATGATCGGCGGGACGTTTGATTTTGCCGACCTGCTCTGCTACGCTGCGGGCTGCGTCCTAGCGGGCGTGTATGAAAAATTTGAAAGTAAAAACCGACAAAGGAGAAGCGATGGATAAACAAAAAGCCGTGCAAAAGATGACCGAGATCATGGCGAAATTCGTCGGCTACACGGGCAAGGTGCTACCCGACGACGTGACGGCAAAGCTGCGGGAGCTTAGCGAACGCGAGACGCAGCCACTAGCGAGAGAAATCTATAAAACGATGTTTGAAAACCAGCGCCTAGCTAAGCAGCTAGACCGCCCGTCCTGTCAGGATACGGGCGTGATCCAGTTTTTCGTGCGCTGCGGAGCGAATTTCCCGCTCATCGGCGAGCTTGAGGAGCTGCTGCGAGAGGCCGTACTGCGAGTGACGCGCGAGGCTCCGCTGCGTCACAACAGCGTCGAGACATTTGACGAATATAACACCGGCAAAAACGTCGGCAAGGGCACGCCGAGCGTATTTTGGGAGATCGTGCCGGGTAGCAGCGAGTGCGAGATACACACCTATATGGCGGGCGGCGGCTGTAGTCTGCCCGGCAAGGCGACCGTGCTGATGCCCGGCATGGGCTACGAGGGGGTCGTGAAATTCGTCATGGACATCATGACCAGCTACGGCATAAACGCCTGTCCTCCGCTGTTAGTCGGCGTGGGCGTGGGTACCTCGATCGACGTGGCGTCGCTACTATCTAAAAAAGCGCTGATGAGGCCGCTAGGCTCGCGAAACCCAAACGACCGAGCCGCGCTAACCGAAAAGCTGCTCGAAGATGGCATCAATAAAATCGGCCTGGGCCCGCAAGGCATGAGCGGCGCAAGCTCGGTCATGGGCGTACATATAGAAAACTGCGCTCGCCACCCAAGCGTCATAGCTGTCGCCGTAAACGTGGGCTGCTGGTCGCACCGCAAAGGCCATATCGTCTGGGACGCGGAGCTAAATTTCGACGTAAAATCGCACAAGGAGTTCGCGCTATGAGTAAGAAAATTTTAACCACGCCGATCGGCGCAGAGGACCTAGCGGATATCAAGATCGGCGACGTCATATACCTCAGCGGGCACATCGTCACCTGCCGCGATGTACCGCATAGACGCGTCGTAGAGGAAGGCCGCGAGCTGCCACTAGATATCAGGGGCGGCGCGATCCTGCACGCGGGACCGATCATCAGAAAAACGGGCGATAAAAGCTTTGAGATGGTTTCGGTCGGGCCGACGACTAGCATGCGGATGGAGAAATTCGAGCGCGAGTTTATCGCTAAAACGGGCGTGCGCCTGATAGTGGGCAAAGGCGGCATGGGCGAGGGCACGATGAGCGGCTGCAAGGAGTTTGGCGCGATACACTGCGTATTTCCCGCGGGCTGCGCGGTGGTGGCTGCGACGCAGGTCGAGGAGATCGAGAGCGCGGACTGGACGGAGCTTGGGATGCCCGAGACGCTGTGGAAGTGCCGCGTGAAGGAGTTTGGCCCGCTCATCGTCTCCATAGACGCGCACGGAAACAATCTTTTCGAGCAGAATAAGGTCAAATTTAACGAGAAAAAGGACGCGGCGCTAGCTGAAATTTTACCGTGGGTAGGGTTTATAAAGTAGTTAAATTTACAGGAATAACATCAAATGCGCTTTAAATTTTACGTCAAAATTCACAAGGTTTAGAGTAAATTAAAGCGCTTTTAAATGAGTCTGTCTTTTTTGAGTTTTATTGTTCTTGTCTTTAAATTTTAAAGGACGCTGTTTATCGCATCTTCTAAAATTTCTCGCGTTTTGATAGTATGCTTAGTGCTAAGTTTAATTAGTTTTTCCAAGTCTTTATCTTTATAAGCTTCTAATATCGCTCTGTGTTCGCCATTAGATAGCTCGATGTGCGATTTTTTATACAGTAAAGATAGCGAGACATAAGGGATCGCAGCTGTTATTAAAGTTTCTACGATGTTAAACGTTCTGCCGCCGATTTCACTCTCCCAAAAACACTTATGAAAATCAGCGTTTAGCAGTGCCCACTCATTCACATCCTTACATTTTTCTATTTTTTGCTGAATACTTAAAGCCTTTTTAAAATATTCTTCACTGTAATTTTTAAATCCATCAGTGATCAACTTTGACTCCAACAAAATCCTTAAATCATAAATTTCATTTGCATCTTTATAACAAAGCCCTTTAACGACAGCGCCCTTATATGGATCAAAGCTTATTAATCCCTCGGTAGTAAGAATCTTTAAAGCTTCTCTTGCAGGCGTTTGACTGACGTTAAATTTTTTTGAAATTTCATTTTGCGTAAGTCTGGTTCCAGATTTTATTTTACCGTTTAGTATCTCTTGACTTAAATTATGAACTATAAATTCAGTAGTAGTCATAGGACGGTTTAAGCCATTATATATCATCTATGCAAATCTCCGTTTTTGGAAGTATTATACAAAAAAGTAATATTAAAATAGCTCAAACGCTTAAATTTAAAAATTTTCAAATTCGTTTTTAATCTCTTGTGGCGATACTTGATTTGCGATCAAAATCATAAGAAGCAATCTTGCTTTTATTGCAGATAGCCATCCAGACATCACGCATCCGCTATTCTGTAGATCAATTTCAGAGCCTTTGTAGCCGTAAGTTTTTGTGGCGCACATACCGCTACCGGTTCTTGAAGACACGATAACCGGAATTTTTAGTTTTTTTATCTCATCCATCATTTCAAACGACACGTGTCCAGCCCCAAAGCCATCTATAACAATGCCGTCGAATTTAGAGTTTCCGACAAGCTTAATAATCTCTCCGTCGTTATCCAAGTAACTCTGCACTACAGCTACCCTAGGAAAAACCTTAGAAGGTAAAGGATAAATTTTTCTACTTATAGGACAAGACAGATACCTAGCACTACCTTCAACCACTAGCCCCTGAATGCCTGCATTTACGGATACGAAGGTTTGTAATGAAAAGGTATTGCTCTTGTGAGCCCATTTGGCGCTATGGATAGTATCGTTTAATACCACCAAAACACCTCTGTTTCTACTTTTTGGTTCAAGCGCGACAATTGTCGCCGCATATATATTGCCTGCACCGTCGGCACTTATATTATCAGCATTTCGCATAGCGCCAGTTATTACTAGTGGAGAAGCTTCGTCCCATACTAAATTTAAAAAAAATGCGCTTTCCTCCAAAGTGTCAGTTCCTTGCGTTATTACGACACCATCAGCGCCGTTTTTAATCTGCTCCTTAGCCCATCGATAAACTGACACAAGATCATCTAGCTTCAAGCTGCCGCTTGGCAAGGCTAATATGGTTTCAGCTTTTATTTCAGCCATATCTTTTAATATAGGAACAGCGGCAATCAAATCGGCGGCGCTAAAACTAGGCTTTACTCCGCCTGCATTACCGCCCGCGCTCATGCAAATAGTTCCGCCCAACGCACCAATTGAAATTTTAGGTTTTGACATATTCTCTCCTTTTCTTATTGAAATTACGAAATTATACCACTTTTATTATATATCAAATATTATATATAATATATCAAAAAAGTGGTATAATGCTTTCTGACTAAATTTTTATCATGAAAGGAGCAAAAAATGTTAGTTGCAGCACAGTGCGTTATGGTGTTAACGTTATTGTTAATGATAAGTGGTAAAACGCCACTTTATACTACAGCTATAGTCGGATCCGCTATTAGCACATTGGTAGCTGGTTTTCCAATTACTGGGGGCAAAGAAGTAGTTTCTTTAATGTCTTTGGTTAACGGAGGATTAAATCCAGTAATAGCCGATATGACGGGAATTTTAATGTTTATAGGCGTCATGCAAGCGAGCGGTTTTTTGGATGTTATAATTCGCAACATAGTAAGGCTGGGCAACAAGCTAGGCGGGGGTGCAGGAGTTGCTACTGCAGGTGGTATAGCCGCCGGAGTTATCGGAATGCTTACCGGTTTTACACAGCCTGCGATTACCGCCGTCATCACAGGAACAGCATCCACTAAGCTAGGCGTAGATCCGGATAGATCAGCGGGTATTCACGGACACGCTGGTATTCTTGGTAACTACGGCGGATTTACACATCCTACGCAAGTCGCTGTCATAGCCGTTACAAATATCGGCTTTGGCCTTATCAATGTAATCGGCACACTGGTTTCTCTTTGCGTTTTTGCTTGCGCACTATTTAGACTAAAAAGAATACAGAAAAAAGAGGGAATTTCAATCTCTAAAGAAGAGATGGAGAAAATTTCAAAAGAATTTGAAATAAATGACAGCGGAATTCCTGCGTGGAAAGCCTTTTTACCTTTTGTAATGTTATTTGCAGGTTTTATCCTTGGATATCCAGTCTTTATCGTAGGTATAGCAAGCGCTATCTTTACCATACTTCTATAGGCTCTAAGTTTTCAAAAAGGCGAAAATGATATGCTTGAAGGAGTCAGTAAAATAGCAACCCCTTTGGTTGCAACTATAGGCTTTTTATTTATGAGCGGCGTCATTAAGCAAATAGGACTAGCTGCTGTTATCGGCGATATTTTTACTCCTATGCTTACCCATGCTCCGCTTCAAAGTATGCTTTTAGTCTCGGCTTTAGCAGGGCTGGTTACGCAAAGCAATGCAGCATCCGTAGCCATAACTATACCTTTCTTGCAAGCTGCCCTTTCGCTAGGTACAGCCAGTCCGCTATCGCTAGCCGTTATGGCCGCTGGCGGCAGTGCGATGCTACAATATTATCTAACTGGCGGTCCGGTCGCAGCTCTTGCAACCGTTATCCCAGTTATTCCAAATTCCGAACTTAAAGCAGCAAACAAATTTCAGCGCCCGAATATGCTATTTGGACTAGCAGTTTTGTTTGTGTTGTCTTTTGTTTTTTCTATTTTTTAAACTTCACAATGAGCTATCTCTTTTGGTAGCTCATTAATTTTTACTTCAACTCCCCCCAATCCTTCGCCACGTTTAGGCTCGTTTTTAGCGGTACGTTTAGTTTATAAATTTCTTGCATTATCTTTTGCGCCGCCGTGCCGAATTCCTGTGCATAACCGTCCTGCACCTCGAAAATCAGCTCGTCGTGTATCTGCAAAAGCATCCTAGCGCGCGGGCTTAAAAGCGGGTGGATTTTTACCATCGCCATTTTTATGATATCCGCAGCCGAGCCCTGAAATATCGTATTTACCGCCTCGCGCTCGTACATCGCAGTTTGCATCGGCGTCGCGGTTGTAAAGTCAAACAGCCGCTTCCTACCAAGCAGCGTACGCACGAAGCCCTCGTTTTTGGCCGCGGTTTTTATCCCTTCTAAAAAGCCCTTTATCGTAGGGAAAGCTTTAAAATAGCGCTCTATATACTCCTTTGCCTCGGCGCGCGTGATGCCGACTTGCCCAGCTAGTTTGCTCGAGCCCATGCCGTAGATGAGGCCGAAATTTATACTCTTAGCCACCGCGCGGTTTTGCCCATCGGCGCTGCCGAATATACTAATCGCCGTGCGCGCGTGAATGTCCTCGTCGTTCGCAAACGCCCCAAGTAGCGCGGCGTCGCGGCTAAAATGCGCGAGCAGTCGTAGCTCGATCTGACTGTAATCAAGCCCCACGAAGCTAAAGCCGCTTTTAGCCTCAAAGCAGCCTCGCACATCCTTAGCTAGGTTGCCGCGAGCGGGGATATTTTGCAGGTTCGGGTTTTTAGACGAGAGCCTGCCCGTGCTAGTTCCAGTCTGGATAAAGTTCGTATATATCCTGCTGTTAGCGTCCTTTTTGGCTAAATTTAACAGCGGTTCGCAGTAGGTGCTTTGTAGCTTATATAGCTCGCGGTACTCGAGCAGCTTAGAGATGACGGGATGCTCGTCGATGAGCTCGGCTAGTACGGCCTCGTCGGTGCTGTAGCCGGTTTTGGTCTTTTTCTTTACGGGTAGTTTTAGATGCTCAAACAGCACCGAGCCTAGTTGCTTAACGGAGTTTATATTAAAATTTTCGCCCGTTAGCTCGTAAATTTCGGCGGTCAAGGCCTTGATCTTGGCGTCGTTTTTTAGGATCAAATTTTGCATTTTTTCGCGGTTTATCGCGATGCCCTCACGCTCCATATCAAAAAGCGTGAGGATGAACGCAAACTCGTGCGTATCCGCGAGCGCGAGCAGCTCAGGGTCAAGCAAATTTAAAAAGCTTTTGTAAAATTTCAGCGTTATCCACGCGTCCTCGGCGGCGTATTTTGCGGCGTTTTCCAGCGCCACGGACGCGAAGGTCTCGCCGCGCTTTACCACGTCTTCAAATTTGATCGTATCGTAGTCGTAGAGCCGCTTGGCTAGCGCGTCCATACCCACGCTAGATCCCGGATCCATGAGCCACGCCAGTATCATCGTGTCTTTAAAATTTACGGGCGGCTCGAGTCCTAAATTTCGCTTTACAACCTTAAAATCGTACTTTAAATTTTGCCCGATCACGCAACCTTCGTAAATTTGCCCTATCGCCCAAGCAGCGAATTTTTCGCTCACCTGCTTTGGCGCGCCCAGATACTCGTGTGCCACAGGCACGTAGTAGGCCTCCTCGTCGTTAAAGCAAAAGCTAAAGCCGACCAGGCGGGCATTTTGCGTATCGACGTCCGTAGTCTCGGTATCAAAGGCCACGAGCGTGTCCGCGTCAACGTTTGCCAGCAGTCTCTCAATCTCGCCCTCGTCCGTTAAAAGCAGCGCGTTAAAGCCGAGCTTAAATTCCGCGTTTTCGCCCGCGTTTTCGCTATTTTGCAGCGCTTTTAAAAGGCGGTTTAGATCGTATTCGCGCAGAGTGTCGGCGACCTTTACGAGAGGATTTTGCGCCGGAAATTCCGCCCTTTTTAGATCGAGTACGTCAGGCACGTCGTCAAAGAGCGAGGTTAGGCGCTTGCTCAAAAACGCGCTCTCTCGGCCATCGGCAAGCATACCGCGGATGCGCTCGTTTCGCACTAGCGGCAGGTTTTCGTAGATGTTTTCTAGATTGCCGAATTCGTTTAGCAGCTTTTTTGCGCCGACCGCACCGATGCCTTTGACGCCCGGGATATTATCCGAGCTATCGCCCGCGATCGCGAGAAAATCGCGTATGCAGCTTGGCGGAACGCCGTATTTTTCTATGCAGCTAACGCTATCGTGGTCGATCTTGCTTTGGGGGCTGTAGATGCTCACTTTACCGTCCTCGATGAGCTGATAGAGGTCTTTATCGTGCGTTACGATACGTACAAATATATCCCTCTGCTTGCACTCCTTTACGACGCTAGCGATGATGTCGTCGGCCTCGTAGCCTTCGCGGCTCACGGCAGCTAGGCCCATTTTTTCTATCATTTCTATGCACACCGGCAACTGCTCTTTTAGCGCGGCGGGCGGCTCGGAGCGGTTGGCTTTATAATCGCCTAGGATCTCGTGGCGGAGCGTTTTGCCCTTGCTATCTAGCGCGAAGATGATATAGTCGCTGGCAAATTCCTGGCGTAAATTCATGATAAAGCTAGCAAAGCCGCTCACCATGCCGCTTGGCTTGCCTTCGCGGTTTTTTAATCCGCTCATCGCGTAGTAAAGTCTGAAAAAAAATCCGAAAGTGTCGATGATCGTTAGCGTTTTTTGGCTCATTTTTTATCCTTTTTTTGGGCTAATTTTACAAATTTTAGGCAAAAAAACGGCTGATTTGAAAGCAAATTTAAATTTAGCGTCTTGGAGTAAGCGCTGAAGCGATCAAATTTGAGTTAAATTTGACGCTAAATTTAAGCGGATAAATTTAAAAAGTCGTCAAATTTGAGCGGCTAGCTTACCGCTCAAATTTAAACCGTAAAAGCCTAAGCCTCTATCGTCGCAGGCCTATCAAACGCCGTTACGCTCGGCAGTTCGCCTTTAAATTTCTCGATCTGCACCATGCTCGTGTGCGCGGTGTTGCTTTGCGAGAGCTGCGAGCTCGGTACGTCCTTGGTTAGCACGTTTATGTTGCCGTGCTTGCATAGGCTGCGCTCGCCCCAGACGGCCGGATCGTACCATGCGCCCTCGCTCACGATCACGACGTTATCTTGCGCTCGCTCGCTTACCAGCGCGCCGCAGAGGATCTCGCCTCGGTCGTTATAGATCCTTACTACGTCGCCCGTTTTGATGCCGCGCGCCTTTGCCGTGGCGGGACTAATAAGTGCTGGTTCGCGGTTCGCGATCTCAGCGTAGTTGCGGATGAGTGAGCTGTTTAGCTGCGAGTGGAGCCTAAATTTAGAGTGCGCACCGCTGATGGCGATAGGATACTTGCTCACGTCGCCGCCCAGCCACTCAAAAGGCTCCATCCACGTCGCGTGCGGCGGGCAGTCGCCGTAACCTAGCTTTTCGACCGTTTCGGAGTAGAGCTCGATCTTGCCCGACGGGGTTTTTAACGCGTTTTTCTCGGGATCGGCGCGGAAGTCCGCGTAGTTTGTGAAGTACCGTTTTTTCTCGTCGATCTTATCAAATTTGACATAGCCCTTTTGCCAAAACTCCTCAAATTTCGGCATCGCTATACCCATGCCTTCGGCTTGCTTAGCGGCGTTTTCGTAGATCTCGCGCACCCACTCAAGCTCCGTTTTACCCTCGCTAAAGGCCTGCTCGTACCCCTCGCCCCACTGCGCGCAGATGAGCCGCGCGATCTCAAAGTCGCTCTTGCTCTCGCCCGCGGGCTTTACTAGCGGCTTAATCGCAAAAAGGTACTCGCTAGTCGAGTTTGCGAACTCTATATCCGTGCGCTCGCACTCAAGAGCAGACGGCAGCACGATGTCGCTGAGTCTTGCCGTACTCGTCCAAAAGGGCTCTGTGGTGATGATCGCTTCGATCTTGCGCATAGCCTCGACCGCGCGGTTGGTGTCGGGGTGGCGGGTAAAGGTCGAGCCGTTGGCGTTAAACATCACGCGGATGTGCGGCATGACGTATTTCTTGCCGTTGCGCTCGATCTGCTTGCCCGGCTCCATGATCGCGTCTATGAGCCTGCTGTTTGGTATCTCGTGGTATTTGGCCTTGGCTAGCTTGCCCTGCGGGGCGATGTATTTTTCGTTTACAGCGGGATTAAAGGCCTGAAGCTTTGGCGCGATGAAACTAATATCGGCGTTTTTATGCATCTGATCGTTCATCACGTAGCCGCGCCCCGTCTTGCCGATGTCGCCTAGCATCGCAGCTAGCGCGATGAGCGCCCAGTACGCCATCTCGCCGTGGTGCTGTCGCTGTATCGCGTAGCCCGTGACTATAAGCGTGTCTTTTTTGGCTAGCGTGTCGGCTAGGCTTTTTAGCTCCTTTTCGCTCACGCCGCAAATTTTACTCGCCCACGCAAGATCCTTTTTCACGCCGTCCTTCGCACCCGTAAAATACTCTTTAAATTTATCAAACCCGACCGTGTAATGCTCAATAAATTCTTTGTCGTAAAGCCCGTTTTCGTAAAGATATTCGCAAAGCCCGATCAGCATCGCCGTATCGGTGCATGGGCGCACGGCGAGATAGTGCGCGCCGAAATACTCCGCCGTTTCGTTGCGGTAAACGTCTATGCTGTAAATTTTCATCTCGCCTTTTTTAAATTTATCCTTCATAATCTCGTAGTAGGCGTAGGAGTTGTGCATCGGCACAGAGGTGGCGATCTTGTTTGAGACGACGGGATTCGTGCCCCAAAATACGATCGTTTTGGCCTCCTTTATCACGCCCTCCCAGCGCGTAGGATTATGCGTCGGGTCGATAGAGCCCGTCACATGAGGCAAAAACGCCGTCGCCGCGCCGTAAGAGTAGCCGCCAAGCTCGCTCACGTAGCCTCCTAGCGCGTTTAGCATGCGCTTTGCGGTGCGCTGCGAGTGGCCGAGCTTGCCTAGGCTACCCCACTGATAAAGCTGCCCGTAAATGGCCTCCGAGCCGTATTTGTCGAAGTTTTCTTTTAAAATTTTAGCGCTTAGCTTTATCGCCTCGTCCCAGCTAACGCGCACGAAGGGCTCCTTGCCGCGAAGCTCCGGCTTTGGATTTGAGGGATCAGCTAAGAAGCTTTTGCGCACGTATGGGTATTTCACGCGCGTTTCGTTTTGGATGTGATCGCTTAGAGCGTTATTTAGCACCGTCGGCATCGCGTCGCCCTCAAAGGGCTCGGTGCCAACGACCCTGCCGCCGATGGTTTGGACGTAAAACGCGCCGAATTTATTCGCGCAAAGCCCCATCTGCTCGTCAAATATCGCCTGTGCTAGCGCGTTAAATTGCTTCGCCTGCGCCGATGTCGCCGCGAGAGCGCCTAGTTTTAGAAAATCTCGTCTTTTCATGATTCTGCCTTAAATTTAAATTTGGTGGTTGATTTGGTTTAAATTTAGCGGAATTTACGCGGTTGAGTTTTGCATGATTTGCCTTTAAACGTATTACGCGACCTCGCGTCTTAGCGGTGATTTTACTAAATTTGGGCTTAATTATCGTTTTAGCGGCGGTTTTTAAAAATAGCGTAAATTTAGGCCAAATTTGATAATATCTCATCAAAATTTAAAGGAAGTAAATGTCAAATTTAAAAGCCGACTTTGAGCTAAAACCTAACGCCGAGTATAAAAAGACGGCGCGCGAGGTCGCTAAAATCGTTTATAAAGGCGATAAATTTATGCGCTATATCAGCCTTTGCGACTTTGCGGCGATTGTTATCGGGATGATTTTTATCACGCTTTTGTGCGTCAAATTTTACATCAACGACCTTGACTGCTTGCTTGAAGATTACGGCTATGAAAGCGCGGCGATCTTGCCCTATCTTGCGTGGATAGGCGCGTTTTTGACGGTGCTTTACGCTACTGGGCTGCGGCCTTGGCTACTGATTCGCGCGCTGATAAATAAAGCAAACTACGGCGAATTCGGGCAAAAAAGCGTAATCTTAGAGGATGAGTTTTTCATGCAAAAAAGCAAATTCGGCGAGGGCAGATATTTTTATAACATCATCAGCAACGCCCGCTACGTCGGTAATTTCCTCGTCGTTATCATCGCAAATTCCATGTTTTACGCCGTACCGCGCGAGGCTTTTGGCGACGGCGGAGCGGAGTTTTTAAGCGAGATAAAAAAGCGCGCGGGACTAGACGCGTAAAATCAAATTTAGGATTTAAAATGAGCGAATTTGACGAGTTAAATTTACACGAGCCGTTTTTAAAAGGACTGCGCAATCTAGTAAGTGGCAACCAAGCTAAGCCTGAGGATTTGGTAGAAATTTCGCACGAAATTTTTGATTTTGAAGCGACGGCGACCGTGACATGGGAGTTTTACGGCAAACGCGAAGAGAGCAAAATAGCAGGCGGCGCAAAGGAGCAGATACATTTCGGCGACGATACGCGCGGCTACGAAAATCACGCCAGAGAGTGCTTGCTGCAGGCTAGAGATAGCGCCGATTTGCACGAGATTTTACTCGCCGAGCTGCGCCAAGACGCAAACGAGGCCGTCGCAAAATCAGGCGGCGCGGTTAGGTATTACGACTTTAAGCCCTTTAGCATGAGCGAACGCTGCGACAACTGCGGCGGCGACGGGCAGACTCGCTGCGGCGAGTGCGGCGGACGCGGTAAAAAAACCTGCTCCAGCTGCGGCGGACGCGGACGACAAAGCTGCTCCACGTGCGGCGGCAGCGGCGGCGTAAATCGCCCTCACACGCAGTACAACTCAGACGGCAGCACCTACGTAACGTATCGCTACGAGAGCTGTTCGTCATGCGGCGGCAGCGGCTCAAGTACCTGCTACGGCTGCTCGGGATCTGGCACGGTTAGGTGCGGCGGATGCGGCGGGTCCGGCTACGTGCAGTGCGCCCAGTGTAGCGGACACGGATACTTTACCACGGTAGCAAACATCGGCGCCTACGCGAAACCCGGCGTAAATTTACGCATAAAATCGCGCGCATACGCCGACGAGCTCTTGGACTTTTTATGCGCTCGCAGTTGCAAATTTATCTCGCAAACGATACCGTTTTATCAAGACGAAGAGAGCGGCGACGAGAGCTCGCACCTGTTTTCTTACGTGGGTTCTAGCGCGATAACGAGGCTAAATTTTATCCTGCTAGGCAAGGAGTACGAGGCGGTGGGCTTTAGCAACCCGCCCTACGCCTTTATCCGCCCGCCCTTTTTCGACGATCTTTTCGTGGACGAGATATTGATGCTAGAAAAGATTGACGCCGACGGCAAGATAACTAGGCGAGAGGCGTTTAAATTTTTCACGCGCTACTGCTCGCAGCCCGCCCTAGACTCCGCGCTAAAGCGTATCGCTAAGACGGATGACGCGCAAAACGAGGCCGCAAACGCCGTGATAGAGGCCTGCGACGGCTACGTCTCAAGAGGCGCGGCGAGCAAACTGGGCGAAACGATGAAAAAATGCCTAAATAAAATCTCCCCCGTTTACTCGCCTGCGGTTTGGTTTGGGCTGGGCTCGGCGTTTTGGCTGATTGCGCTAGTTTTTACGGCTGGATTTTTAGGCGAAAATTTAGCCGACCGCTACATCATGACGCCTATTTATACGCTTATATTTTTGGCTATTTGCGCTGGCGTTGCTTGGTGCGTCTTAGCGCCGCTTAGCGCGCTGGTTACGTTGATTCGCCGTAGTGCCGTGCCTAAAGAGTACCGCCAAAGCATGCGAAACAAAGAGGCTTTTTCGCTGTTTTTTAAAATTTTAGCTGGATTTGGAGCCCTCGGCGCGATCTACGGCGCGATATCGAGTTTTGGCTACGCTCCGACTCTTATGCAGCTTGACGAGCGCTTTGAGGCATCGCGCGGCCTGGAGGCCAAATTTCGCGAGATAACGGCTAAATTTGACGGCTCAAACGAGACGGCGCGCGAAGCAAACTCCACCGACGCCGCCAAAACCGCGCCGCAGATGACGCAAAAAGATAAAATTTTATACGTGCAAAAGGCTATCGGCGTCAAGGCCGACGGCATCATGGGCGCGCGCACGCTCAAAAAGGCGCAGGAGTTTTTGGACGCAAATTTGACGAACGCGGATGAAATTTACGAAGCTATAAAGGCAAAAGAAGCAAGCCGCGGAAAATAATTACTTATATCTCGTTTTAGGAGGATGAAATGCCAAAAATCAACTGGGACGGAAGGTCTGCGGGCAACGGCGCTTTGGTATACGAGGGCAACGAACTAAAGCCAAAATACGGCGCAACCACGCACAATACCTTTGAATTTGACGGCGGCGTGCTAAAGCCCAAAACAGGAGCCAACTCCTCTAACACCTTTGAGTTTGACGGCAAAAAAATAAAACCCAAATACGGCGCAAACTCAAGCAACACTTGGGTGATACAAGGCAACGTAGTTAAGCCCGATTTTGGCTCGAACTCAAGCAACACTTACGACATAAACGGAGCTCCTATCGCCGTCATAATAGGGCAAGTCTGCCTAAAACTGTGGTAGCGCGAGTCAAGATACGAGCCGTTTGTTTTAAAAATTACGATTTTGGCGTGCGGCACGGTAAATTTGACTCGGCTTAAATTTAGCGGTCCAATTTTAGCAACCGCAGCAAACTAAAATTTAAAACAACTCCGCGTTTTTGTCGCTATTCCAGACGTATTCCATCGCCCAAGCGATACGCTGCGCCTCGTCCCGTCCGTGCATATCGGCGATAAAACCCAGAGCCGCGTCGATACCAGCGCTCACGCCCGAGCTAGTGTAAAATTTCTCGCTAACGCACCACCTGGCCGCGCGTATCCAGCGCACATTCAGGGCCTCCGAGGTCACCCACTGCCACGATAGCTTGTTACTCGTGGCCTCCATGCCGCCCAAAAACCCTGTTTTAGCTAGTAAAACCGAGCCCGTATACGCCGTGATCACGTACTCGTGTCTGCGCGCTAGCTCGCCCAAAATAGTGATAAACTCGCCCTCCAGCGCGAGCTGTCTCGCTGCCAAACCGCCCGGCACGAGCAACGGGTCAAATTTAGCCATCTCATCTAGCTTTTGCGTCCAAATTTTAGCGCTCGTACTACTGCCCGCGAGCCCGCCAGCAACCCAAATACTCTATCTCGCAATATTTTCGCTCGCCCTTCTAGCGCAGGGGACAGGCGCCTCGGCAGGCCCCAGCGCATCCATCGCGGTAAATCCGTCAAAAAGCAAAACGTTTACCGCCTTCATAGCGATCCTTTGTCAAATTTAGTTTCAAATTTAGCCCAAATTTGATTACCGGCGGCCAAAATTTAATGAGATTTTTCGCATTTGCGAGGTAAAATTACAAAATCATTTTAAATCAAATTTTTAAGGAAAGACGATGCTAAGCGACAGAGAAATAGAAGCAAGCGCAAAGCCGCAAAATATCGTAAAAATCGGCGCAAAACTGGGACTAGGCGAGGAGGCGCTGGATACCTTCGGCAAGCTAAAAGCCAAGATCGAGCCCCGACTAGGCAGCGCGACGGGCGCAAACCTCATCCTAGTTACCGCGACCAATCCGACGCCGTACGGCGAGGGCAAAACGACCGTGACCGTCGGGCTATCAGACGGCTTAGCGCGTATCGGCAAACGCGTGTGCGCCGCGCTTAGAGAGCCGAGCCTGGGGCCGGTTTTCGGTATAAAGGGCGGAGCGACGGGCGGCGGCTACTCGCAGGTGACGCCGAGCGAGGATATCAACCTGCACTTTAACGGCGACTTTCACGCTATTACCTCGGCAAATAACCTCATCGCTGCGATGCTAGATAACCACATCCACCACGGCAACGCCCTAAATATCGACCCTGCGCGCGTCGTTTTCAAACGCTGCATGGATATGAACGACCGCTCGCTAAGAGAGATCGAGATCGGCCTTGAAAAAAGCAATAAATTTACACGAAAAGACGGATTCGTCATCACTGCCGCTAGCGAAATTATGGCGATCCTGTGCCTCGCGACCGACCTAAAAAATCTAAAAGAGCGCGTCGAAAACATCGTCGTCGCCTACGATAAAGAGGGCGGCCTCGTGCGCGCAAAATCCCTAAACTGCGCGGATGCCGTCTGCGTACTGCTAAAAGAGGCGATAAAACCAAACCTCGTGCAGACGCTCGAGGGCACGCCAGTACTCATCCACGGCGGACCGTTTGCAAACATCGCGCACGGCTGCAACAGCGTGATCGCGACCAAAACGGCGCTAAATTTAGCGGGCTACGTCGTAACCGAGGCGGGTTTTGGCGCAGAGCTTGGAGCGCAAAAATTCCTAGATATCAAGTGCCGCACCGCAGGTCTCGCGCCAAAATGCGTCGTGCTAGTAAGCACCATCCGCTCGCTAAAATATAACGGCGGATGCGACAAAGACGGCATCTCGCAGCCAAATTTAGACGCGCTAAAGCTAGGCGGCGAAAACCTAAAAGCCCATATAGAAAATCTCAAAAACTTTAACCAAAACGTCATCGTCGCGCTAAATAAATTCGCCTCGGACACGGACGACGAGATCGCTCACGTGCGCGCTCTTTGCGAGGAGTCGGGGGCTGAGTTTAGCGTGTGCGAGGGCTTTTTAAAGGGAAGTGCGGGCACGGAGGATCTAGCCAAAAAAGTCGCGCAAATCTGCGAAAAACCGGCTCGCGAGATAAACTTTACCTACGACCCCGCCGACCCCGTCAAAACCAAGATCGAAAAGATCGCGACTAAAATTTACGGCGCCAAAGACGTCGTCTTTAGCCCGCGCGCGCAGGAGGATCTGGCCGAGATTTCGCGCCTAGGCTTTGAGAGTATGCCCGTTTGCGTCGCAAAGACGCAGTATAGCTTTAGCTCGGATGCTAAGCTACTAGGACGGCCGAAGGGCTTTAGCTTCGAGGTTAGCGCGCTTGAGATCAGGGGCGGAGCGGGCTTTATCGTGGCGGTTAGCGGATCGACTATGCTGATGCCAGGACTGCCTAAAGTGCCTGCCGCCGAGCATATGAGAGTGGAGTAAAACGAGCTATGATCCGTCAAATTTGAGCGCAAAATTTGATCGGTAGGCGAAGTTTTTTTGAAAAACAAAGGCGAATTTGGCGGAAATAACGCCGGGCTCGCCTTTTTAAATTTGGCTATTTCGTCCTTTAAATTTGCCGTCAAATTTAAAACGCTAAATTTAACAAACGCCCGCGCTAGCTCGTAAATTTTATAGCAACGCTATTCATGCGAGATTTTTATCTTACCGTCCATACATCGCCGAAACGCAAAATCAAATTTACTCGCCTAAAGCCGCGTACCGGCCTAGTGCCAAATTTGCGCTATTTTACGGCGTTTAAATACCCAAATTTAACGCTCGAAATTTGCCGTAATTTACGGCAAAATCGACGCAACGTATTTTGGCGTTTTAATCAAATTTGCGCAAGCAAGCCAAAATTTACGTGCGATACAGCACTAAATTTTCACCTTTTCCCACGGCTCTATCCCGCCCTCGACCTCTTTAAAAGTGCTGGCGATTTCTATATTTTTTACGCTCAAATTTCGCTCGTAAGCCTTGACGTCGCGCGATTTTAGCTTCTCTTGCAAAAAGGCGAATTCATACTCTATCTGCCCGCTAGTGACGGCTATCTTGGCTAAATTTCGCTCGTCAAATTCGCCAACTTTTGCCGCGTCAAATTTATATCCGCGAGCGCAGGCCTGCGCGTAAACCTCCGCCAGATACGCATTTATCGCTTCACACGCGTTTTCGTGCGCGTAAAAGCGGTCAAGCTGCGGGTGATTTTTGTAGCCTTTAGTAAGCCCGGCCAGCACGTTTTTAGCCAGCAGCGCCTCGCGCCAAAGCGCTACTAGCCCCTTTGCGTCAAGATATTTAAAGCTTATCGTCCAAAGCCTCATTTTTGCCTTTCATTAAATTTACAGCCGTTTTGCGGGCTAAATTTGGCGCGGCTAAGCCCGCAAACCGTAAAATTTATATCGCAAATTTGCCTGCTACGTCGCCTCACTTCGCTAAAAAGCCGAAGCGATCGATCATATCTAGGAGCAAATCGGCTTTGTAGATTTCATCGTTTAGTAAGTCGTCGTATTCCTCTTCTAGCTCGCTAGAGTTTTCGACTACGGCTTCGAGGTGCTGTCTGGCCTGCGTAAATTCGCCTTTCATCACGAAATATTCGCCTAAAATCACGCTAGCTTGCACCTTGCTCGCCTCGTCGCCCTCGCTTCCGAGCGCATCCTTTAGGCTCTGTACGCCGCCCTCCTCAAGTCCCCTTGATAGCTGCATAACGGCTTTGTTTAGATAGAGTTTTGCGTCCATTTTTGCTCCTTCAAATTTAACGCGGCAAGCCTCGCGTAAATTTACGCCGACATAGCTTTATAAATTTTACCGATCTGCTTCGCCGTTTATTTTTTCTTCGCCTTTTTTGCCGCGTTTTTCATATTTTCCAGCTCCTCGGCTAAAAATTTACCCGTGTAGCTGCCTGTTTTTGCGTGATTTTTAGCGACCTCTTTTACGCTGCCCTGCGCGATGATTTTACCACCCTTAGCGCCGCCTTCTGGCCCCATATCGACGATGTAGTCGCAGTTTTTGATGACGTCCATGTTGTGCTCGATGACAAAGACCGAGTTGCCAAGATCTACGAGATGGTGCAACACGCGCACGAGCCTATCGACGTCGGCAAAATGCAGCCCCGTAGTCGGCTCATCAAGGATATAGAGCGTATTTCCAGTATCCGAGCGACTGAGCTCCTTTGCCAGTTTTACGCGCTGCGCCTCGCCGCCGCTTAGCGTCACGGCGTTTTGTCCCAGCGTGATGTAGCCTAGGCCGACGTCTTGCAGCGTCGTTAGTTTGCTAGCGATTTTGGGCACGGATTTAAAAAACTCCACCGCCTCGTCGATGCTCATATTTAGCACGTCGGCGATACTTTTGCCTTTGTAGAGGATTTCTAGCGTCTGCGCGTTGTAACGAGTGCCGCCGCATGAGTCGCAAACGACGTTTACGTCGGGCAAAAAGTGCATCTCGATCGTTATCTCGCCCTCGCCTTGGCACTTTTCGCAGCGTCCGCCCTTGACGTTAAAGCTAAACCTGCCGATCTTGTAACCTCGCAGTTTGGCTTCTTTGGTCTGCGCAAAAAGCCCTCTGATCTCGTCCATCACGCCCGTGTAGGTGGCCGGATTTGAGCGCGGAGTGCGGCCGATAGGGCTTTGATCGAGGTAGATCACTTTGTCTAGATTTTCTAGTCCGCTCAAATTTACTCCCGCGACCTTTTTTACCTTTTTGGCGCGGTTTAGCTGCTCCTGGGCTTCAGGCAGCAGGGTTTGCAGAACGAGCGAGCTTTTACCCGAACCAGAAACCCCCGTGATACCGACTAAATTTCGCAGCGGAAAGCGCGCGCTTAAATTTGATATGTTGTTGATATTTACGTTTGAGATTTCAAGCCAAGTGTCGATTTTTCGGTCTTTTCGGTAGTCGATTTCCTTTTCGCCGTTTATGTAAAGCGCGGTTTGCGTACTTGAGTCAAGCAGGCTTTTCACGTCGCCGGCAAAAACTATCTGCCCGCCGAATTTCCCCGCTCCAGGCCCGATATCCACGATGTAGTCGGCCTCCTCGATCGTCTTTTTATCATGCTCGACTACGATCACGGAGTTGCCTTTGGCTTGCAAATTTCGCAGGGTTTTGATGAGCTTTAGCGTATCGCGCTCGTGCAGACCGATGCTAGGCTCGTCTAGCACGTACATCACGCCGCTAAGACCCGATCCGATCTGGCTAGCGATCCTGATACGCTGCGCTTCGCCGCCGCTAATCGTACGCGCGTCGCGTCCGAGCGAGAGATACCCCAGCCCCACGTCGTAGAGGAAAAACAGCCTCTCGTTTATCTCCTTAAATATCGGCTTTGCTATCGTTTTATCGTATTCGCTAAGGTAGCTAAAATTTGACTCGTCCGAAAAAAACGCGGTGCAGTTTTCGATACTCATGTCTAAAATTTCGCCGATACCGCGGCCTGCGACCTTGACGGCTAGGCTTTGAGGCTTTAGCCTGTGTCCGCCGCAGTCGTCGCAGATCTTCTCGCTCATGTATTCGTCGAAGTCCTTGTAGTCTTTTAGAAGCCCGTGAGTGATTTTTAGCGCGCCTTCAAATTTGCGCAGTAGCTTGTTTCGCTTCCAGAAAAACTCGACCTCTTTTACGTTTCCGTAGAGCACGAGGCGCTTTTCATCCTCGCTAAGCTCGCAGTAGGGGCGCTTTACGTCGATGCCGTTTTGCTCGCAAAAAGCTAGCAAAAATTTATAATAATAGCTCATATTGTAGCCGTAAAGCAGCTTTATCGCGCCGCCTTCGATGCTTTTTTCTTCGTCGATCACTTTGGTTAGATCTAGGCTATATCTGATGCCAAGACCATCACACCTCTCGCACGCGCCTTTTGGAGAGTTAAAGCTAAAGCTAAGCGGCTCGAGCGGCGTAAATGAAATTTTACAATCAAAGCACGCCGAGTGCTCGCTGTAGTGGATGAAGCTCTCTTTTAGCCCGAGTTCTTCGGCGTTTGCGATCTCGATCTCGACCTCGCCGTAGCTTTCATTCAGCGCTTTTTCTACGTCCTGGGCTAGGCGCTGCGCGTTATCCGCGTCTATCACGATACGGTCTACGATGAGCTTTATCGTGTGCTTTTTGGTTTTAGCTAGCTCGACCTCCTCGTCTAAGCGCACCTGCACGCCGTCTATCTGGGCGCGCACGTAGCCTTTGCCGCGTAAATTTTCGATCAAATCCGCCCACGTGCCCTTTTTTTCGCGCACGAGCGGAGCGTAGATGACGACTTTGGCGCCCTCGGGCAGCTTTTGGATCTCGTTTATGATGTCGCTAGCCGACATTTTAGAGATCGGTTTGCCGCATTTGTGGCAGTGCTGGATACCGACCCTTGCGTATAGAAGGCGCAGGTAGTCGTAAATTTCCGTTATCGTGCCCACGGTCGAGCGCGGATTTTTGGACGTGGTTTTTTGATCTATCGCGATAGCGGGCGTGAGACCCTCGATCTTATCGACGTCGGGCTTGCCTACGCGGTCTAAAAACTGCCTAGCGTAGCTGCTGAGGCTCTCCATATACCTGCGCTGCCCCTCGGCATAAAGCGTGTCAAAGGCTAGCGTGCTTTTGCCGCTGCCGCTAAGTCCGGTGAAAACTACGAGCTTGTTTTTCGGAATTTCAAGATTTAAATTTTTTAGGTTGTGCTCGCGCGCGCCCGTGATTTTTATGGTGTCGTTTGCGTTCATTTTCGCTTCCGTGATTTTAAATTTTTAACCCGTAATTATACCCAAAATCGCTTTAACTAAAATCCCTGTTACTTTTATCAACACTTTAGTAAAAATCAATTTTAAAGTAAAAGAATTTTTTAAGCTATAAGCTTTTTGGATGTATTATAAATTATCCCAAGCATAGGAGTTATCATGGCAAATCCAAACATTCCTATAGACAGAAGAACAAACCGAGTCGAACTCATCGGGCTGGTGCTAGGCGTTTTTCTAGCGATTTGGGTTTACAAAATCTTCCCCGCAAACGCAGGAGATATCGCTCTAGCTGCGGCCAAGGGCAAAAAGCTGCACGTAGAAGCCATGCCCGTCGTTGCCGCGGTAGCCGCGCTGATGGCGGCGTGGTGGATGACCGAGGCCATCGCCCTACCCGCAACCGCCCTGGTGCCGATGGTTGCCTTTCCGGTACTTGGCGTCGATGCGTTTAAGGTTGTCGCGGCGCCGTATGCTTCGGACACGATATATCTTTTTATGGGTGGCTTCGTGCTAGCCCTTGCTATGCAAAGGTGGAATCTACACACCAGAATCGCCCTTGGTATCGTGCTTTTAGTAGGTACGAGCCCGAGACGGCTGGTGGCGGGGTTTATGGTGGCGACGGGATTTTTATCCATGTGGGTGAGCAACACCGCAACCGCTATAATGATGCTGCCCGTGGGCCTAAGCGTGCTTCACCTAGTCGGACGCCTAACGACTCAAAAATGGACGTTTACGGCGATCGAGGACGTGGCAAATTTGGACGAAATTTCGCGAAAAGGCGTGCAAGGCGGCTTTATGAATACGGTATTTCACAAAGGTCGCGACATCGCAAAAGAGATAAAAGAAAAAACGAGCACTTTTAGCTCAAATTTCGGTATCTCGCTGATGCTAGGCATCGCCTACGCCGCCTCGATAGGCTCAGTGGGCACCATCATCGGTACTCCGCCAAACGCCCTTCTGGTCGCATACATGAAAAACGAATTTAGCATCGAGATCGGCTTTTTTGAGTGGATGCTAGTCGGCGTGCCGCTTAGCGTCGTTATGCTCGCGGCGTGTTGGTTTTTGCTCACTTACGTACTCTTTAAGCCTGAAATCGGCGAGATACCAAACGGCAAAAAAGTTATCCAAGACGAGCTAGATAAACTAGGACCCATAACCACCCCAGAAAAGCTAGTCGGAGTCATCTTCGTAGCAGCAGCTGCATGCTGGATATCGCTGGGTTTTATCCTAAAGTCCTTTGATATAAAAATCGCCAGCCTTGATGCGATAATCGCGATGAGTACGGCGATTTTGCTCTTTATCGTACCTGCAAACAAAAGCGGCGAACGCCTCATCGACTGGGATAGCGCCAAAAAGCTGCCGTGGGATATCCTCATACTCTTTGGTGGCGGACTATCGCTCTCAGCGCAGTTTAGCAGCAGCGGACTGTCGCTTTGGATCGGTCATCAGGTCTCTGCTCTCGGCGCGCTGCCTACCTCGGCGATCATCATGGCCGTCGTAACGCTCGTCATTTTCCTAACCGAGATCACGTCAAACACCGCCACCGCAGCGGCCTTTTTGCCAGTCATCGCAGGCGTTAGCGCGGGGCTTGGCTATACCGGCGCAAACGTGATGCTATTTACGATCCCGGTCGCTATGGCGGCTACGTTTGCATTTATGCTGCCCGTCGCCACGCCGCCAAACGCCATCGCATACGGCTCTGGCTACGTAAAAATCAGCTCTATGATAAAGGCCGGAATCTGGCTAAATATCATCGGCATTTTTCTCATCACGGCAACTGTCGTCTTTATCGCTTCGGCAGTTTTCGGACTTAAATTTTAAGTAAATTTAGGCGGCCTTAACTGCCTAAATTTACCCGCATTTAATAGGCGTTGCTGTATCATCGTAAAAATATTTTAACCCAAGGCTCTAAAAATGAACGACATCCAAAAATCCTACGACGAGCTTCCGTATATTTCAGCCGCTTTCGCGGAGACTTCTCCAGCGCGCCTTGAGGCTTTAGCTTCTTTTTTGTCGCTAACGCCGTCGCCGTCAAAAACGGCTAAAGTGCTGGAAATAGGTTGCAGCTACGGCGGAAATTTATTTCCTTTTGCTATCGCAAACCCGCAGGCAAAGGTGCTAGGCATAGATCTAAGCGAAGTGCAGATAAATAAAGCCAAAGAGCTAGCCAAGCAAATGCGCGTGGATAATATCGAATTTAGGGCAAAAGATATCTGCGATTTTACGGATGCGGACGTGAGAGATTACGGTAAATTCGACTATATCATCTGCCACGGCGTTTATAGCTGGGTGCCTGGCGTCGTAAAGGACGCGATCCTAAAAACCATCAAGCAATTTTTGAGCCCAAACGGCGTGGCGTACGTGAGCTACAACGTCTATCCGGGCTGGAAGATCAAGGATACGATCAGAGATTTTTTAATGTTTGGCACCAAGGGTATAAAAGGAGAAGCCGCAAAAGTAGCCAAAGCTAGAGAGCTTTTAAAGGTACTGGGAGAATACGCTAAATTTTGCCAAAAAGATGGCAACGTAAGCCAGATTTTCGTAAATTATGATAGCCTAAAATTCCACATCGACCATATACTCTCAACAAACGATTCTTATATCGCTCACGAATATTTAGAAGTTTTTAACTATCCGATTTATTTTAAAGATTTTGCGGAAAATTTAGAAAAAAACAACCTAACTTATCTCGCCGAAGTCGGGCTTGAGGACGTTTTTCAGTCAAATTTAGGAATAGAAGAATTTGACTCGTATATAGACGCAAATTTTAGCTCGCGCATAGAAAAAGAACAGACGCTCGACTTTTTAACAAACAAGGTTTTTAGACGCAGTATGATAGTACACAAAGAGCTTATTCCAAACGACCTTAACGTAAATATCGGCGCCGACGAACTTTGCAAGCTACATATCTCAGCAGGCTTTAACAAAGAAAAAGACCGCTACAAAAATATTAGCAACGTCTTAATGAAACCTGAATACGACTGGCTTTATCAAGTCTTTACCGACGTATATCCGGCAAGCGTAAATTTTGCCGATGTCGCAGCACTCTTAAAAGACGACGAAAACGCCGTAAAATCGGCATATTTCGGTTTTATGGAGATTTTAGCCGCAGACTGTGCGAAGCTAACGACTTACGAGCGTCCGAAAATTACTTATGAAGTTGGCAAGAGTCGCCTAAAAGAGCGAGTACGCGGATATTTTGAGTATTTTAGTGCCGCAGACGAACCTGTCATAAAATTTGCCGACGAGTTAAACGTGCCCGCGAATTTTTCGCCGTTTGATGCCTTTATCGCACTTAAATTTAACGGCGAAAACTCGTTTGAAAATATCGTAAAACAGACGGCAAATTTTGCAAGAGAGAGAAACCTTGAGTTTACCGGCAAAAACGGCGCAATAAAAACCGCCAGCAAAAACGAATACCAAAAAGCAGCCGAAGACTACGTAAAGGATCTCGAGCTAAAACTAAGCGACGGCGGATTTTTAGAAAATTTCTGATTTTTCTTGAAGACGGGCGGGGCAAATTTGCCCCACTCCCTTATTTATCGCAAATTTAATCGTATTGTTTTAAATCTATAAACTCAAATTTTAAGCAAAAAGCTTATTTATCATTATAATTAGCGTCGTAGAGATGAGCGCAAGCAAACATCTTTTTTGGACGGTGCGGTCGATCTTTTGCGCCAAAGCCACACCAAATCTCACGCTTATAAGTGAGCCGATACCGACCAAAACGCCGACCTCGTACTGCACGAGCCCCTGCGAGGCCAAGCTGATAAAGCCCGAAATCGACGAAAATATCACGAAAAATAGTCCAGTGCTGACGGCCTTTTTTATATCATAGTTGAGAAAATTTATCAAAACCGGCATGATGATGACAGAGCCGCCGATACCTACGCTGATAGCCACCGCGCCGACGAAAAGCCCGACGAAAAACAGCGGAACGAGAGATGGGTTTTGCGCGCCTTTTGGCTCCGGATTTTTAAAAAACAGTTTAATAACGTTAAAAATTTGAATGCAGATAAGCGTAAGCAGCAAAAATTTCGACGGAACGCTCGCCACGATAAAGCCGCTAGCACTAGCCCCGCAAAAGCCGCCGATACCTAGCACCAAAGCAGGCTTTAGATCGACGTTTTTGTTTTTTATATTTAAAAGCGAGCCGTAAACGGAGCTAAACACCATCTGCAGGACGCTCACGCCGATTGCGTATTTGACGTCAAAGCCCAAAAATACGAGTATCGGCACGGCCACCGCGCCGCCTCCTATGCCCAAAAATCCGGACAAAAAGCCGACAAATAGCCCCAAACACACGTATCCGATCGACGCAACCAATAAAATTTCCATAATCTCGCCTTAAAGTAAAATCCGATTTTAGCCGTTTTTGGGTAAAATTAATTTTAAATTTTAAAAAAGGAAAATTATTGAAAAGATTGTTTCTGATGATTTTTGCGGGATTAAATTTGGCCTTTGCCGGCGTCACGGCAGGCCAAAGCGAGCTAGAGCTAGAAGGCGCGGTTAAGAGATTTCAAAGACTGCTTGATATGAAGGATATTAGCGAATTTGCCGTAGTACCTCATCACGTTTTCGCCGCGCAAACGGGAGTAAATTTGACGCCGTCGGTCACGGTGATTTTCGGCGCTCCGGGCGTACTTGCGCCCTTAATAGAATGCGAACCGCGCCTAGCGCTAGAGCTTCCGTTTAAGTTTTTATTTCAAAAAAGAGAGGGCAAAACGGTCGTGAGCTTTGAGGATATAAAAAGCGTCGCGGCCAGATACGGCGCCTCGGACTGCCCCGCTCTAGACGCGGCGCAAAGGCTAGAGCGCGAGCTTTTTGACGCCGCCGTCAAATGAAAATTAAGCTTAATTTTTATATAATCTACGCTCATTAAAGGATATTTTATGCTACTTTTGAGCCCAGTTTTTTATTACGAAAAGATCCGCGAGAGATTTGCTAACTCCTACCTCGCCGAGGACACGACGCAGACCATAGTCGGCATCGACTGCGAGTATATAAGCAGCGAGCAAACCGATTTTGCGGGGCTTAAGAGCTATTTTAAAGCTCAAAAATTTGATGCGCCTTTTGCGGGACTGTTTGGAGTACTGGGCTACAGCGGGATAAAATATTTTGAAAAAATCCCCGAATTTAACACCTCGCAGTACGACTTCCCGGACTTTTTCTACGCCAACGCCCGCGCCTATCTGCACTTTGATAAAAATAGCAAAATTTACAGCTTTTACGGCGATAGCGAGCGGTATTACGATTTTCTCGTTAAATTTAGCGCAGACGACGAAGCGGCCGCCAAGGAACAGCGCGCAAAAAGACAGAGCAAATATCAAATTTTAACCGATTTAGAGGGCGAAAAAGCGCATTTTCTGAGTATCGCCGAGCGCGCCAAAGAGTACCTAAAAAGCGGCGACGTCTTTCAAGTCGTGCTAAGCGAGCAGCTAAAACTAGCCTCGGATATGGATAGCTTGGATTTCTACCGAGCCTTAAGCGAGGCAAATCCGAGCCCCTATATGTTTCACTTCCCGACCCCCTACGGCGACGTCGCGGGCTCTAGCCCAGAGCTAGTCTGCGAGATCAAAGAGGGCAAAATCTATGTCGCGCCCATAGCCGGCACGCGCGGACGCGGCAGGGACGCGATGGAGGACGCCGCGCTCGAGCGCGAACTACTAAGCGACGAAAAAGAGCTAGCCGAGCACAAAATGCTCATCGACCTTGCTCGCAACGACATCGGCCGCGTCAGCAAACCAAAAAGCGTCGCGGTCAAAAACGCCATGCGCATCGTGCGCTACGAAAGCGTGATGCATATCGTAAGCGACGTCTACGGCGCGAAGGCGGACGATCTAGACGCATTTGACGCGGTCGGCAGCATCTTTCCCGCAGGCACGCTCAGCGGTACGCCCAAAATCCGCGCCATGGAGATCATCGCCGAGCTTGAGTCGTATAGGCGCAACGCATACGGCGGCGGCATCGGATTTTTCCACTTTAACGGCGACGCACAAATGGCGATTTTGATTAGAAGCGCGATATTTGCGCGTAAATTTGGCGGCAAATTTGACGCTAGCGGGCATAACCCGCACCTTGACGGCGCAAACGAGTCAAATTTAAAAAGCGGAGAGCTCGGGGAAAATTTCGCCGAAATTTTCGTGCAGGCCGGAGCCGGAATCGTGATAGATAGCGTTCCCGAGTATGAATATAAAGAAATTTGTAAAAAACGCGCCTCAGTGCTAAACGTGTTTGCGAAAAACGCAAGGGAAATTTGAGAAATTTGACCTGCACGTAGTGCAGCAACCTCTCACGTGCAGTGGGGTTAGAGAGGCTTGGGAGAGGAAGGGGCGACGCTTCGTAAGTAGAACCCTCTTCCTCTCCCAAAAAATCAGTTTTACAGAAAGTAAGTTTTTCAAATTTTGATATTTTCAAGATGCGGGTCTCGGTAAGTAAAATTTGCAAATTTAACCAAATTTGACTTCAAATTTGAACGTAAAAAGTTAAGGCGAAGTATTTTTGTTCTAGGCGAGGCGGGTTTAAATTTTACGACGGGAGCTACCTTGTCGGTAGTGACCGAGTAAAATTTAAATCCAACGAAGTATAGGGCAAAAAGACAAGCCGCAAAAAAGGAGAAAATTTTGATTTTATTGATCGACAACTACGACAGTTTCGTATTCAACGTAGAGCAGTATCTACGCGAGCTAACTTCCGAAGAAGTGCGTTGCGTGCGCAACGACAAGATCACGCTAGATGAGATCCGCAGGCTAAATCCGAGCAAAATCGTACTAAGCCCGGGCCCGAAACACCCGCAAGATAGCGGCATTTGTTTAGAGATTTTGCGAAGCGACATCGCCGCGCCGATCCTTGGTATCTGCCTCGGGCATCAGGCGATCGGGCTCGTACACGGCGCAAAGATCAAACGCCTAGAAAAGCCATATCACGGCAAAACCTCGCTCATAAAAGTTAGCCGCAAAGAGCCGCTATTTACGGGGTTACCGGACGAATTTGAGGTCATGCGCTACCACTCGCTTTACGTGGACGAGCTACCGTCAAATTTAGAATGCACGGCCGTGAGCGAGGACGGCGTAGTGATGGCGCTTAGCGTGAGAGACAGGCCGATTTTTGGCATACAGTTTCACCCCGAGAGTTACTTCACGCAGTACGGCAAAAAAATCATCGAAAATTTTATCAATTACGAAGCCACGCCTGCAGCCGAAGTCGCCAAAGAGCCCAAAATCCGCCCGCTAAAGCCGTTTCTAATCAAGCTTCAAGAAAACGAGCGCTTGGACGACCGCGACTTTGAGCAAATTTGCGAAATCATCGCGAGCAAGGAGTACGAGATCACGCAGCTAGCAGCGCTTTTGGTGTTAATCAGCGAAAAAAGCCTCTATCCGCAAAGCCTAGCAGGCCTCGCCAAAAACATCCTAAAATACTCGCAGACCTACCGCGATCCCTCACCGATGATCGATCTTTGCGGCACGGGCGGCGACGGCTTTAAGACGATAAATATCTCAACGACCGTCGCGTTTATCTTAGCGAGCCTTGGCGTCAAAGTCGCAAAGCACGGAAACAAAGCCGTTTCTAGCAAATCGGGCAGCTCGGACGTGCTTGAGATTTTGGGCGTTAAGAGCTCAAATTCGCTCCTGCGACAGCGCGAGCTGCTAAACGACAAAAACTTAGCCTTTTTCCACGCTCCGTTTTTCCACCCGCTAGTGGGCGAGGTGCGCGAAGTACGTCAGCGCCTGGGTATCCGCACGGTTTTTAACGTGCTAGGCCCGCTGCTAAATCCAAATTTGGCGCTCAAAAATCAGCTCGTAGGCGTCTATCACAAGCCCGTTTTGCGCCTATATGCCGAGACGCTACAGCTGCTGGGACGCGAACGAGCGCTGGTGGTTCGCGGCGAGGACGGACTAGATGAGATCAGCCTGTGTGACGAGACGCGCGTCGTAGAGCTACGCGGCGGCCAGATCAGCGAGTACAGCATCACGCCCGAGCAGTTTGGCTTCAAACGGGCGTTTCACAGCGAGATCGAGGGCGGTACGCCTGAGCAAAACGCCGAAATTTTAAAGCAAATTTTAAAAGGCGAGATTAGCGGACCGAAATTTGACGTAGTCGTGCTAAACGCGATGTTTGCGCTCTATGCAGCAGGCGTCGCAGACAGTCCAGCGCAGGCCAAAGATGTCATCCTGGATGCTATAAAAAGCGGTAAAGTTTGTCGATATTTTGAGGACTACGTACGAGGCGAAGCGTGACGCTGGTTAAAATTTGCGGTATCAAAACGCCTGCGGAGGCGCGCGACGTGGCGAGTTTGGACGTTGATTTTTTGGGCGCGATATTTGCTAAAAGCAAACGGCAGGTGAGCGCACAAACGGCGCGCGAGATAGCGGGTATCGCGCATGCGGCGGGGAAAAAATGCGTCGGCGTTTTTGCCGGGCAAAGCGACTGCGAGATAATGGAAATCTGCGAATTTGTCCCGCTTGACGCGGCGCAGATCCACGGAGAGATTAGCTCAAATTTGTACGCAAATTTAAAGGCGATGGAGCTAGAGGTTTGGCGCGTTTACAGCGTACTAGACAAGCTGCCCGCCGTCGATACCGCACTTTGCAATATGCCGCTTTTTGACTGTAAGGGGCAAAACGCCGGCGGCAACGGCATTAGCTTTGATTGGGAGATTTTGCGGGAGGTCAAATTTGACTTCGGTATGGCGGGCGGTATCGGCGAGCACAACGTGCGCGAAGCGACCAAATTTAACCCGCGAGTGCTTGATCTAAACTCAAAAGTCGAGGATGAAAACGGTATAAAATCGGCCGACAAAATAAAGAAAATTTTGGAGCTGATAAAGGCTTAAATTTGCTTGCGGCGAAGGCAAATTTAAGCCTTTGCCACCTCGTCTAAATAAAATATCGCTTGTTTTAAATTTACTCATTTTGCCAGCTTGCCGGCTAACGCTGCCATACCGCACCCAAAATAAGCCGAATAAAAACTTAAAATGCTAAAATAGAACGAAAATTTAAAGGATACCGATGAACACCAAAGCATATTTCGGCAAATTCGGCGGCCAGTTCGTGCCAGAAACCGTGATGTTCGCGCTAGACGAGCTAGAGGCCGCTTACGAGCGCATCGCAAAAACGGCTAAATTTGAGGCCGAGCTAGACGACCTACTAAAAAACTACGTCGGACGCCCGAGCCCGCTATATCACGCAAAACGCCTTAGCTCGCACTACGGGCATGAAATTTACCTCAAGCGCGAGGATCTAAACCACACCGGCGCGCACAAGATAAACAACGCCCTAGCCCAGGCGCTTCTAGCCAAAAAAATGGGCAAAAAGAAGGTCTTAGCTGAGACGGGCGCCGGTCAGCACGGCGTGGCGACTGCGACTGCGGCGGCATTGCTCGGCCTTGAGTGCGACGTGTATATGGGCGCGACCGACGTAGAGCGCCAACAGCTAAACGCATTTCGCATGCAGCTTTTAGGTGCCAGAGTCGTGAGCGTAGAAGAGGGTCTAAAAACCCTAAAAGAGGCTACCACGGCAGCGATCCAAGCGTGGGTAAACGAGATAGAAAGCGCCTTTTACGTCATCGGCTCGGCAGTCGGCCCGCACCCCTATCCTAGGATCGTGCGCGACTTCCAGAGTATCATCGGCCGCGAGACCAAGGTCCAGCTAAAAGAATACGGCGTGCATCCGGATTACGTCATCGCCTGCGTCGGCGGCGGCAGCAACGCGATCGGTATCTTTAGCGCGTTTTTGGGCGACGCGGACGTAAATTTGATCGGAGTCGAGGCAGCAGGGCTTGGCGCACACACGCCCTATCACGCCGCGACGCTAACCAAGGGCCGCACAGGCATCATCCACGGCATGAAAACGATCGTTTTGCAAGACGAGTACGGCATGATCGAGCCGGTGCATAGCATCTCGGCGGGACTTGACTATCCAGGTGTAGGACCGGAGCACGCGCACCTGCACGAGAGCAAACGAGCCGCCTACTACGGCGTCACCGACGACGAGTGCATAAACGCGCTATACCTAACCAGCCGCCTAGAAGGCATCATCCCTGCGATCGAGAGCTCGCACGCGTTAGCGTATCTAGAAAAGCTCTGCCCAAATTTAACGAAAAAAAGCGTCATCGTCGTAAACGTCTCGGGGCGCGGCGACAAAGACATAAACACCGTGATGAGCTACGAGAAAGGAAAAATTTATGGCTAAGGTAAAAGACGCGTTCGCGGGCAAAAAAGCAAACATCGGCTACGTCGTTGCCGGATATCCTAGCGTCGAAGCGACGAAGGAGTTTTTATT
This sequence comes from Campylobacter showae, assembly GCF_963515975.1. Taxonomy (GTDB): domain Bacteria; phylum Campylobacterota; class Campylobacteria; order Campylobacterales; family Campylobacteraceae; genus Campylobacter_A; species Campylobacter_A showae_F. The sequence goes on from NZ_CAUPZM010000021.1 coordinate 36,890, forward strand.
AAATTTAGACGGCAGCCGCCTGGATCTACTAGAGCTTGGCATCCCATACTCCGATCCGCTCGCAGACGGTAAGCTCATCGCGCAGGCTAGCTTTGAAACCGCCGCAAAGGGCGTAAACACAGGCGCGATATTTGCCATGCTAGAAGAGTGCAAAGGCAAGATAAATAAACCCGTCGTTTTTCTCGTGTATTTTAACATCGTATTTGCTTACGGTGTAGAGAGATTTATCGCTCGCTCAAAAGAGGTCGGTATCGCGGGCTTTATCATCCCCGATCTGCCGTTTGAGGAGAGCGAGGAGGTAGCGGGGCTGTGCGCTAAATTTGACCTTGATCTCATCCCGCTAATCAGCGTCACGTCACAAAATCGCGCGGATAAAATTTTAAAATTCGGCTCGGGTTTTATCTATGCGCTCGGCGCTATCGGCGTGAGCGGGTCGCAGCGAGCTAGCGAGGAGAGGCTAAAAGCGCTCGTAGAGGGTCTAAAAAAAAGAAGCGAGCTGCCGGTCGCGGTAGGCTTTGGCGTGAAAAATAAAAACGACGCCGACGAGGTAAAAACCTACGCCGACGGCGCGATAATCGGCACCGAGATAGTAAAGCTCACGGCTAAATTTGAGGGCGAAGAGCTGATAAAGCAAATCAATAAACTTTTTTAAATTTAGCCGCGTTTGCGTTAAATTTAAGTATAATCAAAAAATTTCGTTTAAAGGACGGCGCGATGATGGACGTTGCGGAGCTTGGGATCAAGCATCTGTGCGAGGACACTCTGGGCTACAAGATAGAGAGCGCAAAGAGCGCGGAGGGCGAATTTTACGGCTCGAGCTTGCCGATTTTTAAGGGCAAAGAGGAGTTTCACTTTTATCTTTATTTTAAAAAAGATACGCTAAATCGCTTTGCTAGCGTGCTCCTTGGCGTCGATAAACTAGCCGAAGACGAGCTAAGCGATATCTGCAAAGAGGTGGCAAATCTCACGATCGGCTACGCTAAAAATCTACTCAACGAACGCGAAGCAAACGCCTATAAACTAGGCACTCCGGAGTATCTAGGCAGGACGAATTTCCACATCAAATTAGAAGACAAGCGCGTCTATAAAATCAAAAATAGAACATTTCAAGTAGGGTACAAAAAAGCATGAGCAAAGAACTACAAGAAGTAACTGCCGTAGAAACGGCGCCGCAAGGGGTTCAGGAGATGTTGCAAGAGCGCGGCGGGCTTTTTAAAAGCTACGACGAGTTGATGGATATCGGAGTGGATTTTATCTCAGAGCTAGGCACGACGACGATTAGCGTAAAGCAGCTTTTAAAGCTCGAAGTAGGCTCGGTTATCGACCTGGAAAAACCCGCCGGCGAGAGCGTGGAGCTTTTTATAAATAACCGAATTTTCGGCAAGGGCGAGGTAATGGTCTACGAAAAAAACCTCGCCATCAGGATAAATGAAATCCTAGACTCAAAATCCGTCATCCAGTACTTTAAACGAGAGCAACTATGAGGATTTTCGCCGCGCTTTTGTTGTTTTTCGTAGCGCTTTGGGGGTCAAATTTATCTACTTACAACATTTACGAGCGTAGCGACCGCGTCGATATCATGCTTAGTTTTGACGCGCCTTATAGCGGAGCGATCCTGCAAGAGCGCAAAGACGGCGCGATAACCCTACTTTTTAAAGGCCTGCAAAACGATCAAAATATCGAAAAAAGCGTAAATTCAAGCATACTGCAAGAGCTTTTGTTTGAGCCTAGGGGGCAAAATTTAGCCCTCGTGATAAAAAGCGACGCTCAGGTAGCCGTTAGCGCCTCAAAAACCACCGACGGCTTTGGCCTGCGCATACGCGTGACGCCTGAAAATGCAGCGAACTCAGCCGCCGCAACCGCGCTCTCGCCGCAAGAAACTAGAGAAAATATAACCGAAGCGACGAATTTATCCGGCGATCAAAACGCTTCAAATTTGACCCCGTACGCTCAAGGTGCTGGCTTAAATTTAGGCGCGCAAAGCGGCGACATAAATTTTATGACGCAGGGTATGAGCGACATGATCGATTATAGATATTACTCGGTTTTGGGCGTTTTGGCACTACTTTTAGTCGTGCTTTTGTTCGTCAAGGCAAAGCTAAAAAACAATCAAAAAACGATAAAAACAAAGCGCGAAAACGGTTGGTTTGAAAAGGTAAAAAGCGACGATGGCGTGGAGATAATCTACGAAAAACCGCTTGACGATACGAATAAAGTCGTGCTTTTTCAGCACCTTGATAGACGCTATCTCGTGCTAACGGGCACGTCAAACGTGCTTTTGGACAAATTCGGCGAAGAAAAGATGACGAGCGAGCAAGATTTTCAGAGTTTTTTTAAAGAAAATCAAAAAAAGTTAAACGCCTACATCGAAAACCGCCAAACGCTGGACGCATACAAGGATAAGGCAAGTATAGACTAAATTTGCCTTTTTAAAATTTGATGAAATTTACCGCAAATTTCATCAAATTACTCCATCAAATTTCACGCAAAACAGATCGCAAAGGTATCCGGTTTAGTCATCTTTTTGATATTTTCCTTCGCCATAAACAGCTCTTTAGCGCCGTAAATTTGCAAAGTGTGATTGATAAACTCAAACTCCAGCTTCTTATGCGCGCAGTTTGCATCTAGATTTTTAGCAAGCGCGAGGATAAAACTCAGCCAGCGCACGACGTCCTCGCCAGGAAGCAGGTTTTTAAATCGCTCAAATTCGCTTGAGCTTTTCTTGCCATTTTGAGCGATGATCGCGGCGACTAGGCATTTTTGCACATGCGAAAAGCCGTAGTTTAGGGCGTTTAACACAAAAAACGCCGAGCTAGCATGCTCGCCGTAAAATCCCAAACACTGCGCCACGCTATGTAGCCTCGCAGCCACGGCTAGCTCGCTCTCGTAGCGCCCATCAAGCCCGTGCAGCGGCTCTAGCGCGACAAAGAGGTCTTTTGCGTATTTTACGATAGTTTTATTATCGTCTAGCAAAAATCTATCCTGCAAGCTCCTCACGCTAGGGTTAAAATTTGGCGGAAATTTGCGCGTCGGGCGCAAGATATCGCTCAAAAATACGCCCTCTCTAAAGCCCGCGCCGCTAGTATAGATGTTTTGCGCGCCTACAGCATCCACCGCGCCTAAAAATATAAGCGCGCCCTCTCTAATCGTGTCGAATCGGTCCTTTTTGATGCCGAATTTCCCAAGCTCCAGCACGCTCGCTCGGGCTAAATTTTCGATAAAATTTTTATGGTTTTGAAATTTGTAGGCGAAGTTGTGCACAGTTTTTAGCGGATAGTCTTGCGCCGACATAATAGCAGAAGATATCGCGCGCAGGCTGCCTCCGATGGCGACTAGGTTTTTGCTTTTAAAATTTTTAGGCAAACTTTTAAACGCCTCTTTGATAAAAGGCGCTGCGGCGTTTAAATTTTTCTTATCGAAAAATAGCTCCTTTAGCCGCACCGTGCCCAAATTTAATGACACGGCGTCTATTATCTTGCCGCCGCTAACAAGCGCTAACTCCGCAGAGCCCCCGCCGATATCAAGCGTGACGAACTCCTCTAGCGGCTCGAGTAAATTTAAAGCCGCCACGCCGCCAAACGTCGCCTCGTCCTTGCCGCTAACGACTTTTAAATTTATCCCGAGCTCTTTGCGCGCCATGCTTATGAGCAGGCCGGCATTCGGAGCGTCGCGTAGAGCCGAGGTGCCCATGGCGAAAATCTTCGAGCATTTGTAGTTTTGTGCGATATTTTTAAACTCGCTAAGCGCCTCGCAGGCCTTTTGCATCGATCTTTGGGCGATCTCGCCGCCGTGCTCGTACGCGCCCTCGCCCAGGCGCACCTTCATCTTAAATTCACCGATGATGTGAAACGCGTAACGCGAAGTCTTCTCAAAAATTGCCATTCGCATCGAATTTGAGCCTAGATCTATGACGGCGGTTCGTTTTGCCATTTATTTGCCTTTATTATTTTTATTTATCGCTAAAGTGAGGGTCGAGACCGCACCGTTGCGCCCATCGGTGCGGTTTTTGATAGACACCGAGCCGCCCAGAGCCTGAGCCGCGCCCTTAGCTAGAAATAGCCCAAGCCCCGCTCCGCCCTTATCGCCGAAACGCTTAAACGGCGCAAAAAGGTCCTTGCTTTCGTCGATACCGTAGCCCTCGTCTATAACCTCGATGATAAATTCGTTTTTGCTAAGGCGAGAGCGCAGCGTGACCACGGCGCCGCGAGGAGAAAATTTGATCGCGTTTTGGACGAAATTTTGAATAACGTGCGTTAAAAGCGTCGTTTGTAGCGTCATTTCAAGTCTATTTGGCGCAAAATCAGTCGCGATATCCTTGCCCTCGCCGCGAGCTAAAATTTTAAAATTATTCGCAGATTGATTTAAAAACTCGATGATATCGATGCGCACAGCCTCCTCAAACTGCGCGCCCTCCTGCCGCCCGATCTCCAGGATAGAGCCGATCATTTTGTTCATCTGATTGATGGCTTCGTTGTTGTTTTTGAGCGCTTCGATATATTTTTCGCTCTCGCGCGGTTTTATTAGCGTGACTTCGTTTTTGGTTTTCATCACTGCTAGCGGCGTTTTTAGTTCGTGCGCGACGCCGACGAAAAGTTCTTTTTGATAGAGTACGAACGTCTGAATACGCTCGATCAGGCGGTTTAGACTTCTGCCCAGCGGCTTAAACTCGGGCGGTAGCTCGTCAAGGCTCACCGTCTGTAAAAATCGCTCGTTTAAATTCGTCATTTTTCTGCTTAAAATTTTAATCGGCACAAGCAGCATCCGCGACAAAAACAGCACGTAAAAAATAATCAGAAGTATCGACGTAGCGTTTACCATGATGATGTCGATTAAAATTTGATCTATGAGTTTGCTTTGATGGGTGGTGTCTTTGGTTAGCGCGATGCTAGTATCGTCCATATACGGGTAAAATAACGTCAAATAGGTCTTTTGCCCGAGCTTTTCCGTGACAAAATAAGGCGATACGGTCTTGCCCTCGACGAGCTTTGCCCTCGTGGGACTATCGTTTAGCGTGAAGTATTCAAACGGTTTTTGTACTTTAGATAAATTTGCGCTCGTGGATAAAATTTTAGCTTCGTATGCGAGCGATTGCGAGATACCCTCGTATATCGTAACCTTGATATACTGATATAAAAGAACGGAGATGATGAGAATTAGCATCGTAGAAGCCGATGCTAATTGCACTATAAACCTAAATCTTAGGCTTTTTTGGGAAAGCAAAACCTATACCCGCGTCTTCTGACCGTCTCGATAGTCGAGATGTTTAACGGTTTATCCATTTTTTGGCGGATTTGATTGATTGCTACTTCGATTACGTTTGGAGTTACGAGCTCAGGCTCCTCCCAGATCGCGTCTAGTAGTTGCTCTTTGCTGACGATTTGATCGCTGTGGCGCGCAAGGTGAGTTAGCACCTCAAACGGTTTGCCTTTTAGCTCGATATCTTGACCTAGATAGGTGATTTTCTCCTCGTCCGGATCGATGATAAGGTCGTCTATTTTGATAACGTTCGTACCGCCGAAGCGCAGTCTTGCTTCTATTCTAGCTACCAAAACGTCGAAATCAAACGGCTTTTTGATATAGTCGTCCGCACCAGCTCTAAATGCCTTAACTTCGCTATCTTTATCGTCTTTAGCAGATAGCACGACTACTGCGGTGCGCGGAGATTTGTGTTTGATGATGTTGATCAGATCCACGCCGTCGCCGTCCGGAAGCATCCAGTCAGTCAAAACCAAGTCGTAATTTCTAATACCGATGTAGTATTCGGCATCCTTGAAATTCTCCGAGCTGTCGGTCTGATAGCCGAACTCTTGCAAGCCCTCGGCGATGGTTTTGTTTAGAGTTACCTCATCTTCAACTATTAAAATTCTCATTTTTTCCCTTCAGTGAAATTTGATGGGATTGTAGCATAAATTAAGCAAGATTTCAAGATACTTTAAAAAAAATTTAATATTTAAACTCAGCTCTTGCGCCAACCGTCGCATTTTTGACGATCTCGATTTTTAAAATTTCCATTTTTAAAAAGCTAAGCGAGCTAAATTTTTCCTTCAACTTTTTCGCGCAAATTTCAAGCGAGCTCTCCACGGTGCCAAATTTCTCCAGCGCGTAAATTTCCTCGATCAAATTTATCATTTCCACGTAGTCTATAAACTCGCCGCTTTCAAATTCCGCGCTCACTCTTACCTTCTGCGGAGTCACGCGCTCGAAATCAAGCAGCCCGATGATCGTGCTAAATTCGTAATCTCTGATAATCGTCGTCAAATGACGCGCTTTTCTTGCCCGGTTATCAGGCGCTTGATGTTTGGCAGGTGCTTGTAAACGACCAAAAACGCGATCAAAAATATCGGCGCATAGGAGTCGATGTCGGGGATCTGCGGCTGCAACGCAAAAGTCGCCACTATAAACGCCGCAAGCGCGGCTAGCGAGGCGAGCGATGAGATTTTAAGCAGCTTGCCCACGACGAACCAAACTCCAAGCGCGATAGCGATCTCAAGCGGCAAAAAGACCACTAAAACGCCAGCTCCCGTGGCAATGCCCTTGCCGCCTTCAAATTTTAAAAACGGCGAATAGCAGTGACCGAGCACCGAAAGTACCGCCATCGCCCAAAGCGTCGCCGGAGCAAGGCCTAAAAATTTCGCGATCAGTATCGGTAAAACACCCTTCAAAACGTCGCAAACTACGGTCAAAATCGCGATTTTTTTAGCGAGTTTGGGGTCTTTTTGCTTTAGCACGCGCAAGACGTTCGTCGCACCGATACTGCCGCTACCTTCGCTTCTGATGTTCACCCCGCCGAAGATATAAGCCAAAATAACGCCCGAGGGGATACCGCCTAGCAGGTACGCCGCGGCATAAGCTATCAAATTTTCGTTCATCTTTTATCCTGATTCTTGTTTCGATTTCGCAATATTAATTAAATTCGGCTGATTTTTTGATAAATCGGTCGTTTTAAAGGGCGGCAAATTTGCAAATTTCACTTGCGCAAACCCGCAACTTTAAGATGCTAAATTTGATTTAGTCAAAATTTGGTGTTTCGAGCCAAGCTTCTTTGCGCAAAAAACAACCGTTTGAGGTTGTTTTTTGCTTTGTTGTAAAAAAAAGGGGGGGGGTGGGGGCTTGAATTACGCTCTGCTCTGCTTCACGCTTTGCGTTCGCAGCTTTTGGGGAAGCAGTTGCGAGCGTAGCGGTCTCTTCTTGCTTGCAAACTGCTTTGGCAGAGCAAAGCGACGATAGCGAACAGCGAAGCTAAACAAAAAACTCCTTTTGTATCCACCTTTCTCTTTTTCTTGGGAGAGGAAAGGGTTTTACTTCGCCTGTGGCTCGCAGCGATACAAAAGAGCTTCCTTTCATATTAAACTTTTGTTTTTTCTTGGGTGGCGGAAGGGGTTTCTACTTACGAAGCGTCGCCCCTTCCGCCCCCAAACCCCCACCCAACCCACAGCACCAGAGATGTTGCTGCGCGAGGCGCCGTTTTATACCGCG
>NZ_CAUPZM010000022.1:0-37481 GCF_963515975.1 Campylobacter showae
GATCAAGCCCTCGCTCCACGCACTCGACCGAGGCGTAGAAGGATTTTAGATCGATAACGGCGTAGGCGGGAGTTTGGGTTTTCATGGATAGTTAAATTTGCTAGCGCGCCAAGCGGCGTTAAAAAGCGGCAAGGCGGGTTAAATTTGACTCAGCCGCCGCAAATGCTTTTAAATTTAGCCTAAAACGCATCGTCGATAGCTTGGCAGATGATATGCCCTATCATTATGTGCATCTCTTGGATGCGCGGCGTGTCGTTTGACGGCACGACCAAATTTAGCTCGCAAAGCTCGTTCATGGCGCCCCCCGTGCGGCCGCTTAGCCCGATCGTTTTGATACCGATTTTTCGCGCTAGCTCGAGCGCTTTTATCACGTTGCCGCTGTTTCCGCTAGTAGAGATCGCGATGAGTAGATCGCCCTCGCGGCCCAGAGCCTCTAGCTGACGCGAGAAAACAAACTCATATCCGTAGTCGTTGCCGATCGCCGTGAGTGCGGAGGTATCGGTCGTTAGCGCGATGCCCGCTAGCGCGCCGCGCTCGGTTTTATAGCGACCCGTTAGCTCGGCTGCGATATGCTGCGCGTCTGCAGCGCTTCCGCCGTTTCCGCAAAGCAAAATTTTACCGCCCGCCTTTAGCGTCTCTACCGCCGTTTCGCAGGCTTTTTTGATGTCAGCTTCCAGCGCAAATGTCGCTTTTATCGTGGCTAGATGTCCCTCTAGCTCGCTTTTTATCATATCTTCAGTCTTCATTTTTTATCCTTTTTATCGTCGCGCTCGTGCTTTTGCCAGCTACAAAATCCACTAGCCGCACGTCTTTTACGACGCTGCTGCCGACGACTTCTTTACCTTCGTAGTCCGCACCCTTGACGAGCACGTCGGGGCGCAGTTTTTCGATCAAATTTAGAGGCGTGAGCTCGTCAAATATCGTAACGTAATCAACCGCCCCAAGCGCCGCTAGCACGGTAGCGCGATCAGCCTGCGCGTTTACGGGGCGAGCGTCGCCTTTTAGCGCGCGCACCGAGGCGTCCGAGTTTAGCCCGACGACTAGTATATCGCCAAATTCCCGCGCCTTCGCTAGATAGCTCACGTGTCCCGCATGAAGGATATCAAAGCAGCCGTTTGTAAAAACGAGCCGCTTTTCGCCGCGGTTTGCCAGCGTCGCGGCTAGCTCGTCCGCGTTTTTGATTTTCTCCTCGAAGCCTGCCGCGTTTTTACGGCGCACGAGTTCGTTTATCTCCTCAAAGCTAGCCGTTGCCGAGCCGACTTTGGCCACGACGACCGCGGCGGCTAAATTTGCCGTCTCGATCGCCTTTTTGATGCCTTCGCCGGCGCCCAGCATCACGCCCAGCGTCGCTAGCACCGTATCTCCAGCGCCCGTGACGTCAAAGACCTCTTTTGCCAGAGCAGGAAATTTAACCGCCCGTCCGTCCTCTAGAAGCGCTATGCCCTCCTCTGAAATCGTAATCAGCGAATGGGTCAAATTTAGCTCGTTTTTTAGTAAATTTAGCGCCGCAAAAAGCTGCTCGTCGTTTTCTATTTTAAAACCCACGGCCTCGCCTGCTTCTTTTTTATTTGGCGTTAGTAGCGTAGCACCCTTGTACTTCGAGTAGTCCGCGCCTTTTGGATCGATTAGCACGGGCTTACCCGCATCCGCGCATGCTTTTATCAGCTTTTGGCACAGCGACGGCGTCAGCACGCCCTTGCCGTAGTCTGATAGCAGCGCGACGTCGTAGCTCTCTAGTGCGCGGGCGAAATTTGCCGCCAGCTCGTCCTCGCACGTTACGGCCTCGACGCTTTCTTTATCTATGCGCACTACTTGCTGATGCGTCGCCATCACGCGGCTTTTTATCGAGCTCGTGCGTCCGATCTCGCGCTTGATAAACTCGGGCCTAGCGCCCTGCTCCCGCAATATACGCTCTATCTCGTCGCCCGTCTCGTCGTCGCCTAGCACGCTCATGACGCCCACTTTCGCACCCAATGAGAGCAAATTTAGCACCACGTTGCCCGCTCCGCCTAGGCGTTTGGTTTCGTTTTTTATTTTTACCACCTGCACGGGAGCTTCAGGCGAGATACGCTCGCAGCTACCCCAGATGTAGTGATCTAGCATCAGATCGCCCGCAACTAAAGCACGTACTTCACGCATTTATCTCTTCCTCGTATATCCTTTTTATCTCGTCCGCGTAGTCTTTTATGCCCTCTTCCAGGCTAAATTTAGGCTCGTATCCTAGCGCCTTTTTGGTCGGCTCAATGTCTGCTTGCGTGTGAAACTGATACGAGCGCGCATAAGGGTTTGGGATGTATTCGCAAGGCAAATTCGATCCCAGCTCGCGCTGCAAGATATCTACGATCTCTTGAAAGCTTCTTGCCGTGCCCGTCGCCGCGTTATACACGCCGCTTGGCGCATTTAGGGCTAGCAAATTTGCCTGCACGATGTCTTTTATATAGACGAAGTCGCGCTTGATTTTGTCGCTACCCTCAAAGAGGCGCGGATTTTTACCGCTTAAAATTTGCAGACCAAACTGCAGCACCATCGAAGCGGTTTTGTTTTTATAAAACTCTCTCGCGCCGTAAACGTTAAAGTATCTCAGCCCCACGACCGCTACGCCCTTTTTGGCGTATTTTCGACCCAGATCGTCCATTTTTAGCTTTGAAAAGCCGTAAACGTTATTCGGCGCTTCGCATTCGCCGACTCTTTGCGGGCTTTTTGCGTTGCCGTAGGTGGCGCCCGAGCTTGCGTATATCATGCGCGCGCCCGTTTTTTCGCAGATATCCAGCAGATCTTTAAAGCTATTTAGATTTGTCCTCATTAGCTCGCTTTGCTCGGTTACCGTGGTATCCGAGATCGCCGCCTCGTGAAATATCGCGTCGGGAGCAAATTTCTCGATCATGGCTAGCGTCTTTGCGCAGTTTATGTCGCCCTCGTAAATTTCGCCCGAAAAGCCGAGCAAATTTTTAAAATGCCCGAAGCTTTTGAGATTGCCGTTGCTAAATTTCTCGTCGCTTCTAAATTTATCCACGGCGAGCACTTCTACGTCTTTTAAATTTTCATCGAAATAATGCGCCAAATTTGAGCCGATGAAGCCCGCCGCGCCCGTGATTGCGACTCTTTTTATATCTTTCATATTTTTCCTTCTTTTTTTAAAAACTCTAGCGCCTCAGCCACGCTTTTTAGCCGGTCGCCGAGCTTTAAATTTACCCCGACGCCAGCGCTTTGCCCCGCCTGCACGTCGCTATCCTTGTCGCCTATCATGATTGAGCGCGCAAGGTCGATGTTTAGCTCGTTTGCGGCCTTTATCAGCATGCCTGGCTCCGGTTTACGGCAACCGCAAAGAGCCTCCGGCGCGTGCGGACAAAAGTAAATTTTCTCTATCTTCACGCCCTCTTTTTCAAACTCGCCCAGCATAAACCCGCAAAGCTCGTCAAACTGCTCCAGCGTGTAGTAGCCTCGTCCGATGCCTGATTGATTCGTCACTACGACTAGCGCGTAGCCTGCCTGCGCAAATTCTCTCAAAGCAGCAAAAATGCCCTCTTTAAAAACGAAATCCTCGCGCCTATAAACATAGCCCGCATCCTCGTTTATCACGCCGTCGCGATCAAGAAATAGCGCCTTTTTTGGCACCGCTTTAAACACTGTTTTATCCATGGCGAAAATTATACAAAAAAAATCTAAATTTAACCGAAAATCGCCGCCCGCGCCGCGCTAGAAACTAATGCTAAAAACTAATGTAAAATTTAGCTTTTTGTACTATAATTTGCCCGCAACAACTCCCACAAAAGGATATAAAATGAAAAAACTAATCGTTGTTTCAGGTGCAGCCGCATTGCTAGCGGGTAGCCTATTTGCCGCTGACGGCGCGACTCTTTACAAAAAATGCGCAGCCTGTCATGGACCGAAAGCGGAAAAAGTGTATCTAAATAAAGTTCCTGCGCTTAACACGCTTTCAAAAGAAGAGATCGCTGAGAGCCTAAAAGGCTATAAAGCAGGCACTCTAGATAAATTTAAAAGCGCAGCTATGATGAAACCTATCGCAAAACCTCTTAGCGACGACGACATCGCAGCTCTATCAGAGTACATCCCTACTCTAAAATAACCCTTTTCGGCGGAGTTTTCCGCCGATTTTTCTCTGCTTTTTATTTCGCGCTTCATTTTAGTAACTTTTTTATAAAATTTCTTTTATTTTAAGTTTTTAGGGCTATAATCTCGTCTAAATTTCTATCAAAAAGGACAAAAAATGAAAATCTATCACATCGCTACCGCTGTTTTGGCGCTAAATTTATCTCTACTTGCGGCCGACGGCGCAGCTATTTACAAAAAATGCGCAGCCTGTCACGGCGAAAAAGCGGACGTAAAATACGCAAACAAAGTGCCTGCGCTAACTAGCATCAGCAAAGAAGACCGCATAAAAGCGCTACAAAGCTACAAAGACGGCTCAAACAATAACTTCGGCATGGGCAAAGTCATGCATCTACACGCTAAAAACCTAAGCGACGAGGATATGGCGGCGGTTAGCGAGTATATCGATAGCTTGAAATAATACCTGCGATTTTAACATAAAAAATATCGGCGGTCGACGAGATGAACTACGAAGCGACCGCGTCAATCTCGCACATAGACTTTACTCGTTCGCAATGCTTAAATCATACTTTGAGCGCGGCGATTTCGAGCAAAATTATTATATACGCCAGCGCCGACTCGCTAAAAACCGGGCCGGCGGCTTCACTTAAAATCACGAGCTTGTAACTACGGACGGCAAAACTAAATTTGATACTCGTTAGGACTTAGCTCTCCTCGTAAAAGCTTGCCAAAGCGCGCGGCTACGGCATCTACGGCATCGTCGCCAAACTCGCCGGGCTCAAATCCGCTGCTGATAAACGGTACGGCAAAGTCCATCTCGCAGTAGTTTGCCGCAATCTTAAGCGGCGTTAAAATTTCATCCAGGCTAAAGCCGATCGCGCCCTGTTTAGAATATTCGCTAAGCGGCGTACTGACGCTTAGCGCAAGTTGCAAGACCTTGCCCTTAAGCGCGCCGGAACCCACCAGCTCGTGCGAAAAAACGATATCGATATAGGCTTTTAGCATAGGCGGCACGTTTAGCCAGTACATCGGGTACAAAAATACGATGCGCTCGGCAGCCGCTAACGCGTCTTGCTCTGAGCTGGCGTCTATGCGTGCGATATCTAAGCCGTAAAGCCCCTCCAAATGGCGCACTTCGACGTCCGCAGCAGCCTTTGCTACCTGTGACAAGGCTTTGTTTACGCGCGATGCGGCGAGATTTGGGTGCGATAATATAACTAGCGTTTTCATATTGTTTCCTTTGTTTAAATTTGCGGAATCATATCGCTAAAAAGCTAAAAGTAGATTAAAAATGCTTGCCAGAGCAAGGCTTTTGCAAGTAAGAAAGCAAAATTTACAGGATTAAAACACGCCCGCTCGGTGATTGCTGCGATTAAATTTAAACGGCTCCGGGCCGCCTAAACTCCAAGCAGGCGGCTACCTGGCGGGTGCGTCAAGCGGCGATCTTGATGTGATTGCGGGGCATCGCTAGACTGAGTAAATTTGGCCGACAAGAGGCTAAATTTACTGGCGACCCGCTTGCTAACAAAGGGCAACCGATTTTTAATCTGCCAGATTACGCTTGCGCGCTTTTGCTATTTTGCACGGCAAATTTGCCGTGCAAGACGCCAAAATCTCACGCTCAATTTTTGTCCGTCATTACGCCGTAATTAGTCGAAATTTAACGACGAATTTAACCGCAATGAATTAAAATTTATAGTCCAAATTCGACTCCAAACACTCGTCGTCAAATTCTGCAAAATCATACCGCCGCTCAAAGCCGAATTTGACGCTAAATTTTACGACCGAAAGTTCGCCGAATTTTAGCGGCAAAGACAGACCAAACAAGTGGGTAAATTCGCCTCACTCCGGCGGCCTGTAGCCCTTTTCTTTACGGCGCAGCTCCAGCTCATAAGCATCGTTTAGCGCGTCTTCGTCGTCAAATTTCGTCCCGTCCAAAAACTTTCGCTCGTCATCAAACTGTCTGGTTTTAAGCCCCCACAGCAGCGCCGCCAGCCCGCATGCGCCAAGCAGCGTCGAGACGCCGATCATCATCGCCACGACCGCCCCGCTCATCGCTCGCTCCTAGCCCTCATCGCGTTTAGCACGACCGCGATCGAGCTTAGCGACATCGATAGCGCAGCCACTGCGGGCGCTACGTAGCCGGCCATCGCCAGCGGTATCGTCACGGCGTTATAAACGAGCGAAAAGGCCAAATTTTGCCGCACGATGCGGTAGGTTTTGCGCGCGAGCGCTACCGCAGCCGCGAGCGAGGCGGGGTCATCTCTCATCAGTACGACGTCGCTTTTTGCGATACTCACGGCCGCTCCGCTACCCATACACACGGCCACGCTTGATAGCGCGAGCGCGGCGGCATCGTTGATCCCGTCGCCTATCATCAGCACGTTTCGCCCTCGCTGCGACAGCTGCTCCACGTAGGCGGCCTTGTCCGTGGGCAGAGCGTTTGCGACCGTTACCTCGATGCCAAGCACTTCCGCCACGCGCTTTGCGGCGTATTCGTTATCGCCCGTTAGCATCGCCACGCGCATGCCCGCGTTTTTTAGCGCGTCCACGCACTCTTTAGCGCCCTCTTTTAGGCTCTCCTCTAGCTCAAATACCGCCACGATCTCCCCGTCCGCGGCGAAAAAATAGCAAGTCCCGCACACCGCTCCGCCGTCATAAAGCCCCAGCTCGCGCATAAATTTTTCGCTCCCGCCTGCTAAATTTATACCGCCAAATTTAGCCCTTACTCCGCGAGCCGCGATGTTTTCAAAGCCGCTTAACTCTAAAAGTTTTAAATCCCTAAAATTTGCACGCAGATACTCGCCAACGGCGCGGCTAACGAGATGATCCGAGCCGCTAACCAGCGAAAAAAGCGCGCTTGCGTCAAATTTGCCCACGCGCGTAAATTTACTCACTTTAAGCCGCCCCGACGTGAGCGTGCCGGTCTTGTCAAAAACGGCCGTATCGCACTTTGCCAGGCTTTCGATGATGCGCGCTTCTTTAAAAAGTATCCCGCGCCTAAAGCCCGCCCCAAGCGCAACGAGCGTGCTAACGGGCGTAGCAAGCCCCAGCGCGCAGGGGCACGAGATCACCACGACCGAGATCGCGACGATGAGAGCGGCGGAGAGTTCGCCGGTGCGCCAGAACCAAAACGCAAACGTCGCTAGAGCTAGAGCCGTGATAGCGGCCGAAAACCTCGCCGCGATGGCGTCTGCGAGCGCTTGGATTTTAGGCTTTTTGGCTGCGGCGGTTTCTAGTAAATTTATAATTTGCGCTAGCACCGACTCGCTAAAGACGGCGCCGACCTCATAAACTAGCGTGCCGTCCACGCACACGGAGCCGCTTTTTATCTCGTTTTCGCCTTCTTTTGCGCTCAGATACGCAGGCGCGCTCTCGCCGCTAAGGCTCGAGAGATCAAAGCTCGCCGCGCCGCTGATGGCGACGCCGTCAAGTAGCACGCGCTCGCCGACTCTCACGATCACGAGTTCGCCCGCACGCACCTCCTGCGCGCTTTTTAGGGTTATTTCGTCGCCGTTTTTGACGCTAACGGAGTTTAAATTTAGCGAGTTTAGATTATCAAGCGTGTCGGCGGCCTTTTTCTTGCTCAAGATTTCCAGATATTTGCCGATAAATACGAAAGTGATTATCATCGCAACCGAGTCGAAATACACCTCGCCGCGCCTAGAAAACATGGCGTATATCGAGAAAATATAAGCCGCGAGCGTACCCGTTACGATGAGGCTATCCATGTTTTGCGTTTTGTTTTTTAGCGCCGCCCAAGCACCCCTAAAAAAACCGCTTCCCGTGTAAAAAATCACCGGCGTAGCAAGGATAAATTCGGCGAAATTTATAATAGAGCGCACATCGGCGCGCATGCCCGTGAAGTAGCCGCCGTACTGCGCGACGGCCAGCCACATGATGTTCATCGTGCAAAATATCCCCACAAGCAGCCGCGCGTAAAATTCGCGCCTCTGCCCCGCAAGTCTGTGCTCCTGAGCCTGCGCGTCGTATGGGTAGGGCTCGTAGCCGATAGAGCGGATGAGAGCGAAAATTTGGGCCAAATTTACCTCGTTTTCGTCCCAGACGATGAGGGCTTTATTGTTAACCGAGTTTATATTTACCTCTAAAATTCCCTTCTGCGCAAATAAAACCTTCTCGTTTAGCCAGACGCAAGCCGAGCAGTGGATGCCCTCTATGATGAGCGAGATTTTGTTAAACCCATTCTCGTTTTTGACGTAGTTTTGATAAATAGCCGCGAGGTCTTCCTGCGACTTTTGCGCCGCATTTTTCGCGCCTCGGGCGGGATTTAGCGTAGTTTTGCCGAGCCTTTCGTAAAACTCATTAAGCCCGCTTGCGTTAAGTATCTCGTAAACTCCCGCGCACCCCTCGCAGCAAAAGAGCTCCCCGCCGCGCTCTATCAGCGCCTCACGCTCAAATTCGCCCCTGCAATGCGCGCACTTAAATTTGCCCATCGGTTACTTTTTTCTTTCGTTTTAAGATTTTAGATTATACGTAAAATTTCTAAAGCCTCGCTTGATTTTGCAAGCTTTGGCGCGGATTTAGCTTGCGCGCGAATTTGAGGGCAAATTTGACAGATTTAGCCAAAACCCGCATCTTGAAAACACCGGCAAATTTACGAGAGAATTTTTAATGCTTGCAAATTTTAGCCTCGAATTTTAACTATAAAAAACAAATTTAAGATGCATAACCCGCCAAATCAATCGTTTCTCACGCACCGCACAGAATTAATATCAGAAACAAAGCTCAAACCGTCAAGACCGCCCATAAAATATACAACCCAAACTTTAGATGGATCACTAGCACTTTTTGTTAAGGTCCAGTAGCCAGAGTCTAATACGTAATCAAAAGAATAATTTATGGCTGGGTTAAATTTACTTTTATCTGCAATAGCCGTCAACTCATATACAGTAGGCAATCTCCAGTCTTTGTGCCCTGCAAGATTTACAAGCTTACAGTATTCTATAGCTTGCTCTAATGTTCCTGTAAAAGTTTGAGCCTCATCTTGCCAAACTAGTTTACCCAGCTTTTTGTCACTACATATTACTACATTTTTATCATTATCTCGGTAGCAGGTAGGAGTTAAAATATCGGCACTAAGCAATCCGCAAAACACTAAAAATAAAGTTATATATCTTTTCATGCTTTTCCTTTTTATTTACAAAATTTTAAAATCAATTATATCTTCTAACACATCGTATAAATAAACTATCAGACGGTGTCTGAAGATAAACAAAACCGCTCCTAAAACCTACGGTCCACACCAAAGACGAACCATTTACTAATTTGGCCAAACTCCAATATTTATCGTAATTGATACTACTTTGTGTCACTTTTTTATACATAATATGCTTAAAGGCTTTATTTATTGCGGGACTAAATTTATTTTTATCTGTAATACTTATTAGCTCATTTATTGTTGGCAGTCTCCAGTCACTAAACCCTGCAAAGCTTAAATTTTCGCAGTATTTTACCGCCTCGTCATAATCGCCTTTAAATATCTCCTCGCCATCTTGCCACATAAGTTTATAGACGCTATCCGTGACGACGTTTTTGGCGTCGTCCCTGCTAAAACCCGCCGTAAAACCCGGCGCGTCCGCCCCAAACGCTGCGCTAGAACACAGCAGGCACACCAGCGAAGCGGCTATTATTTTTCTCACATATCCTCCTTTGAAATATTTATTAAACAATAAAATTATACCACGGAAATAAATATTTTCACGCAAACTCCCTATCTATCACGATGAAAATTTTATACCCGGGAAAGCTTAGCGAGATCTCGCGCTCTATCTCGGCGCGCAGACGGCTTAGGTTTTTCTCAGCAAAATCAACCACCACGTCAAACCTCACGCTCTTTTTCTTAGTATCTATAAAAAACGCGTGAAATCCGCGCACACTGCTAAAGCGCGAGAGTAAACTCGCCACGCAGGCGCGACTCTGCTCCTGTCCCAAATTTACGCTATAAACGCCGAAAACCAGATAAATCCTGTAAATTTTATAAATCTCGATCTGAAGCTCGTTTAACCTCTGCGAAACTTCGCTAAGAGGCAAATGCTCGTCTATCTCGACGTTTACAGAGCCTACGTATCGCTGCGCGCCGTAGTTGTGAAGTATCAGGTCGTATGCGCCGCGCACGATCTCGCAGCGATTTACGGCGGCGTAAATTTCGTCGCTGATCTCCTTTTCCACGCGCTGACCGATGATTTTATCGAAGGTTTCTTTTATCAAAAGCACGCCGTTTACGATAATAAAAAGCGATGCCAAAGCACCCGCGTAGCCGTCTATCTGGACGTCTGCGAAGTACGATAGCGCGGCGGAAGCAAGGATCACGCAAGATATAATCGCATCGCCCAAAGCCTCCTGCCCTACGGCTCTAAGCGAGATAGATTTGGTCTGTTTGCCGATCTTTTTGTAGTAAAATCCGAGCGCAAATTTGACGAATATCGCGCAGAATAAAAACGCCAAAAACGGCATCGTAAAACTAGTAGGCTCAGGCGCAAAAATATTTTCGACCGAAGTTTTTAGAAACTGAAATCCCAGCATCAGCACAATGACCGAGACTATAAGACCGCCGATATACTCGGTCCTGCCGTAGCCATAGGGGTGGTCTTCATCGGGCATCTTGCTAGCTAGCTTTGAGCCAAATATCGTGATGATGCTTGAGCCTGCATCGCTAAGGTTATTTACGGCGTCCGATATCAGTGCGACCGAGTTTGAGACCATAGCGATAAAAATTTTCGCTCCAGCTAAGAAAAAATTCGTAACTATGCCGATAAGCGCGGTTTTTATGATCGTTTTTTCGCGCTTGCCGTCTTTAAAATCCATCATTTTGAGATTCCTTTTCATTTTTGGCGAGATTATATCACTTCTTGACATCAAAGCCAAAATTTTATAAAATGCAACTTTCAAAAACTTCTTTTGAAACTTAAATTTATCTACAAAATTATTCCGTAATTTTAAAGAGGACACAATGGAAAATAACGCGACGCAGCCTGCAAATTCGGCGCAGGAAAGTCAAAAAACCACGAAAAAACACCAAAACTCGCGCACTCACATCCCCGTAGACGGACACAAAATCGAAGAGCTAAGAACTCTTAGCCTAGAGGAGCTCATCGCTATCGCAAACAGCGTAGGCGTCGAGAATCCGCGCGAATTTCGCAGACAAGATTTGATATTTGAGATCCTAAAAACCCAAACAAAACAGGGCGGATTTATACTTTTCACGGGTATTTTAGAGATCACGAGCGAGGGCTACGGCTTTTTGCGCTCGGTAGACGCAAACCTCAGCGACAGCTCAAACGACGCCTACGTCTCAAACTCTCAAATTCGCAAATTTGCCCTGCGCGTGGGCGACATCGTGACGGGTCAAGTACGCGAACCCAAAGATCAGGAAAAGTACTACGCTCTGCTAAAAATCGAAGCGCTAAACTATATGCCGCTAATCGAGGCTAAGGAGCGCCCGCTATTTGACAACCTAACTCCGCTTTTCCCGACGGAAAAACTTCGCCTCGAGTATGATCCGATGAAACTAACGGGCCGCGTGCTCGATCTCTTTACCCCTCTTGGCAAGGGTCAGCGCGGCCTCATCGTCGCCCCTCCAAGAAGCGGTAAAACCGAGCTCATGAAAGAGCTAGCCCACGGCATCGCGCGCAACCACCCCGAGTCGCATCTCATGGTGCTGCTCGTGGACGAGCGTCCCGAGGAGGTCACCGACATGCAGCGCTGCGTAAAGGGCGAGGTATTTAGCTCGACCTTTGACCTGCCTGCGATGAACCACGTACGCGTCGCCGAACTCGTCATCGAAAAGGCAAAACGCCTCGTAGAAATGGGCAAGGACGTCATCATCCTGCTTGATAGCATCACCCGCCTAGCGCGCGCGTATAACACCGTAACTCCGCCAAGCGGCAAAGTGCTAACGGGCGGCGTGGATGCAAACGCCCTGCATAAACCGAAGCGCTTTTTCGGCGCGGCGCGAAACATCGAACACGGCGGCAGTCTCACCATCATCGCTACCGCGCTCATCGACACGGGCTCGCGTATGGACGAGGTTATTTTCGAGGAATTTAAAGGTACGGGCAATAGCGAAATCGTGCTAGATCGCAACATCTCCGATCGCCGAATTTACCCGGCCATCAACGTACTAAAATCGGGCACCAGAAAAGAGGAGCTACTACAAAAACCGGACGAACTGCAAAAGATCTGGGCTATCCGCTCGGCGATCGCGACGATGGACGACGTAGAAGCGCTTAAGTTTTTATACGCCAAGATGCTAAAAACCAAAGACAACAAAGAGCTACTTTCGATACTAAACGAATAGTCGGTCTAAAAAACCGACTTATTTTTTATATACTCTTTTAAATTTAATCTCAGATCTTATTTTATCTACACAATCCGCTCAGCTAAAGCCGCTCAACGTTGTTTAATGTATTTAATTTTATAATACGCCTTTATTTTATATTAAAAGGACACGGATGAAATATTTTGTTTCCAAGATTGCCCTATGGATTAGCATTGGCTCTGCTTTAGTTATGGCAGAAGGCGTGTTTTTGGGCTTAGAGGGGGATTACTCCTTTGGTTCTAAAACAAAATCTCAAGATAGCGATCCTTTAAAAAAAGCACAATTCGGTCTGGGAATAAAAGGCGGCTACGATTTTAACGTATTTAGAATTTACGGAACGTACATATACGATTTTAAGGTGAAAAAATAAGGAGAGGACGCAGACGGTTCGTTTTCTTTCAAATGGAATACGCATAAATTTTTAATCGGCACCGACTATACGCCCACCGTCGCGCAAGACTTTAAGTTAGTCCTAGGCGGCTACGCAGGCTACTCAAAACTAAAAAGTAAACTAATAGCCAACGATGCATATTCCGACAGCGGTAGCGCAAGCGGCTGGGTTTTAGGGGGCAGATTGGGCGGCGAATATTCCCTTGACGCAAATAACGCGATCGAGCTGGGCTTCAAAGCCGACAAAACATTTTATAGCTACAATACCAAAGAAACAAACACCGGTTTCTATCTAGGTTACACTTACAAATTTTAATTTTAAAGAGCCTATTTCAGGCTCTTTCTTTAATTTAAATTCTCCAAACTCGGCTCGCCAAACAGTCGTTTGGCTTCTTTTAAAACCGCTTGATTTTTTGCGGCTTTTGGGTCGGTTTGAGTTTTTGCGGCCAAATTTGACGTAGGATTTTGAGCGTTCAAATTTACCCCGCTTGAGGACGAGTCGTCAAAATTCGCTTCGCTTTGAAACTCATCGCCGCTTAAATTTGACGTATCCAAATTTTGCCTTGCGTCGGCGCTTGTAGACTCACTTGCGTCTTGCTCAAAAAGGCCATCGTCATACTCGGCCGCCTCGCTAAACATCTCGCTCACATCATCAGGATCAAACGGCGACTCGCCAAAGCTTGCCGTTTGCGGCGCATAGTTTTGGTTAAATTTAGCGGCGCTGCTTGGTATTTGCTCCGTTTTCGCGGCATTTTGACTCTCTAGTCGTCTTAGCTCATCATCTAAAAACGCCAGATCCGCTCCCGCTAGAGCGCCGTCATCGGTCTTAAATTTTAGCGAATATGCCTCGTGAAAATCGTGCGTGTCGTCGCGCATACTCTCAAAATCAGGCGCAAATTTAGGCTCGGTCGGTTGATTTAAACCTGCCTGCATTTGCGAGTTTTGTGTCAAATTTGCCGCGTTTTCGTTTAAATTTAAGGACGCGGTTTCGTCGCGCAACGAGTCGCTATTAGCTTGCGTGCTCGGAGACGCGTCATTTACATCCGTTTGCGTTTGCTGCGTCAAATTTTGCGTTTGCTCGCCCTGCTCGCCGCTTTCAAATTTGGCGTCTAAATTTTGCTCCGAGGACGTAACTACACTATCCTCGCTACCGTCTGAAAACAAATTTCCGGTCAAATTTGAGGGCTCTTGCGCTTGGGCGTTTTGGCTGAAATTTTCTTGCGCGTCGTCCGAGTCAAATTTGGCACTCTCAGGGTTTGGCGCAGTTTCGTTGCCCTCAAATTTGCCCGCGCCGCCGCGCTCATCGTCCAAATTTGCCGCGCTTTTCGCCGTCAAATTTTCCGACGCGTCCTCTATTTCGAAGTTTTGCTTGGGAGTTATCTTTATCTTTGCGCTCTCGCCGAAAAGACTGCGCAAAATCTGCAAAATCACCTTCGAGCTCTCGCGAAGCCGCCTCTGATCGTCGCCGGCCGCACTCGAGGCCAGACTCATGCAGCCGCCCGAAAAGTCCAAAAACTCGATGCAGTTTTTAAAGCACTCGCCAAGATCAAAGCTGCGGTCGTAAATTTTGGCTAAAAACGCTTCGTAGGCCGGGCTTGGAGTTTTCGCGGCACCGGTTTGGCCGCCTAGCTCTTGAGGAGTCTGAGCGCTCAAATTTGCCGAGCCGACCAGTGTCTTCGCGCCCAAATTTTGATCCAAAGCCGCGCCGTTTTGCGAAGCGAGTTTAGCCGCGTTTGCTCCCGTCAAATTTGACCCGCCCGTAGAGGCTGAAATTTGACCCGTCTGGGTAGAAGCCTTAAATTTAGCCGCGTCGCCTCGACCGCTAGCAAAATTTGACGCCGCACGGGAAGCGCCAAAATCAGCCGAGCGAGCTTGCGAATCCGCAAATTTTTCCCTCGCGTCCACAGCTATCATCTCGTCGATCGATTTTAGATTTATCGCCTCGATCATCATAAAAAGCATCACTCCAAGCACAAATCCGCCGTCACTGCTGACGCTTAGCATCGAGCGCGCCTGCGAGAGGATCCTAAAAAATCTCTCGTATAAAAGCAGCGAGTATTTCGGGCTTTGCGCGAGAAAATTCGCCTTGAGATTTGCCGTTATCTCATCTATCACCATCTCGGCGTCATAGCTCTCCAGCTGCGCTACCGCCGCGCTTACGGCCGATTTGTCGCCGCTCATAACGAGCGCCAAGATCTCCTCTATGCGCTGCGGATCAAGTAGTCCAAGCATCTGCGCGACGGCGCTTTGCGTGAGCTCGCCCTTGGCGTAGATGATGGCCTGATCTAGCAACGTGAGAGTGTCACGCAGCGAGCCCGCGCCGCTACGAGCGAGGATCTCGAGGGCCTCTTTTTCGTGCGGGACGTTTTCGCGGTTTAGGATAAAATCAAGATGCGCGACGACGTCCGGGCGCGAGATCTGACGAAATCTAAAATGCTGCGTGCGCGATAGCACCGTAGCCGGGAGCTTGAGCGGATCGGTCGTAGCCAGGATAAATTTGACGTAGGGCGGCGGCTCTTCGAGCGTCTTTAGCAGCGCGTTAAACGCGGGCGTGGAGAGCATATGCACCTCGTCGATGATAAAAATCTTAAAGCGCGCGATCGCCGGAGCGTACTTGGTCTGCTCAATGAGCCCCTTTATATCGTCGATGCCGCGGTGGCTGGCTGCGTCCATCTCGATGATATCGATGTGGCGGCCTTCGTTTGCGGCGATACAGTTGGCGCACTGCTCGCAGGGCCGGCTAGTCGGACCGTGATCGCAAACCAGCGCCTTTGAAAATATCCTCGCGCTCGAGGTTTTGCCGCTGCCGCGAAGTCCCGAAAAAAGGTAGGCGTGGGTGAGGCGGCTCTCGTCCAGAGCGTGCGTGAGGCTGGTGCTGACGGCCTCCTGGCCTACGAGCTCGCTAAAATTTCGCGGTCTATATCTAAGCGCTAATGCTTGCAACACGGATTTTTCCTTAAATTTAAGATGTGATATTCTACTTTTTTTTGGATAAAAATTTAATATATTACGGCTCGGCGCGTCGCGAGGCGAGATAAATTTCGGCGAGGAAATTTGCCTGCAAGCGCGAATTTGTCGTATGCAAGTACATGGCGGGCAAATTTGACGCATAGTGCTACTAGGCTCCTACAAAACTGAGGCAAATTTGACCCAAAATAGCCTAGCCAAAATGCCGTCAAATTTAGCCGCGGATATTTTGGCAATTTCGCAGAATTTGCTATAATCGCTCGAAAATGAAATTCAAAAAAGGGAGAAAATGAGAAAAGTTATATTATGCGCGCTTGCTTTGGCGTTTGGATTTTTAGCTGCCGGTTGCGAGAGGAACGACTACCAGCACCCGATGTACCGCTCTACTAAAAATAAATAACCTCAAATCAGGCGGTTACTCGCCGCCTTGAAATTTCACTACTCGCAGGCTTCTTTCATCTTATAAGATATGGGTATTGATAAAAATTTAATGTATTAAAATAAAAAGCGACAAATTTTAGCAAACGAAGCGGATTAAATTTGATATAAATTCATTTACTCAAATTTAATCCTGGTGCTACGCCCTAAATTTACCGCACCAAACGCATGCGGCCAAAGGGCTCAAATCGGCTACAGATCGCCAAACAGCGCTTTTAGATCCTTCGCGTTTTCATCTTTGCTCTCGCCTCTAGCGCCCAGCTCGTTTAGCTCGATCTCATAGCCCGTTAGCATGCTAGCTAGCCTGATGTTTATACCGCTCTTGCCGATGGCCTTGCTCTTTTGTTCGGTTACTAGACTCACGACGGCTTTGTTATTCTCGCCGATTTTAACCGAGCTGATGATCGCCGGCGCCATCGCTCGCGTGATGAGGATAGTAGGCTCGGCCGAATACTCAATCGCGTCGATATTTTCGCCGTTTAGCTCCTTTGTAACGGCATTTATGCGCACGCCTCTAGTCCCCACGGTCGCGCCCACGGGATCAACATTAGGCGAGGTGGCTACGAGCGCTACTTTAGCTCGTTCGCCCGGGATTCTGGCACTTGCAGCAATCAGCACTAGTCCGTCTTTGATCTCGGGTACTTCGGCTTTTAATAGGGCTTCTAGGAATTTTGGCGACGTGCGGCTTAGCTCGACCTTGATACCCATAGATTTGTCGATATAGACGCTTTTTATGACGGCCTTTACGACGTCGCCCGGTTTAAATTTCTCGCCTTTTATGCGATTTTTGCGCGGCATCACGGCTCGCAGCTCGTCTATCTCGATAAAGGTATTTTCATCGCTATCCACGCGCGTAACGGAGCCAAAAACCATGTGCCCGACCATGTCTTGATACTTTTGGAAGATTTTTTCCTCCATCAGGCGCTGGATGTGATACTCAAGCTCCTTGTGAAGCGTCTGCGCGGCGGTGCGGCCGAGGTTGTCGGTAGATAGCTCGTAGGTTAGCTCGTCGCCGATCTCTACGCCAGAGTCTACTTTTTTGGCTTCGCTTACGCCGAGATAATGCTCGTTATCCTCGGCCAAACGCTCGTCGCCGTCCTCTACGACGGTGATTTTTTGATATAGATGAAGGGTCTTGGTAGCATTATCTATAACCGCGTCGTATTCGTAGTTTTCGCCGTAAATTTTCTTTGCGGTATTGATAATAGCTCTTATGACGCGCTCTTTTACGTCCTCGATTTCGAGCCCTTTTTCATTTGCGATAGATTCTATGATATCCGCTATTTTTTCCATATTATTTTTGCTCCGTTATTTAAATTTGGGGGAATTTTTGAGTTAGAGGGGTATTATACAAGCTTTATACTTTTAAGAAGTTTAATGCGTTTTTTAAGATGTTTTTGCTATATTCACAGATTAAATTAAAGATTTCAAAGGATTAAAAATGGAGCTAAAACTCGCTAGAACGCAACTTGACGCCAAACCAAAAACGATCTCTCTTGAAAAAATCGAAGCGGCATTTGCTAAAGATCCGCAACAAATTTTCTATTTCGACAGAGAAAACAGCCACAAACAACTCATCGCTTTGGTTGAGTTTTTTGAGGAAAAAGGCCTTAGCGTCTATCACCGCACCGTAAAATACGGTCTCGACGAAAACGACTACATGTACGAGGTGCACATCCTTTGAGCGCAGCGCAAAAAAAGCTCTTTATCCAGACTTTAGGCTGCGCGATGAACGTCCGCGACAGCGAGCACATCATCGCAGAGCTTAAACAAAAAGAGGACTACGAGCTCACTCAGGACATCTCCGAGGCCGACCTCATCCTCATCAACACCTGCTCGGTGCGCGAAAAGCCAGTACATAAGCTTTTTAGCGAGGTCGGCGGCTTTGAAAAAGTAAAAAAAGCGGGCGCTAAAATCGGCGTTTGCGGCTGTACGGCAAGCCATCTGGGAAGCGAAATTTTTAAACGAGCGCCTTACGTGGATTTCGTACTCGGCGCGCGAAACATCAGTAAAATTTCAGCCGCGGTCAAGACGCCTAAATTTATCAGCACCGACATAAATCACGACGAGAGCGAGTATGCATTCGGCGAATTTCGCGGCTCGCCGTATAAAAGCCATATAAATATCTCGATCGGCTGCGACAAAAAATGCACCTACTGCATCGTCCCGCACACCAGAGGCGACGAAATCTCGATCCCCGCAAATTTGATCCTGCGCGAAGTAAAAAAAGCCGCCGAGGGCGGAACGAAGGAAATTTTCTTACTCGGGCAAAACGTAAACAACTACGGCAAGAGATTTTCGGGCGCGCACGAGAAGATCGACTTTAGCGACCTACTCGTAAAGATCAGCGAGATAAAGGGCGTCGAGCGCATACGATTTACTAGCCCGCATCCGCTTCATATGGACGATAAATTTTTAGAAATCTTTAGTCAAAATCCCAAAATTTGCAAATCCATGCACATGCCGCTTCAAAGCGGAAACACCAAAGTCCTGCGCGAGATGAAGCGCGGCTACACCAAAGAGTGGTTTTTAGACAGGGCCGCTAAACTGCGCGCGATGTGTCCTGAGGTTAGCATCTCAACCGACATTATCGTGGCGTTTCCTGGCGAAACGGACGAGGAGTTTGAGGACACGATGGATGTGCTGGAAAAGGTGCGTTTCGAGCAAATTTTTAGCTTTAAGTATTCGCCTCGCCCGATGACCAAGGCGGCGGAGTTTACCAATCAAATCCCGGACGCCGTCGCAAGCGCTCGTCTAACCCGCCTACAAAGCCGCCACAACGAGATTTTGGACGAAATAGTCGCAGCGCAAAAAGGCAAAATTTTCGACGTATATTTTGAGGAGCTTCGCGCAAACGGCGGCGTCGCCGGCAGGAGCTTTAATAACTTCCTAGTTCAAGTCGCAGGCAGCGAAGAGCTGCTAGGCAAGACGCTAAAAGTACGCGTGAACGATCCAAAGAGAATGGTGCTTTACGGTGAGCTTGTGGACTAAATTTAAACGAAGCGTTTTTATAAATTTAGCCCCGCGCATTATCTATTTTTTTATTTGGATTATATTTTTAACCTGCAAAAAGAGCTTTTCTAAGACAAATTTGACGAACGAGCCATGCGTCGTGCTATTTTGGCACGGCAGGCTAGCGCTGATGAGCTTTGCCTACGTACATTGGTGGAAAAACGGTCAAAATCCGCAAAGACGCGCCAAAGTCATGATAAGCGACCACAAAGACGGCGAGATCATCGCGCGCGTGATTTCGTTTTTCGGTATCGGCGCCATCAGAGGCAGTAGCTCAAAAGGCGCGGTAAAGGCGCTCGCGCAAAGCTTTAGAGAGCTAAAAAGCGGCACCGACGTCATCATCACCCCGGACGGTCCGCGCGGCCCCTATCACAGCATCGCCGACGGAGCCGTCGTCATCGCGCAAAAGCAAAATGCGCAAATACAAATTTTAAACTACGAAGCGAGCAAATTTTGGCAGCTAAAAAGCTGGGATAAAATGATAATCCCAAAGCCTTTTAGCGAGATTTCTTATACGCTCTCGCCGCCTTTTACCGTGACGGACATGGCGCTAGAAGACGCAAGAGAGCTAATAAAAAAGGAGATGGAAAAATGAGCTCAAAGACCGTTATCTTAATTATAGGAGCGCTTTTAGCAGCCGTTTTTATTTCGTTTATTACGCTTAGCCCATCTTATAAAAATGCCCTGCAAGCCAAATTTTACTACGAAGTGGGCGATTATCAGACCGCCTATAAACTATCAAAATCAGCCTACCATAAAGACATCTACAACAAACTAGCCTACACCGTGATGGTACAAAGCGAAATCTCGCAAAAATACGCCCTCTACATCGCCCGTTCAAACAGATATTTAGAAAATATACAAAAAATCAGCAAATCAGGCAAGGTAAGCAAGGTAAATTTAGATAAAATCCGAATGATGTGCGACATCGCGGTGAGCGACCATGATCTGCTCAAACCGTCAAATTTGACCGATCCGTCGCTACAAGAAGAAGCCAAAATAATAAGGGATAAATTTTTAACCCTGCAAAAAGAGCTGTTTTAATTGAACTTAATAGCTTTTTGGGTATGATAACGCATTGCAATTTTTAGGAGAAATCTTTGCTGATACGTCGTTTTTTTAGCGTCTTATATCTTAGCGCCGTTATCCAGTCCAAAAAATGCCTATTTTACGGCGAGGCCTACAAGGGCGCGAAGCTGTTAAAAACGATAAAAGCAGAATTTGACCTAGATGAATCCGGCGTAGTTTCCGAAAGAGCAAACGAGTACATAAGAAATTTGCAAAAAGAGTATAAATGGGTTTATCTTTCGCTATTTTTCGACGCACTCGAACAAGGCGCGTTTGAGGCTAAAAATGCAGACAATCTCGAAAAACTAGGGATCAAAACAAAAGAAATAACCTGCATAAATCCAGCCAAAAACTGGCTCATATACGCAAAACACTCGGACGTCAAAGCCGCAGAGGAAAAATTTACGGATATCGGCGTAGACGTACTTTATTCGCCTATCGCACTAACACAAAAAGAGATCGAAAAGCATAATTTACCCACCGCAAACACCCTTTTTGTCTACTCTTGCGAAGAAGGCTTTACCATCTGTATCACCTCAAGCGATGGGATAAAATACGCTGCCGTTTGCAAGGAAAACGATGAAGATTTTAGCGACAGCGCGGATTTTGATAAAGAAAACAGCGACGAGATAGACGACTTTATCGCGGACGTGGACGAGAGCTTTAACACCATGGACGGCCTGGACGATCTTGGCGAAATGCTAAAAATGGACGACAACGATGAGGAGTTTGCGGACCTCGACTACGATATAAATATGCCCGAATCCACCGACGTAACGGCATCCGTGTCGATATTTGGGCGCGATATGAGCATATACCGCTATATCTCGCTAGCGCTTAAAGAATTTTACACAAATCCGCTTTACGAAGGCGATTTTATCGAAAATGTCGTGATTTTCGACGCTACGGAGAGGACGAGCGCTACGTTTTTACATTATATAGAAAACGAGCTTTTGGTAAAGACCGCCGTTTATCCGGTTAATACCTTAAAAACGATGACTGAGCTAATGAAAAAAGAGTTGGAAAATGACTAGTTATAGCTTCATAAAACCTCAGAAAAAACCGTTTTTTGATCTTTTTAGTAAAATTTGGCTACTTTTTATAGCTACGGCGGTGCTGCTTTTTGCCATAGTAAATTTAGTCGTCGAGCTAAAAAGCAACTCGCTACTAAACGAAACGCAAATCTCAAGACAAAAACAAGCGCAAACAAAAGAGCAGATCAGGCAAACCGACGAACTCACTGCGCTTTTAAAACAAAGAAGAGATAGCGCAAACGAGATCGCAGCCTCAAACGCAGTCTTAAAGCAAAGCCTGCGCAACTTGCTCGATCTAGTGCCCCCAAGCATCACGCTACACGAGATCGCGATGGATAAAAACTCGCTCATCGTAAAAGGCACCACGCCTAGCCGCGACGTTTATAACATGCTGCTTGCAACGCCGTTAAAGTCGATTTTTAGCACTTCAAATACCTCTTTTTATCAGTTAGATAGCGGCTGGCTAAATTTCATCAGCACAAACAAAACCGACAGCTTAGAGGATAAAAATGAGCAAAGATAGAAGCCTACAAAATATCGACGTCACTAAGCTACTCATCTACGTACTCATTTGTATCATAGCTTGCCTCGCGATGATATATGGCCTTTTGGTGCCGAGCATCAAGGAGTACAAGCAGGCAAAATACGAAAGCCGCATGCAAATAGCCGCAAGCGCGCAAACGCAAAGGCTCTACGACGCCAAATCAAAAGCCCTAGACGAGATAAAACAAAACGATAAGGCCCAGCTAGACGCGCTCGAAAACAAATTTGACGCGGATAAATTTGCTCAATTCGCATCAAAATATTTCGCAAACGTAAATCTAAGCGAGCCAAAAGAGGCCGCAAAAAACGGCGAGATCTCGGTCTACGAGCTAACCGTAACGGGTTCCATGAAAACTCCTGCTAAATTTTACGAGTTTATGGACGCGCTACAAAGCTACGAAAATATCGTCAAAATCGATTTTCCGATCAAAATGCGCAAAGATACCGAGAAGATCGACGCGACCTTTGGCGTAAAAATTTACAGCTTAAGATAAATCAAAGTTTTTAATCTCCGCTTTTTGTATAATCCTTAAAATTTAAGTTAAGGATAAAAAATGATTAAATTTAATAATGCCGCCGTTGCATTGGCGACTGCGATTTTAAGGGATTATCTTAACGGAACGGCAAATTTTTTCGCCTCTAGAAAAATTGCGAAATCGGAGCTAACGAAACTCACGCCGGCAGATTTTAAAAACGTACGCGCAAATTTGCTAAATTTAGGCTTTAAAAGCGAGTTTATCGACGAAAACGCCGCCGAGCTATCAGAAATCCTGCGCGGTATCCTAACCGCCGAGCGTCCCAACCTACCAAAAGACCACCCCATAGCTACCTACATCAGCGAAAACGACGCCGCGCGCGAGCTGATCGCAAAGGCAAAAGAGCTGCTAAAAAAGAAATTTATCAAAAACGAATGGCTTGAAATTTACGACAAACTTGGCGGCTTTAACAGGACGCACTTTGCCAGAAAACAGCACCAACTCTACTCGATGCTCGAAAACAAGGGCTTTGACCGCCCGTCGCGCTTTATGTGGAGCTTTGATAACAAGGTCCGCGACGGTATCGCCGCAGCGCGCGAGCTGCTAGAGGGCGGCAAGACGGATGAGTTTATCGCGGCTCAGCACGAGATCTACGAAAATCTACTCGACTTGCTCGGACGCGAAGAAGCGGCGCTTTATCCGACGTCGCTGGAGCTAATCAGCGAGGAGGAGTTTCGCGCGATGAGACGAGGAGATGACGAGATAGGGTATTTTCTCATCGAAAAGCCGAGCGAATTTTATCCGTTAAATTTAGACTCCGGCGGCGACTCGAAGTCAAATTTAAAGGACGTAAATTTGCAAAGCGAGCCGAATTTAAGCGCGATAAATTTGCAAAACGGCGACCTAAACGAAGCGGTTTTAAATCCGAATTTCCTAAAAGAGCTGTCAAATTTGATGAGCAAATACGGACTAAATCCAAACGCAAGTAGCGATAAAAACGCCGTTTTTGACGTCGCCACGGGCAAGCTGACGCTAGAGCAAATCAACCTCATTTATAAGCATATGCCAGTTGACCTCTCATTCGTCGATGAAAACGAGATCGTGAAATTTTACACCGACACCAAGCACCGCGTATTTCCGCGAAGCGCGGGCGTCATCGGACGCGACGTGAAAAACTGCCACCCGCGCGAAAGCGTAGCTAGCGTGCTAGAGATCATCGAAGCTTTTCGCAAGGGCGAGCGCGACGAGATCGACTTTTGGCTAGAGCTTCACGGCAAATTTATCTACATCTACTACGCCGCCGTGCGCGATGAAAACGGCGTATTTAAGGGGGTGCTAGAGATGATGCAAGACGTCACGCGCATCCGCAGCCTAGAGGGCAAACGCACGCTGGTTACGTGGGACGATCGAAAGAAAAAATACGGAGAGTGATCGTCGCGTCTTTTAAATTTGATAAATTTGGTTAGTCATTGGCGGCGTTTGTATTTGCGATTTTGCCTAACCGTACAACCCTGCGCAAAGGCTATGCAAGGCGCTGCGATTAAATTTTATCGATCTTAAAATTTGTGTATTTTTAGCGGCAGTTGTATGCCAAAGCTTACAAAAGTTCTTTAAATTTAGCTAGATCCGCGCCCTCGGCAAACAAAAAACCGCGGTTTATCGGCGGGACGGCGAGCCGTCTGCACGCTTCTTTAAATTTCTTATCCATCGCGGCTTTGATATATGGCGTTACGAGAATAAAATTTGCGCCAGCTCCGACGGCTACCTTTCCGCCTAGCACGCAGCGAGCGCCGTTTTCTAGGCAGCGCGCGCATTCGTTTCGCTGCGCCGAGCTTAATACGAGCCCTAGCCGCTTGCACGCCTGATCGATGCCGCGAAGCTCGTTTGTGCCTCGTTTTACGAGGTAAATTTTAGGTGCGGGATTAGAAATTTCGGGAGTTAAATTTAACGCGTCAGCCGTCAAAAACTCAAAGCTCTTTTTTACGCCGCTAAAGTACTCGTTTAAAAACGGCTCGCTAAATTTCGCGCGAACGCGACCGCGTTTAAACCGGTCCGTTAAATTCGTCTCGTCGGTGAAGTGTTTTAGGTTTCGCTCACGCAAAAACCGCTCCATCTCGCACTTTCGCACGCCTAAAAGCGGTCGAGCGATCACGTAGTCCTCGCGAGTTTCGAGCTCCTGCATGCCTAGCAGCTCGCTAAGTCCCGCGCCGCGCCCAAGCTGCATCAAAAACCACTCGAATTTATCGTCAAACTGATGCGCCAAGATCAAATTTTCATACCCTCGCTCGCGGCAAATTTGGCCAAAAAACTCGTATCTGGCCGCGCGCGCCTCGTGCTCGAAATTTGACTCGCCCAGTCGCACGCTTTTTACGTAGATTTGTTTGTTAAATTTGGCTGCCAAATGCCTTGCCGAGGCGACCTCGTCCTTACTTTGCGCGCGGACGTTATAGTCCACGATCGCGAGGTCAAATTTCACGCCCGCCTCGTCTAAAAGGTAAAAAAGCGCCGTACTATCGACGCCGTGCGAAAAGGCAAGCAGATTTCGCCCCGATTTTAGCTTATGCAAAACGGGCGCGCTTAGCATTTTAGGCCTTTGCCGTGATCTTGCCTAGCGCCTGGCTGCCCGCTACCTGCGTGATCTCGCACCAGTAGCGACCGCCGGTTTCTAGCTGCTCCACGTCGCTTTCGTTGATCAAAATTTCGCCGTCGATGTCCTTGTCCCAGAGCGTCTTTTTCGCGGCGTAAAACATCTCGCCCTCGCTGCTTTCGCCCTCTAAAGAGACGATAAATTTCTTGCCTAGCTCCTGCGCGAAGCTAGCTTCGATCGCGGCTCGAGTGATCTTTTCTATTTTACTTAGGCGCTTTGAGATGATTTTGGCGGGCACCTGCTCCATGTCGTATGAGAGAGTGTCCTCTTCCTTGGAGTAGGCAAACGCCGAAACTCGGTCAAATTTAAACTCCTGCAAAAATGCGCAAAGCTCGTCAAATTCGGCTTCGGTCTCCCCAGGATGTCCGACGATAACGCCCGTTCGCAAAAACGCATCGGGTGCCTTTTTCATCAAATTTAAAAGCTCTTTAATCCGCGCCGCGCCGCTTCCACGCCTCATGATTTTTAGCATTTTATCGCTTGAGTGCTGGATCGGCATATCAAAGTAGTTCACAAACACGGGCGAGGCGATGATGCGCCCCACTAGCGCGTTTGAGGTGGTGCTCGGATAGAGATAGAGTATGCGCGCGGTTTTGACGCCCTCGATTTTTTCGACCGCGTCGATGAGCGAGATGAGCCCGTCGCTAACCGCGTGATCGCGCATATACGAGCTGCTGTCTTGCGAGAGAAAACTAAAGTCGTAGTAGCCCTTTTTTACGAGCTTTTGCACCTCATCTACGATGTTTTCGAGCGCGCGGGATTTTAGCTTGCCCTTAAATGTCGGGATCGCGCAAAAGCTGCATTTTTGATTACAGCCTTCCGAAATTTTGATGTATGCGTGGTAGTTTGAGCCCGTTATCACGCGCTCTTCGCTTGCTTGCAGGTAGGTTTCGGGGCTAAATAAATTTTGCTTTTTTAGGATGATCTCGTCGATCTTGTCGTAGTCTCCGACGCCGGTAAATAGATCGACCTCGGGCAGCTCCTTCATCAGCTCCTCGCGGTAGCGCTGCATGAGGCAGCCCGTGACCACGAGCAGGGAGCCTTTCTTACGCGCTTCATGCATATCCAGGATCGCGCGGATACTCTCTTCTTTAGCCGAGTTTATAAAGCCGCAGGTGTTTACGATGATGACGTCGGCAGAGGCGACGTCGGGCGTGATCTCGTAGTTTGAGAGGCGTCCGAGCATGATTTCAGAATCCACCAGATTTTTGTTACAGCCTAAGGATACTAAGTGAAGTTTGCCCATCTTATACCCACAGATTGTCGATCAGACGCGTTTTGCCCACGTACGCGGCGACTAGGATGATGGTGTTGTCCGGTTCTATTAGCGAGATTTCGTTTAAATTTCTATCCACGATCGCGACGTAGTCGACGTTTAGCGGCTCTAGGGTTTGCAGCATCTCGCCTTTTATCGTTTGTGCGCTTAGCTCGCCAGCCGCGATCAAATTTGAAGCTTTTTTAAGCGAATGAGAAAGCTTGAGCGCTTCTAGCTTTTGTCCTTCGTCTAGGTAGACGTTTCGCGAGCTAAGCGCCAGTCCGTCGCGCGCTCGAACGATCTCGCAAGGCACGATCTCTAAATTTAAAAAACAGGTCTTGACGAAATTACGCACGGTGAGTAGCTGCTGCGCGTCCTTTTTGCCCATATAGACGCGCTTTGCGTTTGTTAGATTAAATAGCTTATTTAGCACGCGAAGCACGCCGTCAAAGTGTCCAGGGCGAGTCTTGCCTTCAAGCACGCTCGCTAAATTTTCAGGCGCACTGATTAACGGCTCGGTATCAAAATATAGCTCCCTAGCCTCAGGTGCAAACATCGCATGTACGCCCAGCTCCTCGCAAATTTTAGCGTCGTTTTGTTCGTTTTTCGGATAATCTTCAAAGTCCTCGCCTGCTAAAAATTGCGTCGGGTTTACGAAGGTCGAAACGATCGCGGTTTTGTTTTCTGCTACGCACTTTTCTATGAGGCTAGCGTGTCCGTCGTGAAGCGCGCCCATCGTGGGTACGAAGCCGATATTTTCGGGATTTGCCGCGACGAAATCTCGCAGCTGTTCTACTGTTCTTAAAATTTGCATTTTTTCTTCTTTGTGTCTAATTTTAACGCGCGATTATATCAAATTTTATCTTTACTCTTACAAATATGTTATAATCACGCCAAAAAGCACAAAAAAGGTCTTAAATTTTGGATAATTACGAATACACGGAACTCCTAAAAACACTAAACACAAAAGTAGAAAATATCGCTGGCGTCGTAAAGCCCGAGAGCATCAAAGCTCGCCTAAAAGAGATCGAAGAGATGGAAAACGATCAAAATTTCTGGCAAGACATCGCAAAAGCGGGCGCAATCGGCAAGGAAAAAACTAAAATTTCAAATATCTTAAATAACTTCCTAAACGCTAAAAGCGCCGTAGACGACGCAAAGGATCTATACGAGCTGGCAAACTCTGAAAACGACGAAGAGACGATAAATTCGCTCTTTGCCGAGGCTGGTGAGTTAGAGGATAAGATAGTAAATTTAGAGATTTCTATGTTGCTTAGCGGCGAGGATGACGGCAAAAACGCCATCGTCACTATCCATCCCGGCGCGGGCGGCACGGAGAGTAACGACTGGGCGAGCATGCTATACCGCATGTATCTGCGCTTTTGCGAGCGCGAGGGCTTTAAGGTCGAAACCCTGGACTTCCAAGAGGGCGAAGAAGCGGGGCTAAAAGACGTGAGTTTTATCGTTAAAGGCGTAAACGCCTACGGCTATCTAAAGGCCGAAAACGGTATCCACCGCTTAGTACGAACCAGTCCGTTTGATAGCGCGGGTCGCCGCCATACAAGCTTTACTAGCGTGATGGTAAGCCCCGAGATCGACGACGACATCGAGATAGAAATCGACGAAAAAGACCTAAAAATCGACACCTACCGCGCTGGCGGAGCGGGCGGCCAGCACGTAAACAAAACCGAGTCCGCCGTGCGTATCACTCACACGCCTACAGGCATCGTCGTGCAGTGCCAAAACGACCGCAGCCAGCACAAAAACAAAGCCACCGCGATGAAAATGCTAAAATCGCGCCTTTACGAGCTAGAGCTGATGAAGCAACAAGAAGCCGCCGGTAGTATCGAAAAAAGCGAGATCGGCTGGGGTCACCAGATCCGCTCATACGTGCTTTTCCCGTATCAGCAGGTTAAAGACAACCGCAGCGGCGAGGCATACAGCCAAACCGACGCAATACTAGACGGCGATATAAAAAAGCTCATCGAGGGCGTTTTAGTAAGTCAAAAAAGCATAAACTAGAAAGGAAAAATATGGAAATTTCAGCTCTTTTAAACCAACTAGGCTATAACGAAAACGACGCGACCACCGCTCAGGTTAAGCGCATCCTAAACAACTGCGACGGGTTAAATTTAAGCAGCATCATCACGCTAAACGACCACCTAAAACCGCTCGGCAGCTTCGTCGCGATGAGCGGAAGCGAGGACGTATTTAAGATAAAAAACGCGGGCAAAACGCCGGGCGCGCTAAACGTGATCGAAAACTGGGCTGAAAAAAACAAGATAAATATAAAAAAAATAAATGAAACCACGCACTACATACTAGGAAAAAATATATGAAAAACTACGATATCATCGTCATCGGCTTTGGCAAGGCAGGCAAAACGCTCGCCGTAAAAGCCGCAAATTTGGGCAAAAAGGTCGCCGTGATCGAAAAATCGGCGCAGATGTACGGCGGAACGTGCATAAACGTCGGCTGCATCCCGACAAAGAAGCTAGTAAATTTAAGCAAAGAAGCAAAATACGTCAACAATAACGTCGCGGGCGAGTATTTCACGCTTAGCGTCGAAAAGAAAGACAAGCTAATCTCCGCGCTTAGAGCCAAAAATTTCGCGATGCTTGAGGGCAACGCAAACGTCGACGTGATAAACGGCACGGCTAAATTTGTAGATAAAAATAGCGTCGAAGTCGCGGCGGCAGACGGCTCAAAAAGCACGCTTGCCGCGCCAACGATCGTTATAAATACTGGCTCGATTAATGAAAAACCAAGCTTTGAGGTTAGTTCAAATTTAGCTTACGACAGCACGGGGATTTTAAACCTAAAAACGCTCCCAAAGCGCCTAGTAGTCGTGGGCGGCGGGTACATCGGGCTTGAGTTTGCCTCGATGTTTGCCGAGTTTGGCTCAAAGGTCACTATCGTAGCTCGCTCGGGCGTGCTAAAAAACGAGGACGAGGACGTAAAAGAGAGCGTAAAAACGCTACTACAAACGCAAGGGATCGATATTTTAGAGGGCTGCGAAGTTAAAAATTTAAAAGACGGTACGCTAAATTTCGTCCAAAACGGCGAGGCTAAAAGCCTTGACGCGGACGCGTTTTTACTAGCGACCGGACGAGTAGCTGCGACTGCGGAGCTAAATTTGAGCGCGGCCGGCGTACAAACGGACGCCAAAGGAAACGTGCTAGTAAACGAGTTTTTACAAACAGCACAGCCGCATATCTATGCAGTAGGCGACGTTCGCGGCGGCGAGCTTTTCACATATACGAGCCTAGATGATTTTCGCATCGTATTCGACAAGCTTTTTGGCGCGGGCAAACGAAGCACTCTAAACCGCTCTCCTCACGCTAGCGCGCTTTTTACCGAGACTCCGCTAGCTAGCATCGGACTAAGCGAAAAACGAGCGACGGCGCAAAATTTAGACTTTAAAGTCCTAAAACTAGCGCTAGCCGCAGTCCCGGGCGCAAAGGTAGTCGGCAACGAAACGGGATTTTTAAAAGCGATCGTGGACGCAAAAAGCGGCAAAATTTTGGGCGCGGCGTTTCACTGCGTTTACGCAAACGAGCTTATCAACGAGATTGCCATCGCGATGACCCTAGGAGCGGGCGCTGATTTCTTTAAAAATCAGATTTTCACCCATCCTAGCATCAGCGAAGCGTTAAACGACCTCTTTGGACAATTTTAAAACTACGAAAAGGACAAAAAATGAGAAATTTACTTCTTGCCTTTATCGGGCTTTTGTTTGTAGGGTGCGCAGCTTCAAGCGGCGGCGGTAGCTTCTCTAGCGACAACCCGGACTATGACTTTAACAAGCGTGCCATAGGCGTTTTAAAACCGAAATGCGAAAGCGGCAACTACTCCGCGTGCAACGATCTTGCTATCAGCTACCAAAATTTGCAAGATCACAAAACAGCTATAAAATACTATGAAAGAGCGTGCGGCAACAACTATCAGCCCGCTTGCACAAACCTTGCCAACATGTATCAAACCGGGCTTGGCGTAAGCAAAGACGCAAACAAAGCCCTTGAAATCTACAACGCCTCGTGCGCGAACGGCGGCGCGTACTCTTGCTACTATCTAGGCGAGTTTTACCGCTCAAACGCCGACGGCAAGGAGCCTGACTACGCAAACGCTATGTCGGCCTACGACAGAGGCTGCAAACTAGGCGACGTGCCTTGCTGCACGAACACGGCGGTGCTTTACGAGCACGGCCTAGGCGTAGCGCAGGATGAGTCAAAAGCTAGAAGCATCTACCGCTCGGCGTGCTTTAGCGGCGATACCTCCGCATGCGACAATCTAAAAAGAATGGGCAGAAAACGCTAATAAAAACATCAAATTTAACGCCTTTAAATTCGGCGTTAAATTTACTACGGCGAGTCAAATTCGGCTCGCTTTTTTGCTTCTAGATTTACTCCCCAAAAACCCGCATCTTGAAAATGCAAATTTAAAGCTACCCGTTAAATTTGACGCCGCGCGCTCATAAATTTAACTCCGCAAATTTACCTTTGCGATATGCGGTAAATTTTACTCGCTTAGCTAAAGCACGTAAATTTCAGCGCATTTAAAACAACAATCCTTTTACCGCAAATAACAAAAGAAACAACGCTAGATTTGAGTAAATTTATAAAAAAGTAGAACATAGGGGCTTAAATTTAAGCCCCAGGAAACGTAGGATTAGAGTAAAAATTAAAATTTATAAGAGACGTTAACCTTAAAGTTTCTGCCCGGCTCCCAGTCGATAGCGTTTGCATCGCCCGTGTATTCGGCCATTCTTTGAGAGTGCGAGACGTAGGCTTTGTTAAATACGTTGTAAACGCCCGCGTTTATCTCAAGTCCTTTAAATTTACCGCCGCTTGGCGCATAAGTGAGATAGACGTCGCTCACGGCGTAGCTCGGGATATGTACGGCCGCGTCGTTGCCAGCACTCGTCGTGTCTTTAGAAGCAAAATAAATAAGGTTATAACCAACAAGCGTATCGATAGCGTTTATCGAATACTCGGCGTTAAAGGTGTATTTGTCGCCCTGGTCGCGGTAGCCGATGATATTTGACGTGTAGTAGCCGCCGCTGCCGTTTCTTACGCGGTCTTTATATCTTACTTTTTGATGAGTATAGCTAGCGCCTAAGCTTAGCGCGTCGAGGTTTAGTCTCGCCAAAAGCTCGACGCCGTCGATATCCGCGCCGCCTGCGTTGATCCTATAGAGCACCGGATTTACACGCCCGCCTGCTGCGTTATTGTCTACGATTAGATTTTTGTATTTGGTTTTAAAGTATTTAGCCACGAAGCTAACGTGTCCCGTTTCGCTAAACTCGCCCTTGTAGCGTCCGCCGATCTCGTAGCTATCGCCCGTAGTGGCCTTTAGATCAGGGTTTGCTCTGTATCCTAGCGCCGTACCTCTACTAGCGCCGCTAGCTAGCATAGACTCCATAACGTCCGGTCCTCTAAACACTTTAGCGTAGCTGGCAAATACTCCAAGCCCCTTCATAAACTCGTAATCAAGCGCTAAAGCAGGCGTAAATTCGTCAAATTTGTATTTGTACCCGCCGATATTTGCGCCCGTGCCGTTATAGGTCTTTAGCTCGTGACGCTCGTATCTGATGCCAGGAGTCACGGTAAGTCCCGCAAATTTGATCGCGTCCTCTAAGTAAAACGAGTAGTTGTTTACTTTTTCGGGACGGTTGTTTTGCGGTTTGTTAAAGTTCTCGCTGTGGTAGTACTCCGCGCCGTATCTTAGCGTTTGCGTCACGTCGCCCGTCTCTATCGCGGTTTTTGCTTTCGCACTTAGGCCTCTAGTTTTTACGCCCCATTTGCTACCGTCGATTCTCTGATGCTTCGTATGATAGGCCGTTACGTCGAGATTTAGCAGTTCACTCGGCGTAAATTCATACTTTAGCGTCGTCGTATCGCGCTCGTATTTACGATCGGCGTCGGCGTTGCCTCCGCTATGCCAGCTGCCAAACTCCGCCCTCAACGGATAAAGTCCCTTATAGTGGTTGTGTTCGTGAGAGAGCGATATCCTGTGCGCGTCTAAAAAGCTATACCCGAGCTTAAAAAGATAGCTAAGGTCGTTGCCGTCGCCGCCGATTTTCTTACCGTTACCGCTCTTGCCGTAGTCGTAGCCCTTATGATTTATCGCGGCTAAAAAGTCAAGTCCCTCGACGGGCGCGGTAAAAACCATGAGTCCTTGCGAAAATTCGTCGTTATTTGAGGCATAGCCCGTTTTGATTTTGGCGCCAATGATTTCGCCCTCTTCCAGCAGGTCTCTAGCATCCACCGTCCTAAAGGCTACCGAACCGCCCAGAGCCCCAGCGCCGTTTACCACAGAGCGCGAGCCGACCTCAACGTCGATGGCTTTGATCAGATCGGGGTCGATTAGTAGGTCTGCGTTGTGGTGAAAGGTATTTCCATTTTGTTTCGCGCCGTCGATCGTGATATTTAAGCCGCGGTCGCTCACGCCTCTCATGTAGATTTTTTGGTTCATGCCGTTCGTGCCGCCCACATAAACGCCCGGGATATCGCGCATGACGTCTTTTAGTATGCCTGCGTTTCTCGTGCTTATTTTTACGTCGTCAACGCCGTAGCCGCCGCCGGTGCTTGTTACTTCTACGCCGCTTAGCGTTACGTTTTCGGCGGCATTTGCGCCGATGGCCAGAGCCGCTACGAAAGAAATTTTCGCAACATTGTTAAAACTCATTTTTTCTCCTCTTTAAATTTACGAAAATTTGCGCCGATTTAGAAAAATATTTAAATTTTATTTTCTTTAATCTGCTCAAATTTTGAAAACGAATACTACAATCTTAAGACTAAATTTTAGATAAATTTATCTAAAATATTACTTGCTTATTCGTTATTGACAATAAATACCATAATCTGATATAATTGCCGCGCAAATTTTAGTAAGAAGGCATTAAAT
Source organism: Campylobacter showae (assembly GCF_963515975.1). Taxonomy (GTDB): domain Bacteria; phylum Campylobacterota; class Campylobacteria; order Campylobacterales; family Campylobacteraceae; genus Campylobacter_A; species Campylobacter_A showae_F. The sequence goes on from NZ_CAUPZM010000022.1 coordinate 33,146, forward strand.
GGAATTTCTCAAACACAACGTCGATTACGTTATCATCGGTATTTTAGGGCTTATGAGCTTTGTCGTAGTATGGCTCACGATAGAGCGCTTGATCTTTTACGCAAACGTTAAATTTGAAAACTACAAGAATCAAGACGACTTTGAAGAGAGCGTAACTAGAAATTTAACAACGCTTTATATAGTTTATTCAAATGCGCCGTATATCGGGCTTTTAGGTACCGTTGCGGGCATCATGGTGACCTTTTACGACATGGGTATGAGCGGCGGCATCGATACTAAAAGCATCATGGTCGGCCTGTCTCTCGCGCTAAAAGCAACCGCGCTAGGCCTAATCGTCGCGATACCGACGCTAATGATCTACAACGCGTTTATGAGAAAAGTGGACGTTTTAGTAAACCGCTACAAGGCTTCACGTGAGAATGCCTAAAAAAGAGGGATTAAACGTAATCCCGCTCATAGATATTATGCTCGTTTTGCTAGCTATCGTGCTTAGCATCTCTACCTTTATCGCTCAAGGCAATATCAAAATCGACCTGCCAAACAGCGAAAGCGCGGAAAAAAAGCAAGACGAAAACGATAAAATCGCCGTTTTAATCAATAAAGATAATGAATTTTTTATAGGTGAAGAAAAAGTCGCCGAGGAAAATTTAAAAGAAAAGCTAAACGAGATAAAAAACGAAACGTTAATAGAACTCAAAAGCGATAAAGAGAGCAAATTCGACTCGTTTATCAAGGTTATCGACATATTAAAAGAAAAAAATCATGAAAACTTCGCTATCACGACAACAACTGAATAGACGCGCCAGCTTTACGGGGCTTGGCGTCTCTATTTTGTTACACTCCGTTCTTATCGGCTCTTTTATCAAATTTTACGACGAGCTAAAGCCGATCCCAGAGGAAAAAAGCGTCAAGATAGCGCTAAATACCTTTACGCCGCCAGCAGCTCCGCTCCCGCCGGCACCAACTCCGCCGGCCCCGCCGCCTCCGGCACCGCCTGCGCCTCCTCCGCCTGAACCTGTCGTCACGCCGCCGGAGCCGCCAAAACCGGTTGAGCCGCCTAAGCCGATAGAAAAACCAAAGCCTGTGGAAAAACCAAAACCGATAGAAAAGCCGGTTGAAAAGCCAAAGCCTAAACCTACGCCAAAACCGGTCAAAAAGCCTGAGCCTGAGCCGGAACAGCAAGTCGCGCAGGCAGCACCGCCCGCACAGCCGTCACCGCCTACCCCTACGCCGTCTGCGGCACAGCCAAGCAGTGCTCCAAGCTCGAATGTAAAATCAAATTTACCGCCTAGCGGAGCGGAAACGGTTGGGGAATTTAACTTCGCGACATCAGCCGGCGACGAGAGATTTTCTAAAATCCAAAAGGCGATACAAAAGCACCACAAATACCCTAAACGCGCGCAAAAAATGCGCCATCAGGGCGTCGTAGAGGTTAGCTTTTTATACAAAAAAGACGGCACCGTCCGCGACGTAAAAGTGATAAAAAGCTCGGGCTACGAGACGCTAGACGAGGCCGCAGTCGAGCTCATAAACCGCGCCGCACCGGACTTTCCGACGCTTGATCGCGACTACGTCATCAAAATCCCGGTTAGCTACAAACTTACGTAAATTTAAGCCGTTTTTGCGGCTTAAATTTTACTTCTAAGTTTGCTCGCATGATTTCAAATTCTGATGCAAAAATGAAATTTGACGCGCTAAATTTTATTAAATCGCCCGCTCAAATTTGACGTTAAATTTGTCGCCATCTCGGTAGCGCGTAAGGCAAAATTTGAAACTAAATTTAAACGGTAAAAGCGCGGATCAGGCCGCGTTCATCTTTAAATTTAAAGCCGTATCGAGCTTCGACGCAAAAAGCGATTTAAAATTTTAAGCGTCAAATTTTTACGGCACCGTCTTCCTAAATTTTACCAAAATCCTTTTTTCAAATTTTATCTTGCGGCCGCCAAATATCGGTGACGTCCAAAAACCGCGCTTTCTCGCGCTAAATTAAACGCCGAATTTGCGCTCATAAGCCCTCAAAGCTCGCCTTTATCCTCGTTAAATCTGAAATCTCGGCTAAAAAACGCACTAAATTTGACCGAGTAAATTTGATCTCTCGCCCGCAAATTAGCCGAATTTAACCGCTTAAATTCGGCTATGCTTATATTTTTAGACTAAATTTGATATTTAAATTTTAACGGTCAAATTCTGTCAAAACGCCTTGCTAAAATTTCGTCAAATCAATTTTTAATCCGCAGGAGGACAAGATGGCATCAGGAACGCTTGACAGCAGAGTTTTTAAAGTAATGTTTGTTAGCGAGGATATGAGAAAGATATTTAGCGACGAAAATAAGGTGCAAAAGTGGCTGGACACCGAGGCTGCACTAGCTAGAGCGCAAGCAAAGCTGGGCATCATCGAGCCTAGGCGCGCCGAGCAAATAACCAAATTTGCCCGTGCAGAGTTAGTCGATCTAGACGCGATCGGAGAAAATTACAAAAGTTCAATCACTATCGTGCCGCTTTTAAAAGAGTTTAAGAAAGTCTTTGACGACGATAGCGGCGAGTTCGTACACTGGGGCGCGACCAGCCAGGACATAATGGACAATGGCATGGTGCTGCAAATCCGCGAAGCTATAGCGCTCCTTAAAAAACTACTCGAAAAAACCTACAACGAGACGCTAAAGATCAGCGAAAAATACAAAAACACCGTCATGGCGGGTCGCACACACGTTATTCACGCGCTACCTATCACGTTTGGCTTCAAAACGGCGATGTGGGCGCAGGAGATCAGACGCAGCCTAGATAGACTAAAGGAAATCGCTCCTCGCGTACTTGTAGGACAGCTCTCAGGCGCCGTTGGTACGCTAGCATCGCAAGAAGGCAAGGGGCTGGAGATGCAAAAGCTGATGATGGATGATCTGGGGCTAAACGTACCGGTGATTTCGTGGCACCCTAGCCGCGACCACATGGTCGAGTACGTCTCGACACTAGCCATCATCGCAGGCACGATCGGACGCATAGCGCGAGAGATCTTAAGCCTCCAGCGCACCGAGATTTGTGAGGTTGAAGAACCGTTTTTTATGGGCAAGGTCGGTAGCTCCACGATGCCGCATAAGCGCAATCCTCAGGTCTGCGAGGGCGTCATCGCGCTAACTAAGATCGTGCGTGCGCAGGCTCCTTTGATGGTGGAGGCTATGGAATGCGAAAACGAGCGCGACTGGGGGTGCGAAGCAGTCGAGTGGGACGCGATACCAAAGTCATCCATCCACCTTGCAGGCGCGCTTGAAAAGATAAACGACATCCTAGAAAATCTCATCGTCTATCCGCAAAATATGAAGCGAAATTTGGGCGCGCTAAAGGGCGCGATGCTAAGCGAAGCCGTGATGCTGCATCTGGGCGAAAAGCTAGGCAGGATGAGTGCTCACGAGATCGTTTACGAAGTCTGCATGAAGGCTTTTACTGACGGTAAACCAGTCATCGACGACCTACTCGAGCGTGCAGAGGTAGCAAAGCACTTCACCAGAACGCAGCTCGAGGAGATCATGGACCCGGAAAAATACGTCGGCCTAAGTGCAACCTTCGTAGACCGCGTGATAGAAGATAGTAAAAGCTATGTAAAATAAGGAAAATTTAACTCGGTGGCAAGCGTTTTGGCAAAATTTAACTTCGCGGAAAGGGCGGCAAATTTGCGCTCTAGCTCGGTAAAAATGCGGCTAAATTTGAACAAGCAGGCACAGCGGCTAGCTCGTCAAATTTAGCCTTAATCTAAGCGGCGCAAATTTGAGTTGCGAAATCCGGGCGGCAAATTTTGGCTACTAAATTTAAACCGTAATTTTAGTGGCCCGCCTTTACAAGAGAAGGTTTTGTACTAAGGCGGTTAAATTTAGCAAGTCGTCAATTTGCCGCGAATAAAAGCGTATAAAAAGTCAAATTTGAGTTCAAAATTTGCAAAAAAAGCGCAAAATTTAAAACAAAAAAAGAAAGGTCTAAAATGAATAACGCAGTAAAAGCCCTGGCAATAATCATCATCGGGCTTGCCGTGTGGTTCTCGCCAAATCCCGAGGGCGTGAGCAAGGAGGCCTGGCATCTCTTCGCTATCGTTTTGGCGACGATTTTGGGGCTGATTTTGCAGCCCTTGCCTATCGGAGCAGTAGCGATGATCGGCGTCACGGTCGCGATACTAACCAAGGTCATGAAGCCCGCGGAGGCCCTTGGCGGCTTTGCCAGTACGACCATATGGCTCATCGTCGCAGCCTATATGATCGCGCGAGGCTTCATAAAAACCGGTCTTGGACGGCGAATAGCATATAAAATCATCTCAATTCTAGGCGACAGTACGCTAAAGTTAGGATATGCG
>NZ_CAUPZM010000023.1:0-35959 GCF_963515975.1 Campylobacter showae
AAGAGACGAAAAGAAAGCTCGAGAAGGCTCTGGGCAAGATCCCGGTCATAAGCCTTGATCTCATCTTTAACCTACCAAATCAAACAAAAGAGCAGCTCATAAACGACATAAACGTCGCAAAATCGATCTCTCCGCAGCAGATCACCTTCTATCCGCTCATGAAATCGGAGCTAACGAGAGAGAACATCGCTCGCTCGCTCGGCGTCTCAAACGTCGATAACGAGCGCGAATTTTACGAGATCATCGTGAGCGAATTTGCCAAAGGCGGATATAAGCAAAGCAACGCTTGGGCATTTTCAAACGAAAAAAGCGCAGACCTTCGCGACGAATACGTGGGCTCAAATTTAGAGTACGTGGGCGTGGGCAGTGGTGCATTTAGCTTCCTTGACGGCGAGCTTGTGATAAACGCATTTAACCTACTTGATTACGGCAGAAAGATCAAGGGTAGGCAAAGCCCGGTCATCGCAAAATGCGCATTTAGCAAAAAAGAGAGACTAAAATACACGTTTTTAACAAGGCTTTTTGACGGCGCCGTGGATATCAAAACCTACAACGAGCAAAACGACGCGAACATCAACAAAGACCTATTTGTCGAGCTTAGCTTGCTAAAGCTAGTAAACGCGATCTACGAAGAAAACGGCGTTATCAAGCCGACGTTTTTCGGCAAATACATCTGCGTCGTACTCATGCGCGACTTTTATGCCGGCATGGATAAGGTGCGCGCGATATTTAAAAACGATGCGAAGATCAAACGCAGCAAAGTGCTTCGCATCATGAGCGAAGACACCGAGCAGAAATTTGAACAAAACATCATTCAGCCTCGCGCCGCTATGTAAATTTAAATAAATTTGACGCGATTTTGCCGTCAAATTTATCTCTCCTGCGAACTGCTTTAAATTTATCGCGAAAATAACCCGCCGCCCAAGCTTGTTTAAATTTAATTTATGCTAAATTTCGCCCCGAAAGCGACCTTGCGGACGCAAATTTTATCAAAGGCGAAGCGGTGGATACGGATAAATTTTTAAGCGAAATTTGGGGCGCTCTTAAGCTATTTTTAGACCCTAAAACGCAAATTCTCGCAGACGAGCGAAGCCTCGCCGTTTTACTCGCGGCGGATGCGGAGAATTTCGATAGATTTATGGCGCTAAAGGAGTTTAGGGATATCCTTCACGCGCTTGGGCTAAAAGCCGACATATACAGCCTCCAGTGCGCTCAGCTAGGCGCGATAAACGCTCTAAAATCTGCAAAAATCTCAAAATCAAAACTCCTCGCCGCCTTAGAAATCCTGCAAACCGAAAACATAATCTCCGCCGCGCATTTTAAGCGGCTTTCGGAGTTTTTGCAGGCCCTCGGCGCGGATTTGACCGCAGGGAACGAGCAAGAGGGCTCAAATTTTAAAAAATCGGATATCTTTCACCAAAAAATAGATGCGCTAAATGATATCTGCGAGCGAATTTTATCGCTAAACCCTGGCGCGGACGTCGCAAATGCGGCGACAAAAGCGCGCCAAAAAGCGCATGCGCTAGAGTTTAACGTCGCGGTTACGGGCGTCATAAACGCGGGCAAATCAACCCTGCTAAACGCGCTGCTGGGCAAAAAAATCCTAGGCGCCTCAAACGTGCCCGAGACGGTAAATTTAACCGTGCTAAAGTATGCGTCTGAGCCTTTTGCAAGGGTAAATTTTTGGAGCGAGGCTGAGCTAAAAGAGCTTGGCATAGCGCAAGATCAAGATGACGAAATAGCCGAAATTTACGGCGGCGCGGGCGTTAAATTTGAGAGCGAAACGGAGCAAAATTTAAACGGCAAATTTGACGCGGACGGCGGCGAGCTTGCGGCTAAATTTGAAAGCCCTAGCGCGAGCGAGATTTGCTCCGAACCGCCGGCTAGCAAAACGGTCAAAACGGACGAGATCAAGCGCTACACCTCGGCGGACTCCAAATACGCCAAATTTGTAAAAAGCGTCGAGCTTTACGAAAATTTGGAGCTTTTAAAGGATAACGTGCGCATTATCGACACGCCCGGCATCGACGACGCGGTGGCTCTACGCGAGGAGCTGGTGCGGCGATTTATGCGGGAGTGCGATCTGATGGTGCACCTGATGAACGTCTCGCAAAGCGCCACGCAAAAGGATCTGGACTTCATCGTCTCAAGCCTGCAAAACTCCCACGCCGTGAGGCTCGCCGTGCTGCTCACGCACGCAGACGTGCTAAAGGAGGGCGAGCTAAACGAGGTCGCCGCCTACGCCAAAAAGAGCGTCGAGGAGCGTACGCGCGGCCTTGGCGTCGGGGCTGAGTTTTTCGCCGTGAGCGCTAAAAGCTACTTTGAGGGCGGGCAAAACAGCGGCATCGAGGAGTTTAAGCAGTATCTTTACGAGACGCTTTTTGGGCAAAATAGCCAAAAATCGCGCCTTGGCATCGAGGCATATAAAAAGGAGCTCGGCCGCGTCTGCGCGCAGTTTGCGGCGGATACGCAAAGCGAGATCTTAAAGCTAACGGGTTCAAATTTGAGCTTGTCGCAAAGGCTTTCTGAACTAAATGAGCAAAAAGCCGCGCTGGCTAGCCGCCTAGAGGACGTGAGGGGCGCGGTAAAAGAGGAGCTAGAGCGCCTAGATACGGCTAAAACCGCGGCTAGCTACGAGCTTGGGCTAAGGTCGCTAGCGCAAACGCTAAAGCAGCGCGTCGCGGATGACGTAAACTACGCGGCCTCTAAAAAACAAAAGATCGATCCGCAGCGTCTAGCCCGCATCGCGCAAACTACGATCAAAGACGGCGTTGCCGCCTTGATGCGTCAAAACCGCAACGAAATCGTGCGGCAAATCGCCGCGTGCGCGCAAAATATCGCGCTAAAATTCGGCGAATTTGAGGGTAAAACGGCCGCCGCCGAGGTCTTTAGCATAAACGACTATCTAAACTCAAAAGGGATAAGCTTAGAGTGTGCCCAGGTCGCGGACGCGGTGACTAGCGCGGCAAACTCAGGCGTGCAAAGCGTAGCCGAGGCCGCCAAAGTAGCCGCGGAGGAGTTTTTGGGCGCCCAGAGGATAAAAAATTTCGTTTTCGAGCTTAGCGAATTTGAAAAAAGCGAGTTTAAAAAGCAGATCGAAGCCGCGCTAAAAGATAAAGAAAAGGAGCTCGCAATCAGCGAAGAGGCGCTAAAAATCGAGCTTGCCGAGCTGGCAAAAACTAGCGGGCGGGACTTGCAGGAGCTAGAGCGACTAAACTCGCAAAGCGAGGCGATAAATGCTATAAATTTGGAGCTGCAAAGTGTTTGAGGAGTTTATAAACGCGTATAAAACGCGGTATTTTAAGATATTTTCGGACGATTTTCACGGGCGATTTAGGCGGCTGCAAAACGAGCTAACCGAGCCCAAATTTCACCCCAGCGCCGAGCTAAAAGAGGAACTAAATAAACTCGATCTGTTTTTATCCAGCCCGCTTACGGTCGCTATCGTTGGACAGTTTTCTAGCGGCAAATCGACGTTTTTAAACGCGCTTTTGGGTAGCGAGATTTTACCGTCGGGTCTAACTCCCGTGACCTCAAAGCCGACCTTTATCAGGTACGGCGCCGCGCCAGGACTTAGCGTGCTTTACGAAAACGGCAGAGAGTTGTACTTGGGCGTCGAGGAGATCTCGCGCTTCGTCGATCAGCGCGTGTTTGGCGATGAAGTGAGCAGGCTTTGCGTTTATGCGCCCTCTGAAATTTTAAAGTCGGTAAATTTCGTCGATACGCCGGGGCTAAACTCGCTTTCAAAGACCGACACCGCCGTCACGCACGAGGTGCTAAAAGACGTCGCGGGCGTCATCTGGCTAAGCCTCGCCGACAATGCCGCGCGCGCTAGCGAAGCCGCTCAGATCGAGGAGTTTTTGGCTGGCGGAGGCAAAACGGCGATCTGTCTGCTAAATCAAAAAGATAAGCTAAGCAACGATGAGCTTGAGCGGCTCAAAAACCACGCGCAAACGACATACGGGCGGTTTTTCGAGCGCATTATCGCAGTTTCCGCCAAGCAAGCCGTAAGAGCACAAGCTGCGGGCGACGCGGCGCTTTTGGCAGAGTCGAATTTTAGCGCGGCGATAAGCGCTATCCGCGAGCTTTTTGGCGGCGAAGAGATAAAGGAAAAATTCGTGCGCGAAAAGTGCGCTAGGCTGGTTGCCGTAAACGCTGCTCAGCACGAGCGAATCGCTAAAATTTACGAAAAAGCGGGCGAGATAATCGCTAAATTTGACGCCGAGCTGGAGTCAAATTTAAAAGCCGTACAAGAAAATTTTAAACCGAAAATCGAGCTAGCCTTTAACGAGCTAAAACACGTCGCAAAGCTCGTCGCAGACGAAATCCTAGCTAGCCTAAAAAGCGAGAAAAAGTATAAATATTTACCGCGAAAAACGCTGCTAAAGGGCGAGTATTTTGAAGCTAGTACGTATGAGGCGGTGGATTTTGATAGCGACGAGGTGTTTTCAAAACTCATCTATAACGACGTGAAATTCGCCAAATTTTTTAGAACGTACAAGCGGGGCTTAAGCGCGCTGCAAGAGGAAATCGGCGCGGCGCTGGATGAAATTTATGCTCGGCTGGAGCGCGAGTTTATGATTTATAAGTCCGAATTTGAAAACGCGCAAAAAGAGGACGAAACGCACTCCGATACCCTGTTTGCCGACGTTAGGACGTATGCGGGGCAGGTGTATAGGACGTTTTTACGAGACTATGAGACGGCGAAATTTAAAGGACTGCAAAAGACGGCGCTGTTTTTTGAAAAGCTAAACCTCAAAGTCGCCGCAAACTACGAAAATGCCGTCAAGATCGCCGTGTATTTTCTAAAAGAAAAGATCGCGGGCTCGATGCGTGCGCACGAGCAAAACGGCTTTGCGCTCTTTATCCCGAGCTTTGACGAGGTGCAAGACCGCGTTTTGCTGTCGCTAAATTTATATGAATTTGAAAACGAGATGCTGGGAAACGCATCTTTTTTAAATAAAATTTTGTCGGCGTTAAAGATCGAATTTACGCAGATAAAGGACGAAAAACTAGCCAAGATCGCGGCTCTATCGGCCGGACACGAGAGGCTAAGGGGTGAAATTTTAAAAGCGGGCGAGGGGTTTGGCGGGTAAATCCTGCTTTGAGCGCGCGGCGATCTAAGCGATATTTGACAGCCAAGTTAAAATTTGCTCCCAAACGGGCTTTTTGCTCTCGTCCTTGAAGCCTAAAAGTAGCTTGATGAATTTAAAAACGAAAACAACGAGCAGGAAAATATACGTGATGAAAACACCGACTAAAATTTCGTCAAAATACTCTTTTGATATAAAGTAGATGAGCGCGCATAGCGGAGTGCAAACGGCTGCGATACCTAAAAATAGCTTGACTTGGCGTAGTAAAAAATCACCCATGCTTGATAACCTTTTCAAATTTGAGTAGCTAGGGTTGCATAAATTTAAATCGCTTGCCAAATTTTCGCTAGCCGAGCTGCAAATTTAACGCTTAAATTTGCAAAAATGCGCGATAAAGCCGAGCGTGTAACTCAATTTTAGAGCAAGCGCAGTCAAATTTAACAAAAACGTTAGGCTAAATTTAACTAAATTTAATCCGCCGCACTCCAAATTTAGCCGAAATTATCCGTCAAACCCAACCTTCTTATCCTCGCCGAAATTTGAGCTCATCTCGCGTTTGATCTCGCTTTCAAAGTCGCCCATCGTAAATATCCCGTCCTCGCGCACGGCTACTTTTAGCGCGGTATTTTTGAGCGCGAGCATAATTTGCGCGCCGCTTAGCTCAAATTTAGCCAGCTGTTTGACGTCGAAATTCTCCTCAAAGCTCGCATTTTCGGGTAGCACTTTGCGCCAGATCGCAAGGCGAGCGGCGAGGTCGGGCTTTTTAAACTCGATCTTATAATCAAACCTGCGAGAAAACGCGATATCCAGGCTTTGTAAGAAGTTCGTCGTGGCGATGAGTACGCCCTCGAAGCGCTCGATTTGCTCCAAAAATATATTTTGCATTTGATTGTGCATCTTGTCCGCGCCGCTACCGCCCTCGACGCGCGTGCTTAGAAACTGATCGGCCTCGTTTAGCAGCAGCACGGGCTCGCTCTTGCTTTTGGCGCAGATTTCTTTGTACGTATCGAAAATTTTACGCACGTTTTGCTCGCTCTCGCCGACGTATTTGCTCAAAATTTTAGAGCAGTCAAAGCTAAGAACCTGCTTTTTTAGGCTCTTTGCGAGGCTTAGCGCGCTCATAGTTTTGCCAGTACCCGGCGGCCCGTAAAAGATGATTTTGGCGTCCACGTTTTTGCGCGACTTGATGCCCCAGCTAGATAGGCGCGCCAGCACGCGGCGATCTACTTGTTTTAGGATTGCGTCCAGCAGCTCTTTTACCTTGACGTCTAGCACGACGTCGTTTATGTCGGTCGAGGGCTCGATGAGCTCAAAGATTTCCTGCTCTTTTACGAGAGTTTCTAGCGCTAGTTTTTTGCTTTTGCTCTCGGTTTTTGGATGCATTACGATTTGTAAAATTTCGTCGGTTATGTAAAACGTCCTACTAAAGCCGCCGTAGGTATTTAGCGACTCGTCGTAGTCGATGAGGCCGTTTTCGATTAGCTTTGAGCCTTCATCCAGCAGGGCGCGATTTTTTATGCGTTCGAATTCGTCCGCACTTAAAATCCCTACAAGCGCGTTTAGATCGCGGTTTGCGTCCGTTTCGCCGACGTACTCTTCCTTTAAAAGCGCGAGGAAAATAAGCTGTTCTTTGTCGTTTAGCGCATTATCTTTGAAAATTTGCTCGACGGGAACCAAAATTTTGCTTAAATTTAGCCGTTTTTCGATGATGGCTTCTAGCTCTTTTACGTCTTTTTCGAGGCGGCTTTTGGCGTCGCTTGATACGTTTTTGCTAAAAAACGAGAGCTTGCCGTAAAGCTCCACGCGCAAGAACTGGTCTTTTAGGTAGTCGAGGTGATCGGCGTAGGGCGCGACTGCGGGTAGCGTAAGCCCAAACTCGCCCTCTTCTAAAATTTTTAGAAAAAGCGGCGATAGCGAGATCTCGCTGTGAAGCAGGCCGAGTAAATTTGAACCTGCGCCCTCTGCGCCCTGGTTTTTAAAGATAGAAAAGCCCTGCACGATCCAGCCGCTCTCAAGCAGGTTTTTTACATCCGCAAGGCCTGCTAGAAATTTATACTCCTCGCTGCCAAAAACAGCGCAAAGCACGTCGTAGACGCTACTTTGCGGAGCGCCTTCGATATAGCCTTTGCTTAGGTGGCGTAAAATTTTCGCCTCGTTTTGGCTGCATTTTATGAGCGAGGAAATTTTAGAATTTTGCTCGCCGCCGATAAACTCTATCAAAAACCGCACTAAATTTCATCCTTTATCTGCTCTTTTAAAACTCGCTTTAGCACCTTGCCCGTCGCGTTTTTAGGCAGCTCGTCTTTAAAATAAATCGTCTTTGGAATTTTAAAATTCGCCAAGTGTTTTTTGAGGTGCGCGCGGATATCTTTTTCGTCCAGGCTCATGTTTTCTTTAAACTGGATAAACGCCGTGACCTCCTCGTCCGCGTGCTCGTCTTTGATGCCGATAACGGCGGCTGCTTCGACTTCTGGCAGTTTAAACAGCACCTCCTCGATCTCGCGCGGGTAGATGTTGATGCCCTTTGAGATGATGAGGTCTTTTTTGCGGTCGACGATAAAGATATAGCCCTCTTCGTCGATCTTGACGAGATCGCCCGTGCGCAGCCAGCCGTTTACGATCGTTTCGTCGGTGGCGTCGGGCATATTTAGGTAGCCCTGCATCACGCAGTCGCCTTTTACGATTAGCTCGCCGACCTCGCCTGCGGGCAGCTCCATCATCTCGTCGTTTATGCATTTTACTTCGTAGCCCGGTAGCGGCAAGCCGACGCTTGAGATTTTTTGTTTTTGCAGCGTGTTTGCCGAGACGATAGGCGAGCATTCGCTAAGGCCGTAGCCCTCTATCAGCACCGCGCGCGGAAATTTAACGCGAAAATCCGCGATAGTCTGCTCTGCCAAAGGCGCTCCGCCGCTGATGAAAATCCTAATGCAGTTAAACCAGCGAAAATACCACGGGATTTTGGCTTTGCCGATAGCCGTATAGATCGCGGGCACGCCTAAAAACACGGTCGCGCGCTTGAGTAGGACTTGTTTTAGGACGTTTGAAAACGGGAAAATGGACTTTACTAAAATAAGCGAACACGCCGAAAATATCGGCAGCAGCACCATCGCCGTGAGAGTAAAGCTGTGAAACATCGGCAAAAACACGGCAAATCTATCCTTCGTGCGTACGTGAAAGACCTCTTGCGCGCCCTGGACGTTTGAGATGAGGTTGCGGTAGCTGATCATCGCGCCCTTTGGCTTACCCGTGGTGCCTGAGGTGTAGATGATGTGGGCTAGATCGTCGAGCTTCGGTCGGTCGGTCAAATTTAGCTCTATACGGCAGTTTAGCGCGTGCGCGTAGGCGATATTGTTTTCGTCAAATTCGGCCCTATCGCCGATCCAGACGATCTTTTTGATCGCCGTTTTGCTATCTAGGCCTTTCGTCTCTTTTGCGAGTTCGACCGAAGCAAAGAGAAATTTCGCACCGCAGTCGTTTATGATGTATTCGAATTCTTCGTATTTTAAAAAGGTATTTATCGGCACCGCCACGGCGCCAAGTAGCGTGATGGCAAAGTAGCTAGCGATAAACTCCGGCGAGTTATTTACGATCATCGCGACGCGGTCGCCTTTTTTCACGCCCATGCCTTGTAAAAACGCAGCCAGCGTAAAGGCGTTTGCGCGTAGCTGCTTGTAGCTCATCTTGCCCGTTTCGGTGTAGATCGCGATACCGCCGCCGTTTTTATCTACCGCGACGTTTAGCATATCCTCGAAATTTTCGTAAGGGTAGTTCATGACCGCGCCTTAAAATTTATATTTCACGTTCAAATTTATCGCCTGAGCGTTGCCGCGCTCAAATTTGCCGTTTGGATAAAGCCCCGACGCATTTGAATAGTAGTTTACGTCGCGAGCTTTTCTGTCTTGGTAGAAGTAGCTGGCTCCCAGCTCCAAAGCGTCCGTAAATTTGTAGTTAAAGCCCGCTGCGTAGATGACGGCTTTGGTATCCGGCAGGTCAAAGCCCGTGGTGTCGGCTCTAGAGGCAGCCTCGTCAAACGTAACCGCGCCCATCAGGCGGAGTTTGTCCGTCGCGTCGTGCGCTACGCCGATGCGGTAGGCGTTGCTGTCCTTCCAGTCACGCTTTTTAGATGCGTCAAATGCCGCAAAAAACGGGTTGCGGTAGTGAGCGGCCGAGGCGCCTGGGTAGTTGAAGTCAAGCTCTTTCCACGCCGACCAATAGGTTCTCTCAAAGTCAAATAGTAGCGTTGTGTTTGCGATTTTGTACGAGAGAGCTAAATTTAAGCTTGCAGGTAGCGGTACGGATAGCTTTGCGCTGCCGCTATACGAGCCGCCGGCCGGCGCACTGATGTCGGTGTCGCCTTTTAGGTTCATATTTACTTTCGAGCGGTAGGTGGCCGCTAGGCTCAAATTTGAAGTCGGTTTATACGTGATAGCCGCGTTATAGCCGAAATTTACGCGGTCGCCCTTGATGTCTTGGGTCGCTCTTGCCGGAGCATAAGGCGGCGTAACTTCTTGCACGGCCTCTCCTCTGGCGTAAACGGCGCGAAGGCCAAAGCCGACGGCAAGATTATCGGTTAGCGCGTAGGCGACGCTAGGATTTACCTCGATCACTTTTAGGTCGAATTTTTTAGAGGTGGCTTTAGGTAGGCCTTCTTCCCATCTCATCGACATTCCCGCAGGCACGACGACTGAGAGGCCAAAGCGCCAATCGCCAAAATGCGGCGTCACGAAGTGAAACGTAGGTACGAGCGCGGTCGCTCTTTTGGATGTCAGTTTGTCGCCGTTAAAGTGCCTGTAATTCGTCTTTGACATGCGCAGGTAGGTTAGCGAGCTTTCAAAGTAGTGTCCGCCGTCCAAAAATATCATATTCGCCGGGTTATTATAGGCTGCGTCGGGACCGAAGCTCGTCGCGACGTTTGAGTTTAAAAGCGCGATGCTATCGCCGCTTTGCTCGGGGATTTTAAAGCCTGCCGCATTTAGACAGCAGCAAGCCGCTAGGCAAACGCCGATATATTTTCTCATTTATTCTCCTTTAAAGTTTCTTAAAATTTTTATCTCGTCCGCCCAGATGCTCTCGTCGATCGTCTCTAAAACTAGCGGGATATCGTCCGTGCGGGGGTCGTTTATGATATTTTCAAATGTTTTTAAGCCCAAAAAGCCCTTGCCTAGGCTCTCGTGGCGGTCCTTTTTGCTGGCTAGGTCGAATTTCGTATCGTTTAGATGCATGCCGCACAGCATATCGCGCCCGACTATCTCGTCAAATTTGCTCATCACGCGCCGGTAGTTATCTCTGATGTCGTATCCCGCGGCAAACGTATGGCAGGTGTCGAGACAGACGCCGATCCTGCTTTTATCGATGCAGTTTTTGACGATAAAGGCTAAGTGTTCAAATTTAAAGCCCAAATTTGAGCCCTGACCTGCGGTGTTTTCGATGACTAGCTTTACGTTTTGGCTATTTTCGAGTAGGAAATTTACGGAATTTGCGATATTTTGGAGGCAAATTTCGGGCGAAATTTCGTTTAGATACGAGCCCGGATGAAAATTTATCATCACTAGGCCTAGCGCCTCTACGCGGTAAATTTCGTCCAAAAAGGCGTTAATGGACTTTTGCCTTTGCTCGGCGCTTGGATGGCCTAAATTTATAAGGTAGCCGTTGTGCGGCAAAACGTGCCTGGGCTCGATATGGGCGGCTTTTAAATTTTGTTTAAATTTGGAGATATTTTCTGGGGTTAGCGGCTTGGCCTCCCATTGACGCTGATTTTTGACGAACATCGCAAAGGCGTTTGCGCCGATATTTGCCGCATTTAGCGGAGCGTTTTCTACGCCGCCTGCGATGCTGACGTGCGCGCCGATAAATTTCATTGAAGCTCTTTTATGATGATTTTTATGCGGTTTTTAGCGTCGAAAAAGCTGATATTTTTACCGCAAACTTCGTATTTTATTGAATATTTACTTATATCTTGTATAAAACCGCACGAATTTGTCATTACATTTATGCCGTCATATAGCGGTTTGCGCTCCAAAATTTCCGCGAAAAAGTCGTCGTATCTCTCCTCTAAAAAGAACTTTTTGTTAAATTCTTTTTTCTCAAAACACGCGCCGTTCATGCAAATTTTGTCGTTTATTTTGAGATTTACCGTATTTACGCCAGAGCTGTAAATTTGCAAATTTAATTGATTTGCGGTTTTGTGCAGGAAGCCCACATCATTGATTTTTAGCGGCGGAGTGAGGATGGTGACGGTAAATTTGTCTGATGATTTTTGGCTTTGTAGCGCGGCACAGCCGCCAAGCGCGAGGCATGCAAGCGCGCTCAAAGCAAATTTAGAAAATTTTTTCATAATTTTTTATCCTTAACTTAAGCTATTTTTTATTATCTTTAATGTAAAATCCCATTTCCGCTAATTTGTGGCCCCTTCGTCTAGCGGTTAGGACATCGCCCTTTCACGGCGGTAACACGAGTTCGAGTCTCGTAGGGGTCACCACTTCATTTTAAATTTCACAAAAGATTTTAATTTTATCTGCTTATCGCTTAAACGCCCTTTATCTAAGATAATTTTTCTTAAATTCGTTTTTCCAAAAATTTATCCGTAGAGCCGTTTGAGGCGTATTTTGCAAAATCAAATTTCATCGCGGCAAATTTAACCGCTGCCAAATAAACCAAAATTCGTCAAATTTAATCGCCTCAAAACGCAAATATTCGTGCGTTAAAATCGTCAAATTTGATCCCCAAATGCCCGCGCTCGCTCGCTCAATCAAATTTAAACCCGTTTTGGCTATAATCGCGCCCTAATTTATAAAAAAGGAAAAAAATGTTTGATTGGATTTTTTCGCCCGAGGCGTGGTTGTCGCTCGTGACGCTAACCGGGCTTGAGATCGTGCTTGGTATCGATAACATCATATTTATCGCGATCCTAGTCGGCAAGCTCCCGCCCGAGCAGCGCGACAAAGGCCGCATTTTAGGGCTTTCGCTTGCGATGCTAACGAGGATTGCGCTTTTGCTTTCGCTATTTTGGATTATGAAGCTTACAAAGCCGCTATTTAGCGTGTTTGACTTTACGATCACGGGGCGCGATTTGGTGCTGATTTTAGGCGGACTTTTCCTCATCGGCAAGTCCACGCTCGAGATCCACTCAAGCGTCAGCGGCGAGCATGAGGAGCACTCGGCGAGCAAAGGGCATGCGAGTTTTTGGGTCGTTATCGCCGAGATCGCCGTGCTTGACATCGTCTTTTCGCTCGATAGCGTCATCACCGCAGTGGGCATGGCAAACCACATCGAGATCATGATCCTAGCCGTGATGCTTGCGGTGGGCGTGATGATGTTCGCGTCTAAGGGCATTTCAAATTTCGTCGATAACAACCCGACGATCAAAATTCTCGCGCTTGCGTTCTTGATCCTGATCGGCTTTACGCTTGTGGGCGAGGGGCTCGGTATGCACGTGTCTAAGGGCTACGTTTACTTTGCGATGGCGTTTTCTCTGGGCGTGGAGCTTATTAACATCTACGCTCGCAAAAAGTCGGCAAAACGCGCGCAAGAGGCTCAAAAGTAAAATTTGAGCCTTTAAATTTGCTTTTAGGCGCGCAGGGCGGCAAAATTGACGCTTCGGCTTTGTTTTTGAGGCGTCAAATTTAAACGGGGCGAATTTGAGCGGTAAATTTAAAAGAGCAAAGGAGCTAGCGTGGACGTAAAAGGCGAATTTTTAGAGATTTTAGAGAGGCTTAGGAGCGAAAAGCTAGCGGCGTTTTCGCAAAAACTCATCAAAAGCCCCGAAATTTTAGGCGTAAAAACTCCCGAGCTAAGACGCCTGGCAAAGCAAAATTTCGCTCGGCTAAATTTAGAACAGATCGCTGCTTATGAGCCGTTTTTTCACGAGGAGTTCATGCTAAAGGGCTTTTTGATAATGCTCGTTAAAGACGACGAAGCTAAATTTAAGCTAGCTAGCGAGTTTATCAAAACGATGCCAAACTGGGCTGTGACAGACGGCTTTGAGCCTAAATTCAGCGAGGCGCGCTACGTGGATGCGCTGCTAAAGCAGGCTCTAGACTCAAATTTAGAATACGAAAAGCGGTTTTTCTACGTTTATTTTATGCGTAATTTTAATTCGCTTCCGCTTGAGCGGTTTTTTGAAATTTGCGCCGAGGAAAAGGATGAGCGCTACTACGTGCAAATGGCGGCTGCTTTGTGTTTAGCCGAGGTTTTTATCAAATTTGACGGCGCAGGGCGAGAGCTACTGGAGAGCGGGCGGCTGAGTAAATTTACCCACAACAAAACGATCTCAAAGATCCGCGACAGCTACCGCGTGCCAAAAGACGTAAAAGACGCGCTTTTAAAGCTCAAAATCAAGTGAATCTCACAAAAGAGCCCATAAACAAGCTCGTGCTGCGCCTAGCCGCGCCCGCGGGCGTCGCGATGAGTTTTAACACGCTTTACAACGTGACGGGCGCGTTTTTCGCCGCGCGCATATCGACGCAGGCACTGGCGGGCTTTTCGATGAGTTTTTTGCTCTATATCAGCGTCGTGGGCATGGGGCTTGGCTTTGGCTCGGCGCTAACGGCGCTTGTTGGCAACGCGCTTGGCGGCGGCAAGGACCGGCTAGCTAAAATTTACGCCGCAAAGGGCGTGTTTTTCGTGTTTCTTTGCGCGCTTTTTATGGGGCTTTCGGGATTTATTTTCACGCCGCATTTGCTTAAAATTTTAGGCGCGAACGAGGAGTTTTTACGCGAAGCCATGGCGTATAACCGCGTGATATTTCTTGCTTCGCCGTTTTTCTTGCTCATAAAATCGCTCAACGGCGTGCTGGTGGCCGCGGGCGACACAAAGAGCCTGCGAAACTGGCTTTTTGCTGGACTTTTTATAAATTTGGGCTTTTGCTTTTTTTACGTGGATGTTTGCGGGCTGGGTATCGGCGGGATAGCGCTGGCGACGGCTTCGGTGCAGCTTCTTGGTTCGCTTTTTTTAGGCGTCAAAGTCGCAAAAACGGGCATGATAAATTTTTTAAATTTACGCTCGTTTGCGCCCGAGCTCGCCATCTACCGCAAAATTTTAGCCCAAGCCTTGCCCGCGTGTCTAAACTACCTCTCGATGTCGCTTGGCGGGCTCGTTCTCATGCATTTTATCGGCCGTTACGGCACGCACGCGGTCGCAGGTTATGGTCTCGCGCTGCGTATCGAGCAGATCGTCATGCTGCCCACGACCGGCATCGCATCGGCGGTGCTGGGCATCGTATCGCAAAACTTCGGCGCGCGCGAATACGCCAGAGTGCGCGGCTGCTACGCTTATGCGGTTAAATTTTTAGCGGTTTATTGTATTTTTGCGGCGGCTTTTTGTCTTGGGCTCGGCGGGATTTTGGTCGGGTTTTTTGACGAGACGCCCGAGGTCGTAAGCGTGGCAAAAAGCTATTTTGCTGTAAATTCGCTAGCGTTTATGGGCTACGCGCTCATAAATCTCTCCGGCTCGACGCTTCAAGGCGTAAAAAGCCCCGCGGCGGTTTTTGTTTTAAATTTTACCCGTCAGATAGTGCTTCAAATCGCTCTTTACTCGCTTGTAGCCGATGTTTTTGGCGGCGAGTTGCAAGATATTTTTAAGGCGATGTTTTTTAACGTTTGGCTGATCGGGCTAACTTTTTTCTTTTATACAAAATTTGTTCTTAGCCGAGTTTGCGCGGCTTGAAGCGAAAATTTTTACAAATTTTCAAATTTAAGCTTATTTTTCTTGACATACCGTATTTTTTTGGCTACAATGCGCCTTTTCAATAAGTAGGCTAAACTCGCAATGCCTCGGGGTGTAGCGCAGGCTGGTTAGCGCATCTGGTTTGGGACCAGAGGGCCGAAGGTTCGAATCCTTTCACCCCGACCATTTGTTAGATGGTGAGTGTAGCTCAGTCGGTTAGAGCATCAGATTGTGGTCCTGAGGGTCGTGGGTTCGATTCCCATCACTCACCCCACTTGGGCGCTCGTAGCTCAATTGGATAGAGCGACAGACTTCGGATCTGTAGGTTATGGGTTCGACTCCTATCGGGCGCGCCACTTTGTTTTTATGCGCTCATAGCTCAGCTGGATAGAGCAACGGCCTTCTAAGCCGTAGGCCTCAGGTTCGAATCCTGATGGGCGTACCACTTTATTATTGTTGTGCGGATGTGGTGAAATTGGCAGACACGCCAGACTTAGGATCTGGTGCCCCACGGCGTGAAGGTTCAAGTCCTTTCATCCGCACCATCCAAATACTATTTTCAAAATCCAAACTTCTTTCTAGAAAAGACAATTGTTTTTATAATCTCTTTATGGCTGTATATAACAAGATTTTTTTTCTAAAAGCATTTTAGGCTTCGTACGGAGTTCAAATTGTTTTTAACTTTTAGCATTAAAATTTGACTAAATTTACGCCGCAGCGTGCCGTATATTTCAGATATGATATAGATTAATAAAATTTCAAATAGTTTGCTGTAAAATTTCCGTAAATTTGCCACCTGTCAGCAAAGGAGCCTATCGTGGGTCAAATCTTAAGCGATACCCTAAGTCAAATTTATAAAAATTTAGGCGACGAAATAGAAAACTTAAGCGTGCAGCGCGTCGCGATTAGGCTATTTTTACGGGTGTAAAACTAATTAACGGCGTTTACAGCGTGAGCTACACTCCGCTAAAATCCTTTCTGCGGGCCTTTTGCTGTCCGTTGTAGGCTGTAATAATGCCAAATTTTGGCAACATCCGCGGCAAAAACGCAAAAACTATTTTATAAGATCTGTCCAGCGACAGCCCTATCAAAAAACCATCCCCATGGCCTGTCTAAACACGCTTTCGCAGACGTGCTGCGAACGCTCGGGTAGTCCGTATACGACCAAATTTAGGCCGATCATTTTGAAGAGCTAGCTATCAAGCGTGACTCGTTTAGCGTGATCGTGGGCGCGCTAGCGCCTTATATCAAATTTATGATGAAAAACGGTCTTGATTTTTGTATCTTGGAGCTTGATAAGAGTGCGCTAAAAGTCGATGAGCTCAAGTATTTTTACCGCAAGAAGAGACTACGGA
This sequence comes from Campylobacter showae, assembly GCF_963515975.1. GTDB lineage: Bacteria > Campylobacterota > Campylobacteria > Campylobacterales > Campylobacteraceae > Campylobacter_A > Campylobacter_A showae_F. The sequence continues at coordinate 16,112 of NZ_CAUPZM010000023.1, forward strand.
CGCGATCAAAGCGGTCGACAATCTCGCCATAACCGGCGTCACACTGCCAAAGGATACGCTAGAGGAGATCCTGAGCCTAAAAAAGAGCGGTGCCGACGCCACTGTCGTCAGTCCGACCGTCTCGATGCCACATAAGACACTTGGCGTGAGCTACGCGGACGGCATTTATACTACGCGCGCGAACGAGCTTTAGATGTGATCGCGCAGGCGGGCTTGGAGTATCGTTTTTCGGCAAATTTGCGGAAAACTCGTGATGAGCCGCGAGGGTCAGCACTCTAAAATTTAGAAATTTAGTGAGCAAAATGCATAAAGCTAAATTCGGCCAAAATTTGATGATAAAATTTGCGGCCTAGAAGGCGATTTTATTTCGATGCAAAATAGGCGACTCGGCATTAAATTTGAGATTTACGCAGATAAAATCGGTTCTAAATTTATTCAAATTCACGAGAGTTTCGTCAAATTCAAAAATTCAAAAACCGTACAAAAGGCCGGGCAAAGCACCCGACCTAACGTTGCATTAAGCGAAATTTTAATAAAACGAACTAACCTTGCCCGTCAAATTTACCATGATATTTTTCATCTGAGTGTAGTGCTCAAGGATGATTTTGTGCGTTTCGCGGCCGATGCCCGAGCTCTTGTAGCCGCCGAACGGGCTGCCCGCCGGGATCTGGTTGTAGCAGTTTATCCACACTCGGCCCGTCTCCATCGCGCGAGCGGTGCGGATAGCGCGAGTGATGTCCTGCGTAAAGACGCCGCCGCCTAGGCCGTATTCGCTGTCGTTTACCATTTTTATGAGCTCGTCCTCGTTTTTAAATTTAATCACGACGCCCACAGGCCCGAATATCTCCTCTCGCGCCACACGCATATCGTTGCTCACGTCCACTAGCAGCGTCGGCTCGACGAAGCTATCGCCTGCAGCCGCGAGCTTGCCTCCGACGGCGATTTTAGCGCCCTCTTTGACGCCGATGTTGATGTACTCGACGATTTTGGCGGCTTGTTTGGCGTTGATTTGAGAGCCCATCTGCGTCTTTGGATCGAGCGGATCGCCGACTTTTAGATTTTTAAATTTCTCCACCGCTGCGGCGATAAATTTATCGTAAATTTTCTCCTCGACAAATATCCTACTACCCGCGCAGCAAACTTGCCCTTGGTTAAACAAAATGCCCATCTGAACGCCGTCTAGAGCCAGATCAAAGTCCGCATCGGCGTAGATGATGTTGGCTGATTTGCCGCCTAGCTCTAGCGTTGCCGGGATGATTTTTTCAGCCGCCGAGATAGCGATCTCGCGTCCGATCTCGGTGGAGCCGGTAAATGCGATCTTGTCGATGCCGCTATGTTTTTGCAAAAACGCTCCGGCGCCGCTGCCTTTGCCCGTGATTACGTTTACTACGCCTTTTGGTAGCACGTCTTTGATGAGGCGCATTAGCTCGAGTACGCTCAGGCTCGTTTCAGACGACGGTTTTAGCACGCTCGTGTCGCCGGCTGCGATGACCGGAGCTAGCTTCCACGCCGCCATCAAAAACGGGAAATTCCACGGTACGATCTGCGCTACGACGCCGATCGGTTCGCGCAAGATGAGCGAGAGGTGCTTTTCTTCGAGCACGTTTGCGCTGCCCTCTTCGCCCTGGATCACGCCCGCAAAGTACCTAAAATGCTCCGCCGCGTACGGCACGTCCACGTTTAGCGTCTCGCGGATAGGCTTGCCGTTGTCCATCGTCTCGACCGCGGCTAAGAAGTCTTTGTTTGCGTCGATTATATCGGCGATTTTGAGCAAAATTCTGCTTCGTTCGCTCACCGTGCTGTGACGAAACGTCTTAAACGCTTCGCGAGCGGCCTTGACCGCGGCGTCCACGTCCTCTTTGCTTGCGTCAGCGATCGCGGCTAGCTTTTTGCCTGTGGCGGGACCAAAGGTATCTAGCGTCTTGCCGCTGCTTGCGGGGACGAATTTTCCGTTTATAAAAAGGCCGTATTTTTCTTGTAACTTAACCATTTTTTCTCCTTGAAAGATTATTTAATAACTGAAATATTACTCCTCCATTATAAATATTTTGATAATTAGAAAATAATCGTTATCAAAAATTTGAGCGGAAATTTGACGGGATTTTAGGTTAAATTTGCGGGGAATATTTTAAATTTGACGCACCGAGACCCGCGCCTTTAAGGCGCTAAATTTGGTTTGATTAAATTTAGCGCTGTGCATTAAATTTAATCTTTCTTGTTAAAGGGGGTTGTGCTTAAATTACGCTTTGCTTTGCAGTTGTGAAGCGTAGCTGAAGCAAAAGAGCTCCCTTTTTCTTTTTTTGGGAGAGGAAGGGGATTCTACTTACGAAGCGTCGCCCCTTCCTCTCCCAAGCCCTCTCTAACCCCACTGCACGTGAGAAGTTGCTACACTACGTGCAGGTTTATATGGTGTTACTGCGCCACACATTTTAAATTTACGGCAGAGTTAAATTTAACGCCGTCAAGTTGCGGGTTTCGGCGACTCAAATTTGGACGTAAAAAAGCTAAGGCAAAGTATCGTGAGATGATTTTAAATGTTTTGAAGTAAATTTCGTCCCAAGACTAGACATATAGTCTGTCGCAGGGCGAAATTTACGTTCTGCTTACAGTTGCGAGTGCAGCGAAGCAAAAATCATTTAAAAGCGCTCGCGAGACAAGCCGCCAAGCAAATTTATTTAACTAGATCGGCCAAAACCTTTGCCGCATGCTCCTTTGCCTTCACGCTCTTATACACCTTCGCGACTTTGCCGTCCTTGCCGATCACAAAGGTCGAGCGCGCGATACCCAGATACTCTTTGCCGTAGTTTTTTTTCACCTGCCAGACGCCGTAGAGTTTGGCGACTTCGTGCGCGGGGTCGCTTAGCAGGATGTGTTTTAGGCTCTGTTTTTGCGCAAAGCCCGCGTGTGACTTGACGCTATCGGGGCTTACTCCCACGATCACGGTGTCTTTAGCAATAAAATCGTCGTAAAGCGCGCTAAATTCGCATGCTTCGGTCGTGCAGCCCGGAGTGTTGTCCTTTGGGTAAAAATACAGCACGACGTTTTTACCGACGAAGTCTTTTAGGCTGACGCTTACGCCGTCGGCGTTTTCTAGGCTAAACTCGGGCGCCGTATCGCCCGCTACTAGCGTGATGTTTCGTTCCAAATCCTCTTTAGAAAATTCGCTCATTTTTGCTCCTTTCTAATCTCCTCAAGCGTCTTGCCGCCCGAGCCTATCGAGCTTGCGTCGTATGTCTCGATATAGATTTGCACTCGCTCGCGATTTTTGCCCAGCACGCGCACCATGGTGTCGGTCATCTCCTCGACCAGCTTTTGCTTTTGCTCTTTTGTCGGCTCCGGGCCTGCCATTTTTACGTTTATGAAAGGCATTTTTTCTCCTTAAATTTGATAAATTCGGGCTAATTATATCAAAATTTGACCCGTTATCCGGCTCGACCTCATTCTAAAATTTAAGCCTTCATATTAAAATATAGCTTTAAATTTGATATTTAAGTAAAATTTAAAGCTAGTATGATTATTATGTGATTTGGTAGTAGTAAAATTAGATAAATTTACCCAAAAGGAGCGAATATGCGTAAGAATTTTTTCGGTTCTATCGTTTTGGCTGCGGCCTTGGCAAGCGGCGCGTTTATAGCGGTGCCGCAGACGGCGAGTGCGGGCGTTTTGGCGCATCAGGTAAAAACCCAAGGCGAGCTTGGCTCGGTGTTTATCAACCCATACGACGTGGCGCCTCTAACGGCCGTCATCGATAGGGCGGGCAAGGACATCAAGGATATCCGCGTGCGGGTTCTGGGCAAACCTAACGGCGGTATCGACATCGCCTATAACGTCTCCGAGCATGCGCTACTGACGCACGACGGCGTGCCGATCTGGGGGCTGTATCCGGACTATCTAAACGAGGTCGAAGTAAGCTACGTTTTTAACGGCGAAAAGAAGGTCGAAAAGTATAAAATTTACGCTCAGCCGATCGTGACGTATAGCCGCGATTATAGATTTAGCCACATGCAAAAGATGAAGGTCAAAAAGGTCGATCCTGCGTTTAAAAACAGGCTCTATCTCATCAACAACACCATCACGAGCGTTTATAAGCCGCTTGATTGGAAAAACGGCGGTGCTGCTAGCTGGAATGATTTCACCGAAAATTTCGTCGTCGATACGCAGGGCGAGGTCAGGTGGTATCTGGATTATCAGAAATTTTACGACCGCAGCGAGCGCAGAGTAATGGACGGCGGTATGATGATGGGCTTTCATCAGCTGCCAAACGGCGATCTTAGCTGGGGCATGGCGCAGCGATATATGCGCTACGATATGATGGGCAAGGAGGTGTATAATCGCGAGCTGCCGCGCGGCTACATCGACCTTAGCCACGAAGTAATGCCGCTAAAGAATGATCACTTGCTGCTTCGCGTCGGTAAATATAACTACCACCACGCAGACGGCAGGCTCTCGCACACGATCAGAGATCACATCATCGAAGTAGACGGCAGCGGCAAGGTCGTGGACGAGTGGGATCTGAATGAAATTTTCGGCAAAAACGTCTACCGCAGCAACCTCATCAAAGCTCTTGACGCTCGCGCCGTATGCCTAAATATCGACATGGACGCTAAAGAGATCAAGATCAGCGACGATCTGCCTTTTGGCGACGTGACCTCGACCGGCACGGGACGCAACTGGGCGCACGTAAACTCGATCTCGCACGATCCTAGCGACGACGGCATCATCCTCTCGCTTCGCCACCAAGGCATCGTTAAGATCGGTCGCGACAAAAAGGTAAAATGGATCCTAGCGTCTCCTGAGGGCTGGAGCGCGGACTTTAAAGAAAAAGTGCTCGTTCCGGTCGATAAAAACAGCAACAAAATCAAATGCGAAAACTCAAAATGCGAGGGCGACTTCGACTGGTCGTGGACGCAGCACACCGCGTGGCTCACTCCGCGCTATGATAACAAGGGCCCAATCAAGCACATCAGCGTATTTGACAACGGCGACGGCCGCGGCATGGAGCAGCCTGCGCTAAAAGAGCAAAAATACTCACGCGCGGTCGAGTACAAGATCGATGAGAAAAAGGGCACCGTCGAGCAGACGTGGGAGTTTGGCAAGGAGCGCGGATTTGACTTCTATAGCGCGGTTACTAGCGTCGTGGAGTGGCAAAAGGATAAAAGCACGTATTTTATGTCAAGCTCGAACGTCTATCTGCTAAAGCCCGATAAGACGATCAAAATGGTGCTCGTGGAGATCGATCCGAAAACAAATGACATCAAATTTGAGATGGACGTGGAGTCCGCGTCTAGAGACGACGTAGCCTACCGCGCGATGGTGATCGATCCGAATATATTTGAGTATTAAATTTGACCTTTCCGGTTTAGTTTTTCTAGCCGCCGCCAAAATCGGGCGCGCGGCTGGATTTAGAATTTCGCGGCGAGTTAAATTTGAAAAGAAATTTTACTCGCCGCTTTATTTAAATTTAACTCGCTTGCCGAAATTTTATCCGCGACGCCGGCAAATTTAACCCGTCAAATTTGTCGAGTTTGGCCCGCTTAATCTCAAATTTACCCTTTATTTTATACAATTTTTAAAATTTAATCCAAAGGATTTCTATGAAAATAATCTCTAAATTTACGCGAATTTTAGCCGTCTTTTGCCTGCTCGGCTCTATGGCAAACGCGCTAGAGGAGGGCAAGGAGTATCAGATACTACAAAAACCTCTAGATGTGCCTAAAAATAGCGTAGTAAAGGTCTTTAGCTACGAGTGCGTCCACTGCTACAAATTTGACCGAACCGTCACGCCGAAGCTATTTAGCGAGCTAGACGGAGTCAAATTTATCCCGTACCACCTAAAAACAAAGGGCAAACTGGGCGAAACGGCGAGCAAAATTTTTGCCGCGATGATCGTTTTAGACGAGGCTAGCGATGTTAGTTTGCTTAGCGATAAGTCCAAATTTAAAAAGGCTAAATTTGCGATCTACAAGGCCACTCACGATAAGGATGACGATTTTAACGGCGGCAAAGATAAGGCTAGGTTTATCAAAGAGGCTCTTAGCGCGGCGGGCGTGAGCGACGCGGACTACGACAAGGCGCTAGCCAGCGAGCGCGCTCAAGAGATCCTAAAAACATGGGACGATAGCTACGACGTGGCTAAGATCCAGGGCGTGCCTGCATACGTGGTCGGCGGTAAGTACCTGATCAACGTGAAGGCGATCGGCTCGGTAGACGCGATGGCGGCGGCAGTCAAGGAGCTGCTAGCAAAATAATGGACTACAATATCGAAAACAAGGGCTTTGTCTGCTTTGTGTACAACTTGCAGCGAAGGCGGGCGTTTTGGGCGGCGTTGCTCGCGGTTTTGGCGGTCAAATTTATACTGTGCGAGCTATTTTTAGGCGGCGCGGTAGCCGACGCGCTCGTAGTAAAGCTACGCTTTGCGACGCTGTTTGCGGCGTTTGGCGTGTGCGTGGCGATGTGCGCGCCTAAGGTATTTGGCGTCAAGCTCGCGGGATTTTTCTTGATTTTTTTGGGCGTGATATTCGGACTTGATTACTCTACGAGCGATTTTAGCGGCGTTAGCGAGATTGGCTTTCCTTTTGCGCTACCGCTAAACGAAATTTGCCCGAGCCTTTTTGCGCCCGATTTTAGTGCGGCAAACGAGGCGGGGTTTATCAAAATTTACGCGTGGGCGAATTTTGCGTTTTTTGCGGTGTTTGGGGCGTTTTGTCTGGTTATGATTTTGAGCTGGTTTGTGTATAATGCGCGCAGTAGCGAAATCAATAAAATTTAGGTTTTGGATTCCCAGCGCTTGACGGATTTCAAAAGTAGTTTTTGATTAAGGCGCTCGGTCACATACTATATGTATGCTCCCGTCACGCCTAATCAAAAACTATTTAAACTACGCCTACCGACGTCTGGAATATTTATCTCACAGCTTACTAAATTTACAAATTTAAAAACTCAAATTTGACATTTTCAAGATGCGGGTCTAGGTGGCTCAAATTTGTAAATTTGACCCAAAATTTGACTGCATAAAATCAAGGCGAAGCATTTTTGTCATAGACGAGGCGGATGAGCAAGGGCAAAGGAGCGTATAATATAAATACGTGACTGCAGCCCGTAGCGAAATCCAACGAAGTATAGGGCAAAAAGACAAGCCGCAAAATTTAGACTATTCGCCGCTTAGCAGTATATACCCGCTCTCGCTGATATTTTTAAATTTAACCCCCAGCTCCCGCTTCAGCCTCAGCACGACGTTTTGTATCGCGCCCTTGCTCGTTTGCTCGCCCTCGTAGACGAACTCCTCGATCATCTCGTAGCTTACGAGCTTGTTTAGATTGTACGCAAAGAGCCAAAAGAGCTTGTTTTGCAAAAATGATAGATAAATCTCCTCGCCGTTTTTGTAGATCTTTTCTTTTGCGAGATTTATGCTCGTTTGCGGGCCCAGGCGCACGAGCTTTTCGCCCTTTTCGTAGGTTAGAGCTACGAGCAGGCGGCAGAGCGCGGCGATATCGACGGGCTTTTTTAGAAACGACGCCGCGCCGTGCTCTATGCTTTTGATGAGGTTGTCGTCGGTGTCGTAGGAGGTGAAGACGATAAATTTTTGCGCGGGTTTGATACGCAGTATCTCTTTTATCATCTCGAAGCCGTTCATCGCGGGCATGTGGATATCGGTGATGACGACGGCGGGGGCTAGCTTTTTAAAGCGCTCCAGCCCCTCCAGTCCGTCGCCCGCGCCCCAGACGCTTAGGCAGTAGGGTTTTAGCCCGCCTATTAGTAGCTCCCTTGCGATCTCGTCGTCCTCGACGATAAGGACGGTTAGGTCTTTAAGCAGCTTTAAGTGCTCTTGCATCTCACTCCTTTAAATTTATCTCAAAGCTCAGCTCAAACGTCGTCGGATCACCCGCGCTTAGCAGCCTAATGTCGCCCGCGAGTTTTTCGTTTGCTAGCTTTTTGCCGAAATACAGCCCGATACCGCTTCCTTGCTTTTTGGTAGTTTTTGGCTGGGTTAAAATTTTATCTCGAGCCGCCTTGCTCACGCCGCTACCGTAGTCCGTGACGGCTATCTTGCACGTACCGTTTTCAAATTTGACTTCCAAAAAAACCTGCCGCTTGGCGATCTGCTCTTTGTATCGCTCCACAACCGCGTCCTTGGCATTGTGTATGAGGATGAGCAAAATTTGCTGCACGATGCCCATGCGCTGCGTGGCCTCTTCGTCTTTAAACTCGCGCAGGCTTACCGAGACATTTGCCTTGCTAAGCTCGGTGTGCATGAGCTTTAGCAGGTCTTTTATGCAGCGCTCTACGCTAAATTTTTGCGGAGCGTCGCTCGTTTTGTAAAAATTTCTAAAAATCTCGATCGTATCGCTTAAAAGCACGGTCGCGGCCTGCCCCTTTTGCAGCATATGCTCTAGCGTGGCGGCGTCTAGTTTGCCGTCTTTTTGCAGCATGAGTAGGCTTGAGATCATCAAATTTAGCGAATTAACCGGCTGGATAAACTGATGATTTATGCCGCTGATTAGCTCGCCCGCCTCGCTCATGCGGGCTTTGTGCTTGAGCAGAGCCTCGTAGTCGTCTTGCAGGTTTTTGATTTTTGAGTACATAAAGTTATGGAGGAAATTTGCTACCAGCGCCAAAGCCGCGAACGCAAAAAGCAGGATGAGGGCGTTTTTTAGCACGGAGTTAAGCAGCGCGGCAAGCTCCTTTTCGTTATCCGTGCCTGCGCCGATGAACCAGTTTAGCGTGGGGATCTCGGCGACGGAGATGAAATTTGATCCGATTTTTATGCTCGTGATATCTTCGCCCCGCAGGAAAAGCTCTTTAAATTTATCCTCGATCTGCTTTTTTAGCGCTGCGTCCTTCATCGGGGTTAAAATTTCGCCGCCGTGCGTGACGATGAAGGCGTAGGAGTCCGGCGCGAGCTTAAATTTTTCCATATTTTTTAGTATATTTCGCAGCTTCACCACGCCGCAAAACACCCCCGCAAACGAGCCGCCGTCCAGCACGGGCACGCATAAATTTAGTGTCGGCTCGCCCAAGGTTTTATGGCGCTGCATAAAATTTACCGTGGGCGCGAGCGTGCTTTTAGTCTCCTCAAACCATACAAGCCCCGTGCGAAGGCTCTTTGGCATCGCTTCATCGTCGCCTAGCTCCTTGCCGTCTACGAAGATCTCCCCGTCCTCGCGCAAAAACTGTAAGGCGTCGAATTCTGCGGAGTTTTCTTTAAAAAGCCGTATGAAGCCGCCGAGCTTTTTGCTATCTTGCGAGATGCCCGCGTTTTCTATAAATTTAGCCGCGCGCACCAGCGAGCGCAGCCGCTCGTCTAGCCAAAACGAGAAATTCCCGACCATATTTTCGCTAGCGGCGATCTTGTTTTTATCCGCTAGCGCCACGATCTGCGCCTTGGCGTCCTCGTAGTTTTTCACGCCCAAAAGCACCACGAAAAGGCTTGCGAAAATGATGATGAAGTAGATTTTAAAATTATGCTCGCGTAAGGCTTTCATGCGGCGAGTATAGCAAAATCGGTCTAAATTTAGACCGATTTAAGCTTTTGCGAGGGTTAAAATTTTGCAAATAAACATCGCGGCAAGCACGACGAAGCAGACGCCAAAGCCGATCAGAGTGCAGTCTGCCATCGACATAAATTTGCTTGATGGGATCAGGTACCAGCCGTCCTGATACAGATCCACGAGATACTTTTGCACACCGCTTAGCGTGACGCCGTCTGGAACCAGCGGGCTATCGTAGCCGCAATCTCCCGTCGGCAAAAACCAATCGGGCGCCCACCGCTCAAGCGGCAGGCCGAACGGATAGTGCGGCTCGGTCGAGCAGCCCTGCACGCCGAATGGATCGTCTCCGTGCACGGCGTCGTGGATCTTGGCGAGCTTTACGCTATACATTATGCCCTGGATCGCGCCCCAAAAGGCTAGCAGGTAGCCAAGCGCGGCCAGGAGCAAATTTTTGGGATTTATGATCGCGACTAGCCCTCCTAGCGCCATGCACAAAAATGCAAAGCGGATATAGACGCACTGCTCGCAAGGCGGCATATAGACGTATTTTTGAAACAGCGAGTGCGCGAGGATAACAAGCCCGGCGCTTACCGCTACGAGGATCGCCCACGACAGACGGCTGTCTGCGAATTTCGCTATTTTTTCCGCAAATTTCATGCCCGCGCCCTATTTTTTGAGCAGCTCTTCAATTAGCTGCGTCATACCGTCTAGGGAGGTGATGGACTTCGTCATGATGAGGTATTTGCCGTTTACGACGAACGCCGGCACGCCCTGGATCTTGGCTACGTCGTAGCTCTCGTCCCATTTTTTAAGTAGTTCGGCGACTTTTGGATCCTCCAGCTTTTTTTGATAGTCCGCTTCGCTGATACCGGCCGCATCAAGCCCCGTCTTTAAAAACGCAGCCCCGTCCTTGCCGTCGCTCCAGCGCTGTCTTTGATCGTGGTAGGCTTTGTAGTAGGCAAATTTCGCCTTTTTAAACAGCGAATTCTCATCCAGCAGGCTTACGCCCTTTTCCTCGTCCATCACGGCTAAGACGGCAAAAATTTTACTCGCTGCCTCGCCGTATTCGCCCTTGGTTTTTAGATGAAACGGCACGTATTTTAGCCCCGCGACCTTTTCTACGACCTTTGGCGTTACGGTTTTGTCGTATTTGTAGCAAAACGGGCATGCGTAGCTAAAGACCTTAACTAGCGTGTTTTGCTCTACGGATAGCGGTTTTTCGAGCTTGACGTAGTCCTCGCCCTCGGTAAATGCGGACGCGCTAAGGGCGCCAAAAATCGCTACGGCTAAAAAGCCTTTTGTAAATTTAGAAAGTAGGTTCATGGAGTGCTCCTTAAAATGATTTCGTTTGAGTTAATTTTATATCCTCTCGCCGCCGCAAAACTCACGCTAAGATAAATTTTAGATTAAATTCGTAAAATTTGGGCTAAATTTTAGCGGAAAATATAAAAATTTGAATTATTTTTTGGATTTAAGTTATTTATAATAATAGCGTGATTTTCACGTTAGAAATATTCACTAAAATTACGGCAATGAAACGATTTATCATTATAAAGGAGAAAAGATGAAAAGAACTCTCTCGTCAGTCGCCCTAGCTGCGGCGTTACTCGGCGGTCTAAGTACGGCTGCGCTCGCTATCGGCGGACCTAGCGGCGCGCACATAGACTACGGCATCCCGGGCAAGATCGGCGAAGTGGTCGTAAACCCATACGACATCGCGCCTCTAACGGCGGTCATCAAAAACGGCGGCTACACGCTAGCAAACGCGAAAGTCACTATCGTGCCAAAACCGGACGGTCAGGTTATCAGCTATAAAGTCGCCGATAAACACCTTCGCACGCACGGCGGAATCCCTGTTTTTGGGCTATATCCGGACTACCAAAACACCGTGGAGGTCGAGTACGATAAAATTTATAAAGGCCAAACCGAGCACATAAAAGAAACCTATAAAATTTACGCTCCAGCGATTTATCTAGAGAGCTCTGGCATGCCTAACCAAAAGGGCGCGCTGTTTGATAAAATCGAAGTCGTAAAAGCTCCGAGCGCAAAATTTGCTAACCGCCTCTACTACGTAAATAACTTCGTAAATAAAACCGGCAAGGGCACCAAAGTCGTGTGGAACAACCCGGCTGGCGGCGCGATCGAGTGGAACTACAGCCCGAACAACTTCGTGCTAGACACCAAAGGCGAAGTGCGCTGGTATTTAGAACCTAGTAAAATTTACGACCTCAAACAGCCTTTTAGCGCGGGCGTCATGATGGGCTTTAAACAAAACGACGACGGCGCGATGACGTGGGGATACGGCCAAAGATACGCCAAATACGACATAATGGGACGAGAAATTTTCAACCGAGAGCTACCTGCGGGATACAACGACTTCTCGCACTCGCTAGACGTGGCGCAAAACGGGCACTATTTCCTCCGCGCGGCAAATGCCAACTATAAACGCGCCGACGGCAAAAACGTCCGCACGGTCCGCGACGTCATCGTCGAGGTTGATAGAGACGGCAACGTCGTGGATGATTTTAGGCTGTATGAAATTTTAGATCCATACCGCGACATCGTGCTAAAAACGCTTGATCAGGGCGCCGTGTGCCTAAACATCGACGCTAGCAAGGCGGGCCATACCGCGAGCACGGACGAGCTAGCTGCGATGGATACGAACGAAAAATGGGGCGACATCGTGGGTTCGGGCCCCGGACGCAACTGGGCGCACGTAAATAGCGTGGATTATGATCCAAGCGACGATAGTATCATCATCTCCAGCCGCCACCAAGACGCCGTCATCAAGATCGGCCGCGACAAAAAGATCAAATGGATAATGGGCGCGCACAAAGGCTGGAAGGATCAGTTTAAGGGCTACTTGCTCCAGCCTGTAGATAAAGACGGCAAAAAAATCGTCTGCGAGGACGAATATTCAAAATGCCCGGGATATGAGAGCGAGAAGGGCGGATTTGACTGGCAGTGGACGCAGCATACCGCATTTCGCATCGATAGCAAGTCTAAAAAGGGCGTCGTCTATCTTACCGTCTTTGATAACGGCGACACACGCGGCATGGAACAGCCTGCGATGGCGGGTATGAAATACTCCCGCGCGGTCGTTTATAAAATCGACGAAAAAGCTAAAACCGTCGAGCAGGTCTGGGAATACGGCAAACAGCGCGGTAGCGAGTGGTACAGCTCGGTCACTTCGCTAGCGCAGTATCAAGACGACCTTGATAGCGTGATGGTTTACTCAGCGGTCGCGGGCATGCAGTTTGACATCGCCAAGGGTCGCCCGGTAGGCGTACCTAGCCCTCACATCAACGAGTTTGAATGGGGCGCTAAAGAGCCGTCAATCGAAATCAAAATGACCAACGCGATGGGCTATCAGGCGTTTCCGTTTAGCCTAGAAAAGGCGTTTGAGAAGTAAAATTTAGCGGCTCCCGGCCGGTGCGCTTCGGGGCCGCTTTTTGGTAAGTTTGGATTTTGCGCTTGCGGCCGGGTTAAATTTGCCCGCTCAAATTTGACGGGTCGCAGGCTTTAAATTTAGATCAAATTTGATCTTGTAAGAGGTAAAATTTAGGCTCGCGTTTCCATCCTTTGCGCTAGTCTAAATCTTACCTTTTCCTGCCAAGCGTTTGGGAAAATAGGACTCCGAAAGACAATAGCAATGCCTGAACGCTTGGATTTTAGTAAAACGCCGCCTAGATTTTTCTACTGCTTAAATTTACTAGTTTGCTTCATAAATTTCGCTCCAATTTTTCAAATTTACATCCTTGTTGCCGTAAAACCGATATAATCAACAAAAACGACGGAGGCGAAAAATGCAAAAATTTGTCGAGCAAAAATTTATCGGCGAGCGAGCGATGTTTGGCGTAAAGGACGCTGAGTTTGAGCGGTGCGGGTTCGCAGCGGGAGAGTCGCCGCTAAAGCACGGGCAAAATTTGCGCCTAAAAAACTGCACTTTCGAGTGGAAATATCCGTTGTGGTACACCAAAAACGTTGCCGTGGAGGACGGATTTTTGATGCAGATGGCGCGCGCGGGCATCTGGTACGCGCGGGACGTGAGCTTTAAAGATACGCTAATCCAGGCGCCAAAATCCTTCCGCAGGTGCCAAAACGTGAGGCTAGAAAACGTAAATTTGACCCAGGCCGAGGAGACGCTGTGGAGCTGCGCGGACGTGGAAATAAAAAACGTCTGCGCGCGCGGGGATTATTTTGCGATGAACTGCGAAAACGTGCGCGTTTACGGGCTAAATTTGGACGGGAACTACGGCTTTGACGGCTGTAAGAACCTGCTCGTCGAGGATAGCAAACTGCTTAGCAAAGACGCTTTTTGGAACTGCGAGAACGTGACCGTGCGAAATAGCTTCATAAGCGGCGAATACCTTGCATGGAACAGCAAAAACGTGACCTTTGAAAACTGCGTGATAGAGAGCTTGCAGGGGCTTTGCTACGTGCAAAATCTCGTGCTGCGCGGCTGCCAAACGCTAGATACCACGCTAGCTTTTGAGTATTCAAGCGTGGACGTAGAAATTTTAGGCGGCATAGCTAGCGTGAAAAACCCGCTCTCAGGCGTAATAAGGGCAAGCGAGATAGGCGAAATAATAATGGACGAGGAGTGCGTGGATCCTGCCGCGACTAGGATTATTTTAGAAAAATAGCAGTTTTTGCCATATGCTTCGCCCCGTCGTTTTGTATTCAAATTTGACCCTAAGCGACTCAAAAAGTCTCACAAAAAGTGCGTAAATTTGACTGCAAGCAGAGCCAAATTTGGCGATGGGTATTAAATTTTAAAGATATTTTTGCTACACTCAGCAAATTTTATAAAAAAGGATACTAAATGAACCCTTCCGAATTTATCTGGATGGATGGAAAATTAGTCAAATGGGAGGACGCTAAAGTCCACGTCTTAACTCACTCGCTTCACTATGCAAACGCCGTATTTGAGGGTACAAGAGCGTATATGACGGATAAGGGCTTAGCGATATTTCGCCTTAGCGACCACACCGCGCGCCTACTAAAATCAGCTAAAATGACGATCCTAAACGTCAAATACACGCAAAAAGAGCTCGAAGACGCGCAGGTCGAGCTACTTCGCACAAATAAATTTAAATCAAACGTCTATCTGCGCCCGATCGTTTACCTAGGCTACGGCGTGATGGGTCTAGCTCACACTAAAGCCCCGGTAAATACCGCAATCGCTGCATGGGAGTGGGGTGCGTATCTAGGCGAAGAGGGCCTAAAAAAGGGCATCCGCGTGAAAATTTCGAGCTTTGCCAAACTAAACGTCGGCGGCCAAATGAGCCGCGCGAAATCAAGCTCGAACTACCTCTGCTCGCAAATGGCAAACTACGAGGCCAAAGAGGCGGGCTACGACGAGGCGCTGCTACTTGATAGCGAGGGCTACATCTCAGAGGGGCCGGGCGAGTGCTTTTTCATCGTAGAAAACGGCGCGCTAATCACTCCTCCAAACGACAGCAGCCTAGCTAGCATCACGCAAGACACCGTCATCAAAATCGCTCACGATCTAGGTATCGAAGTGCGCAGGGAGCGCATCACTCGCGACCGCGCATACACTGCGGACGAGGCGTTTTTCACGGGTACGGCGGCCGAGGTCACTCCGATAAGCAATATCGACAACCGCGTGATCGGCGCGGGCGAGCGCGGAGCGGTAACTAAACGCCTACAAGACGCGTATTTTGACGTAGTTTACGGACGCAATCCAAAATACGCCTCGATGCTAACTTACATTTAAGGAACGAAATGCCGGCAGATTTGAATGATTATTTTAATAAAAAACGCGGCTCTAGCGGCGGCGGAGACGATAACGGCGGCGAGAGCAAGGGCTCAAAAGTAAATTTTAAAACGCCTGATTTTAAAGGGTTCGGCAAAATTTCGGCCTTTGCCTACGTCATCATCGCGCTAGTGGCCGTGATTGCGCTCACGCAGCCTTTCGTTACGATAAACTCGGGCGAAGTGGGCATCAAGTCAAATTTGGGTAAATACGACCCGTCTCCGATGCAGCCGGGACTGCACTTCTTTATCCCGTTTTTACAAAAGGTCATCGTAGTCGATACACGCGTTCGCCTCATCAACTACACGTCTGGCGAAGATATGGGCGAGGCGGCGCAAAAGTACGGCGCACAGGCTCAAGCGGGCATCATCCGCAAAAACTCGATCTCCGTTTTGGACGCGAGAAACTTGCCTGTTAGCATCGACATCACCGTGCAGTACCGCCTAAATCCAGAAAATGCGCCTCAAACGATCGCGTCTTGGGGACTTAGTTGGGAAAACAAGATCGTTGATCCCGTTGTGCGCGACGTCGTACGCAGTATTGCCGGTAAATACACAGCAGAGGAGCTTCCGACGAAGCGAAACGACCTAGCGACGGCTATCGACGAGGGCATCCGCAAGGACATCGACGCACAGCCAAATAAACCAGTCGAACTACTAACCGTGCAGCTTCGCGAGATCATCCTGCCTGAAAAGGTAAAAGAGCAGATCGAGCGCGTACAAATCGCTAAGCAAGAGGCCGAGCGAACCAAATACGAAGTAGAGCGCGCAAATCAAGAGGCGCTCAAAAAAGCAGCCCTCGCAGAAGGTACGGCAAAAGCCGCTATCATCGAGGCTCAAGGTCGCGCGGACGCCGCTAAGATCGAAGCCGACGCACAGGCATACGCAAACAAAGAGGTCGCAAAAAGCCTCGATCACAATTTGCTAAATTTAAAGCAGATCGAGACGCAGGCTAAATTTAACGAGGCGTTGCGCGAAAATAAAGACGCGAAGATATTCTTAACGCCTGGCGGAGCGGTGCCTAATATCTGGGTGGACACGAAGGATAAAGAGAAGCAAAGCGCGATAACGCAATAACTTTTGTTTGGAGCGGCTCGCCTTTTTTGCGCTTTGTGGGCGAGCGCTTTTGCGGGGTCGGCTAAATTTAGCTTGGTGGGCTTTGTTTTGCTACCGCTTGCAACCGCAAGCAAAGTTAGGTCCGCCGCTAAATTTACCTAAGTAACTCCAAAATCATCCAAAAGCTGGCGTAGCGTTTTGCGAAGTAAATGTTTTTGCAAAACTTTGCATTTTTACGCTCAAATTTGAAGTCAAATTTAGGCTTTAAAATTTGCTAAATTTAAATGAGCGGCGCTATTTTTTATACCACTCGAAATTTACCCGCGCGTCAAGCCAAACCCGTAGCCGAAAGGAAATAAAATGAAAATAGATTGGGAAAAAGTGGGCGGCCTTTTGCCCGCCGTCGTACAAGAAAGCTCGAGCGGCGAGGTTTTGATGCTTGCTTATATGAACGAAGAGGCGCTAAATTTGAGCCTAAAAACGGGCTTTGCGCACTATTTTTCGCGCACGAAAAACCGCATCTGGAAAAAGGGCGAGGAGAGCGGAAATACGCAGGCTATAGACGAGATTTTCCTTGACTGCGACAACGACACGATCTTACTCAAAGTCGTTCAAAACGGCGGCGTGGCGTGTCACACCGGCGCAAAATCGTGCTTTTTTAGAAAGATTTCTGGAGACGGCGACGAGTCAAATTTGATCAGCGCCGACGGGCAAAATTTGACGCAAGAGCAAAATTTAAACCAAGCCAAAAAGCCGATCTACGGCATAATCGACGAGGTTTATCACGCGATATTAGACCGCAAGCTAAACGCCGATCCGCAGACCTCATACGTCGCTAGCCTGTTTAAAAAAGGCGAAAACGCGATCCTAAAAAAGGTCGGCGAGGAGGCCACGGAGCTAGTGATGGCGTGTAAGGACGCCTCGGCGCGCAAAAATGAAACTGCGCAGTTTAACTCTGCCGCAAACGGCGGTCAAATTTCGTCAAATTTAACCCAAAACGAAAATTTTGCTAAAATTTCAAATGAAAACGCCGCAAGCAAAAATGGCCAAACCGAGACGTCTCAAAATCTAAAGCCAAAAACGCCGACCGAGGAGATCATCTACGAGGCGGCGGATCTATGTTTTCACTCGTTAGTGGCGCTGGCGCTGCACGGCATTCACCCTGACCGCGTCAAGGCCGAGCTCGCGCGCCGTTTCGGGCTAAGCGGTATCGAGGAAAAAAACTCGCGAAAAGGCTAGGGCGGTCAAATTTGGCACGCTTTATGCAGGCGGACTTCAAATTTGGCTCGCCGCAAGGCAAACGAAGCAAAGAGGCAAGATGATAAACGAACTAAAACAAGGCTTAAATTTCTATCTGACGCACCTTAGCTGGGTGGATTTTGCCGCCTATATCTGGATGTTTTTGACCTTTTTAGCGCTCGTTTCGCTTTGCGTTTATATCGCGTCAAAGTCCTATCTTGCGGGCTTTGCGCTGATGATCGTCACTATCGCGGGACTTGGATGCGGGGCGTATTTTATGCCTAAGCTTTTAGACGAAAATCTGCGAACCCGCTCGCTCGAGCTAGTCTCTACCAAGCAACTTGAGTACTCAAACACGCTGCTTGTGGATCTGCGCCTAACAAATCTCTCGAAAAAGCCGTTTAACTACTGCAAAATCGGCCTTAGCTTTTATAAAAACTCGGGCAATGCGCTGCGCCGATACGCAAACGAGCTAAAGCCGTTTTTGAAGGAAAATATCGTGCTAAAAGATACGCTGGACGTAAATGCGACGCGCGAGATCACGCATGCGGTAAATAACTTTCGCGCGCAGGACTACAACGTCACGACAAGCTCGGAGTGTTTTTGATGGAAGGGTATTTTAACGTATTTCACTTCATCGCGCTTGCGGTTTTGGCGCTACTATCAATGCTTTTTGCGCTGATATCGCGCGGCGAAAAAAATCCGAAATTTTTTAAAATTTACGTCGCGATAAACGTCGTAGCGACGCTGATGCTCGGATATTTTTTCATGATGATCGTGGATAAATACACCAAAAAAGCCGTGCTTATGGAGTTTTCCGGACACCGCGTGCTAAGAAACGAAACCATCGTATTTAAGGGCTCGTTGCGAAATACGGGCGAGTTTAGCATCGCAAACTGCGATCTGACCGTGAAACTCATCAACAACCCCGTGAGTAAGGAGACGATCGCCGGCTCTATCTTTAAGCCTAGCGGATTGTCGTTATTTTCGCGCGGCGACGAGCGCTCAAACGTCGCGGAGATCACCGCTAGCGTCGCTAAAAATATCGCGCCTAAACAGATACGAAATTTTAGCGTTTCGATGCCATACCCGTCGTACTTCGCAAATACCCAAACGATAACGAAGCTGGAGTGCAGGTAGGCGCGGGTAAATTTGCCCGAATGCTCTATTTTTTATCAAAAAATATAAAATTTTTATGCCAGATTCGTCGATATTTTTACCTAGTTTTCTAAGGAAATAAGCTTTTAGTTCACTCCTTTGCGAGTCGGTTTTTGGCAGTATATTTATGAAATTTTGAGCAGATTTGCCGTAAAATACGACGTTTTCAAAGTGCCTGCGCTTTCCTTTTTTACCGAGAATTTGAAATAAAATTCTCGCCGTAAAATACGAAACAAAAACACATAAAAAAATAAATCCGAGCGCCGAAACAAACCTCGCCGTCCCTTCCACCAAAGCAGCCTAAAATCAAATAAACAAAGATCAGTGCCGCGCAAATCAGCGGCGTGCGCTAGAAATACTCGTATCTGCTGTCAGCAGTTCGTTTTATGTCTGAGATTTGGCCGATTTTTATGCTGCGTTTGAGTTTTGAGTTTATGAGATATTCGATTTTGTCATTCTTAAAGCGGATGAGTCTGTCATTAAACCAATACTCAAATACGATAGGCGAAATCAAAAGTGGGGTGCAAAAAAGAGCCTTTATGATTTTCTCTTCGCTAGTCGGGAAATAAATTAACATCAAAATTATCAACGGCACAGATGCCATGGAAGCTATGAAAGCAAATTCGGGATTGTAATCTTTGATAGCTAGCCGTAATCTCTCGCAAATTTTGTATTAAAATTTGGATAGTTTGAACTATCGTTATTTTTTATTTGCTAGCCTACCGTCAAATTTGCCCCTTTGAAATTCTAATTTATCATTGTCTGTTTTTGGAATTTTACTATTTTTTGTTGATTATGCAAATTTACAAATACTTTCCTAATTTATTTAGGAGTTAGACGAAACATACCATAAAAATATTTTCACCGTCTTCATGCTTGTATTTTAAGGTGTGGCCGTGTTTTTTAAAAATTTGATTTGCTATATAAAGCCCAAGGCCTAGTCCTGAATTTGACGTCTCCACCTTTCTGTTAAAAGCTCTTTCAAAATCAAGTCTTTCCGGTTCAAGCTCGTCTCCCGTGCTGCTTATACAGACGACGTTTTTATCTATATTTACAAGGACTTTGCCGCTAGAGTATTTTAAGGCGTTATCGATCAAATTTTTAACTCCGGTCGCATAAAGTTCAAAAT
>NZ_CAUPZM010000024.1:0-35698 GCF_963515975.1 Campylobacter showae
GCAGATCCATATATTCTAGTCTTTTAGCTATCTTTTTCTTGTCGCCGTGACAGGATATACAGCCTTTATCGCCTATGGATTTAAATTTACTAGCGTCGTTTCCTTGTCCTTCGTGACAATCAAGACAGGTGAAGCTTAGCTTTTCATGGTGAGGTTTTAAAGGGTGTTTGGCTCGCAGCTCGTCGGTGACGTTAAGATCTACTAAAGACGTTATCTTTGCGCTTGGGGCACCTGCGCTAAATGCAAAAGAGCATAGCAGCATAGATGCGCACAAGGCGAGAAACGCTTTATGTTTCATGCGAATTCCTTTCTGTGAGGAGTTAAAGAGATATACTCTTTTACCTTTAAATTTGAGGGGCAAATTTGGTTTTTAAATTTAACTCTTTAAGTAAAAAATAACCTCAAACGGTTATTTTTTACTTTGTTGTAAAGGGGGTGGGGGCTTGAATGGCGAAGTCGCTCCCCACCCCCTTTAATCCCCCTCCCCCTACGACGCTTTTAAGGTGGCGACATGGCTTTGCTGACGCAAAGCGTCGCAGTTTGGGAAGTGAATTTTATAAATTTGCCGTCAAATTTAATCAAATATCGCAAGCCAAATTTGACCTGCGATACGAAATTAAAACGAATTATCGCGAGCTTTAGGCGAGGCGGATCTAAATTTTAGAGCGCAGATAGAACATTTCGTTCATCTAGCGATAAAATTTAGAACCAACGAAGTATAAACTCGCGAGAACTTCGTTTTACCAAATTTAGATATTCTCTCCGGCTATCATTCCGAAAACTATACAATCGGTTATCGCAACCGTGCCTAGCCTGCTCGCGCCGTGCGTACCGCCTGTGATCTCGCCTGCAGCGTAGAGGCCCGGGATCGGTTTATTCGTCTTACTTGAGATGACCTCGGCTTTGGTATTTATTTTTAGTCCGCCCATGGTGTGGTGAGGCTTCGGCGATAGGCGGATGACGTAGAACGGTCCAGCTTCGTTGATCTCGCTTAGCGCGCTTTCTTGTTTGCCGAATTCATCTTTTTTAGCCTTGACGCCTTCGTTGTATTTTTTGACGCTTTCTTTAAGTGCGTCCGCAGGCACGCCGTATTTTTTAGCGATATCGTCTAGCGTAGCGCACTCGCCGACTAGCTTGCCGCTACCCATGCCTTTTTGGATGATCTCTTCGCTTAGGTCTTTAAACGCCATTTTGGTGTCGGCGAAGGTTATCGGATATGCGCCCGGTTTTTCGCGTAAAATTTTAAACTCGGCGTCCGCGCGGGTTTTGCGGTCGGCTAGCTCGTTCATAAAGCGCTTGCCGGTGCGTATATCGACCGCGATGCCGTATTTAAACGTGCCTTGCTGCGTCAAAATCGGAGCGGTGCCAAAGCCCTTTTCATCCGGGCTCGCCCACGGACCAAACTGGATCCAGTCTACTTGCACCGGATACGCACCGATCTCAAATGCTTTTAGTAGCGCGCCAGCAGTCGCTCCCGGGTGGTTCGTGCTATCGACGTCATCCGGAATCCTCGGGTCTTGAAGCTTTCTAAACGCCTTATCGCGGCAAAATCCGCCCGCAGCCAAAACTACGCCCTTGTTTGCCTTTAGCGTTTTTTTCGTGCCGCTCGTATTTTCTAGGTCGTCGCTGTAAAGCTTATCGTCGAATCTATACTCTTCTCTGATCGTCACGCCCACGACGCGGCCGTCGTCGTCTAGCACGAAGTCGTCAAATTTGGCGCGGCGGCGAAGCTCGCAGCCTTTGTCTTTTAGCGCTTCAAATTTTTCAAGCATCGGCTGGATGTAGCCTGAGCCGCTATCGTTTGTAGTTAGCAGCGAGCGAGCTACGGTATGACCGCCGAAGTGCGCGCAGTGCTCTTTAAACTGAACGCCGTTTTCAAGAAGGAAGTTATACGCGTCCATACCGCGATCGACTAATGTCTCCAAAAGCTCGGTGTGATTGATACCAAGACCGGCTTTTAGACAGTCGGCGATAAACAGCTCTTTGCTATCTTTGATGTTAGTTTTTGCTTGCACCGGGTTGTTTGCGACCGCCATGCCGCCGCCGTTGATTACGGAGTTACCGCCGATGCGACCCATTTTTTCCAGGATTAGTACCTTGCTGCCTTTTTGCGCCGCTTTTAAGCCCGCCGCAAGTCCCGCAAAGCCTGAGCCGATGATGATCACGTCCCACTCTTCGTCAAATTTGACGTCTTTTGCGTTTAACGCGCTTGCTTGCGCATTTACCGCACCCAGCGCGAGCGCGCCCGCACCCGCCATACCTAGCTTTAACAAATCGCGTCTTGACATTTGCTCTTGCATACATTCTCCTTTGGATGAAATATCATGATGGCATTATAATTATATTATCGTGAGTTTGCTGTGAGTTTTATTAAAAATTTACTCTGTCAAAGTTATCCCTAAATTTAGGGGATTTAATGTAAATTTGACTGCGGATAGACGGTTTTATGAGATTTTATTTTTAAGATTTATCAAGATTTTTCTATTAAGGTGTAATCTTTTATGTAATTTTATTTTCAGATTACAGAGCGTGATCAAATTTGAAAAATGCGATCGCGCTCAAATTTTGCTTTTTACGAAAAATCGCAAAATTTAAGCTAATTTCAATATTATTTTGGGTAAATTTCCATTTTTCGGTCCCGTAGCTCAGTTGGTAGAGCACTACCTTGACATGGTAGTGGTCGATGGTTCGAGTCCATTCGGGGCCACCATTTCGCTTCTTTTTGATTCAAATTTTCAAATTTGCTTTATCTTTCGTACCGTAAACCCAAACGCTAAATTTTCGTCAAATTTGCCTACTAAAGCAAAAGTATATTATGTTTTATTTTGAAGTAAAATTTAATGATTAAAGCGCAAAGGCAACCACTCCTTTGCGCAATTTGGGAGAAAAATGAATCAAAACAATGCAAAGACGAGATAGATGCATGATTCATTCGATGAAATATTAGCGTTAGTTTTCTTAAAGTATAATAAACTATATTGAGAATATTACCGATTTAACAATACTTAAATTTTAATCAATATATTCTACTATATTCAAAACTCAAATTTGACCGCCGTTTAAACCCAAATCAAATAAAACATTAAGTAAAGCTTAAAAACAATTTGGCTAAAATCAAGCCCAATTCTTTCAGCGTAAGAAAGATGTTTCGATAAAAGGACGTAAAATGAGCGATATCATCGCATACAAACTGGATGGAAACATAGTCGATACTCAGAGTATCAACAGGCGAGAAAACGCCGCAGAACCGATTTATTTTGACAACTCCCCCGACGCGCTAAACGTCATCAGGCACTCCTGTGCGCACCTCATGGCGCAGGCGATCAAAGAGCTTTATCCTCAGGCTAAATTTTTCGTCGGACCAAACGTCGAGGACGGATTTTATTATGATTTTAAGGTTGATGATGCCAACAGCAAGCTTAGCGACGAGGATTTAGAGGCGATAGAAGCCAAGATGAAAGAGCTAGCCGAAGCAAAGCTTGACATAGTCAAAACCTGCTCGACCAAAACCGCGATGAGCGATAAATTTAAAGACGACGAGCTAAAACAAGAGGTGCTAAAACGTATCCCCGAGGGCGAAGTCAGCAGCTACAAGCAAGGAAATTTCGAGGATTTGTGCCGCGGACCGCACTTGCCAAATACCAAATTTTTAAGATTTTTTAAACTAACCCGCGTAGCCGGTGCGTATCTTGGCGGCGATGAAACGCGCGAGATGATAAACCGCATTTACGGTACGGCATTTGCCGATAAAGAGAGCCTAAAAGAGCACATCCGCATCATCGAAGAGGCCAAAAAACGCGACCACAGAAAGCTTGGCGTCGAGATGAAGCTGTTTACCTTCGACGAAGAGGTCGGCGGCGGCCTACCGATCTGGCTACCAAACGGCGGACGTTTGCGCTCGAAGTTAGAGCAAATTTTATATAAAGCCCACCGCGACCGAGGCTACGAGCCGGTTAGAGGCCCTGAGCTACTAAAAGCCGACGTGTGGAAAAAGAGCGGCCACTACGCAAACTACAAAGAAAATATGTACTTTACGACGATCGACGAGGCAGAATACGGCATAAAGCCGATGAACTGTGTCGGCCACATCAAGGTCTATCAAAGCGACATCCGCTCGTACCGCGATTTGCCGCTTAAATTTTTCGAATACGGCGTCGTGCATCGCCACGAAAAAAGCGGCGTTTTACACGGGCTTTTTAGGGTGCGCGAATTTGCCCAGGATGACTCGCACATCTTTTGTATGCCAAGCCAGATCAAAGAAAATATCCTAGAAATTTTAAAATTTGCCGGCAAAATAATGGAAAATTTCGGCTTTCATTACGAGATGGAGATTTCAACCAAGCCCGCAAAAGCGATCGGCGGGGACGAAATTTGGGAAACGGCGACCAAAGCGCTAAAAGAAGCGCTTGACGAAAACGGCTTTAAATACGGCATCGACGAGGGCGGCGGCGCATTCTACGGCCCAAAAATCGACATCAAAATCACCGACGCGCTAAAACGCAAGTGGCAATGCGGCACGATCCAGGTCGATTTTAACCTGCCTGAGCGCTTTGATCTGGGCTACATCGACGCAAATAACGAACGCCAGCGCCCCGTAATGCTGCACCGCGCGCTACTGGGAAGCTTCGAGCGATTTATCGGTATTTTGATCGAGCACACGGGCGGCGAGCTACCGTTTTTCGTCGCTCCGACGCAAGTAGTCATCGTGCCGATTGGCGACGCGCATCTAGACTACGCCAAAACCGTTGCCAAAGAGCTTCGCAAAATCGGCGTAGATAGCGAAATCGCGAGCAAAAACGAGAGTCTAAACAAACGCATCCGCACCGCAGAAAAACAGCGCGTGCCGATGATAGCCGTACTTGGCGACAACGAAGCGGCGAATAACTCTATCGCCCTGCGCGACCGCACGACTAGAGAACAAAAAGATATGAAGCTGGATGAATTCGTAGGGCTGCTAAAATCAAAACTCGCCGAGGTAAGTTTTTGAAATACGGGCTAAAATCCGCTAAATTTAAGCTAGGCGCGGCTTTATGCTAAGCCTGGCTTTTACCAAAATCCGCAAAAATTGTCACAGCGCAATAAATTTCTACGAAAAATACAATAAAAACACAATATTTTTGGATATAATCAACAAATTTCAACTTAAAGGAAAAAACTAATTGGCTAAAGAAAACGAAGTGTTGCTCAACGAAGATATCAGAGCGAGCGAAGTAAGATGCGTGGGGGACGACGGCACCGCATACGGCGTCATCCCAAGAGTAGAGGCCTTGAAAATCGCCGAGAAAATGGGGCTTGATCTGGTGCTAATCGCGCCTGACGCTAAACCTCCCGTTTGCAAGATAATGGACTACGGCAAATTCCGCTACCAGCAGGAAAAAAAGCAAAAAGAGGCCAAGAAAAAGCAAAAAACGATCGAAGTAAAAGAGATCAAGCTCTCCGTCAAAATCGCTCAAAACGACATCAACTATAAAGTCAAGCACGCTCTTGAGTTTTTAGATGAGGGCAAACACGTCAAATTTCGCGTATTTCTAAAAGGCCGCGAGATGAGCAATCCCGAAGCCGGCGTCGCGATGCTACAAAAAGTCTGGGAGATGGTAAAAGACGTCTCCGATCGCGATAAAGAGCCGCTGCTGGAAGGCCGCTACGTCAATATGTTGGTAACCCCGAAGAGGTAAAATTTGATAAATTTGGGCGAGAAATCGCTCAAATTTTAAACCTTAAAATTCGGCAAAATTTGACGATAAATATCTACTTTTAGATCCCAGTTTTTAAATTTTAAGGCATTTTATAATCATGCAAAAAGAAAATTCAAGCAAGTCAAATCGCTACACAAACGATCAGATCAAAGAAATTTTAAAAATAATAATAGAGCTATCAAAAGGGTTTATTTCTTATGAAGTAGCGGAGCGAGAAACGCTAAAAATCGTCCCGACATATCCAGCTCACAACCTCAAAATCTATACTAACCAAATGAGAAAAACTCTTGCCGGTATAGGCGAATACGGCTTTGGTTTTCCTGCAAACTGGGCGCAAGCGCTGCTTGAAATAACGAGCGGCGAAGAGCGAGCGCAAATTTTTAAAGCCCTCAAAGAGCAACAGCGACTGTATCTAGAAAAAGACGGTAAAAATAATAAAAAGCTAGAAAAAGTCCTTCAGGTCGCCGAGCAAAATTTAACCGAGTAAAAGCCCAAAAGGTCGGTAAATTTAAAGCCCCTCAAATGTAAAATTTATAAGTTGGCGTACAAAAATAGCGCCAAAGAAGCAAAATTTGATAAATTTGAGCCAGAGTTACTAAAGTAATAAATTAGATATGAAAGCCGCTTGATGAGTCAAATTTAGCTCTACAAGCGGCCGCATGTAAAACCGCGGCTTTAGACGCCGCGATTACTTGCCCACTTTTTTGCAGCAGTCTTTTCTGAGAGCCCTTTGCTCTTTTCGCAGCATCTTTCATAGGCCTGCTTTGATAGGCTCGAATTTGCTAAATTTAGCGCGCTTGCAAATACCGCATAGCAAAGATGCAAACGATTACGCATGATTTGCAGCAAGCAAGACGGCGATTTTTTTACTTCATCTACCGCAAAGCTAAATTTCGCCCGAATTTAGCTAAAATCGCACTAAAATTTAAATCAAAAAGAGAAAAAATGATATACCTTTGCGGCGATACGCACGGAAGCGCGGAGCTTCACAAAATCACGAACAAGGCCTTTTTGAGCCGAAATTTTACGCGCGAGGACTACGTGATCGTGCTTGGGGATTTCGGTCTATTTTTTAGCGATACGCCAAACGAGCGGCTCGTTAGAGAGCGGCTGGGCAGACTGCCGTATACGCTGCTTTTTATCGACGGCAACCACGAAAATTTCGACCTACTCTACGGCCTGCCGACCGAGGAAAAATTGGGCGGCAAAGTAGGCGTCGGAGGGGAGAATTTATTTTGGCTTAGGCGCGGCGAAATTTACGAGATAGACGGGCGAAATTTTCTAGCTTTCGGCGGAGCGTTTAGCATCGACAGAGCTTGGCGCAGGCTAAACGTAAGCTACTGGGACGCCGAAATCCCAAGCCAGAGCGAACTAAATTTCGCGCTTAGCAATCTAGCTCGCTTTAAGAGCGCGGGCGGCAAGATAGACGCGGTGCTGAGCCACACGGCGCCTACTTTTTTGATGTCCGCGCTTAGCGATCTGTTTTTGGGCGGCGGAGCGATTTACGATCCGACTACGGATATGTTAGAGCGGATTTTTGAGCTTGCGAAGCCCGAGAAATGGTACTTCGGACACTTTCATGCAGATAGAAAAATCTCCGCTCGCGGCTGCGAGTTTCATCTATGCTACGACGAAATTTTAAAATTTTAGCGTAAATTCTCGCACCGCGGCTTTGTAAACGAGTGCGATTTTAGCTCATATAGTGCTAAAGTTTACAATTTCAGCGGCTAAATTTAGTCCGATTTAACTTCGCCGCATAAGCTTTACAACTCCAAAACCGTATTAAAGCCTAGCCTTTGCGCATCTAAGCAGGTCTCTATAAATCCACACTGCAAATACGTTCGCGCCGGGCTAATGTGAAAACTCATCGGAAAATCAAGCTGCCTGACATCAACCTTTTCATGCGTGAAAATTTCAAATTCGCAGTAAAAAAACGAGTTGTCAAACATCACGTCCATAGGCAGCTTAGGGCGCGACATTAGCTCCCTTACGCTTGCTTTGCCCTGCGACGCATACGCAAAAAAGCTCGATAAAAACGGGTTTCCTCATAAACTCTAACATCGAGCGACTTTCCGGCAAAAGGCTGCTTTTTCGCAGTTTATGCCCATCTAAAATCACCCTGCCAAAGCCGTAGCGGTTGCGGTCAAGCTTAAAGCAGAAAAAATCCCCGCTTTTAAATTTGATATTTTTTACGGCCTACTTGCTTAAACTCCTCAATCCGGACTCCGCGATAAAGCGCTCTATCTCGCTTCTAAAATCCATCTCCCGTCCGTATCCGCTCTCCCATACGCTGTCGTAAAACGTAGTCTGCGAAGCAAAGCTAGCGATTCGCAGGCTGTATTTATCAGCGTACAGATAGACTCCAAGAGGCGTACGCTTCTAAAAATTTGCCGGAGTTAGTTTCGTCTCCTTGACTTTTGCGGTTTTAGGTAGCAGTATCTCGCGCCCCTTAGTCGCTTCGTCGTAGCTGTATTCCGCATAACGCTCGTCCATGGAAACCACGTGCTCTTTGATGACATCGCCCTCAAAATACAGCACGCTAGCGGGTCTAAATCTATCCCCGGCACTCTACCCGCTCCCAGCTCTCCTGCACGGCATCAAGCCCGAAATATGCCCTTTTGTTCGTTATTTAGTTCAAACATTTTTCCCTT
The DNA here is from genome assembly GCF_963515975.1 of Campylobacter showae. Lineage (GTDB taxonomy): Bacteria > Campylobacterota > Campylobacteria > Campylobacterales > Campylobacteraceae > Campylobacter_A > Campylobacter_A showae_F. Next base: position 8,348 of record NZ_CAUPZM010000024.1, read on the forward strand.
TCGTTTTCATTTGCGCGCCACTTGCCGCGCTACCAAATTTTGCGGTTTAAATTTAACTCTTTTACTATCTGCGTAAAGCTTTCTATCTCGCTTTCATAGGCGATTAGCGTCGCTTCGTCCGTTAGCGATTTGCCAAGCTGCGGCTCAAAGTCGTCGCGCCAGGTCTCTACGGCGATAAAGATTTCATTATCTTTAAAAACAGCATTTACAGGCGCATCTAGCCTGAGGCAAAGCAGGGTAAATTTTTCCATCAGCGCCGGGCTAAGCGCGTATCTAGCGCCTATCTGATCGGTCGTATAGACGTCAAATATCTCCTCAAATCTCGCGTCGTCCATATTTGCTTTCTGCCCGTAGATGGCTAAATTTCGCGAATTTACGTGCGCGATTTGCGTTACGGCGCTTAGCTTTTTATTAAAATCCGCCTTAAAAAGCACGCCTTGAAACTGCACAATCGTTTCGGTGCCGTTTTTCTTTTTCAGCTTTTTGGCCGCGTAAAAGTCGCTAAATTTGACGCTAACGCCATCTATATCGCCCTCAACAAGATCCTCGCTGCTCCACTCATCGACCCTGCAATCATAAATCGTAAAAAAGTCATCAAGCCCCAGCCCGCGGTCTTTATCGTAGCCAAGACCGTGCTTTTTCACGATATTTTCTATGATCTGACGCTTAAAATTCGCCCTAAATTCGCGCCTTTTTGATGCGGTAATGAGCATCGTCGTAAAAGTATAAGCAAGCGCGCCTACCGCCGTGCCGAAAATCGCGTCTAAAAGATACGCTATCGCCGCGCCCGCGCAAATGCCGACGCTAATGCCGATGAAATTTGCTTTTTTGATAGCGGCGACTAAATTTACGCGCTCGTTTTCTAGCTCTTTTAGCTCGGACGAAAGCTCGCTTTGGGCTGGATTTTGGGCATTCTCGCTTAAATTTCGGGCGGGTTTTTCTCCTAAGGCCGCAAAAAGATTGGAAGCCGCAGGAAGCGCAAAAAGCACGGCTATGGCGCCGACGAAAATAAAGGTAAATAAAGTCTCCGTTTTAACTCCTTTACGCGTTTGTCCGCTTATTTTACGGCTTGTTGGCTCGCAAACTAAAGCCGTCAAGTGCGGTTAAATTTCGGTGCAGCAATTAAATCCAGACCGTGCGATTAAATTTCAACTCCGCACTTGCGCTTAAATTTACTCCGTTTTTGATTCCGCTTTTTTGCTTAAATTTAAGCCGTCTGCCGCTTTATTTCGTTCCGCTTGTCCGCAAATTTAAACAATCCGCGCTTTTTCTCGAGATTGCCGTGCCTTTTCGTTTAAATTTCGCTCTTTTAAATTTAGCGCTTTGCAGAAATTTAAGATTTGGGCAAAAGCATCTAAATTTAAACAAACCTGCGCGAAGGTAAAATTTACTTTACAGCGCAACCTTTACGCCTAAATTCCGCGCGATTGTCGCTCAAATTTACCGCCGCGCTCGCGTTAAAGAAGCCTAAACTCGCGAGCTAGCTCCAGGCTCGCTTCGATCTCGGCGCGCTTTGCCATCACGCTTTCGATGTTTGCGCTCAAATTTAGCCCGTTTTCGTCGCCGAATTTCCTTAGTTCGCGCCAAATTTCTTTTATGATCTCGCAACTTTGCGCCAGATAGTCCTCGCTAGCGTTTAGACGCGCCTCAACCGCGCTAGGCACGCTAACGCCCAGCCACTTGATAAACTCTAGAGTTTTTGGGTTGCCCGCCGTCGAAAACGTGAGAAATATCGGCTCGGTTATCTTTGCGGCCGCGCAGTCTTCTAAAAATTTACGCGTCATCTGTGCGTCAAAAATCGCCTGCGAGATGAAAAACTTCGCTCCCGCCGCGATCTTTTCGCACATCCTTTGCGGTTCGTCGCCCTTTTTGGCATGACGCTCGGCGATACATACTCCGCCGACGGCCAAATTTTCAAATTCGCCAGCGATCTCGTACGCGCGAGCCAAATTTAGCCGCACTTTTTGCGTGCTAGACGTAGCTCCGACGAGTACGTTTAAATTTGAGCTTTGAGCCGCAATCGCCGCGCGAAATGCATCCTCGTCGTAGCCGCTAGCCACGCGGTAAAAAACGCTTGGCGTCGCGACGCTTAGGTAGTCGCGGTAATAGATTTCGGGGCTTAGCGTGCCGCTAAACTCAAATGTCCGCTCGCTTTCGTTTCTCTCGCTCTCGTCTTGCACCTCGTAAAGTACTAGTCCGTCGGCGTTTATGCTCTCTATCCTGCCCGTCCAGCGATCCGAGATATCGCGCAGCTTAGCCTCGTCAAATTCGGCCTTGGGCGGCGTTAGTCCGTAGAGTACGAGCCCCTTTTCTTTGTTTAAAATTTTTTCTTTTAGCATGAAATTTCCAAATTTAAAATGTAGAAAATCGCGCCGTTTGCGGTCAAATTTATACCGTGGCGGCGCGTGCGCAGGACAAATTATTCGCCCTCGACCGACAAATTTGATCCGCGTCAAATTTGAGCGGGTTTTAAAAATCATCGCCCAAAATTTAGCGGACAAAAGCCGCTTCGGCCGTAAATTTAAACGGCAAAAGCGGCAAATTTAGCCGAGTCGCAAGCGGTTAAATTTATGAATTTCTTACGATCTTGACGGCTTCGACCATATTTTTTAGGCTCGGCTCGACCTCTTCCCATTTGCGCGTTTTTAGGCCGCAGTCCGGGTTGATCCAGAGCTGTTCTTTAGGCAGAACCTCGAGCAGCGCGCGGATCTGGCGCACGATCTCGTCGGTGCTAGGAACCCGCGGGCTGTGGATGTCGTATACGCCTGGGCCGACTTCTTGTTTGTAGCCGACGGATTTAAATATCTTTAGCAGTTCGTTGCCGCTGCGAGCGGTCTCGATGCTGATAACGTCGGCGTCCATCGCCTCGATCGTCTTAATAATGTCGTTAAACTCGGAGTAGCACATATGCGTGTGGATCTGCGTTTTAGGCTCGGCCGAGCTAACGGAGAGCTTAAAGCAATCGACCGCGAATTTCTCGTACGCAGGGATGTTTTCGGCGCGTAGCGGATAGCCCTCTTTAAACGCAGCTTCGTCCACTTGGATGATGCGGATGCCGGCATTTTGCAGGTCTGCGATCTCGTCAAATATGCAAAGCGCAAGCTGCTTAGCCACCTCGCTGCGAGGCAGGTCGTCGCGCACGAAGCTCCAGTTTAGCATGGTTACAGGCCCAGTTAGCATGCCCTTCATTATGCGATTAGTGCGGCTTTGGGCGTATTTCATCCACTCGACGGTCATCGCTTTTGGGCGGCTCACGTCGCCAAAAAGTAGAGGCGGTTTCACGCAGCGGCTACCGTAGCTTTGCACCCAGCCGTTCTCGCTAAATGCATACCCCTCGATCTGCTCGCCGAAATACTCGACCATGTCGTTACGCTCAGGTTCGCCGTGGACCAGCACGTCTAGGCCGATATCTTCTTGAAATTTGACGCAGTCGTCGATGTATTTTTTGATGCCGGCTTCATATACAGCCGCGTCGATCTCGCCTTTTTTGAAGTTTTGGCGAAGTACTCTTAGCTCGACGGTTTGCGGGAAGCTACCTATCGTCGTAGTCGGTAGGATGCCGTAATTTAGGCTCTCGCGCTGGATCTTGATACGATCTTCAAATTTATCTTCGCGCTCAAATTTGACTAGATTTTTCACGCGGTTTTGTACGCTTGAAGAGTGGATCAAATTTGACGTCGCGCGCGTTTTAACCGCAGCTTTGTTCTCTTCGTAAATTTTACTCTCCGCTGCGTTTAGCGCCGCGCCGTTAGCTAGCTTGGTTATGATTTTGATCTCGTCTAGTTTTTCTACGGCGAAGCTTAGCCAGCTTTTAACCTCGGAGTTTAGTTTTTCTTCGTATTTTAGGGTATAAGGCACGTGAAGTAGCGAGCAGCTAGGTCCGACGTAGAACTCTTTGCCGCCGATTTTTTCTCTGATCTCGCGGACTAAATTTACCTTTTCGTCGATGTTGCTTTTCCAGATATTTCGTCCGTCGATGACGCCTGCAAATAGCGTTAAGTGGCTATTTTTGATAGCTTCAAGCGCTTCAAAATTTCTTTTTCCGTGAACGAAATCAAGTCCGATGCCGTAAATTTCAGTTTTCGCTACCTCGGCGACCGCCTTTAGCGCGTGCTCAAAATAGGTCATAAACACGATTTTTACGTTGCTTGCGGCTGCGGCTAGCTCATTATACGCTTTGGCGATGACGCTAAGCAGGATTTCTTCGTTTTTATCGGTCGCGAAAATCGGCTCGTCAAACTGCACCAAAATCTCATCGTCAAGCGTCGAAAGTAGCTCAAGAAGCTTTTTGTATTCGGCGACTAGAGCGTTTAGGTTTTTAAACGGGCAGCTGCCGTCGGTGGTCTTTGAAAGCGCCAAAAACGTGATAGGGCCGATCAAATTTACCTTGCCTTTTACGCCGGCGGCCTTTGCTTCTTCGTATTCGGCAAGGATTTTTGACGCGTCTAGCTTAAACGACGTCTGGGCGCTAAGCTCAGGCACGATGTAGTGGTAGTTTGTGTTAAACCACTTCGTCATCTCCATCGCTACGCCCGTTTTGTTGCCGCGCGCGCAGGCAAAATACTGCTCTCGTCCGCTCAAATTCGCAAACCTAGGCGGTACCGCGCCAAATGCGACGATGTTATCAAGCATCAAATCGTAAAACGAAAAATCATTTACGCTGATAGCCGAGATCTCGGCGTCTTTTTGGTATTGCCAGTGTCTATTTTTTAGCGTTTTAGCGACGCTTAGTAAATTTTCCTCGCTAAAGCCCTCTTTGCCGGCCCAAAGACCCTCAAGCGCGCGTTTTAGCTCTCTTTTTTCTCCGATTCGTGGGAAACCCGTAACATAACTTTTTATCATTCTCTTTTCCTTTTTTAAATTTTGTGATTTTTAGATTTAAATTTTAATTGCGTTATCTTGAGGCGAGTTTGGCGGTTGGCGCCCGAATTTGCGACCAAGGCTAGGCACGTAGCCTGCCGCCGGGAGCAAATTTAAGCCTCCGTCAAAATCGTCCAAGAGAGCGTAAGTAAAAGGCGGGTGGCAACCGCTTTTTCGCAGGCTAAAATAAAATTTATAAAAAACCCTACTAAATAAATTTCGCCCAAATTTCAGACGCTGCTTCGTTTTGTTTTTAAAAATGCAATTACAATGCGCCCTTCGCGGCGATAGAAATAAATTTATATTAATGTTTAAAAACGTGAAATTATTTAAAAATTTGGCTGTTTTTTTAAAGTCGTTTGCGGTTTTTTTGCTAAGATTAAAGAGTCTCAGGCATGGGGCAAGGCATTAAGCTCATCCTTTTGGGGTCAAATTTGAGCCGTATTATAAAGATTTTTAAAAAATAAATCAAGAAGTTTTTATCAAATTCGGGCTAAATTTGAGGCAGGCCGCAGCCCGCCCCTTAAATTTGCCTAGTCTTTTTTGCCTTTGTTTAGCGATTTTAGCTTGGCGTCGGTGTCATCAGTTAGCATCGTAAAGATTTCATTAGTCAAATTTTGCGTTAAAGCCTTGGCTTCCTTCATCATATTTATCGAAAATTCGTTTAGCAGCTTGTTTGCTTTAGCTTTGTCTTTTTTATAGAGTTTGACGTACTCGTCTTCAAATTTAGCCTGTTTGACCGCCAGCGCGTCCTCAAACTCCTTGTAGGCCTTTTTTACGACCGGCGAATACTTATCGTAGTCCATCATCACGAGGGTTTGTAGCTTTCTATACGTCCAATAAATCGACTCGTCGTCGGCCTTATACGAGCCCTTGTCGTAGCCGTCGATAAATTTATCCAGCCCGTAGTAATACGGCAAATAAACGCCAAGATCAGACATACCCAGAGCCACGTAGGTCACTCGGCCGATTTCTTGCGGTAGCCACGGGCGCACCTGCATCACGTGCGACTCGTAGGTTCTAAAGACGCTCACGGCGCGGTAGATGTTTTTTTGATTTTCGTCTTTGCTAGAGTAGTTATCGTAGGCGGTGCCGTCGTAGTGGGACCTGAGCGCGGTTTTTAGATCCTGTACGCTTAGCTTTTTAGCTGGTTTTAAAAATACCGGATAGTTGCCGCCGTCGAGGGTCTGCTTGTCTTTTAGCTCGGGATTAAACATCTGCTGCACCCAGCAAACGCGCGGATAGTTGTAGGTCATATCCCTCTCGTCGTCTCTGGTGTAGGCCTTGGTAAACTGAAATTCGCCGTCTTTTGCCGGGTCGTAAGCGCCGTTATCTTGGGCAAATTTGATCAAATTCTTTGACCCCATGAAATTTGGGTCGTTTTCTTTGTAATTTTGCAGTCTGCCTTGATTTGCGGAGACGAAATACTCGTCTTTTGGTAGCTTAACCGCCATCCAGTGATGACCCGTGCCCGTTTCAAAGTACCAAAGCTCGTTTTTATCCACGAACACTACGCCAAAACCCTCTCCCGCACCCGTAGTTTCTACGATCTCGCCGAGCAGCTTCACGCCCTGCTCCGCGCTTTTCATACGAGGCAGTAAGACGTCTGGGATATCGTCCTCCGTGATGCCGGTCGCTTCGTTATACGGATCGATTTTTAGCAGTTCGTCTTTAGCATATATGGTCTCGGTACCGCTGATGCCGACACCCGCGTCATTGTAGCCGACCGCGCCGTGAAGTCTGGTGTGGGAGTTTGCTATAGTCGTGTATCTCATACCCTCTTTTGGCAGCGGATATGTAAAATCATTCGCTCCGTCATGCGCCTTTGAGCTGTGGATGCCTTTTTGATTGGTTTTTTTCGGATGTATCAAAAACACCTGCGCCTTTATCGCCTTGCTATCGGCACTCCTGGCTATCAACATCGAGCCGTCGTCTGAGGCTCCCTCTCCAACCAAAATAGTCGTGCAAGCTAGCGCATTTGCGCAAAACATCGCGCTTATTACCGCCGCAGAGGCGAGAAACTTTATCTTCATCGTTACTCCTTGATTTGAGATAATAAATCTAAGTGAAATTATAGGACTAAAAATATTAATTAAATATAAAATTTAAGCTACTTTCAAGATTGTATTGTAAATTTTGTTTTGCGTTTTGACGCGCGCCACGTCAAATTTAAATTTTTTAAAGGAATTTTGGGTATAATCCCACTCTTACGCGTAATGCGTAAAAGAAATTTTAAAAGGATTAGTATGCCTAAGATGAAGACAGTTCGCGGCGCTGCTAAACGTTTTAAAGTGGGCAAAAACAAGATCAAAAGAGGCTCTGCTTTTAGAAGCCATATTTTGACTAAAAAATCTCGCAACCGCAAGAGAGATTTACGCTCGCCTCAATACGTAGACAGCACAAACGTCGCAAGCGTCAAAGCGATGCTCGGAATTTAAGTTTTTGACGAAAAGTCATTCCAAACTCCCCCGAATTTGGGGCAAGACTCACTCAGTGAGCGCCGATTTGTAAAGGATAAATATGGCAAGAGTAAAAACGGGCGTAGTTAGAAGAAGACGCCATAAAAAAGTTTTAAAACTAGCTAGAGGTTTTTTCAGCGCTAGACACAAACACTTTAGAAAAGCTAAAGAGCAATTAGAAAGAAGTTTGGTCTATGCTTACCGCGACAGACGCCGCAAGAAACGCGACTTCCGCCGCTTGTGGATAGTGCGCATCAATGCTGCGTGCCGCCTAAACGACATTAGCTATTCGCGCTTTATCGCGGGACTTAAAAAAGCAAATATCGAGCTTGATAGAAAAATCTTAGCCGATCTAGCTATGAATGACGCAAAAGCTTTCAGCGAGCTAGCTTCAAAAGCAAAGGCTGCTTTATAATACCCAGGGGCGGCTTCCCGCTCCTTTTTCTCACCAGATACACTTTCTATTATTTAAACCCGAATACACCAATAAACAAATGTCGATAATTTTCAAATAATCTAATCAAATAGTATAAATTTGTCTCAGCTATCTGCTGAAATTTTTTCCAAAAAAGCTTGGGTTTCGCGTCTTAAATTTTCCAAATCTCCGCTATTATCTATCACAAAGTCCGCCATGGCACGCTTTTGCTTGATATCCGTTTGTAGCTCCACGCGGTGCTTTGCAGCGGCGCGATCCAGCCTGTTTCGCTTCATTACGCGCTCGATCAGCGTATCTTTAGGCGCATAAACGACAGCTACTTTATCAAAAAACTCATACCTCTTGCCCTCAAAAAACAGCGGAATATCGACGAAAAAAAGCTTTTCTTTCGCCTCCAAAGCCTGCACCTGCGATAAAATTTCAGCCGTTATCTTTGGATGCAGTAGCGCTTCTAGCTTTGCAAGCTCCGCGGGGTCTTTAAACACTAGCTCGCCTAGTTTTTTGCGGTCCACAAAAGCGCGGAAGTCGGCCAAATTTTCCTCATCTCTGCTGGCGTCAAATTTGACCTGTGCGTCCTTTTGCACGACGTATTGCGCACCGAAAATTTCAGCTACCTGCACGGCGCAGCGATCCAAGATGCAGTGCGAAATCTTATCGGCATCAATGATCTCAAATCCGCGATCACGAAGCAGCTCGCAAACCGCACTCTTGCCGCTACCGATGCTGCCTGTAATGACGACGGCATGTTTAAATTGCGGCATTTTGTCTCCGATTTTTTACTCCGATTTTAGCAATTTTTGGCTAAAATTAACCAAATTTCAACAAAGGGAAAAAATGATAAGCTACAAAGACGCGGGCGTCGATATAGACGCGGGAAATGACTTCGTAAATGCGATAAAACCGTTCGTCAAAGCGACGCAAACTCCGTACGTTTTGGGCGGTATCGGCTCGTTTTCTGGCGCAGTAAGGCTGCCTGCAGGCTACAAAAAGCCCGCGATCCTGGGCGCCACCGACGGCGTGGGCACAAAGCTACGACTCGCGATCGACGCGCGCAAATTTGACGGCGTGGGACAGGATCTCGTCGCGATGTGCGTAAATGATCTCATCTGCAACTTCGCCGAGCCGCTGTTTTTCCTCGACTACTACGCGACGGCAAAGCTTGAGATCGCGGATGCCAAAGAGGTCGTAAAAAGCATCGCCGAGGGCTGCAAGCTCGCCCGCTGCGCGCTAATCGGCGGCGAGACCGCGGAGATGCCCTCGATGTATGAAAAGGGCGACTTCGACCTCGCGGGCTTTGCCGTGGGTATCGCCGAGGAGGACGAGATCGACCGCAGCAAATTTGTACGCGAAGGCGACGTGCTCATCGCGCTTCCTAGCAGCGGCCTGCACTCAAACGGCTTCTCGCTCGCGCGCAAAGTGATCGCCGAGCTTGGGCTAAAATTTGACGACAAGGTAGGCGATCGCGCGCTCATCGACGTGCTTTTAGAGCCGACTAGGATTTACGTCGGCGACTTTTTAAATTTAAAAGACAAGATCCACGCGCTCGCGCACATCACGGGCGGCGGCATAGTGGAAAATTTGCCGCGCGTGTTTCCGGTGGGGCTGGGTGCGAAGATCGAGCGTGCCGCAATCCGTACGCCTGAGATATTTAAAATTATCGCGCAAAAAGTGGAGCCGGCCGAAATGATGAGGACGTTTAATATGGGCGTAGGTATGATCATCGTGGCACCGAAAGAAAACGCGAACTTTGTGCTGGAAAACACCGACGGCTACGTCATCGGTGAGGTCGTAAAAGGCGCGGGTGCACAGCTAGTTTAAACGGTTAAATTTAACTTTGGCTCGTAAAATACATTGCGAGCCAAAGATTTTTAATGCTGCAAATTTGCTCCATTTGCCGTGCAGGCTACAAAAAATATCGTTAGATTTACTTACCCTGCTTATCAGATTTAGACCATTTGTTAGACAAGTTTTATTTATCTTCGTTTGTAAAATATCTATTAAATCCTGAATAAAGCGCCAAATTTAGATAAAAATAACGTTAGCGTTTGTCAGTATGTGCAAGCCAAAAGTTAGTCCATAAACCAAATGGACGCGGAATTATATTATTTAAATTTAATAAAAATCCAAATCCTAGAAATTAAATATTATATTAAATAAAAATATTAAAGTGTAAATTTAATGCTTCTTGGCTAGAATTTGACAAATTTAAATACAAAGGACGGGCGATGAGTATAAATTTAGATAGACTTAAGGAGCTTTTTAGCGAAATAAACGCCATAAACGACGCGAGCTTTGGCACCGGGATGAGCCGCCTAGCCTATACGCGCGAGGATAAGGCCGCTAGGGAGCTATTTATCGCGCGCTGTAAAGAAGCGGGGCTAAAAGTGCGCATAGACGCGATCGGAAATATCTTCGCCAGGCGCGAAGGTACCGAGCCCGAGCTGCCGGCGGTAGCGTTTGGCTCGCATCTAGACACCGTGATAAACGGCGGCGAATTTGACGGGATTCTGGGCGTCCTGGGCGGGCTAGAGCTCGTCAGATCGCTAAACGACGAAGGCGTGCAGACGCGCAGACCGCTCGAACTAGTCGTCTTTGAGTGCGAGGAGTCGAGCCGATTTAACATCGCGACGCTTGGCAGCAAGGTCATGTGCGGCAAGCTGGGTTATGAAAAGCTAAAAGACGTGCGCGACTTTCAGGGGCGCGCTACCAGCGAGATCTTTGCGGAGTTTGGCATCGATCTAGCAAGCATCGAAAAGGCTAAAAATTTAACGCCGGGCTACGAGAGTTTTTTTGAGTTACACATCGAGCAAGGGCCGCTACTATATAACGAAAATATCCAAATTGGCGTCGTGAGCGCCATCGCCGCGCCGCACAGATTTAGCATACGCGTGCAGGGCCAGGCTCAGCACTCCGGCACGACTGCGATGAAGTATCGCCGCGACGCGCTTTGCACAGCGGCGCAGATAGTGTTAGCCGTCGAGAACGTCGCGCGCGAAAACGCGGCAAACGGCGTGGTAGCGACCGCGGGCAACTGCACGGTAAAACCGGGCGTCATGAATGTCGTACCGGGCGAAACTACGCTGCTAATCGACCTGCGCGGTATCGATCTGCGCACGCGTGAAGCGGCCTACGAGCAGATCCTAAGCGAAATCTCGCGTATCGAAACCCAGCGCGGCGTCAAATGCGAGATCAAGCAGCTAGCATTTGACGAGCCGTGCGCGCTAGACGGCCGACTAATCAAACTCATAGCTCAAAAAGCCGCGGCGCTCGGGCTTAGCTTTGAAATCATGCCAAGCGGCGCGGGGCACGACGCTATGCATATGAGCGCGCTCTGTCCGACGGCGATGATCTTCATCCCGTCTAAAGACGGCATCAGCCACAATCCAGCGGAATTTTCTAGCTGGAGCGATATCGCTAACGGCGTAAATTTACTAAAAAGCGTGGTTTTAGAAGCGGCGGAAAGGGTTTAAGTTTAGCCCAAATTTGACGTTACAAAAGTTATCGGTAGCGCAAATTTGAGTCATAAATTTGACGTAGCATCAAACGACGATAAAAAACGAATTTTACGGCACGCGTCTGTTGCCGTAAAATTTAAACGGCGCTCAAGCCTTCCTTATATACTCGTTTGGATCGTATTCTTTGCCTTCGTCGTGATCCTTTAAAAGCTTAACCACGACGGGACTAAGCGCGATGATGGCGATCAGGTTTGGAAGCACCATGAGACCGTTAAACATATCGGCCAGCTCCCAGACGAAATTTATCTTTAGCAAGCTGCCCGCAAAGACGAATCCGACGACAAATATCTGCAAAATTCGCACGAATTTGGCTCCAAACAGATAACGCACGTTGATCTCGGCGAAGTAGTACCAGCCCAAAATCGTCGTAAACGCAAAGAAAAACAAGCAAATCGCCACGAATCCGTAGCCGCCCGCGTGCCCCAAAACATGCGTCGAAAAGGCCTCTTGCACGAGCGAGATGCCAGTTAGCACGGCTTTGCCGTTTTCAAAATGTATCACGTCTGCGCTAAGCACGACGAAAACGGTGATATTTAGCACGATAAATGTATCGACGAACACGCTCATGATACCGAGTACCGCCTGATCGACGGGGTGTTTGACGTTAGCTGCGGCGTGCGCGTGAGGGGTTGAACCCATGCCCGCTTCGTTTGAAAATAGACCGCGCGCGATACCGTATCTCATCGCCGTAGCGATCGTGGCTCCGGTCGCGCCACCCCAAGCCGCGGACGGATTAAACGCGGCCTCGAATATAAGCGCTATGACGCCGGAAATTTTATCAAGATTAAAGCAAATAATCACAAGTCCGACCGCGACGTAGAGGATCGCCATGATAGGTACAATCTTTTCGGCGACTCTGGCGATGGCTTTGACGCCGCCGATAAAGATCATAGCGCAAATCGCCGCCAAAAACAGTCCGCTCGCCCACTGCGGTATGCCAAACGCGCCCTTAAAGCCGTCCGAGATCGAGTTGGCCTGCACCATGTTTCCCATAAATCCGAGAGCCAAAATGATCGCCAGCGCAAAAAACGCCGCCAAGACCTTGGCATAGCGGCTCTTTAGCCCGCGACTGATATAAAACGCCGGCCCACCGATCATATGGCCGCTGTCGTCTTTGGTGCGGTAAATTTGCGCGAGGCAGATCTCTGCAAAATTCGTCGCCATGCCCAAAAACGCCGCGCACCACATCCAAAATATCGCGCCCGGCCCGCCCATGATGAGCGCGGTTGTAGCACCCACGAGGTTGCCCGTGCCCACCTGCGCGGCGACGGCCGTAGCGACCGCCTGAAACGAACTCATACCCGATTTTCCCGCCGCTTCGCCGTGCAATGAGAAGTTACCGAAAAGCCTATTAAGCCCCATTTTAAACTTAAAAATCTGCACGAAACGAAGCCTAATCGTAAAGTAAAGCCCCGTACCGCAAAGTAGCGCGATAAGGAAATACGGCCCCCAAAGGAATGAATTTATAGAGCTTACGAGGTCGGTGAGCATGGATTTGCCTTTATTTTTTAAAATTTTTCAAGTATATTTAAAAAAATATAAAACTAAAATAAATAATAAAAATTTTTTAGCCTATTTTAAAAATATAGGTAAATTTTGAGTTAAATTTGATAAGGCGGGCGGTTTTAAAGGATATTCTTGATTTGGGCGGAGGTTTTTGTTTTAGCTGGGCCTTCTCGCTGATTTGCAAATTTAACGGCGATTTTACGAGATTTTACCGAGAAATTTAACAAGTCTGTAAAACCCAAAAGTTAAAAATGCGGTAAATTTGACCGCAATGCTTCTTGTAAAATTTGATAAGCCAGTAGGACAAATTTGAGTCGGCTTAAATTTAACGTAAGCCTTCCAAATTTAACCCTTAGATTTTATTTTAACCAGCCACTCGTCCAGAGTTTTTTCAAAGCCGATGCCGTTGCTCTCGTAAAATTTAAGCGGCTTTTCGAGGTATTTTTGTTCCACCCAGCCGCCGAAGCTATGCGGATACAGATAGTCCTTGGCCTCGGGCGCAGTGTTGATGAGATATGGCGGGATAGCTAGCGGCGGCTCGGTTTTTACATAGGCTAACGCGTCGTTTATGGCCTTGTAGCTGGAGTTTGACTTTGGCGAATGAGCCAGATACATCGCGCATTGAGCCAGTATTATACGCGCTTCGGGAAAGCCGATCTTGCTAACGGCGGCAAGCGCGTTAGCGGCTAAATTTAGCGCGTTAGGGTTTGCGTTACCGATATCCTCGCTGGCAAATATCGCCATCCTTCGCGCGATGAAATCAGCACTCTCGCCCGCATCTATAAGCCGCGCCAGATAGTACATAACGGCGTTTTCGTCGCTACCGCGCAGGCTTTTTATAAATGCGCTTGCTAGCCCGTAATGCACGTCATCCTCACTAACTCCTTCACTAACGGCGTTAGCTCGAAGCGTTTTTAAATTCTCTAACGTTATTTTTTCATCCAGACTCACGGCAAACTCGAGCAAATTTAAGAGTCCGCGCGCATCTCCGCCGCTACTTTTTACGAGATAGGCCTTGGCATCGTCTGAGATGTCAAATTTAACCTCGCCCCTCACGCGCTCAAGCAATTTTTCAAAATCCTCGCTCGCAAGCGGCTTAAACTCAAAAAGCATCGAGCGGCTGCGAATGCCAGAACTTAGCGTGAAATAGGGATTTTCCGTGCTGGCTCCGATGATGGCGGCGCGGTAGTTTTCCATCGGGATTAACAGGGCTTCTTGCTGCGTTTTGCTTAGTCGGTGGATCTCGTCGATGAAAAATAGCGGCTTAGAGAGCGCATTTTCATGGTTTTTTAGGATTTTGCGAAACTCCTCGATCTTGAGATTTCCGCCGTCAAATTCATAAAAATCATACTCCATCGACCGCGCGACGACGCGAGCAAAACTCGTCTTGCCGCAGCCTGCAGGCCCGTAAAATATGCTGTGCGGGATTTTTTTGTTTTCGATAAACTTTTTAAAAACGCCCACCAGCTCGCGCTGTCCGCAGATCTCGTCAAGGCTCGTCGGACGAAATTTCAAGGCGAAATTTTGCAAATTTGCTCCTTTTAAATTTTAAGACATTATAGTCAAATTTAAATTAAGAAGCGGATTTGCGGGAGCGGACGGGTTAAATTTGAGTCGGCAAGAAAAGGCAAATTTGACGTTAGCGCCCCGCCCTCGCAAACTCGAATTTAGACAAAAACGAGCCGTTAAAAACGGCAAATTTAAGGGCGAAAGCGGACCGAATTTAAGCTAAATTTAGCCGCATTTAGCCCGCTTGCCGCGTTAAATTAAAACGTCTTTTCAAAATCTACGTAGAAGTTTCTGCCTTTACCGACTCTAGAAGTATTTTTTAGTCCGTTAGCGTAAATGTATTCTTTATTAAAGATATTATTCACGCCGAAGCTGATTTTTAGCCCCTTGTTTAGCAGATAGCTGTCGAAATTTTTCGGCTCCCATCGGCCTTTAAAATTTACGATAGTAAAGGTTTCGTCTACGTTTTCGTATTTTTGGCCACGCACGACGTAGTATTTCTCGTCGTTGTTAGGCCTAAACCAGTGCGTCATATCGCCACCCAGACTAAGCCCCCACGGCTCGTATCTATACATCGCGCCCAAAGTTAGCTTATCAGCGTAGACGGTGAGTATCTTTTTGGTCGCTTTGTCGTAAATTTTCGTATGGTCGTATCCAAGCGAAAAGGTAAGGTTGTTTATCGCGTATTTGGACTCGATCTCGACGCCTCGGCGCTTTGCATTATCGACGTTTTCGTACATACCGTAGCGTCTGCCCGGCGCTTCGGCGTCAAACGGCGGATTGCCTTTATCCGGTCTTGCTTTTAAATTTATCATATCTTTGATATTGCCGTCGTAGTAAGTAGCCTTAAAGTACAGCTCGTCATCGGCTAAAAGCCCCTGTTTGTCGATAGAAAAGCCCACTTCGTACTCTTTTGCGATTTCAGGTTTTAGGTCTGGGTTTGGTATATACCAGTAGTGCGGATTTAGCGGGCCGGCCGATGACGTTTCGTTTGGAGTAGGTCCTCTAAAGGTTTCTGCATAGCCTGCGAGTAAATTTACGCCGTCAAAGACCTCGTATGCAAGGCCGAGTTTCGGGGAAAATCTAGACTCGGAGTATGAGCTACGATCGCCGTTTTTGACTCCGCGTTTAAATTTATCGAATCTACCGCCCAAAGTAAACTCAAATCTACCTACGCCAAATACGTCTTGCGCGTATATACCGAGGTCTTTGTAAAAATTCGGAAACGAACCGAAATCGCTAAGCGCGCCGTTGTACCAAAATATCGCGTCCTCTTTTCTGTGTTCGTAGTCGATACCGGTAACCAGCCTGTGCTCTAGCATGCCGGTTTCAAAGAGACTTTCGTTTTTGAGCCTAACGCCCCATCTGTCGTCTTTGTTTTTGTAGTCGATATAGACGGGATTGCCTCTGCTAAAGCCTGTTCTAATCCTGTGGTTTAGGGCTTTTGCGTTGTAGTACTGAGCGGAGAAATTTATCCATCTGTTATTAAGCGGAGTGTATTTGTATATCACGCTATAGTCTCGTTGCTTTAGCCGTCCGGAAGTAGGCAGCTCCGCATCCTCGCTCCAATAAAGCGACTGCCAAGGCGAGGAGGAGAATTTTTCGTGATAGTTAAATACGCTAGCCTCCAATGCATGCTCGTCGGTTATGGCCCACTCGGTTTTAGCAAAGACGGTGTTTACCTGTTCGTCGTTTTCCGCGTATTTTACGCCCGATCGCTTGCCGTCTCTAGCCATCTTTATCTTGCCGAAATCCGCATGCTTGCCGTATAGCAAAATGCCGAAATTTTCCGTCGGCTTAGCTGCGACGGCGGCTCGATTTGAGTTCATATGATTGCTTTCCTGGCGGTGGCCGATCGTGACGCCGTAGTCGCTGCCGGGGTTTATAAAGTCGCTCACGTCTTTAGTTTTCATACTAACTATACCGCCGACCGCGCCGCTGCCGTGCAGAACGGAGCTAGCGCCCTTTACGACCTCGACGCGTTTTAGCAAGTCGTTATCCACGCGGAAAGTTGAAATTTGATTAGAAAAGAGCGAAGGCGAGCGCTTGATGCCGTCTTGTTCTATGATGACGCGCGCTTCGCTTTGGTAGCCGAATCCGCGGATATTATAGTACTGGCCGACCTGCCTGCCGTAGTCGTTTCCTAGCATGACGCCGGGCACCGAGCCAAGAGCGTCGATGACGGACGGCGATTTGACTAGCTCGTTTTGGCCCAGAATGCTGACCTGACCCGTATATTTTGCGACGTCGGTTTCGCTCCTGTTTGCCGTGACGGATACCATATCTAGCTTCACCGATCCCGTAGCATTGCTATCGGCGCGCTTAAATTTGCCGTCCGTTCCTCCCGTATGTGCGAGAGCCGAGGCTGCGCTTAACAAAACCGCAGCCGCAATGATGCTAAATTTACCCATAGCTTATCCTTTATATTAAGAGATTGATAATGGGTATAATTTTACCTATTTTTTATTTAAATTAACTTACATTTTTTATAAAATTTTAAATTTAACTTACGAAAAAAGTGATATAATTCAATTCTATTTCATTTAAGGAGAACACATGAAGAAGTCATTGTTAGTAGTTGCCGCACTGGGCGTTATGAGCGTATCTGCCGTAGCAGCAGAGCTTTCACCTTCTTGCGAAGAGTACTTTAAGCTAGTTGACGAGTTTGTTGAAAAAACAAAAGACAACCCGCAAATGGCAGCTATGAAATCTACTTACGAGAGCCAAAAAGCTCAGTTTGCTCAACTTCCAAAAGACTCTCAAGAGGCCGCTTGCAAACCTGCTCTTGACCAAATGAAACAAGTTATAGCTACGCTACCTAAATAATTTTTATCCCTCCGCTTGGAGGGATTTTTCGTCTTTTTTAATTCTTAATCACTATCAAATTTTATGTAGATTTATCAAAATTTAACGTCAAATTTACTGCCGCAAGGAAGTATAAAACGTAAATTTAATCCCGAATAATCTTCGCCTTTGCCGTTATGCTCGCGATCTTTAGCTCGTAGATATTCATCGCCTTTAGCCCGTGAGCCGCCGCGACGTCAAAGGTTCGCATATACTTTGGCGTGTATTTTTCGCTAAGCAGCCGTAACGCATGTAGCCTCGCCGCATCGTCCGTCACGACGCAGGCCTTAGTTACGGCGACGGCGGATTTGTATTCGGTCGTAAAGACTTTTGCGCCAAGCGCCTTGCCGTCGTCCTTGATCGCATCTAGCTGCTCGTCCGTTAGAACCGGTACCCGCGCGTAGCTCACGCAAACCAGCGTCACGTTTTTGCCGTCTTTTAGTAGCTTTGCCTTAGAGCCTGCGGGCGCGCCGTGCAAAAATACGCTCTCGCCCTCGCGCACGACCGAGATCGGCACGCTAAAAATCTCGCCCGCCTCATCAACGCAAGAGATCGTGCCGTATTCGCACGCATCGATGATCGCAAGCCCTTCTTGCACGGTTAGTTCTCTATCTTTTCGTCTCATTTTCCGCCTTTAAATTTTTGAAAATTATAAAATTTAAACCCTAAAAAAGTGTATAATTTTGCAAATTTAAAGGACGGCAATGAAAAAAATATTGACATTTTACGCACTCAGCGCGCTGGCTTTAGGCGCTCAAAACGCGTGCGAGGAGTACGTGAAGCAAAGCAAAATTTATCTAAACGAGCTTTACGAAATAAAATCCAAGCAGCTAAAAGACGATCCGCAGGCCTTTAGGCTCTTTGAGCTTAAATTTAGCGAGCTACAAAAAGCGCAGGATGGCCAAGCGGCGCTAATCATACAAAGCGGCGACGAGAAATTTTGCGAGCGAGAATCGGCCAAGATAAAATCTATGCTAGACGAGATGAGGGCGGAGAAAGCGCAAAAGTAGGCCTGTTTTATAGAAAATTTGAGCCGATTTTACCGAGTAAAGCCAAAAGGCTCTACAAACAAATTTTAAACACGCCAGAGCTAGTTTGACGGGCTTTTTATTGCAAATTTGACGTGGCCCATTTAGCTCAAATCGCAAAAGTGCGCTTTATCGTAGCAAAATCAAACCATCCTAAACCGCATTGTTTAAATCCCAATCTATCGGTGCTTTGCCGTGTTCGGCGAGATATAAATTCGCCTTTGAAAAGTGCCTGCAACCAAAAAACGCGCCGCGCGCTAACGGACTTGGATGAGCCGCCGTTAGTATAAGGTGTTTGTTAGCGTCGATAAGAGGTATTTTGGCCTTGGCCGGATTACCCCAGAGCATGAAAACGACATTCTGGGCGTGTTCGCTAAGCTTCCTGATCGCAGCGTCCGTAAACTCCTGCCAGCCAAAACCCGAGTGCGAGTTAGCCTGTCCAGCACTAACGCTTAGCGTCGCATTTAGTAGTAGCACGCCCTGCTTCGCCCAGTAACTCAGATCGCCCGAATTTGGCTCCGCGATACCCAGATCGTCGCGGATTTCCCTATAGATGTTGGCGAGGCTCGGCGGGATCTTGACGCCGTACGGCACGGAGAAGCTTAGCCCCATCGCCTGCCCCGCGCCGTGATATGGGTCTTGGCCCAGGATCACGACTTTGACGGCGTTAAGCGGCGTGAGATTAAAGGCGTTAAATATCAGCGCATTTGGCGGATAGACCTCGCCCGCAGCCTTTGCTCGCAGGAAATTTTCCTTCACGCGGGCGAAATTTTCGCTCAAAAACTCCTCTTTTAGCGCCTCTTTCCAACCCGCTTCGATTTGGATTTTGTCGATCTGCATGATTTTCCTTTGCAAATTTGCTCTTTTTCTTTACGTTCATTTTAAGGCAAATTTGCAAAATGATAGCCAAAAAATATTTAAATTTAGGCGGTTTAAGACGGGCTCAAATTTGGACGCGTTTATCTTGTTAAATTTTCAAAAAAGAGCAGGGCGGTTTTAAAATTTGCTGTATAATTTAAACTAAATTTTAAATAAAGGAATAACGATGTCCGAGCAAATTTTTGAGAAGCTAAAAGAGTTGCTAAGCGCGCAAAATGCGGACTTTCACGTGGTATCTCACGCGAGCGCCAAAACGTCAGCCGAGGTCGCCGCAGCGCGCGGCACGGAGCTAGGGCAAGGAGCGAAGGCACTCGTTTGCGTCGTAAAGGGCGGGGGTGCCAAACGATATGTTTTGGCTGTGCTGCCGGCGGATTACAAAGCTGATTTACAGCTCATCGCACAGGCACTTAACGGCACTAGAGCTAGCCTAGCAAGCCCTGACGAGGTCATGCGGCTAACCGATTGCGTCTTTGGCTGCGTTCCGCCGTTTAGCTTTCATGAGGAGCTAGAGCTTATCGCCGATCCGAGCCTGCTTGCGCGCTATGCCGAGCTTGCTTTTAACGCAGGCTTGCTAGATCGCTCTATCATTTTAAACACGAAAGACTACGAGCGTATCGCGCGGCCGAGATTGGTCAAATTTGCAACGACGGAGTGAGAAATTTAGTCTAAAAAGGATGAAATTTGATCGAAAAAATACAGCAAACAACGATAACTAAAGATAATTTTTTAGGTATAAATTTGGACGAAATACTCAATGACGCAAAAATATTTTGACGATTACAGTTTTAAATTTGCGGACTTGTACGAGGAAAATTTTAGAAACGGAATTTTAAAAGCTAGCAAAATGTTTTATTCACTAAGAATTGCTTGCTCTATGGCTTTAAAACCGGGAAGCCTAAACGAACCGTACGAAGCTGGATGCATCTGGAGCAATGGGAGATCGGCGATATTAGATGATTTTACCGAGCGGGATTTGGAATTTTTCGAAAGTATTTTGGATGAAATGACCGATTGCAGATTAAAATCAAGGATCGCCGATATTTTATGGATTTTAAAAATTCCTAAAAATATAAAATTTTTAGAGATCGCCGTAAATGAATACTCGAAAATATCTCTAGAGCCAAAGTCGCTAAATCAATTTAAGATAGATGCGTTTGAAAGGGCTATCAGGCTATCTCGACTATCCAAAATCACAAAAAATCAATACGCCAAAATATCGAATAAAATTTTAGAGTATTTTAATAAAGTAGAGCCGACCGATCAATACTACTGCTTAAGGATGTCGTATTTATTCGATATTGTCAAGCTAGATAAAAAATTGCAATCAAGCGTAGCTAAAAAATTAGAAAATTTTGCCGATACCTTTACAGAAGAGGAAGAATTTCTAGCTGCGATAGACTATTATCAAGAGTCGCAAAAATGGCATAAAAAACTCGAAAATAGCCGTAAAATAGCCGAAACCGCACTCAAAATAGCCAATATCTTAATAGAAAAAGCAAAAGTAAGCGGCGCTATATTGTCAAAAATAGACCTAGAACAAGCGCTAAAAGAGCTTAGAGGCGTTCCTAAAAAAGATAGAAATGAGCTCGGAATTGATCAAATAAGATTGATATTTCACGCTATCAAAATAATGCAAAGCTAGCAGTAAAAGGCAAGCGATTATCTGAGGCGATATTTTATCTAGCCAATATCACAGCAAATCCGCTATATGAAGATATCAAAAAGTCATCCGAGGATCTTTTTAAGAAGTCTCTGCTTTCAAATTTTATTACTAAAATTGACATAGATAACAATGGAAGAAAACTACAACAAATAATGACAAAAGATGATCGATTAAAACATGAAATGTACCAGCAATACCATATACATGTCGAGTTAGCGGTAGACGGCAGGATACTGCCCGCATTTTGGCAAATTTTAGAGGAACATAGAGTGTCTATGCGTTTAATATATGATATTTGCAGAAATTCTAGCATAGTTCCGGCTGACAGGACAGATATCTGGGCGCAAGGTTTATATTACGGCTTTGATAGAAACTTTTTGGTTTCAAGCCATTTGTTGATACCTCAAATAGAGCATTTGGCGAGAATTTTACTACAACAAGAAAAAATTCCTACGACTACTATCGATAAATACGGCGTAGAATCGGAAAAAAGCATAAACTCGCTTTTACAAGAACCAAAAATATATGAATTGCTAGGGAGAGATTTGACGGAAGAGCTAAAATTTTTACTAACGGAGACGATAGGGCTAAACTACAGAAATAAAATATGTCATGGACTGGTCAGCGAATCTCCAAACAGTGCTGATGTTTATATTTGGTGGCTTTGTCTTAAACTGGTGGTTAATAATTGTGTTTTATTTAAGGATATTTACTAGAATTTATTACTTTAACTGCAAATAATACACACAATAAAATCAAAAAAAGATATTCAAATTTACAAAAATACAACTAAAAGTTGAGGATACTAATATATTAGGAGTAAATACAGTGATTAAATAGTGGCCGGGAGATAGGGACACCTAGAGTGTAAAAACATTTTTCATTACTACAAGTACCTAAAAATGGGATTTCTATAGTATTTTTAAGAGTATAAATTTTGACTCTTTCCGGATAAAAAGATGTAACACGTCTACGCAACAAGTCTAGCACCATTAATTCCTTTCTCTCTGCGATATTTTATCTAAAATTTCGTCTAAAATTTTAGACGATTTTTCATTTATATTTATCGGCAACCGTCAGACTATCGAGATACTTAGTCTTTTGCCTGACGCTGCCGTACTTTCAAGCGTGCTTAGCGTTAGCGAGTCGTTGTCCGGGTTTAGTAGTCTATCAAGAGCGACACGACTGGTTTTCATGAGCTTAGTCATCTTTGTTTTGGTTGTACATTCTGGTTTCAAGTTAACCTCCGATATAACCAACAAAAGGCTTTACATTTACCGTATATTATATCAAACGGTCCAATTTTCCATCCTAAGATCGCTTATATCTTTAAAATCTTTTTCGTTATTCGTAACCAAAACAAGATCATTACTAAGCGCTACGGCGACAATCAGCATATCCATATCGCCTATTCTTCTGTTTTTATTTTTCATCTCAAGCCTTATTTTACCATAGCTTGCTACGCATTTACTCGTAAAATCCAAAACGCCGAAATTTGAGATAAAATCGCCCATGAGTCTTAAATTTAGCTCTTTTTGAGTGGAATTTTCTATACCGCAAAACATTTCGGCTACCGCTATACTGGAAATAAAAATATCCTTTTTGCCATATCTAGTTAAATGGCTTAGTATATTTTGACTGTAAGGCTCGGTGCTAGAAATCAAGTAACTACAAATATTAGTATCAAGCAAAAACATTATTTAAATCCGAAATTTCGCTCTTGCAGCAAGCTTTGCTCGGCTCTTTCAAATTTAACCCCAGCATCTTTCAACTCATTCAAAGTCCTAAACAGTCCGCTCCATTCATCATCTTTAACCGGGGTTAAAACCACTTCGTTATTATCAAAACTCTTTAGTATAAACTCTTTGACGTTGTCTAAATTTAGGCTTTTTGGAAGCCTTAGTGCCAAAGAATTACCACTTTTGAATACTTTTAATCTAGCCTGCATTATTACAACTTCTCGTATATATTTTTCTAAGTATATACTGAACAAGATAAAAATATTCTTAGATTTTACTTGTTTATAGTGTCGACATTACAATGCATTTTGATAAATCTTATGCAAAAGGTAAAAAAGCGAGAATGGGTAAAAATATGGAGCAAATAGCGTTAAGAGCTTTTTTGTATAGGTATGGGCGTAAGGTAAAAAATGGGAACCCAAAATGCACAATTTGCAAAATTTAGGCATTTTTTAGCATTTTGAAATCCAAACTTTAATTTGCTTCAAAAACTTCAAAGCCCCTTTAAATCACGCCTTTTATGATATGCACTACGACGTGCCCCATGATACTACAATTTTCTAAGTTCTTGCCGTCGATTACGATAGGCTTGTATTTTTTGTTATCCAAAAATAGTGTTATGATTCACGTCATCCTCCCCCGCAGTTTAAACTTATACGTTGTTACTTATTGCGCCGCCGGCGTTTGCAGTGTTGATGAAGCTGTCTATTATAAGTATCTGCACTTGTAGTTATTTTATATCCTGTGTTTGCTCCTTTATCCCCATTAGCTATACCAGCTATTATGCCTATTAGCCCAGATGCTAGTAGGCGTTTGTTGTTATAGGCTTCTATCTCTGCTATTTGTTAAATAATTACTAGAGTTATATGTTTTTCGGTTTATGAGTTAAGGCTATACAACAACATCCGCTATAAGATTATTAACCGTGATAGTCATTTTTCATTCGATTTCCTAAAAAGACAAAGCCCAAGCTCGTCTTTCTTTGCAAAATTCCTTACCGGACAATATAACCCAGTCTAAAACTCTCTCTGGCTTGTCGTCTTTGTTGGTTAGATAGCCATAAATACATCTTGGATCATCCCCCTTAAATTTATAGATGTATCTGTTTTCATCATATATTTCTCTACGTTCATGAAAATTCAATACCATAATATGATTAGTGGGGATTAGAAAAATATTTCTGTTGTTTTTAAACACTTCATAACTTGGCTCGCCTATATAGCAGCCACCAAATCCGATTATAGTGACTGCAAATAATATAAATTTTATAAATTTCATCTGTTCTCTTTCGCTTTGTTTAAAACTTCTTTTCTAGCATCTTAGCTTACTTTTCTAATATCTTTATAAATTTGCATATCCGACAAATGTCTCCATATCAATATAATACTACGATGCGCCTATCGCATCTAATTATCTTTTAGTTTTTCGCTTTTTATTTCTAGGATTGACCTAAACAGCAGCTCACTCTTTGGCTTTGGTCTTGTTTTCATAAGTGTGTGTTGTAGCATTTTGGTAGCTCTTGTCTGCACTCTTCGCAGGTAGTTTCACCTATATGATAGAATTTCATGTAGTCAGGGCACCACATGCCCTCTAGCCTTTGCACTACCTCTGGCTCTTTTCTAAATGCCATCCAAAAGCAATAAATACCTAACAACAAAAAACCAAGTGCTGGAAACAGATACAAATTGCCAGCATCGTCAAATTTAAAGAATTTCTCCCCAACTTTCACGTTTTTATGTATTAGCATAGAGATGCAATCAAGCAAGCACATAACCCCTATAAAAAAGCTACCTATGCGATTAAACATCTATTTATCTTGTTTTGACTGTATATGATTTATAAACTCAGCAATATTATTTCCTACAACATACCAGATGTATATATAGTGTAAAAGCAGTCTTTATCTATATTATGATATTTTTCTATGTAATCAATTGCCTTTTTAGCAGAATACTCATGTAGATCATATGTATATTCCTGAGAATTAAAACTCCAATTGTCATAAGTATATTCAGCTGCTTGCCCATCATACTTTATAACATCACCACCGACGATAACTTGTCCCTTGGCTTTCAATACCGCAATCTTCTTTATAGCATTTTCGTAGTCGTAAGCAATTTCACATATATTGCGAAAAAAAATTCCTCTATTCTTACTACGTCATTTACTAAATTCATACTATTTTTCCTTTATTTTAAAAAATCTATGATTAACTGTATTATCAGGCTCTATTATATACTCAAACACTCCATCGTGATTTTTGTAGCCACCTTGAATTTCAATCTTTACTCTCTTAATCCCATCCTTACCAATAATTTCCGTTTTTTTGCCATATTTAGCAAAAGAATCTACTGCATTTGGAAACGAATGAAAGTAATCACTTTTGTTTGACATTTGGGTCAAAACTTTTTTGTGTAACTTATATTTTCTAATGGGTTTTTTAGCGCAGTATTTTTAAAAAGGCCAAATGCGCTTTTTGAAAAAATAGGCGCTGGCAAGGATGATAAGCTTCCATCCTCTAGCCCCACACTCTTATCAGGCGTATAACCGCTGTTATTATACTGCTCTTTTGTGGCAGTAAAGTAATCTTGCTTAGTAAATTCCTCTTTATATATATCTCTAAAAGATTTTTATTTAGAATTTACTAGCAGATATGCTTTGGCGTTATTTATGTCTCCTCGATTAAATTTAGAAAATTTATCGTTGTAGTTTATTATACTTATTTCATCATTTTCATCTCTTACTTCAAAATTTCTCTTTTGAAGCAAAATCATTATATGAACCTTTATCTACTAGCGCACTAGCAGCGGCATATAAGATTTTAACAGCCTGCTCTTTAGAGATATTGTTTTTAGCAGCATAATCATCTGCCATAGAGTATATAAAGTCTATCTCTCTTTGATGAAGCTGCCTATTATAAGTATCTGCACTTGTGGTTATTTTATATCCTGCGTTTGCTCCTTTATCTCCATTAGCTATACCTCCAGCTATTATGCCTATTAGCTGGGATGCTAATAGGCGTTTGTTGTTATAAGCTTCTATCTCTTTAGTGCTCATATTTGATGTATCTTTATATAAGATAGAAGATAGTGCTTCATTTACAGCTCCACTTAATGCACCAGCTGCAACGTTTTCATGAGATAGTTTTGCCGAGAGAGCTCCTACGGCCGAGTGTAAGGCTATCTTGCCTAGACCTGATTCTTTAAATAATAAGTTAGAGTTTATATTTGCTTCATTGCTTAACCGCGCAAAACAGAGGTAGCGTCCGCAAAGCCGTTTTCTAAGCAATAATTTTTGATAGAGGATGCGAAATTTGCCCTTAGTCTATGAAAGCTTACGTTGAAGTCAGGTGAAACGGAATGAATATGTTTGTTAAGCCTTTTTCCAAGATAATTGCAACCCATTTTGCCTCTTTTTATTTTCGTTAGCCACTTCATATCGCTTAGGCGATATATATTTTATGTATCGACAGCTCTCTAAATTTAACGTCTCCGCCTTTTTGCTTGGTGGTTTGAACTTTGATAAATTTAATGCCGTCTCGCTCGCTTACGCTAATTTCATTTAAGCTCCAAATTTAGCTAAGCCCAAGTCCAGTGTGCAAGGCAAACGCCATATAATCTTTAAGCTCTTTTTTATCCGTCTTAAAAATTTTAACGAGTTCCTCCATGCTAAAATTATCCTTCGGCGATTTTTGATCTTTGGAAAATTTTAAACGAGCTTAAAAGCTTAAGCGGGTTTTGAGATATAAGGCCTATTTTGATAGTATAGTCAAACATTCTACTTGCGTAGCACGTGTAGCTATTGATGGTCTTTTTGTTAAGCTTTTTATTATTTAAGAGATGTAATTGAAAATCCTCGCAGTCTTGGTAGGAAATTTGACCCAATGTCTTACGCCTAAAATAAACGTTAAGCGTCCTAGCTACTCTTTGATAGTATTCGCTGTTTTTGCTATTTGACTTCTTGCTTTCGTTTTGAGCGTATCTGGATGCTATATCCGTAAATTTTATTGATTTTTGTGTTTTCTTTGGCCTATCGTTTTCTTGACATTCTTTTCTATCGACCAACATATCATTGTCGGCTTCGACAATCCCATAAATACCCGATATAACTTTTTCAAATATTTCTTTATATTCGGTCGTTGATAGTCGATGCGATTTATTTTTAATATTTTTCTGAATGTTGCGTATCTTGTATCTTAACGGTAAATCTATAAAATTCTTGGTTTGAGCAGGATCGCGTCTATTATCGGCTTCATTTTTTATTTTTAAAGCGATGGCTTTGGCTTCA
Organism: Campylobacter showae; assembly: GCF_963515975.1. Lineage (GTDB taxonomy): Bacteria > Campylobacterota > Campylobacteria > Campylobacterales > Campylobacteraceae > Campylobacter_A > Campylobacter_A showae_F. The sequence goes on from NZ_CAUPZM010000024.1 coordinate 35,073, forward strand.
AACTCATTGTCTGTAAACAAACAATACTTGACAGTGATAGTCTTATCGTCTTTTAATGCTTTATCAAAATAGTAGTAACTTGGTCTATTTTTGATCTTGGTTATTAACTTAGAAGTCATTGCAGACTCCTAATCTAATAAGCAAACGATGAAACAGAAACCCAAATTTGGTGTAACAAAATAAAATCGTCCGAAATTTGAGACGAAAATATGATGATATAAGCTGCTTAAAAATGCTGAAGTACAGGTATTTAAAGATATATTTTAATAGTGGTAGTGGCCGGGAGATAGGGATTCGAACCCCAGGAGGCTTTCACACCTCAACGGTTTTCAAGACCGCCGCTTTCGACCGCTCAGCCATCTCCCGTAAAAGTATTTCGGCTAATTATAGCCAAATTTATTCGGTTTTTTCCTTAACGTAGGAAGCGCCTTTATTGACTTTTTCCTTTGACCATTCAACAGCATTGCCCGTGTCTTCTTTGACTCCGTGCCAAGTATTTGAACAGCCAACCATAAACAAAGCAGCAGATAATAGCACTAGTAAATAACGCATTTTCTCTCCTTATAATTTTTGGAGGCGACACCCGGATTCGAACCGGGGATCAAAGCTTTGCAGGCTCATGCCTT
>NZ_CAUPZM010000025.1:0-27234 GCF_963515975.1 Campylobacter showae
GCATCGCTAGCCTAAAACTATCGACACAGCGAGGCGCGAAAATCGTCAAATTCGGGATCAAATTTAGATAACTAACGTCAAACGCGCCTTGATGCGTCTCGCCGTCCTCGCCGACGATGCCCGCACGGTCCATCGCAAAAACGACGTTTAGGTTCATGATCGCGCAATCGTGCACAACCTGGTCAAACGCCCGCTGCAAAAATGTCGAATAAATCGCGATAAAGGGCTTAAAGCCCTCCTTCGCCATCGCTGCCATCGAGGCGACGGCATGCTGCTCGGCGATCGCGACGTCCCAAAATCTATCGGGAAACCTCTCCATAAGAGCGTCTATGCCAGTGCCGGTAGGCATCGCGGCGGTGACTCCGACGATATTTTTATGCTCGCTAGCTAGCTCGGTCAAATTTTCCGCAAATAGTGCGGTGGCTGATTTGGCGGCTGATTTTTTGATGGCTTCGCCGCTTTGCAAATCAAACGGACTCACGCCGTGCCAGCTGGCTAGATGCCCCTCAGCCTTTTCGTAGCCTTTGCCTTTTAGCGTCTGCGCGTGCACGACGACGGGTTTTTTCATCCCTTTTGCGACGCTAAAAGCCTCAATAAGCGCCCCCACGTCGTGGCCGTTTACGGGGCCGATATACTCAAGCCCTAGCTCCTCGAAAAACATCCCGGGCGTAAAGATCCTGATGCCCTCCTCCATCCTGCGCGCCATATACGCGGCGCCGTCTGGCATATAGCTCAAAAATTTCTCTACACGGCTTTTAAACTTCTGATACAGCTGCCCCGCCATCATCTGCGAGAGGTAGTTGCTAAAGGCGCCGATGGGCTTGCTAATGCTCATTTCGTTGTCGTTTAAGACGACTACGCAAGGGTTTTTGATATCGCCGAGCTCGTTTAGCGCCTCGTACGCGATGCCGGCGCTCATCGAGCCGTCGCCGATAAAGGCCACGGGGATGCGATCCTCGCCCTTTAGCTTGATCGCCTTTGACGCGCCCACTGCCAGCGAGATAGAGGTAGAGCTGTGACCGGCGATAAAGTAGTCGTATTTGCTCTCGGAAGGCTTGGTGTAGCCGCTGATACCGCCGAATTTTCTAAGCGTATCAAATTTATCCCAGCGTCCGGTGATTAGCTTGTGCGCGTAGCTTTGGTGGCTAACGTCAAATATAAACGGATCTTTTGCGGCGTCGAAAACATAGTGCATCGCGACGATAAGCTCGACTGCGCCGATATTTGAGCTCAGATGCCCGCCGTTTGCGCTGACGGTTTGTAAAATTTTATCCCGGAGCTTCCCGCAAAGCGCTTCGAGCTCCTGCACGTTCATAGATTTTACGTCTATCATTGTTCTATTATCTTTTTGATTTTTTCTAATCTGGCTTCGATCGTGCCCTCGAGGTTGCCCGCGTCGCTGAGCACGATCGCTCCGCCCGCGCTGATGGCTTCGTCGGCAGAGATTTTGACGTTTTGTCCGGAGAAATTTTCTTTGATAAACTCGTAATCTTTCGGATTTACTTTTATCTGTATCTCTTTGGCGTCTCTTATTTCGCTAAAAAGCTCTTTGCAGATGGCTGCGGCGATGTTTGCCGAATTTAGCGAAATTTCTTTTTTTACGACCTCTTTTGCGACCTCGACTGCGGTGGCCGGCAGCTGCGCTTCGCTAGATGCGATGAGGCTTTCAAATTTAGCCGCCTGCTCCTCTAGCTTATTTATAGATCCCAGATACCTGCTCTCAAGCGCCTTTAGCTCCTCGTCGAATTTAGCCGCCGCCTCGTCTCTACCCTGTTTTATGCCATCCTCTTTAGCGCGCTGGATCTCGCTCTCTAGGCGTTTAGCGAATTCATTTTCTTGATTTTCGATTTGCATTTGCAGTTTTATCATGCTGCCGCTCATCTCGTCGGTGCGCTTTAGCAGTTCCTCGATAAAGCTTGGCTCGGGTTTAAAATGTACGCTTTGCTCTTTTTCTTCGCTTAAATTTAAGCCCTCTTGCTCGCCGTTTAAGGCACGGTCATGTTGATGTTCGGACGCGCGGCGAGTTTCGCTGTCGTGAGCTACGTGCGCATCCTCGCTTCTTTTTTCCTGGCCTAAAATTTTAAATCGATAGTTTTCTACAAAGTGCTCTTTTGAACGCTCGTTTGTTATTACGCTGCTTTTCATTCTATCATCTCATCGGCTTCGCCTATTTGGAATGCCCCGCCCTCGGCTAGAGCCTGAACCTGTTCTACGATGCGGCGCTGCGCCTCTTCGACGTCTTTTACGCGCACCGCGCCCAAAAACTGCATCTCCTCTTTAAACGCTTCGCTGGCGCGCTGAGACATACTTGAGAGGAATTTCTCCTTGAGCGCGTCTCCGCTACCTTTTAACGCGACCATGAGGTCTTTTTTATCGACGTTTTTAAGTATCTCGCGGATAGCGGCTTGGTTGAGAGTGTTGATATCCTCAAACGTAAACATAAGCTCTTTGATCGTCGTAGCAAGCTTGTCGTCGATATCTTCGATGTATTCGATCGTGGCTTTGGACGCCTTTTGACCGAGGCGGTTTAACACCTCTGCCACGGCTCTCGGGCCGCCGACTTCGACCTTGTAGGACGTGAGGCTCTCTAGTTTGCCCTCTAGCACCGTTGAAACGCGCTTAATAATGGACGGGCTGATATCGCCCAAATTTGCCATCCTAACGACGACCTCGCTTCTAAGCTCATCGTTAAAAAACGAAAGAGTCTCGGCTGCGCTGGTTGAATCCATATGTGCCAAAATAAGCGCGATAGTCTGCGGGTGCTCGGTCATGATAAAGTCCGCAAGCTGCTGAGGCTTGACCTTGGTGAGATAGCCGAAACTCTTTGAGTTTTCCATACTTTTTGCGAGCTTATCGAGGATCTTTTGCGCGGTTTCCGGACCGAAGGTGCGGTATAAAATTTCTTTTGCATACTCTAAGCCGCCGCTTCTCATGTATTGATTTGACTGCATGAGAGCGTAAAATTCTTCTAAAACGGCGGCCGCTACGTTTTTATCCATGCTTTTTGCGGTAGCGATATAGCGCGAAATTTCGGTTATGACGTCAACTTCCATATGAGAAAAGAGCAACGTCGTGACGTCCTCGCCCAGCTGAATAAGCAAAATAGCGATTTTTTCGGGCATAGAAAGATCGTCATACACCATCTTTTGCTGTTCGTTTAGCTTTGTTGCCATTAAAAGTCCTTACGGTTGCTAAAATCCGAGTCGTTTTTGACCAGGTCTTGTAGCAAGACGGCGATCTCCTCGCTGCGCTCTTGCACGATTAGTTTCATCTTCTCTAGCAATACGTCGTAGCGCAGATCGTCCTCGTTAAAGTTATCGCCGATACCCAGCTGCTCCTCGACCTTTTTCCTAGCGGCTTGAAATTTCTCCAGCGTATCTTCGCTATCGTCAAGCTGAATGTCGTTATCGGGTATCTCGGGCTCTTCTTCCTTGATTTCCTCAAGCATCTTAGCCATAAACGGCACGATGACTTTTTTGTAAAATATATAAAGCAAAATCGCGGCGAAAATATATTTTAGGATCGGCAAAAACGGCACTACGTAAAGATCGAAAAAGGACTGAACCTTGCCCGCAGGCGTCTGTCTGTCTTGACGCTGGAACTCAAAGTTGCTAACCGTAACCTCGTCGCCTCTGTTTTGATCAAAGCCGATAGACTGGCGGATGAGTGCGTTGATGCGTGCCAGCTGCTCTTTTTCAAGCGGTACATAGGCGATCTCTTTGGTCGGATTTCCGTTTTCGTCTTTTTTATTTTCGTACTTTCCGTCCACCACGACAGCGGCGCTTAGGCGGTTTATCTTAGCAAACTGATCCTTGACGCGCTCGACTTTTTTTGAGATTTCATAGTTTGTCGTGGATGAGCTTTTCGAGTAAAGCTCTTTCATTTTACCGTCTTGCAGGCCTTCGACCGGACCGATATTACTCACGGCTCCAGGCACGCCTTGCACTTCGGCTTCTTTACTGCCTTGACGCTTTTCTTCGACGTTTTGCTCGCTTCTAGCTACGGAGTTTGGATCAAAGGTCTCGCTTTGGCTATCTTTTCTCGCAAAGTCAAAATCTATGGTGACTTTGGCTACGACCTTATCCGAGCCGCCCACGATAGGCGATAGCACGTTTATGATCTTTTCTTCGAGATTGTGCTCGGCGTCGCGTTTATAGCGGATCTGTTGCGTGATCTGATCGCTATCGTATTCGCCGTCCTCCTCGCCCAGCGGCACTCCGTCCTGGCTCACGATTTTTACTTGCTCTGGTTTTAAATTTGCCACAGCGGCCGCGACTAAATTTTTAATGCCGGTAATTTGTTTTAAATTTAAGCTCTGTCCGTCTTTTAAATTTAACACGATAGACGCACTTGGTGGCGTGGCTCGCTCGGTAAAGAGCGTTTCTTTAGGGATCGCGATACGCACTATGGCTTTATTTATCGGCGCTAAACTTTCGATCGTGCGGGCTAGCTCGCCCTCTAAAGCGCGCTGAAATTTAACCTTTTGCTCGGCGTCTGTAGCGCCAAATTCTTGCTTATCGAAAATCTCAAATCCGACCTTGCCGTCTTTTAAAATACCAAGCGACGCGATCGAGATCCTCTCGCGGTAAACGTCCGAGTTGGGCACCAAGATAGTGCCCTCATTTAAAATTTTATACTTTACCTTATCTTTTTCAAGCTGTTGGATTATCAGCGCAGAGTCTGCGGCGGAGGTGTTTTCAAAAAGGACGCTATAGCCGTCGTAGCTTTCGTTTGAGCTTTTATAAATGCTCAAAAATACCAAAAACCCGACCACGAGCACGATCGAGCCCGCGGCGACTAAGCGCTGCCTTAGCGAGAGGTTGTGATAGACCTGGCCGATTTGCTGAACTGCGGTTTTAAAATCCATTTATTTTAAATTTTCCTCGATTTGTTTTAAAACTACGTCGTTTTGATTCGGCAACCCAATCGTTATGCGAACCGCGTTTAATCCGTAGCCTTTTAGGTCACGTAAAATTATACCTTTTTTTAACAGATTTTGAGCAAGCTCGCTCGCGTTTTGACGCTCAAATTCAAAAACGATAAAATTCGTAAAGCTAGGCAGACGCTTTATGCCGTGCTTATCGGCAAATTTTTCGTATTTTTTCATCTCCTCAAAGTTCGTCTCAAGCGTCATTTTTACGAATTCTTCGTCTTTTAGCGCTTCTATGGCCGCTTTTAGGCTAAGCGTCGTTATGTTAAACGGCGCCCTTAGTTTTCCTAGCTCGTTCATCACGCTTTGCTCGCCGATACCGTATCCTACGCGCATACCGCCAAGACCGTAGGCCTTAGAAAACGTGCCTAGATATATCGCGTTTGGAAATTTGGCTATGAGCTCACGAGGCTTTATCTCTTTTTTCGCGTCTTTAAATTTAGCAAACTCCTGATACGCGCCGTCGATAACCACGAGCGTATCGGCGTCAATCTGCTCTAAAAACTTATAAATTTCCTCGGCGTCCAGGCAGCCTCCGAGAGGATTGTTCGGTACGCACAAAAATATCACGCCGATCTCGTCTTTGTTCGCCTTATAAATTTGCAAAAACTCGCCTAGATCATGCTCTTTGCTCTTTGTTTTAAAGACCTTCGCGCCCGCTGCTTTAGCGTAAATTTCATACATAGCAAATGTTATGCCCGCAGTCAAAATTCCCTTGTTTGCGTTTGCTTTTGCGTGCACGGCAAATTCTATTATCTGATCGCTTCCAGAGCCTATTACGATAGATTTTTCGCAGACGTCAAATTTTCTAGCTAGCGCGGCCTTTAGTTCAAAGTAGCTGTCGTCGGGGTAGAGGTGCATTTTGTTTACTATCTCGCCGATCGCTTTTACTACCGCAGGGCTCGTACCGTATGGATTTTCGTTGCTGGCTAGCTTGATGACGTCTTTAGCGTCGATACCGTATTCACGTACGACTAGCTCGATAGGTTTGCCAGCCTCGTAGCTTACTAAATTTGCCAAATTTTCGTTAAATTTCATCTCACTCCTCCCACGCGACGTAGCTTCCTAGCCACGCGATCTCGTGGCCGTAGCTTATCGCTTTTTGTATCGCTTTTTGGACGTTGTCGTCGTCGATGTGCCCCTCGAAATCTATATAAAAATTCGCCTTAAATTCACGTTGTTTTATCGGGCGGCTCTCTAGTTTGGTTATGTTTATACCCTCGTCTCTAAAGGCTAGTAGCAACTCCACGAGCCCGCCGGGACGGTGCTCGGTCTTTGCTAAGATGGATGTTTTATTTCTTTGCGCGCGCTCGTTTTTAAAATCGCTTAGTATAAAAAATCTCGTGCGGTTTGCGGCGTTGTCTTCGATCGTCTCAAACAAGATCGGCACGCCGTAAAGCTTGGCTGCGATTTTAGAGCAGATGGAGGCCGAATTTGGCTCGCTGCTAGCTAGCTGCGCGGCCTGAGCGGTCGATTTTGCTGGGATAAACTCAACGGCAGAAAGCATATGATCGTCTAAAAATTTGCGGCACTGATTGTAGCCTTGCGGGTGCGAGTAGATGCGCTTGATGTCCTTTAAATTTTCGCACTTGCTCGCAAAAATATGGTGGATATCCATGTAAATTTCAGCTACCACCTTGACGCTATCAAACCGCCCTAGACAGTCCAGAGTCGCGCCTACCGCGCCTTCGGTGTTATTTTCTATCGGTACGACGCCATATTTGGCCTCTTTGTGCTTTAGTTTCGTAAAAACCGCCTCGATGCTAGCTAGTGGCAGATACGCACTCATAGCGCCAAAACGGCTCTCGGCGGCTTGGTGCGTGTAGGTGCCCTCAGGCCCTAGATAGGCGACCTTTTCTGGCATTTCGAGGTTCCTACTGACGGCAAAAATTTCAAGATAAATCGCCTCAATAGCAGCTTTATTTAAAAATGCAGAGTCCTGCCCCTCGAGGCGGTTTAGGATCGCTCTTTCACGCTCGGGGCGGTAGATCGCGCTGCCGCTGGTTTGCTTTAGTTCGCCGATCTTTCGCACGAAATTCATGCGCTCGTTTAGGCGCCTTAGCACCTCGTCGTCGATCTTATCTATCTCGTTTCTAAGGTCGTTTATGTTTTGCATTTTCGCTCCTTAGCCTAAAAATTCTCGCTCCAGCGCTACGATATCCTCAAAGCTCTCGCGGCGCCTAATCAAAAAGTCCTCGCCGCCCTTTACCGCGACCTCCGCGGCGCGCCCACGAGTGTTGTAGTTGCTGCTCATCGCAAAACCGTATGCGCCGGCTGATTTGATAACGACGAGATCGCCTGGATTTAACGGCGGTAAATTTCGGTCTTTTGCGAGAAAATCGCCGCTCTCGCAGATCGGCCCGACCACGTCGCAAGGGGTAAATTTGAGCTCCCGAAGCTGCTCGGTTTTACACTCGCAAAGAGTCTTGCCGCCGCTAAGAGCAAAAATTTTATGCCAAGCCTGATAGAGGCTTGGGCGTATGAGGTCGTTCATCGCGCCGTCCACGACGACAAAACGCTTTTCTTTATTAAATTTCTCGTAAAGCACGCTAGTTATAAAATATCCCGCGTTGCCGACGATGAAGCGCCCCGGCTCGCAAACTACCGTAACGTCCATGCCGCTTAAATTTGCCAAAATGCCCTGCGCGTATTCGTAGAGATCAGGCTCGCTCTCGTCGCCGTAAACGATGCCTATACCGCCGCCGACGTCAAAAAATTTGATGTCGATTTGCGCCGCCTTCAGTTCGCGAGTCAAATTTGCCACGATCTTTGCCGCTTCGATAACGGGCTTGATGTCGGTTATCTGCGAGCCGATGTGGCTATGGATGCCTACGGGCTCGAGATGCGGCGAGTTTTTAGCGTGCAGATACATTTTTTTAGCCGTTTGCAGATCTACGCCGAATTTATTTTCGTTTAGTCCGGTAGAGATGTAGGGATGCGTTTTAGCGTCGATGTCTGGATTTACGCGGATGCTGATGCGAGCGGACTTTCCGAGCTGCTTTGCGATCGCTTCCATGCGGTTCATCTCGGCTTCGCTTTCTAAATTTATCATAAGGATTTCGTTTTCTAGCGCAAATTTAAGCTCGTCGTCGCGCTTGCCCACGCCGCTTAGGATGATCTGGTAGCTTTTAGCTCCCGCTAGTAGAGCGCGCTTAACTTCACCTACGCTCACGCAGTCAAATCCGGCCCCAAGCCCGGCTAAAAATTTCAAAACGCTTAAATTTGAGTTTGCCTTAACGGCGTAGCATACGAGAGATTTTCTGGCGTGAAACGAGTTTTTTAGCGCTTCGTAGCGGTGCGCCATGTAGTCAAAATCGTAAACGTAAAGAGGGGTGCCGTATTTTTGCGCTAAATTCGTAAAATCCATAACCGACCTTGTTTAAAAATAGTTAGATTTTACAGAAATTTTGCCTAAATCTCTCTTAACGACTCCCAAAACGCAGATAAAAAGCGTAGGCGCCGAGTAAAATTATCGGCAAAAGCACGCCGATCTCGGGCGAGACGACGCCGTTTCTAGCAAACCTCATCATCACAAAAAGCGCGCCCCAGACGCAAAGCGAGGCGATCGTGAAGATAAAGCTTTTTAAGGCAAGGTTAAAAAATCGTCCCGTAACCGGCAAAAAATAGTAAATGATAAGCACCATAAAAGGCGCAAAAAACGGCGCGAAAGCGAGGTTATAAAGCGTGGTTTTGGTCGAATTTAGCCCGATACCCTCATCCTTAAACGCCAAAATGTAATCCACCGCATCCGGGATCGTGATCGCCGAGCTCTCCGCCGACGCGCTTTCTATCGTTTTTGGTTTAAAATTTTCAAGCGTTTTTAGCTCGCTTGGCGTTTTGATATCGAGTCCCTTTTCGCCGAGCTTGATATTTTGCGGCAAATTTACGATTTTAGCGTTCTTTAAAAGCCACGCATCGTCTATAAACCTCCCGCTTTCGCCAAAGGTAGCGCTGCGCAAGTTGCTGCCGTTTATGTCAAATATCCGCACGTCTTTAGCCTCGCCGCTAACTGGATTTAGGCTGTCCATATAGACAAATTTACCTTCGAATTTTAAGAAAATATCAGAGCTCGTGCGCGATAAATTCGAGAGCTTGACGATGTTTCGCCCGTACTCGTAGGCGTAGGCAAAAGGCGTGAAATTTAGTCCGACGTAGATAAACGTGATGGCAAGCGCGATGTAGAAAGGCGGCTTTATCAGGCGATTTTTATCGATACCCAGCGCGTAAAAACTCACGAGCTCGTTGCTACGAATCATGCTAAATTTGCTAGTTATCAACGCAAAAATGAGCGCAAGCGGCAAGACGTAGTTTACCGCCGTAAGCGAGGTAAGGCCGAAGTAAAGCAGCTTCAGGTTCGCGCTTGCGGGCATATCTTTTAGGTTGGTTAGGATGTCGATACCGACGTAAAAAAGTGTGAGCGCGACGAATATAATCACGAAATATTTAAAATAAAGCCAGCCGACGTAACGCGCGTAAAGATTCATCTGGGCTCTCTTAAATCAAATTTTGCGCAAGGTGGAAGGCGGACGAAAGCTGCGCTACCAAAAATACCGCAAACTTGCCGAGCAAATTTATTATTTGAGCTATGCTGCAAATATGTATCCTTTGGCGCCATGATGACGCTCAAATTTGCCACTTTTTGGCTAGACTGGAAATAGACTTGTTTTACGCTCTTAAAAAATCCGAATTTAAGTTTTTGTCTGAGCGCTTTTTTCGTAAATTTTATAAATTTGCAGGTAAAGTTTTGAAGTAAATTTATAAAATTTACGGTAAAGAAAATTAGGAGCAATGCTTTAAATTTGGGCTCTAAATTTAACCGATTTTTGAGCGCTTTTAAAAGCCGCAAAATTTGAGAAACCGCAAAAGTCGTGAATGCTAAATTTAACCCGCTCACAAAATGCCTTTTTTGGTTGAAAATTTTTGCGAAACGGCGTCGATGTCGGTTTTTATTAGCTCATTTAGCGCGTTTTCACAGTAGTCCAAAATTTTTTCCAATCCCTCTTTTTCATCTGCGTTAAATTCGCCAAGCACATGGCCGGTTACCGCGCTTTCGCATTTGTGCGCGCTTCTACCGATACCGATACGTACGCGTTCGTAGTCTGCACCCATTAATGCGTCGATTGACTTTAGACCGTTGTGTCCGCCGTTTCCGCCGCCCTTTTTAAATTTAACGACGCCGAAATTTAGATCAAGATCGTCGTGAATAACAATAATGCGCTCTGGTTTGTAAAAATCGGTGACGGCTTTTACGCTTCGTCCGCTTAGGTTCATAAAGGTTGTCGGTTTTAGAAAAAGTAACTTTTGAAATTTAAACAGCTCGCCTTGAAATTTGGCCGAGCTTACATCTGTAAAATTTGAGTTTTTTAGTCTATCTATCAGCATAAAGCCGACGTTGTGTCTTGTTTTGGAGTACTCGGGACCGGGATTCCCCAGTCCGACTATGAGTATCAAGGCTAGCCTTATTTAGCTTTTATTACGCCTAGAACCGCTACGCGGTCAGCATCGATCATAGTAACGCCCGCAGGAACGGTTATATCGCGCACTAGGACAGTGTCGTCTATATCAAGACCGCTAACGTCTATGTCAAATGAATTCGGCAAATTTTCAGCCGTGCATTTTACGGCTAAGCGCCTTTTTGAGATGATCAAAACGCCTTTATTTTTTAGACCGACCGGAGTTCCGTAAGGTTTAACCGGGATCATATATTTTGAGACGACGCCTGGAAGCGCAACCTTTAAATCAACGTGTTTTAGCGCGTTTGTCACAGGGTCTTTTTGATATTCGACTACTACGACTTTTAAGGTTTTTCCGCCTACTTTTACGTCAAACGCAAGGCTCTCTTTTTTGCGAACCTCTTTTATAAAATCATTGATTTTAAAAGCGGCTTGCACATTCTCTAATCCCTTGCCGTAAATGTTGGCGATTAGATAACCATCTCTTCTTAAGGCTTTTGACGCCTTTTTACCGATACTCTCTCTAACGATACCTTCTAACATCGTTTTCCTTTCTTGAAAAATAGAAGCCGATAATACCCAAATTTATATAAATTTAGCCTTACTTGATATCTTTAAGCGCGATAACGTCGCTTTGAAATTCTCTTAAAAGCGCAGCGTCTTCCTCGATAGAAGCGACCATCGCTCGTTTTTTGGCAAGGTCGGCGGATTTGATTTTGATATCGAGGTTTTCTCTTCTACCGGCGCTTTTTAGAGCCTCTTCTTTCGTAATGATTCCCGAAGTATACATATCAAGCAAATGCTGCTCAAAAGTCTGCATTTGATAGGTGTTTCTACTCTGCTCTATCGCATCGTAAATTTCGCTATCCCTATCCTCTAGGATCATATCTCTTATTCTTATATTTTTTATCATTATTTCGCAAGCTACGCGGCGTTTATTTCCCGTAGTTACGACTAGACGCTGAGATATGATAGCCTCCGCAACCGAAGCAAAAGTCATCCTGACTCGGTTTTGCTCCTCTTTAGGGAACATATTTATGACGCGGCCGATAGTTTCTTTAGCATCAAGCGTGTGAAGCGTAGCAAGCACTAAGTGGCCGGTTTCCGCAGCGTTTATCGCGGTTCTAACAGTCTCTAGGTCCCTCATCTCGCCTACAAATATAACATCCGGGTCTTCGCGCAAAGAGGCTCTTAGCGCGTCGGCAAAACTATCGACGTCTTGGCCGATGCCGCGCTGATTTATTACGCTTTTATCGTCGCTATATATAAACTCAATCGGATCTTCGATAGTGACGATGTGATAGTTTTTCGTGTGATTTAGGTAGTTTATCATACTAGCTAACGTCGTCGTTTTACCGCTACCGGTCGGCCCGGTTACTAGGATGATGCCTCTGTTTACTTTATCGCAAAGCTTTTCAATAACCGGCGGCAATAAAAGCTCAGACATGGTAGGAATTTTCGTCGGGATCGTTCTAAATACGAAAGATATGCCGTCCATCTGCAAAAAGACGTTAGAGCGGAAACGGTAGTCGTCGTTTAATCTATAGGTAAAATCAACGCTCTTTCTTTTCATTAGGCTATAATAATTCGCTCCTAAAATTTCCTTGGCAATGAGTATCGAGCGGTCATAATCCAAAACCGTATCGCCCATAACTACCATCTCGCCGTTAAATCTACCGCGAACCACCCTGTCCGACTTCACGTGCAAGTCGCTGCCGCCAAGCTCGATAAGCTTCATCAGATATCCGTCCAAAACCGCCTTCATAGCGGCTCTTTTTTCGCTTTCGTCGTCATCTTGCGGCATCGGCGGCCTAATAGACATCCCAAAGGCTTCTTCTTCCATCGTTAGTCCAAGCTCGGCTAAAAGCGCGGCCCTATCTCTACGCCTAACGGGTCTTGCTTCCGGCTCTTTTACCGTATTTATTCGGTTTTCTTGCGTATCGTTTATAGTTTGCACCTGCTCTACTCCTTTGCTTGTTTCTTCTTGCGTTTGCCTTAAATTCGGCTCTAAAATTCGCTCCTCGGGCTCGCTTAAATCAGCATGCTCGTCGATCTTTAGAAAATCTTTATCCTCTAGCTCTTTGCTTTGCGGCACGTCCCAAAAATCAGCGCTTAAATTTGACTGAGTTTGACCAGAATTTATCTCGTTTTTAGCGATATCAAATTCGTTTTTGATAGAGTCGAATTTACTCTGAAAGTCCTCGTAGTCCTCGGTATCAAATTTATCCTGATCGCTTTGGCTTACGTCAAATTTATCGCCCTTATCAGGCTCGTCTTCTTCGAGCTCTACCGAGCTAAATTCATCCCTTAAAAAGTCCAAGAGCTGATCTTTTTCGTTAGGGGTCTGTTCCTTTGCTACCGTTTCCTCTACAGGCTCAGCTGATTTTTCGCTCTCTTTGTCAAATTCGCTTATTTCTTGCGTATCTTTTTCTATTTGCGGCTCTTTCCATGCCACAAAAATAGCCTCTTCGTCGTTTTCGTCTTCTTGCCCAGGCATCTCGTCTAGCGCGTCTATTTCATTTAGAGCCTCGTTGATAGCTTGTAAATTTTCATTTAACTCTTGCCTTTTTGATTCTAGCTCGGCAGGCGCGCTAAATGCGTCAAATTTATCGATCTTAACCGGCTCTTCTTGCTCCTCTTCTTTTGCAAGCTCGTCGTCAATTGGCTTTAACTTTGGCAAATCATCAAACCCGCCGATCTCTTCAAATTTAGACTCCGGTTGCGATGCGGTTTCCTCGCGCACGGCGTCGTCCGCTTTTAGGGGCACCACTTCTTGCTCATCCTCGTGCGAGTTTTCTTTATTTTTGTTTCTATGATGTTCTATATCGCTTCTTAAAACCTTTGCTTTTAGCTTGATAATGCGCTCTAGGGCATCGTCCTGGCTATCAAATTTAATACTTGAACCGACAGGCTCGTAGTCCTTAACGTCCTCTTCGTTCACGGAGGTAAATCTTAAAGGCTTCATGGCTGCTTCCTAGTTATTTTAGTGCTTTCATTATGTCTTCAAATGCCGTCACAAACTGCTTTAAGCCGTCGTTTAGCAAGTCTTTATAAACCTTCTCCATGTCTATGTCGGCTCTTTTTACTACGCCAAAAAATTTCTCTATACTATCGTCGCTAACGGCGGTTTTAGGTTCGTTTTTACCAGCGATAAAGGCTTTTATAGTATCAAGCGGGGCCGTATTTACGGCATTTTGATACATCAGCTCTTTTACGTAATAATCCCTTGCCAGCTCATCGCCCTTTAAGCCCGTACTAGCAAAAAGCGCGCGCGTCGTCGGCAAGCTTTTATTTTCTATGATTTTATAAATTTTAGTCGCGTTCATAATGCCGATTTGGCCCGTCGGTAGCGAGTTTTCGCGCATTTTTTCATCTAGCAAGCGATCAAATCTGCTAACAAAAATGCTAATCACGCTTTTTGGCAGCGGCGTTAGCGGAAATTTCTTCTCATAAGCCTTCACGCCCTCTTCAAAAGCATCCAAACACGCTACGGCTTGCTCCGGCGAGAAAATCAGCGTCGCGTTTACCGCGATACCGCGCGCGCTTAGAGCGCTCATCGCTTCGAAGCCCGCTTTTGTCGCGGGGATTTTGATCATGACGTTTGGCATACCGATCTCCGCGTGCAGCCTAGCGCCCTCGTCCACCGTAGCCGCGGCGTTATCGCAAAAGCTAGGATCGACCTCGATGCTAACAAACCCGTCGTCGCCGTTTGCATAATGCCTCAAAAGCTTGGTCGCGGCTATCTTGATATCTTGCACCGCGAGCGCCTCGTAAAGCGCCTTTGGATATTTTTTGCCCATTTGGCCGATGACGTCTTTGTAGGAGTCCGACAAAAACGCGGCTTTAAAGATGGACGGGTTTGAGGTAACGCCGTTAATAGCGCCGATTTTAAGTAAATTTTCAAACTCGTCTTGCAAAAAGTCGCGCTCGATAAAGTCACACCACAATGAAAAATTTATATCGTTATTAAACATTTTTCTCGCCTTTTATATCAAATTTATGATCTCGCGCAAATCTTTTTTATCCACGCAACAAGTTGCCGCTTGCCTTAAAATTTGCTTCGCGCAAAACGCGATTTTTAAATTTGAATGCTCAAACATGGATAGGTCGTTGGCGCCGTCGCCTACGCTCATCGTCTGCTCTTTTGAGATACCGAGCATCTTTTGTAAATTTACAAGCATCGAGCCCTTTGAAAAGCCAAACATCATCTCGCCGCCCACGAGTCCGGTTAAGACGCCGTCTTTGTGGTGCAGGATGTTTGCAAAGCTAGCGTCGAATTTGAGCTTCTCTTGCGCTCTATCGGTGCCCGCGTGAAATCCTCCGCTAAAAACTACGACCTTGACGCCTTTGTTTTTTAGATGGGCGATTAGCTCGGCGGCTCCGGGCATTAGCGGCAAATTTGAGCAAATTTCATCTACTTTAGCAAGCTTAAGCCCCTTTAAAAGCGATACGCGGCGCGTCAAGCTCTCAAAAAAATCAAGCTCGCCCGCCATTGCTTTTGCTGTTATTTCGCTAACTTCATCGCCGACGCCGTTTGCTGCGGCTAAAAAATCTATCGTCTCGCCGTCCATCAGGGTCGAATCAAAATCAAATACGCAAAGCTTTATCAAATTTGACCCTAGAAATCGCGTTTTAGTAGCGCTTCGACTTTTAAAATCGTAAGGATATTATTGTCTCTTTTGCCGATACCGTAAATCATGCCTTTGTCTTTTAAAAGCGTTTCAGGCGGCGGATCGATCCTGTTTTGCTGTATCCTGATGGCTTCCGTTAGCCTGTCGATCACAAATCCCGCGACGTTATCGCCCTCTTTCATCACGATGTACCTCGTGCTTGGGCTCGGTTTTGCGGCGTTTAGAGAAAATTTCTTTCTCAAATCGATTAGCGGGATGACGCTACCGCGTAGGTTAAACACGCCTAAAACATAGTCCGGCACGCTAGGCACGCGAGTGTATTCGATCGGCTTAATGATCTCTTGAATATTTAAAATAGGTATCGCATACTCCTCGTCGCCCACGATGAAACCGACTAACTGGACGATCTCCTCGCGCTCTTTTTCGCTCGGATCCATCACCTGACTTTTTTGTTTTTTTAGAA
This sequence comes from Campylobacter showae, assembly GCF_963515975.1. Classification (GTDB taxonomy): domain Bacteria; phylum Campylobacterota; class Campylobacteria; order Campylobacterales; family Campylobacteraceae; genus Campylobacter_A; species Campylobacter_A showae_F. The sequence continues at coordinate 15,478 of NZ_CAUPZM010000025.1, forward strand.
CCTGATTTAATTTGTCGTTCATGTTCTATCCTATTAGTTTGATATTTTTTCTAACTACGTTTTCAAGGTAATCCGACGAATACGGCTTGGTGATGTACTCGGTCATTCCTACCTCTACGCCCCTTAGCCTATCGGTCTTTGACGTCCTTGAAGTTACCGCTATGAGCGGCAAATTTCTATATTTTGAATACTTTCTGATCTCAGCTGCCAGCGTATAGCCGTCCATTCGCGGCATCTCGATATCTATTAGCATCGCATCAAGCGCGTGTTCGCCCGATTTTACGATAGCTAGAGCCTCGACGCCGTTGGTAGCCTCGATAACCGTTACGCCAAGAGGGGCTAGCGATTTTTGCATGATCGTTCTGTCCATCTTAGAGTCGTCGACGATTAGCACCTTATAATCGCTCGGCTTTTCTTTGACGCTCTTTGAGGCTTCCATACTGGCTTTTATGTCTACTTTTATATCTTTTGCCATCTCCATCATCATACCTACGTCGATGATTAGCGTTACACGGCCGTCGCCTCTTATCGTGGCGCCTGCGATTCCAGGGATATTTTGGAGATAATCGCCCATTGATTTTATGACGATCTCTTCTTGTCCTACGAGGCTATCTACGATGATGCCAAGCTTCGCCTCCGCTACGCCGATAACGACCACATAGGTCTGATCTCCGCCGTCAAAGACTTGCTTGACGCCGAAGATATCTGAGAGTTTAACTAGCGATAGCACTTCGTCGCGTAGTCTAAGTACGTTTTTACCGTCGATCGTATAGATATCGTCGATCGGTACGCGCACGGTCTCTAGGACACTTGCTAGAGGAATAGCAAAAAACTCCTCCTGAGCTCCGACTAAAAGCGACTGTATGATAGCTAGCGTGAGCGGGATCTTTAGCTTCATCGTCGTGCCCTTGCCCACTTCGCTTTCGATATCGATTATACCGTTTAGCTTTTCGATATTGGTTTTTACGACGTCCATTCCTACGCCGCGGCCGCTTACGTTGGTTACCTTCGCCGCAGTCGAAAATCCAGGTTTAAATATAAGTCCGAACGCCTCTTTATCGCTCATCGCATCAGCTTCGCGCTCAGTGATGATGCCTTTTTCTATAGATCTGGATTTTAGCATATCGGCGTCTAGGCCCTTACCGTCGTCGGTGATCTCGACTACGATATGGTTGCCTTCGTTATAGGCTTTTAGCTGGATGGTGCCTTTTTCCGGTTTGCCGGCGGCTAATCTGGTCGCGCCGTCTTCGATACCGTGGTCGCACGAGTTTCTTATCATGTGTACGAGCGGATCGCCGATTTGCTCGACGATAGATTTATCAAGCTCCGTCTCCTCGCCCGTGATCTCAAGGTCGATTTGCTTATTTAGTTCGCGGCTTAGATCGCGGATCATGCGAGGGAATTTATTAAACACCTTCGCGATAGGTAGCATCCTCGTTTTCATAACGGCTAGCTGGATGTCGGTAGTTACCAGGCTTAGGCTAGATACTACTTGATTTAGCTCCTCGAGGAATTTTTCGCCCTCGTATCTCTCCTCGACGTCGTCGTAAATTTTAAGCAATCTGTTTTTGCCAAGCACCAGCTCGCCGATCAAGTTCATCAGGTGATCTAGGCGCTTAACCTCGACGCGTATAGTCTGCTCGTCCGCGTTAGCTCCGCTTGATGGAGCGGGGACTTTTTTGTCCTCTTTTTTATCGGCAGGCTTTGCGGGAGCTGCTTTTGGAGCGGGAGCCGAATTTGACGGGGTTGGAGCTTGCGGCGCAGCCGGTGCGGTAGGCTTTGGCGCTTCACCTCCGGCTGCCTTTTGAGCACGTCTTGCTTGATCCTCAGCCTTTCTTACTTTTAGTAGTCTTTCTATCTCGGCTTCGACCTCGTCGTCGCTTAAATTTGACAAATTCTCATCGCTAACGGGTTCAGGCTCTATCGGCGTCTCTACTACAGGCTCAGGCGCTGCGGGAGTAGGCTCGCTAGCAGCCGCGCTCGGGGCTTCGCCTTCGGATATCGAGGTTAGTCTTTTACATATATCTTCTATCTCTATGCCTACGTCCGTATCGTTGCCGCTATCTCTGATGCCGTGCAGTAGCCCTTTCATCATGTCCACTGACTCTAGCACCACGTCCATGATATCGGGAGTTATCTTTAGCTCGCCGCGGCGGGCCTTGTTTAGCACGTCCTCCATGTGGTGCGTGAGCCTAGTAAGGATGTCGAAATTTAAAAAGCTAGACGATCCTTTAACCGTATGCGCGACGCGGAAAATTCTATTTAAAAGCTCTAAATCTTCGGGGTTTGACTCAAGTTCTATGAGGTCATGGTCTATTTGTTCTACCAGTTCGAAGGCTTCAACTAGGAAGTCTTCCATTATTTCTTTCATATCATCCATGATTTCCCCCTTATTTCTTGTTCGCTTCGATCACGCGAAGCACCTCGTTGTAAAATAGCGTCGCGTCAAATTTGGTTAGATACGCGGCGGCTCCGGCCTCTTTGCTTTGAGCTTCGGTGTAGTCTTTACTCAAAGAAGAGTTAAATATAATAGGAATTCCCGTATATCTTGGATCGTCTTTTATCGTCGATGCAAAGCGATATCCGTCCATCTGCGGCATCTCTATATCGCTTAAAATCACCTTTAGATGGCTATCAAGCTTATCGCCGTACATCTCGTAAAGATCTTGCATCCTATCAAGCCCTTCTATGCCATCTTTTGCTTCGACCACTTTTAGACCCATTTTTTCTAGAGTATCTTTTACAAGCTTTCTAGCCGTCGAGCTATCGTCTAGCACTAGCGCTAGACCGTTTAAAAGCTTGTTTTGATCGATTTCTACTTCGATTTTCGGGCTATATATGCCAAGCTCTTCGACGACGCTTTCAAGATCGAGTATGAGCAAGACCTCGTCGTTTTCGATGCGGGTTACGCCCGTGATCTTTCCTTTATCCAGCGTTCCGGCATTTGAGGCGAAAGTCGCCGCCTCGATATCCGCCCAGCTTATACGCCTGATACGTTTTGCCTCATGGACGATAAAACCTATCAAAATCTCGCTAAATTCGGCGATGATGACGCGAGGCTTGATCGCCGAGTCTTTAGGCTCGTTTATCTGCATCCATTTGGCCAAATTTATCACGGGTATAACTACGCCGCGCAGGTCAAAAATCCCCTCGATATACTCGGGTACTCCGGGAAGCTCGGTCAAATTCGGCATCTTGATGATCTCGCGCACCTTGGAGACGTTGACGCCGTATATGCCCTCATATACCTTGTCTCCCGCCTGCTTAAAGATACGAAAATCAACAAGCTCCATCTCGTTTGAACCGGTTTTTAATGTGCCGTTGTTAAGCATTCTAAACCTTTACGCTCTTTCGAGCAAACTTAATATTTTGGCCGTATTCTACTACAAAATAGCTTTGCTCGCATGCAAAAGATGGAACATTTATATATTTTTGTTTACCTATCGTGTACTGTTCGCCTTGGTGATAGTGCCCCTCGATGATGATGTCAGCCTCGTAAAATGCGTTATATCGGCGCATTTTCGCCTCGACTAAATTCTTAAAATTCAGTATTTTATAATCTAAAATTTTTCGTTTAAGCTTATTTAAAATTTGTTTCGAGAGTCTAAAATTTAAAAATTTATCGAAAAAATTCATCGTTTTTAAAAAGAATTTGACGCGCAAAAATCTCAAAGCGTATTTTGCAACAAAAGGCAAAAATATATCTCCATGCGCAATAAGCACGCTTTGTCCGCACTCAGTGGCAAATTTAACCGGCTGGGCGCCGATAGGATAGGCTTTGACGTTTTTAAACAGCCTTGATAGGTTAAAATCGTGATTTCCCTCGAAATAATAAATTTCCATTTTCTCGCCCAGCTCGTCGATCGTGCGGACGTATCGCTCATAAAATTTGACGAAAAACTCGCACTCGCCCGCCAAAAAATCAAACATATCGCCCATCAAAAACAGCTGCGGCGTCTTTATCTCGCCGCTTTTTAACGCGCACAAAAAATGCCAGAAATTTTCTCGATTTTCGTTTTCGTGCGAGTCAGCGATAAAGATCGCGCCGCTTTTTACGACGATTTGCTCAGGCATCAAATTTTACTTTTTGTAGCGTCGAATTTGCGGCTATGGGTTTTAAATTTAGCGAGCCGAATTTGAAAAACTCGGCAAACGCCGTAGTTAAATTTAAATGCTCAAATTTAGCGGCCCAGCGCATAAATTTAACGGTTTTAAACGCGCTCATCGGCTCTAAAATTTGATCGGTTTATAGCTAACGGATACGATCTCGACGTCGCTTCTGCCGTTTGGCAGGCTCAGCGCGACCTCGTCGCCCTCGCTCTTGCCGATTAGTTGTTTGGCTAGGGGTGAGTTTATCGAGATGAGACCGCGCTCCAGGTTGCTTTCAGGCGTACCCACTAGCGTATAGGTCTTTTCCAGCTCGGTTTCTACGTCCATGATGACGACCGTGGAGCCAAATTTTACTTTATCGTGCTCGTATTCTGCGGGGTCGATTACCTTAGCGCGGCTTACTATGTCGCTAAGCTCGGCTATACGGCTCTCGATAAACGCCTGTTTTTCGCGAGCGGCGTGGTATTCGGCGTTTTCTTTTAGGTCGCCATGACTGCGCGCGATGTCGATCTCCTCGACGATATTCGGGCGCTCGACGGTCTTTAGATTTTTTAGTTCGTTCGTGATTTTTTCATACCCGAAAAGCGTCATAGGTTCGGTCATTTTTCATCCTTTTTAGTTGTTAAAATTTGCGCCACGTTTGCGGCAGAGCCGTGTTTTAAGTATCTTCGCAGCTTCTCGCAGCCAGCGATAAATTGCTTTTTATCGCAGCTCTCGTAGGCTTTTATTAGATTGCCGGGCGTTACTTCCTCTTGCAGTAGCTCCTCGTGCAGCGCCTCTTCGCCCATAAAATCAAACATGATATTTGCAAGCCCGATGTGGCGCAGCTTCACAAACATCCGTGCAATCATTATGTCGATTGCTTTAGCTTTATAAGCTAGCACGAACGGCGTGCCCACGAGCGCGGCCTGCAGCGTCGCGGTACCTGAGCAGATGAAGGCAAACTCGCTTTGCAAAAGCGCGCGCGGCGCGTCAGTAACCACGCTAAAGTCGCTCACGTCGCCGTAAATTTGCATTTCGTTTGCCAAAAAAGGCGGCACGACGAGCAGTTTTTCTTTGTCTTTTATACGGCTTGCTACTTCGCGAAAAATCGGCATCAACCGCGAAATTTCGGCGCGGCGGGATCCTGGCATAAAGGCGATCTTACCACTTTGTAAAAGCTCGTTTTTTCGTACCCGTAGCTCGTCAAGTAGCGGATGTCCGACGTAGCGCGAGCGGTTGTAATACATCCCGTCAAAGGGCAAAATCGACGCCAAATGATCGCAGTACGCCTCGACTTTCGCCACGCGTCCGGCCTTCCACGCCCACACCTGCGGCAAGATGTAGTAGGTTATGGGCGTTTTGATGCCCGCTTCTTTGATTGCCTTAGCTAGCGGCAAGTTAAAGGCGGGACTATCTATCAGCAGCACGGCGTCGCACTGCTCAGCTAGGCGAGTCATCTCTTTTATCGCGCGTTTTGCCTTAAAATAAAGCGGCAAAACCTCCACGAAGCCCATCGCGGAAAACTCCGAGCTTGGCATAAAAGGCTCGCCGAATTTCTCATCAAAAATGCCTTTTAGTTCGCACTTTGGCAGATGCTCTAAAACCTGCTCGAAGTGCAAATTTGCAGAAGCCTCCAAACAAGAGACGAGCAGCTTCACTGATTGCCCTCAAATTCGCTAACTATATCCGCAAGCTCAGTCGCGCGCTCTTTAGTCATCTGTAAATAGCAATCGGTCGCGTCTAGACGGTGAATCGAGCCTTGCTGAGGATAAAAAGCGCATTTGGCCTCTTTATAAGCAACCCACTTACGCTGTATATCTTTTAGGATTTTTTTATTTTCGTCGTTTAGTACGCTCATAGCCTTTTTATAGTTTTCGTTTAAAATTTTATCTTGAACGGCGAATTCGGCATTTATACACCCTACCATACCGGCGATGGAGCTATCTTTTTGCATACATTCATCTACGCGCCTTTGCGATTCGTCCCTTTCTTCCAGATTCGTCTCTAAATTCGACGGCGAATTTGACGAAGGCTTTGTCTTTATCGCAAGTTCTTGCGCGCCAAAAACCAGGCTCGCCGCAAACACAGCAAAAATAAAATTTTTAAGCATATTTTACCCTTTAAATTTAACGGGAATTATCGCCTAAAACGGCTAAATAAACAATAAAATTTAAATTTATAAGAAAAATTCGGGTTTAAAAATTTGAAAGATAAATGCGTAAATTTAAAAACCCAAAGCCTGCAGGCCTTGGGTTTTGGGGTTTATTTAAAATTTAGGTTCTTAACGTCTTCGTCGGCTTTTTTCATAGCTTCGGTAGGCGCTACGCCGATAGGATATTTATGTCCTAAAGAAGCAGGCGCAGGAACCGGAGTAGCCTCTTGAGTTAGCTTGATGCTGATGCCGTAAGGCGCAAGCTCGTTAACTAGCTCGGTTTGTCCTTGGCGAGCAAATTCTTTACATTGACCTAGGATCCTAGCCGACTCTTCGTCTCCGTGGAAGCCGTAGCTGTTTTCGCTAAATGCGAAGTCCCAGCGGATGTGAGTTTTGCGGTGTAAGTAAAGAGTCTTTTCAAGAGCCTTACTGATAGCTTCTTTTCTCTCTTTTTCATCGGCGATCGAGGCAAATTTCTCGTGCTTAGCTAGCTCGGCTCTGGCCGTTTTTATGTCTTGGATCAAAGAAAGTAGCGCATTTTCGCAGTTTCTTAGCTCGTAAGCGTGGCGATTTTGTACGAATGAAATTCTATCTTTTAGCACTTGTTCGCTTTGCGGGTGGCAAGTTTTGCAAGCCGCGTTTATATCGGCAAGCGGAGTTAAAATTTCATGCTCGGTGATCTTTTGAGCTCCGGCGCGTTTATACGGCATGTGGCAGTCTGCGCACGTTACGCCGCTTCTTCCGTGGATACCGGTTGAGCTTAGCTCAGCTTCTGAGTGCTGCATCTTGATGATTTTAGCGCCGGTATCTTTGTGGATGTAGTCAAATTTAAACCCGTCCTCTTTGGCTAACTGATCGTCATAGTATTGGTCGAAATTCTCGATCTTAAACGGCTCGTCTTTCTTCCAGAAATTCCAAGGGAAGGTTAAAACGGATTCTTTGCCTGCAGGATAGTATTCTACGTGGCACTGCATACAAACGTAGCTTCTCATCTCTTGTCTGGTGGCCTTTATACCGCTTTTTGCGTCGGCTTGGTAGCCTCTAGCGACCATTGCGTTTACGAATGCGGGTCTTGTTACTCTTAGGCTCATATCATCTGGCGAGTGGCAGTCTGCACAGGTGCTGCCTAGATGCGATCCGTGGATACTCTCGCCGTGTTTAGCCGCGATTTTTTTCATGACGTCAAAATACGGGATAGAGTTCATCTTCGTCCACGCGGCTTTTCTCTTTTCGCCTTCCTCTTTAGGCATTACGTCGAAAAACGGCATAGGCTTAGTTGCAGCAGGCGTAGGATCGGCAGTTAGGTTATAATCGCCATCAACTTGAAGCGCGGTTAAATATCCGGTGTGGCAATTGACGCAATATCCTGGCTGACCCTTAAATGCAGGAAGCCCGTGAGCGTTTAGATACTCTTTATCGTTTCTTTTGGTTTCGATCTGATCTATCTGCGAATAGTAGTGGGTTCGCGGTTTGCTGTAATCCACGCCGAACGCATAACCGTTCCAAAACACCGTAGCCGCAGGCCAGCGAATAATCTTGCTATAAGGTAAATCACCGCCGAAAGCCGTTTCTACAAATTCGCTTCCTTTTGGATTTGCGTCGCTTTTATGCTCCATTTTTTTGTAAGCATCGAGCTGATTTGGGAAATTTGCGCCCCATTTTTCAAAATCCGGCTCAAGCTCGCTTACCTTATTTAGCATTAGCGGGTAAGTTTTTGACTCCTCTTTTTTATGAGCTATGTCGTTATAAAGAGCAAGTACGCCCGCACCGAGTGCAACGGCCACTAAAAAAGTAACCGCGTATAACAGTTTGTTATTTTTCATTTATTCTCCTCCTAGGATTGTTTTAAAAGTTATGTGCGTGTCCGGCTTGTCTGTGACAAGATACGCATTTTAACGGCTCGTTGGCATTAGCATACTGCCCGTGTTTGCCCGGCAAGCTATCGCCTATAGCTCTTGGATCGACTGAATTTCTAGCATAATCCTTATGGCACTCTATACAATTGTTTTGTATTATCTCCTTTTGCTCATCGCTTGCGGTAAACGATACGGGATTATCCAAGAAAGTAAACGCATAACCGTGCAAGAAGCCGTATTTAGCTTTCGCCAGCCATTTGCTTACAAATTCTTTAGGCATGTGACAATCTATACACGTCGTAACGTGTTGATGTCCGCCCTTAGACCAGCCTTCATAGACTTGGTTCATGACGTGGCAGTTTATACAGGCTTCGGGATCGCGAGTAAGATGCTGAGGCCCATTGGCAAAAAAGAATGTGAAAATTCCAAATCCGCCAGTAAGCCCAATAACCGCCAGCAAAGCTATGACCCATTTAGACGCTTTTTTCTTTGCGTTTTCCATAATCGGCTTTCTAACCTCCTTTGTAAATTTAAATAAAACTTAACTTTATTTATAGGCCGGTATTTTATTATTAGTTCGCTTAAATTCTCATTTATTTTCCTAATATAATTAAAATTAAATCTAAAGCTTATTTTTATACTATGTAAATATAACAGTAGTTGTTATCAATTTATTATGATTGATTTCAATCTATTTCGGTATTATATAATATAATATATTTACTATCTTAAATTTGAATAAAATTTAAAAACTAAAATATAAAGTAAACAATATCCAACATAGACCAAAACTTTAAATTTAAATAATAAAAGCTGTGCTAAAATCATTTCTTTAAAAATTTGAAAGCTATGGGCTCGTCAAATTTGAGCCAATCGTGATAAAAAGGAATAAATTTGAAAGAAATTTTAATCACAAACGACGACGGATTCGAGGCTAGCGGCCTGCACGCTTTAGCTAGCGCACTGAGGGAACTACCTGATACGCGCGTTACGATCGTAGCACCGAGTACCGAAAAATCAGCCTGCGCGCACTCTCTTACGCTTACTAGACCCCTTCGTTTCATCAAGCTTGACGACGATTTTTACAAACTCGACGACGCTACGCCCGCAGATTGCGTCTATCTCGCGCTTCACGCGCTATACAAAAGACTGCCCGACCTCGTAATCAGCGGCATAAATCACGGTGCCAACGTCGGCGAGGACATCACCTACTCGGGTACGTGCGGAGCGGCTATGGAGGGCGTTTTGCAGGGGGTGCCCAGCATCGCGTTTTCGCAGTTTTACAAAAACGACAGCATCGAAAAACTCGGCTTTTCGCTCGCACAGCAAGCCGTCAAATTTATCGTTCCGCGCGTATTAAACGGCGAAATATCCCTACCGCCGCGTCAGTTTTTAAACGTAAATATCCCAGCCGTCTCCGCCCGCGAATTTAGAGGCTACCGCATAGTTCCCGCAGGCAGACGCAGCTATGCCACGCACGCGATGCTCCACCGCAACCCGCGCGGCATCGAGTACTACTGGCTCGGACAGCCGTCGAATTTAGACTACGAACAAAACGGCGAGTCCGATATCAGCGTGCTTAGCGAGAGTTTCGCCTCGCTCACTCCAATCATGCTCGATATGACCGCGCACGCGAGCTTGCAGGGCCTAAAAACCGCGCTAAAGGATCGAATTTGAGCGAGGAAATTTTGGATCAAAACGACCGATTTACGAGGTCTCGATGGCTGTTTGGCGATGATTTTAAAAAGCTTCAAAACGCAAACGTCCTGATCTGTGGCGTTGGCGGCGTAGGAGGCATCTGCGCAGACGCGCTAGCTCGCGCGGGCGTGGGTAAAATCACCGTCATCGACAAGGATATTTTTGACATAACCAATCAAAACCGTCAAATTTACAGCGAAGCGGTCGGCGCCGTTAAGGTCGGCGAATTTGCCAAAAGATACGAGTGCGTAACGGCGCTACAAGAGCTAATGACGCCCGAATTTATCGCAAATTTTGATTTCTCGCCCTTTGATCTGGTTATCGACGCTATCGACGACGTACCCACCAAGATCGCGCTCGCGCTAAAAACGCACGAAAAGCTCATTAGCTCGATGGGCGGGGCAAAGCGCATCGATCCTACGCAGATCAAGGTCGCCTCCGTCTGGCAAACCTGCAACGACCCGTTTGCTAAAAAAATACGCACCGAGCTTAAAAAAACGGGCTTTAAAGGTAAATTTGACGTCGTGTTTTCGACCGAGTTGCCAAGGTGCGTGAAACTGGGAAGCTTTATGGGCGTAACGGCGTGTTTTGGGTTAAATTTAGCAGCCCTAGCGGTAAATAAAATTATTAACGGCTAGACGCGGCCTTAGATAAAACTATCTCAGCCGTTTTAAGCGCGTTTTTGAAATTTTATAAATTTTCGAGCTTGCGTTTTGGCTGAAATTTTGATCCACGACCTCGTCCGCCGCCGCTTTCGCCCAGGCTTCGTCGAAGTTCTGTCCGTTTAAATTTGCGCTGCTAGAGTAGAGCCAGTCAAATTGCCTCAAAAACTCCTCGTGGGCGCACTCTTTCACGATGCGCACAGCCTTGGCGTTCGGATACAAAAACGTCGTTTTCCTCGCGCGGCGCACTAAATTTTTAAATTTAGCGGGCACGCGAGCGAGATTTTTTAGCTCGCTAAGCTTTGCCGTCGTCATGAGGCAGGGCTTATCCGCTGCTCGGCGTTTGAGCGCGTTTATCTCGCGAAAATCCTTGCTCAAAAATCCCGCCGTCGTATCGGTCTGCGCCAAATAAATCATCTCTCCTCCAAATTTACGCTTTTTTTCTATCTTTAGCCAGCAAAAATATGCACGAGATTATAAGCGTAAAGCCCGCAAAATCAAGAAACACGAACTCCGTCCCCAGCCAAAAATAGGCAAACGCCGCCGCGCTCACCGGCTCTATGCACGCGATCATGCTCGCCCTGCTCGCGCCTATTATCTTTAGCCCCGTCATGTAAAAGCTAAACGCGCATATCGTGCCTAAAATCACCACCGCGACAAGCGCCGCAAAGCCGTCTGCGTCGCTCACGCCGCCCAGCTGCCAAACCCGCGTGTAAAGCGCAAGCGCGCCGCCGCCGATGACCATGCCCCAGCCTAAATTTAACGCGACGGGGTATTTTTGATTTAGCTTAGTCGGGATGAGACTATAAATCACGACGCCAAGCGCGCTAATGAGGCACCAAACCAGCGCCTCTGCGCTGATAACGAGCGAGCCAAGATCGCCGTGAGTGGCGAGCAACACGACGCCCAGCACCGCAAAAATGAGCGCGATGAGCTCGACCTTTTTAGGCGCGCGTCGTTCTAAAAAGCAAACGACGGCAAGGATGAGCGCGGGCGCGGAGTACTGGATCACGGTCGCGACGGCGGCGTTTGAGAGCTCGACACCGCAAAAGTACGAATACTGCGTCATCATAAGCCCAAAAAACGCGTAGATGAGCAGCTGCGGCAATAGCGCGCGATCTTTTAGCGGTGCGAGGGCTAGGCGCGGCGAACGAGCGATATAATACGCTACCATCGCAAGCCCGGCGAGGCCTAGGCGGTAGGGCACGAGCCAGTCGGCGCTGACGCCTTTTTGCGTGAACAGATACTGCCCGCAAACACTGCTAAATCCCCATAATACGCCGCCAAGAAGCGTGAT
>NZ_CAUPZM010000026.1:0-25628 GCF_963515975.1 Campylobacter showae
CCTTTGCGCCGTGAGTTAGGTGTCCGCCGTGGCTTAGATCCATGCCTAAAATTTTGTCCCCAGGATTTAAAAGCGCGCCGTAAACGCCCTGGTTCGCCTGCGAGCCTGAGTTTGGCTGTACGTTTGCAAATTCGCAGCCAAAAAGCTCTTTGCAGCGATCGATCGCTAGTTGCTCGATCTGATCGACGTATTCGCAGCCGCCATAGTAGCGTTTGCCAGGATAGCCTTCTGCGTACTTATTAGTTAGAACCGAGCCCATTACTTCCATTACTTCAGGATAGGTAAAATTTTCACTCGCGATCATCTCGAGGTGGTCGCATTGGCGTTTTAGTTCTAAATTTACTAAATCAAAAATTTCTTTATCGTAACTTTGCAAACTCATTAATTCTCCTTGGTTTCGTTTTTTTGCGGTCTCATCGCAGGGAAAAGCACCACGTCGCGGATGGATTTTTTATTGGTTAGTAGCATCACGAGCCTATCTATGCCGATGCCCTGCCCGGCCGTCGGCGGCATCGCATAGCCAAGAGCCCTCACATAGTCCTCGTCCATCTCGTGAGCTTCGTCGTCGCCGGCGTTTTTGGCTTCGATCTGCGAAGCGAAACGGCCGTATTGATCGATCGGGTCGTTTAGCTCGTTAAAGCCGTTAGCTAGCTCGCGTCCAGCGATAAACAGCTCAAATCTCTCGGCGATATCTGGATTTGAGTCGCTTCTGCGAGAAAGCGGGCTAATAGAGATCGGATAGTCGATGATAAAGGTCGGATCGGTTAGTTTGCTCTCTACGTAGTTATCGAAAAGTTCGGCCTGCAAATGCCCCAAATCAAGTTTAGCGTTTGCCTCAAAGCCGTCCGCTTTTAGCTTGGCTAAAATTTTATCCTTATCGCCGATGATCGCCTCGTCTAGTCCGCCGATTTCTACGAGCGCTTTTTTGTAGCTTATTCGTTTAAACGGCTTGCTAAAATCGATCTGCATACCGTCAAATTCGATGATTTTAGACATATCTAGTTTATCGAGAAGCACGTTAAATAGCTCCTCGGTTAGCCCCATCAAATCGTGATAAGTGTGCCACGCCCAGTAAAACTCGATGCTTGTAAATTCGGGATTATGCGTTAGGTCCATACCCTCGTTGCGGAAATTTCTATTCATCTCGTAAACGGCGTCAAAGCCGCCCACGATGAGACGCTTTAGATAAAGCTCTGGCGCAATGCGCAAAAATCTCTCCACGCCAAGCGCGTTGTGAAAGGTTACGAAAGGCTTAGCGTTAGCTCCGCCAGGGATCGGGTGCATCATAGGAGTCTCGACCTCCAAAAAGCCCTTATCTTCGAAAAATCTGCGGATCGTACTAACGATAACCGAGCGGCGTTTAAAATCAGCCCTAACCTCCGGATTCATTATCATATCGAGGTATCTCTGGCGATATCTGGTCTCGATATCCGTTAGTCCGTGAAATTTCTCCGGAAGCGGCGAAATAGCCTTTGATGCTAAAGTTAGTTCGCTAACGTGCATAGAGAATTCGCCCGTTCGCGTGACGAAAGCATACCCGCGCACATATATGATGTCGCCTACTTCGATATTTTTCTTTACAACCTTAAACCAATCCGGATCAAGCGTCTTGTTGCTAAAATAAATTTGAAGATTGCCGTCCTCATCCTCGATGTTGGCAAATATCGCCTTGCCCGCATCCCTGATGAGCTTAACCCGTCCGGCTAGGCTTACTAGCTGGCCTTCGGCACTCTTTTCTTCGGTGTCTATTATATGTTTAAATTTGAGCCTAAATTTAGTTATATCCATATCGCGGCGCAAAAAGTGCGGATATGGATTTATACCGGCATCTCTTAGCTCGTTTGCAGTCTCTAGCCTCTGGATCTCCAGTTGATTTTCAAATATCACTTGCCGCCCTTTGCCTCTTTGGCATTGCACTCTTTGCACACTCCGTAAAGCTGCATCATGTGTCCGGTTAGCTTAAAGCCGTGCTCTTTTGCAATATTTGCTTGTCTTTTTTCTATTGTTGCGTCTTCAAATTCGATGATAGTTCCGCATCTGCGGCATATCATGTGATCGTGGTGAGGCTTGGTTGCGAGCTCGAATTTTTTACCTTGCGAACCAAAGCTGATAGAGGTTACCATCTCGGCTTCTTCGAGTAAATTTAGTGTCCTATAAACGGTCGCGATACCGACGTTTAAGTCAGGATAGGTCTCTTTAATAAAAAAATAAAGTCTCTCCGGAGTAAAGTGCTCGTCGTTGTTGTAGAGCGTCTTTAGTAGAACTTCTCGCTGTTGCGTGTATTTTAGCCCATTATCTCTCAAAATTTTTTTAAATTTCTCAAGAAGCGCGTCGTATTCTAAATTCTCAATCATTATTTGTACTCCTTAATCGTCGAATTTATCTCTAAATTTGGCCTTTGCTCCTGCATAGAGGCGTCAAACGGCGTCTCGATATTCCCCACGCCGCTTGCTATGCCTTTTACATCCACGTTCATTATCCATTTGCCCGTATCCAGCAAGATCGGATACAGCTTACTTCCTCTAAAATACGGTTCTATTTTGTTATTTAAGACTTGAATGTTTGAAATGGTCACTATCAAAACCGCAAAAACTAGGAAAATTTTGGCGCTTCCGATGATAAATCCGCCCAGTTTATCTAAAAATCCAAGTCCGCTTAGTCCGATTAGCTTCGACAAAAAGGCGCCGATACCTAGGCAAAGCACCCAAAACACGATAAGCGTCGCCAAAAATCCGGCGAAAAACAGAACAGAATCGCCCTCTATCTTATAGATATTATCGCTTATTAGAGTGCCGACCCTAGCGCCGAATCTACTAGCTACGACGATACCGCCGATAAGGCCGATAAGGCCGAAAATTTCCTTTATTAGTCCGCTTATTACGCCTTTTATGCCCAGTATCAAAACAAGCGAAACGACGACTACGTCAAATAATGTAACAAAATCCATTACATACCCAACAATCCGCCCAGCTCTTGCTGGCTCGTAGAGTATCTCATCGCCATCTCTTTAGTTATCTGATTTGCCTTGATAGCCTTCATGAGAGCTTGCGTTTGAGTAGTCATGCCGGTCATTTGCTGATTTAGCTGCATTTGAGAGTAAATTTGATGTACCTTATTTTCGCGGATAAGGTTTGCGATAGCGGCGTTGTTTATCAAAATTTCATGAACCGCAAGTCGTCCGCTGCCGATTTTTGGAAGCAAGGCTTGAGAGATAACCGCAGTTAGCGAAACGGAGAGCATATTTCGCACTTGAAGCTGCTCGCCGCCCTCAAAGCTATCTATGATACGGTTGATGGTCTGGATGGCCGAGTTTGTGTGCAAGGTCGCAAATACGAGGTGACCCGTCTCCGCAGCCGTGATAGCGGTCGATATCGTCTCCCTATCTCTCATCTCGCCCACCAGGATGATATCCGGGTCTTCACGGAGGGCAAATTTAAGCGCTCTAGCGTAAGACTGCGTATCTGTACCGATATTTCTGTGAGAGAAAAGAGATTTTTTATTCGTATGCACGAACTCCACAGGATCTTCGATCGTGATTATGTGCTTTCTTTCGGTCAAATTTATCTCGTTTAGCATAGCCGCAAGCGTAGTGGATTTACCGCTACCCGTCGGGCCGGTAACTAGTATCATTCCTTTTTCGCGCTTTACGACTTCTTTAAAGATATTAGGCGCTTTAAGATCGTCTAGCGAAGGGATCTCGGTCGGGATGATACGAAATGCGGCAGCCAAATCGCCGTTCATCGTATAGTAGTAGTTGCCTCTGAAGCGTCCGACGCCAGGAAGCTCTATCGCAAAGTCAAGCTCTCTGTTTTCTTCCAGTTCGCTTTTTTGTACGTCGGTTATGAGCGCATAGCAGATATCTTGTATGTCGTGTCCGCTCAAAACTCCGAGCTCTAGAGGTCTTAATGTGCCGTCTATTCTGATTTGCGGTTCGCTTCTTGATACGATGTGCAAGTCACTGGCCTTGTTGTGAACGACGGTTTTTAGCAGTATTTCAAGACTGGTGTTAAATTTTTCGATTTCTTCCATTTTTCTACTCTATGATTTTTGGTACGACGAAGAAGTGCCCGCTACTCATCGGAGCGTTTTTTAGTATAGTTTCTATCACGTCCGAGCTCACGCTTACGTCTTCTCTTAGCGGAGTTCCGCCCTCTATAGAGCTTACTACCGCCCTAGAAGCGCTTAGATCAAGCTCATCTAGTATTCCCGCGAAGCTCAAAATTTCACTGAGCTGACCTTCGATTTCCCTTCGCTTATCGCTCTCGACTTTGAGCGAACTAAGCTTTTCAAGTTTGGTTAATAACTTATCATCTATCTGCATAAAACCTCGCCAAATTTTTAAATTTCCCCGCATTATAACACAATTTGCCTTGATTTTTATGCTGTTTTATATTTATTATGCTACAATTACGAACTTTCAATAACTTAAATTTAAGGAAAAAACTTGGCTATCAAAGATGATATTGATTCTATAAAGGAAGAGTTAAATACTCAGGAACAGTTTTTAGAAAACATAATAAAAAGCGAAAGATTTTTTAAAAAATATAAAAAAATTATTATCGGCGCGGTCGTTTTGGGTGTCATCGGCGCGGCGGGATACTATATAAACGGCGCATTAAAAGAAAAAGAATTTAGAGCCGCAAACGCCGCTTACGCAAAACTAATACTAAATCCGAAAGACGAACAGGCAAAAGCCGAGCTAAAGCAAAAAGACCCTTCACTTTACGCGCTTTACGAGTTTAAAAGAGCGGTTGACAACAACGACACAAATGCGCTAAAGTCGCTAGCAAACGAACAGATCGACCCCCTTTTAAAAGATATCGTAAAGTCTCAGATAAACGAGCCTAGCGGTCAAATTTTAAGCTCGTATAAGGCGGTTATTAGAGGCTACGAGCTGATGAAAGAAAATAAAATCGACGAGGCGAAAAACGAATTTAAGAAAGTTCCGTTAAATTCACAGCTACAATCCATCGTCAAAAATTTAGAACACTATCAAGGAAACGCAAAATGAGAAAATTTCAAGCTATTTTAGCGGCCGCGCTTTGCATCGCGGTGCTTGGCGGATGCAGCACGAAAAGGCAGTATTTCGAGCCGACCGATGTACAAAATGAAAAAATTTCAGAAAACAGACTGCCTGCCAGCATCGCGACGGCAAGCCTAAACGGAGCGGTGCTAAAAAACGGCATGGCCATAACCAAAAACGGCCTACTCTCGCCGGAGATAAAGTTGCCAAAGGGCGCAACCTTGCTAAATTCAGCCGACGGTAAATTTATCAGCTCCGATTTGGACGGAAATTTGATCGTAGCAAACGGCTCAAACGAGATTTTATTTCAGAAAAAACTTAACGAAGCTATCGTTTCGGCAGCGCTTGAGGGAGATAAGCTAGCACTTTTAAGCGCGGGCAACGTCATATACCTCATCGACATCGCGACAAACGATACTTTGCTCGAGTTTGAGAGCTCAAGCGTTTACGCACAAGACTCCCGTGTCGCAGCGCCGTTTTTCATGAGCTCGCTCGTCATCTTCCCTACGCTTGACGGCAAGATTATGATAGTAGATAAAAACCAAGGCCGAATTTTACGCGACGTCGTCGTGAGCAGCGAACAGTTTTTTAACAACATCATATCTCTAAACGTCGTAAACGATACGATGATAGCGGCCACCGGCAAGCGTATCGTCTCGATAAACCCCGAAAAAACGGTTTACTATAACGGCGAGATAAAAGACATCGTCATAAACGGCGAATACGTATATATCCTACTAAAAGACGGCAAAATCGTGCTTAGCGATCTAAATTTACAAAAGATCAAAGACGCGGAGTTTAAATTTGCCATCTTTTCAAGCGCCACCGTCTACAACGGCTCGCTTTACATAATGGAAAAAACAGGCTATCTCATCAAGACCGATCTGGCGCTTGACAATGCCAAAATTTACGAGCTTTCAGACGAGGTCGAGAGCCAAATTTTCGCCGGCGCGAAAGAATTTTACTACGACGATTACAGCTTAGAGCTTAAATGACGAAGCAAGAAATTTATCAAGTTCTGGAAGCCAAAAAGATTATCTTAAAAAATCTAAGCTGGGTGGAGCTTGATAAATTTACTAAAAAAAAGACCCTTGCCGCGCTTACGGGCGTCGATATCAAGGGATTTTATACGCTTTTGTTTTTCCGTAGCGCAAAGGCTAGATTTTTAAGCAAAGAATTTGAAGCGATTGATGAAATAGCTAACAAAATCGCCGATCAAACGGGTATAAATTTTAAGAAAAAAGCTATTTTTTATAGTTCGGACGTCTGCTCGAAAACCGCAAATTTGATGAAAGAAAACGGCTACAAACATGACTCTATGTGACGTAGGCAACACTAACGCCACCTTTTTTGAAAACGGCAAAATCACCAAAATCAAGCTAGAAAATTTTAAAGATTTTAAAAGCGACGAGAAGATTTATTTTATCAGCGTAAACGACGAAGCGACTAAAAGGCTACAAAATTTGCCCAAATTCGTAAATTTAGAGCCGTATTTTGAGCTGGACACTATCTACAACGGCCTAGGTATCGACCGTATCGCTAGCTGCTACGCGGTAAAAAACGGCCTCATAATCGACGCCGGCAGTGCCATAACGATGGACGTAATGATGAACTCGATGCATCTTGGCGGCGCGATAATGCCGGGTATCTCGCACGTTTTAAAGACCTACGAAGCGATCTCGCCGAGACTAAAGATCTCGCTAAACTCGCAAATCGACCTCGATGCACTCCCGCAAAAAACGGCCGATGCCGTGAGCTACGGCGTCATCAAGCCGATCCTGCTTCTAATAGAAAATATGGCAAACGGCTCGAAAATATACTTCACGGGCGGCGACGGCGAGTTTTTATCGCGATTTTTTGCCACTAGTATCTACGACCGCATGCTCGTATTTCGCGGGATGCAAAAACTAATCGAACAAAAAAAGGACATCTTATGCTAACGGTTGCTTTGCCAAAAGGCCGCATCGCCGACGAAACGCTTGCAATTTTTAGAAAAATTTTTCAAAGCTCGTTTGAATTTGAGGACAGAAAACTGCTGATGAGCGAGGGCGATTTTAAATTTCTAATGGTTCGCAACCAAGATATCCCGACCTATGTCGTAAACGGCGCTGCAGATATCGGCGTGGTGGGCCTTGACGTACTTGATGAGCATCGCCCCGACGTCGTGCGCCTACTTGATCTAAAAATCGGCAAATGCCGCGTCTGCGTGGGTATCAAAGAGGGCGAGGAGCTAAATTTAAACGCTCCCGAGCTAAAGATCGCCACCAAAATGCCGCACATCTCGCGCAACTATTTCGCCGCAAAGGCCACCGCGCTAAAGATCATCAAACTATACGGCTCGATCGAGCTAGCACCGCTGGTCGGGCTAGCCGACGCTATCGTGGACGTCGTGGAAACAGGTGCGACGATGAAGCAAAACGGACTAAGAGTCGCCGAGACCATCATGCATAGCTCTGCGCACCTTATCGCAAACAAAAATAGCTTTATCATCAAAAAAGACGAAATTTTATCTCTTTACAAAAAGATCAAGGCGCAAATTTAAGCTAAATTTTACTTACGCCATATATAAAAATAAACATCGCTTGCGCCTCGTTTGGTGCGAGGCTTGCCGACTTACGCCGATCACAAAATTTATTGCCGCGACTTAGTCACTCCGTAAATTGAACGAAATTTGAGGCTAACGCGTAATTGATTGAGTTGCGCCCGCTATTTTATTGCAGACGAGCGAATACTAGATTAAATAAGAACATAGCGCAACATAAATTTAAATACTTCAAACGCAACGCCAACGCCAACGCTATCTTTCCCGTTCGCTAGTATCTTAAGGGTTAGATTCGCCAAGTGAGCTAATTTTTATTCCGAGTCAAATTTGCAAACGCATCGAGTTAAATTAAATTCGCCGTCAGCAGCTCAAATTCCTCGCCAAATTTAGAGATTAAATTTAAGCCGCTCCGCATTTACGACTATTTGTAAGAATTAAATTTAATAAACTCCAAAGCCCGGTTTAGCGCAGGCTATCGCTAGGCTCGCCCAGATAAAAGCCCTGAAACTCGTCCACGCCAAGCTCCACGCAAGTATCATAGACCTCTTTTGAGCGGACGAATTCGGCGATCACCGTGATATCAAGCTTCTTGGCAAATGCGATGATGGCGCCCGTTATCACGCGGGAGTCCTCGTTCGTGTCGATATTTTTGATGATTGAGCCGTCGATTTTGATATAGTCGGGCTTTAGTTTTAGGATATACGAGAAGTTGCTGTATCCCGAGCCAAAGTCGTCTATAGCGATCTTTGCGCCCATCCTGCGCACGCGGTCGATAAATACTCCGATGCGCTCGATGTTTTCGATATTTTCATCTTCCAAGATCTCAAATATCACTCGTCCGGCGACTTTGTATTTGTTCATTTTCTCGATGATAAACACGCTCACGTCGCCGTCGGTCATATCGCGTCCGGATAAATTTATCGAGATCATCGCATCAGGCCTCTCGGCGATTAGCTTAAAGCTTTTTTCGATCAGCATTTTTTCGATATCGGTGTAGCGTTTGATGCGCTTTGAAACCTCCAAAAAGACGCTTGGAGAGATGATTTCGTTACTGTTTTGGATACGGATTAGCGTTTCATACTTTACGATTCGCTTTTCTTTATTAAATATCGGCTGATAAAACGGCACGATCTTGTCGTTTATGATGGCGTTTCGTATCATATTTGAGCGAGTGATTTGCTCGGCGTATTGCGGCGTATCGTCGATGTTTTTAAAGTAGCAAAAATAATCCTTACCGCTTTGCTTAGCAAACTCAAGCGCCGTCATCGCCTTTTTAAGCGTGTCTGATTCATCTAGCGCAAAGCCCACCGTACAGTGGATCTCGATCTCGCTTTGTTCGCCGTCCTCGGCTATCACGTCGATGACTAGGCCTTTGATGTTATCTAAAAGTTCGTTTGCCAGATCCTCGTATCTATCGATAAAGAGCTCTGCATCCTCGACCAGCGCGAACTGATCTGGTCCGACGCGGTAAACGGCCATGCCGTTATCCTCGGCAAATTTTTGAGAAACTTCCGTCATTTTTATCAAAATTTGATCGCAAACCGAGGCACCGAAATAGTTATTCATCTTTCTAAATTCGTCGATATCCATAACGATGACCTTAGGATTTTTCATCTCTGCCGTGTCGCGCTCCAGAGCTACTTTATTTGGCAAGCCGGTAAGATCGTCGATATAAAGGCGCTTTTGCATTTCAGCATTTTTTTCTAGGAGCTTTTCGTTGCTTTTTACTAGCGAAATTTGATTATCGCGGATACCCCTATAAAAGAGAAAATACTGAAAAATACAAATGAACGCCATAACGCCTGTCACGATGAACGTATTTTTCATATTTACGATAAACCACTCTCCAAAAAGCGGATCGTCCAAGCCTGAAATTTTGACGTTGTGAATCATGTTGTAGCCAAGGATCACGTCGCCCATTTTCTTAAAATAGCAAACCTCAGCCTTGTTGTCCTGGATTAGATTTATGCGCTTATATACGCCGTTTTGTTTCAAATTTACATGAGCTTTGCCGTCCATCTCGCAAAATTTATACGGTAAAACCTCGCCTATCAAATTTGGATGCTGCGAGCTAGCTAGGACTAGGAGTTCGCCTTTTTCGCCCGCTTGTTTAAATATCCAAGACGGCACGGCCTTAGTAGCCTCAGAGTAGCGCTGAAACTCCTTTATATCGCCTTTTGCTATGTTTTTATATATGATTTGAATTATGTTCATAAAGGCCTCGGCCTTCTCGTTAACGGTTACGTTTGACGGGTAGTTAGTCGAGTCCTGAAATTTATTATAAAATATAAAAGATATTACCAGAAACGAGCAGATCACGAGCACGGCGATCGGTAGGACGATGAACTGAGTCATCGATTTTTTAATATCAAAATTTTGCATTAAACTTCTCTAAAAATTTGTTGTCATTTTATCATTATTTACTTAAGTTAATTATAAAAACTCTAATTTATAAAAATAATTTATAAAGTAAAAAGAAGGCAAACCCTAGTAAAATGGCCGAGCATACGTAGTTTAGCCATTTTGCGACGTTTTGTGAGATAAATTTGGCGCTCTTATGCAAAGCAAACGGCATAGAAACGATCCAGATAAATATCGCCGCGACTAGCCCAGCCACGACCGCGCCCGCATTTTCAAAGCTTTTGGCAAAACCGGCCACGCTAAGCCAAAATCCGACGGTGTACGGATTTGCAAGCGTGACGAAAAGGCCTTTTGCGTAGTTTTTGCTAAATTTTACTTCACCGCCCTGCACATCCGCCGTTACCGGCCTATTGGCATTTTTAAAGATGGCGTAGGAGGTGTAGGCCAGGTAGCAAAATCCAAAAATCCCGATGATTTTTTCTACCGTTTCGCCCTGCAAATACTCAAGCAAGCCAAACGCCAAAAGCAGCAGATACGCAGCGTCCGCGCTCATAGCGCCGAGCCCGATGGCAAACGCCGACCAAAACGACCTTATCGCAGCGCTCATTATCATCACGTTTACGGGTCCCAGCGGTACCGCCGCGCTAAAACCCAGCAGCAACCCTTGCAAAAACGCGTTCATCTTCATCCTTTTTGATTTTTGTATTTTGGATTTTACCTAAATTTGAGAGATTTTGAGGTTGCTAAATTTAATGAGAAAGGCGGATTTAATTTTTAACGGAACACGCAAATTTGACTTGGGAATTTAGAATTTTACTCGCCGAGACCCATGCCTTTAAAATGCAAATTTAAACCTGCACGAAGTGCAGCAACATCTCACGTCGTAGGGGTTGGGGGGATCGTTAAGGGGGAAGGGAGCGACTTCGTAATTCAAGCCCCTTCCCCCTTAACAAAAATTTACTTGCATAAAAAGTTTAGTTCATAAGGTTAATTCAACCAAATCAAATTTAGCATCTTAAAGGTGTAGGTCTCGGCGACTCAAATTTGAAATTTTAGCTAAATTTGACTTCAAATTTGAGCGTAAAACGATAAGGCGAAGTATCGCGAGATGATTTTTCGAGTTTTCTGCTTCGCAAGCTCGCAGCTGCAAGCAGAAGAAGCAAAATTGAGCGTGCGCTAGGCATATAGCCTGCGGAGCGAAAATTTTGCGAAATCTCGGAAAAGCGCTCGCGAGACAAGCCGCAGCAAGGCAAATTTACAGCCTTACTATCTGCGCTCCAAATCCCCCCTGCCCCGCCGGCGCATCAAAAAACTCCTTCACGCTCGGATGTTCGCGCAAGAAGTTTTTGACCGCGTAGGCGAGCTTGCCCGTGCCGATGCCGTGATACACCTGCACCTCGTCAAAGCCCATCACTAGGCTATCTGAGATAAATTTATCCAGTTTTTGCACCGCTTCGTCCGCGCGCAGGCCATGTAGATCGAGCGTGACGCTGGCGTTTTGCGGCTTTTGCACGCTTAGATTTATGCCCGATTTCTTAGGCGGGGCGGGCGTTTCGCCGCTGATTTTTAGCTGGTTTATCGGCACGCGCATACTCACGTTGTCGGTTTGTATCACGGCGTCATTTTTGCTAAGGCTTGCCACGACGCCTTTGATCTTGCCGTATTTGACGCGGTCGCCTACTTTTAGCTCGGGTGCGGCGGAGGTTTCTGGTTTTTGCACGGCGCGTTTAGCCTCGTTTGCGCGGTTTAGGGCGCGCTGTTTTTCTTTGGTATCGTCTAGATTTATCGCTCGCCTAGCCTCGTTTATCGCCTTAAAATACTCCCGCTCCAGCCGCGTTATAACCTCGTGCTGCTCGGCCTCGGCTCGCTCTTTTTGCTCTTTTAAATTTTCGATTAGCGAGTCTAATTTTTGCTCTTTTTTCTCGGCGCTTTCGAGTTTTTCTTTGAGCTGCACCTCTAAATTTAACGTCTTTGTGATGATTTCGTTTAGATTTTCTTTGTCTTCGCCGTAGATTTTTTTCGCCTGCGCGACCAAATTTGCCGCGATGCCGTATCTAGCCGCAGTCTCAAAGGCGTATGATTTGCCGATCGTGCCTTTTAAAAACTCAAATTTAGGCCGCGAGTTTTCCTCGTCGTAAAGTGCCGCAACTAGCTCTACGTCGGGGTTTTTAGCTAGTAGCATCGCAAGGCGCTTGTGGTGGGTGGTGATGATCATCTTGATATCCTGACTCATTAGCCTCTCGATCATCACGCCGTATAGACTCGCCGCCTCCTCAAAGTCCGTTCCCAGCTCTATCTCATCGACTCCGATGAGCAGATTTTTCTTCGTAAAAAGCTTAGAAAAATGCACCATGCGCCCGGCAAAGGTCGAGATGTCGTTTTTCACGTTTTGCGGATCCTCGATGATGGCGTCAAATTCCTTGAAATTTCCAATCTGCGAATTTTGCGCGTTTATGCGCATCGGCAGCAGGTATTTAGCTAGAAACGCAGCCGCTATCAGCGATTTTAGCAGCATCGATTTACCGCCCGCGTTTACGCCGGTGATTAACAGCACCTTTTTACTAAAGTCGATGCTGATGCTTTTTGGATTTTTTAGCGCGGGATGGGCAAAATTTGCCAGCTTTAAATTTGACCCTCCGCTTGGCAGCACGAACTCAAAATCCGCGCTTTTAGCCGTAAAAACTCGCGCGCAGTAGGCGTCAAATACGTCAAACGCGCCGTTTATAAATTTCAGAAACGGCAAGCCCCTGTGCATCGAGGAGCTAAAAATTTTGCAGTGCTCATAGACGATCTGCTCTTTTTTATCCAGCAGTTCGCTTTGCTCTTTTTTGAGTTTTTGGATGTTTTCGGGCGCAACGTAGAAGTAGCCGCCCGAGCTTCTAGCCACGACCGCGCCCTTTAGCACGTGGTTAAACCCGCCTCGCACGAGCAGCGCCTCGACCGAGCTGATGTAGTGCACCTGCGTATCGACGAGATAGGGCGTGATAGATTTTGAGTAGATGAGGCGGCGCAGATCGGCGTCTATTTGCGCTCTTTTGGCGCTAAACGCGTCTCTGATACCGCCCAGACGCTCGTCTACTTCGTCTTTTAGCTCGCCGTTTTTGTCAAATGAATTTGCGAGCTTTAGCATCGGCTGCGGGATCTCGATTTTAGCGAGCCACTCGCCTAGCTTACCCTCAAATTTGAGCGTTTTTAGGTAGGTAAAATAGCTAATTATCTTAGCAAATTCAAAAATCTCGCTCACGTGCAGCGTGGCTTGTTTGCTAAGGCGCATAAGCGCGTCGTCTAGGTTTTGAGCCGGTGCTGGCGGGTCAAACTGCTTTTGCGAGAGTTCTAAAATTTTCTCATAATGCAACCTACTGTCGCCCGCCATAAAAAGCGGCTTAGGGCGCGCTAAAAAGGAGTTAAACCTCTCCATATAGCCTTGCAAATCTAAAATTTTTATAAGCCGCTCAAAGCCTTCCGCATTTGTAAATTCTTTTTGCTCGCGGTGCGCCGCGGCGTCCGAAATATCGCCGTTTCTTTGCTCGCGCGAGACGTTATCTTCACGCCCGTTTGTTTCCCAAGCGCCGCTTTTAGTCAAATTTTGATTATCTTTAAAATTACGCAATTATTCGCCTTTAAATTCGCAGCCCTCAAGCGCGATCTTGACGCTGTTTAGCTCCTTTGCCGCGCGTTTTGCGACGAAGGAGGACGTACCGAACTCGTAGTTAAATTTAGTGTTATTTACGTCAAAATTTCCGCATTTTAGGGTTTTGCCTTGATTAAAAAGCGCGACTAGCTCTAGCCTTTTACTCTGCTCGCTTTGCAGGGTGCTCTCGTAAAAATACAGCGCCGCCGCGATAAAAACCGCCGAAAAAGTGATGATAAATTTCGCCTTTTTGCTTAGCTTCTCGTCGCTCACGCTAAATATCGCGATCGCGGCAAGCACGCCTAAAAGTACGATTATGACCCTCATGCGTCGCCTCTTAGCTGATAGGTGATGTCGCCCGCGCCAAATCCTATAACTAGCCCGTCATCAAGCAGGTTTTTCACGCCAAACTCGTCTGTAAAGACGATCCCCTCGCCCTCGCGCGCGACTTTTTGCGTCATCACGGGATTGTAGCGTTTAAACTCCTCTTTTAAATTTATATCTATCGGCGTCTCGCCCGCGGCGTAAACAGGCAGGATAACTAGCTCGTCTATGCCCTCAAAGCACTCTTTAAAGCCCTGCAAATTTGCGCTTAGGCGCGTAAATCTGTGCGGCTGAAAGATCGCCGTGATCTTAGTGATGCCCAGCAGTTTGGCGTACTCAAAGACCGATTGCAGCGTAGCCCTGATCTCGGTCGGATGGTGCGCGTAGTCGTCGATGAGTACGAATTTCCTGCTCGCGGTTAGGATATCGAAGCGCTTTTTGATACCTTTAAAATTTAGCAAATTTTGCCTGATTTGCGCTAGAGAAGTTTCGTTTAGCGCCGCAAGTATGGCTAGCGACGCATCCACCGCGATGTGCTCGCCCATGCCCAGTACTTCAAATTTGCCTAAATTTTTTAGATTAAACGCAGTATAAGGCACGAAATCGCGCACGATCATACTAAGCTCGGTGATATCCACGCTTGGATAAAGGCGCACGGCATCAAGCTTTAGCGTACCCAAAAACTCGTCCTCGGCGTTTATCACGCGCACCTTGGCTCGCTCCAAAAAGCCTCGATACGCCGCGTGAAATTTCTCCAAATCATAGCCGTAATGCTCCATATGCTCGGGCTCGGCGTTAGTCACGACGGCTAGATACGGGTTTGAGTTAAGAAAGCTACTATCGCTCTCGTCGGCTTCGAAAATGACGTTGTCGCAAGGCTCGTATTTCATATTTGAGCCAAACTGCTTAGCGATCGCGCCGATGATGACCGAGCCCTCCACGAGGCTAGAGAGCATCGCCGAGGTCGTGCTTTTGCCGTGCGCGCCCGCCACCGAAAACACGCGCTTGCCCTCAAGCACCATCGGCAGAGCCTCTTTGCGCGATAGGCACTGCAAGCCTTTACTTCGCGCTTCGACGAGTTCGACGTTATCGGGTTTTATCGCGGCCGAGTAGATGACGAAGTCCTGATCCTTGATCGCGGCCTTGCTGTGCGGCGTGATGACGTCTATGCCCTGCGCGGCTAGCTCGCGCGTGGTCGGACTTTCTTTTATATCGCTACCGCTGATGATGAAGCCTTTTTCGTGCAAAAACCGCGCGATCGCCGAGATGCCGATGCCGCCGATACCGATAAAATGGACTTTTTTACGCTCGATTTTGAAATTTTTTTGACTTGAATTTTCCATTGATTTTCCCTTAAATTTATTAGGGCGATTTTAGCGAAAATGAAATTTTGGGATGCTGAAAAGATGAAATTTGTATAGATTTTAGCGGTTTTACGGCGGCGCTTAGGACGCGGCGGAGTTTGAATTTAGATTCAAATTTGACCCGCCATATAAAGCACGAGCCCGCTTTAAATTTAAGCCTCGGCGGGTCGTTGATATAAAATTAAGCTTCAAAAACGGGTTAAATTTAAAACAGCACCTCGTCCATCTCGGCGGGTTTTTCGATGCCCATCAGCGCCAAAACGCTCGCGGCGATATTGTTTAGACCGCCCGCTTTTACCGCCTTTACGCCCTCGCCCATCACGAAGCAAAATACGTCAAAAGTCGTGTGGTTAGTTAGCAGATTACCCTGCGCGTCCTTCATCTGCTCGCAGTTGCCGTGGTCGCTCGTGATGATTAGCGCGTAGTTTTTCTCCTTGACCTTTGCCACTATGCGTCCCAGCGCCGCGTCCACGGCCTCGACCGCCTTTACCGCCGCGTCAAATTCGCCCGTATGCCCGACCATATCGCCGTTTGCGAAATTTACCACGATAAGATCCTGCCCGTCTTCCATGCCTTTTAGCACCGCTTCGCACACGGCCTGCGCACTCATTTCGGGCTTTTCGTCGTAGGTTTTGACCTTGGGGCTTGGCACGAGCACCCTCGTTTCGTTTTCGGCGAGCTCCTCGACACCGCCGTTAAAGAAAAACGTCACGTGCGCGTATTTCTCGGTCTCGGCGGTGTGCAGCTGCGTTAGGCCCGCGTTTGCGACGACCTCGGCAAGGGTATTTTTTAGCTTTTCGTTTTCAAATAATACGGGAAAAGCGAAATTTGCGTCGTATTCGGTCATCGTGAGTAGATTTTTAACGACAAAAGGGCGCGCAAATTCGCTAAAATTTTCATCGCCCAAAGCCGCTGCAATCTCGCGCACGCGGTCGTTTCTAAAGTTTATAAATATCACGCCGTCGTCTTCGCCGATACCGCCGAAATCCCCAAAGCTAGCCGGCACGATAAACTCGTCCGTCACGCCCGCCTCGTAGCTTTGCATGATGTACTCTAGCGGTGAGATAGTTTGCCCGTTTTCTCCGCGCGTCATCGCATCGTAGGCCGTTTTCACGCGCTCCCAGCGCTTGTCGCGGTCCATCGCGTAAAACCTACCGCTAACGCTAGCTAGCTTAAAGCCTTTATTTTGCGCCTTTTCTTGCAGCGATTTTATGAAAGCCAGCCCGCTTTTTGGGCCTACGTCGCGACCGTCGGTTATAGCGTGAGCGCATACCTCGCAGCCGTTTGCGACCGCAAGGGAACACATCGCGTCAAAGTGGTTCATGTGCGAATGCACGCCGCCGTCGCTGTAAAGCCCGACGACATGGACGCGCTTGCAAGTTTTAAACAAATTTAAAAGCTTTTCGCTTTTAGCCAGCGAGCCGTTTTCAAAACCAAGCGAAATTTTTACCAAATTTTGATACAAAACCCGCCCGCTGCCGATACACATGTGCCCAACCTCGCTGTTTCCCATCTGTCCCTCAGGCAAGCCCACTGCTAGGCCAGAGGTTTTTATGAGCGCGTTTGGGACGTTTTTAAACAGCCAGTCGTATGTGGGCTTTTTTGCCGCCGCAAATGCGTTAAATTCGCTACTTTCGTTATATCCGATGCCATCAGTTATCACCAAAATCGTTTTTTGAGCCATTTTTAAATTTTTGCCTTAAATTTAGATATTTTTTAACGGCATTATACTAAAATTAGCCTTTTTTAAAATAAAGGCTTTTATGTTTTACTATATTTATGAACTGTTAAATTTTAATATCTTTCAATACATCACCGTTCGCGCGGGCTTTTCGTTTTTCATCGCATTTTGCTTGACCATTTGGGCGCTGCCTAAATTTATCGCGTGGGCAAAGGCCAAAAACGCCGCCCAGCCCATCTACGAGCTAGCTCCGCAAACGCACCAAAAAAAGGCCAAAACGCCGACGATGGGCGGGCTGGTTTTTATCGGAGCGGCGCTTGCGGCGAGCGTGATCTGCGCGAGATTAGATAATGTTTTCGTCTTCGCCTCGCTTATCTGTCTTGCGGGCTTTACGGCGCTTGGGTTTAAGGACGACTACCGCAAAATTTCAGGCGGCAAAAACCACGACGGACTAAGCCCCAAAGCCAAGCTTGCGGTGCAAATTTTGATCGCCTTTGCAGTTTCTTCGATGCTGTATTTGCAAGGCGAGCTGGGGAGCAAATTTTATCTACCGTTTTATAAATTTCCCGTGCTTGATCTAGGCGTTTTTGCGGTGGCCTTTTGGACGCTCGTCATCGTCGCAGCCTCAAATGCAGTAAATTTAACCGACGGCCTAGACGGGCTAGCTACGGTGCCTGCGGTATTTTCGCTACTGACTTTGGGCGTGTTTGCCTACATCTGCGGACACGCGGTCTTTAGTTCGTATTTACTTTTACCCAAGATCGCGGGCGTGGGCGAGACGGTCGTAGTGGCCGCCGCTCTAATCGGCTCACTGATGGGATTTTTGTGGTTTAACTGCCATCCGGCCGAGGTTTTCATGGGCGATAGCGGAAGCCTGAGCGTAGGCGGATATATCGGGCTTATGGGCGTGATGACGAAAAACGAGATCCTG
Organism: Campylobacter showae; assembly: GCF_963515975.1. Taxonomy (GTDB): domain Bacteria; phylum Campylobacterota; class Campylobacteria; order Campylobacterales; family Campylobacteraceae; genus Campylobacter_A; species Campylobacter_A showae_F. The sequence continues at coordinate 17,858 of NZ_CAUPZM010000026.1, forward strand.
CTCATCATCATCGGTTTCGTCTTTGTTATGGAGACCTTGAGCGTGATTTTGCAGGTCGGAAGCTTTAAAATTTTTAAAAAGAGAATTTTTCTCATGGCGCCGATACACCATCATTTTGAGATAAAGGGCTGGGTAGAAAATAAAATCATCGTGAGATTTTGGCTCATCGCCGTTTTGGCAAATTTGATCGCCATGACCGCTCTAAAAATCAGGTAAATTTAGAGCGAGTAAAACGGCGAAAAGCCGATCTTAGCACGGATGAGAAACGCAAATTTTAGGGGCAAAGGGGAGAAAATGAGAAAATCGCTATTTGGCTACGGTGGTACGACGCGCGCGATCGCGAAAAACTTCAGCAAAGAGGGCGACTGGGACATCTACGACGATAAATTTAGCGAGATTTCAAGCGACGAATGGGGCAACGCCCTACTGCCGCCAAATCTTTTCATACCCGAAAAAAGCAGCCTAGAGATCCCTAGCCCCGGCTTTCCGCCGAGCCACGAGCTGGTTAAAAAAGCGCAAAATCTCATCAGCGAGTACGACTATTTTTACAAAATTTATGGCGCCAAAATGCCCTTTGCCGTCTGGATTAGCGGCACGAACGGCAAAACCACGACGACAAAGATGACGCAGCACCTGCTGGTGCGCTACGGCTCGGTAATGGGCGGCAACGTCGGAGTTCCGCTCGCAGACCTCGACCCAAACGCCAAAATTTGGGTGCTCGAGACCAGCTCCTTTACGATGCACTACACAAATGCCGCGACGCCCGGCATCTACGCGCTTTTGCCTATCACGCCAGATCACCTCAGCTGGCACGGCGATTTTGTCCAGTATGAGCGTGCCAAGCTAAAGCCGCTAGCGATGATGAGCGAAAATGCGGTCGCGATCCTGCCTAAAATTTACGCCCAGACGCCTACTAAAGCAAAGGTGATAAGCTACGAAAACGAGGCGGATTTGACCCGGTTTTGCGGTGTAAATTTAAGCGATATCGCCTTTAAGACGCCATTTTTAATGGACGCTCTTTTGGCGCTTACTATCCAAAAAATTTTGCTTGATAGGTGCGACGTAGAGCTTTTAAACGGCTTTGTCATCGAGGGCAATAAGCTCGAAGAGTTTCGCGATGCGCATGGCAGAACGTGGGTTAACGACACGAAAGCGACCAACATCGACGCGAGCATCCAGGCCGTAAAGCGATATGAGGGCAAGTTTTTGCATTTGATTTTAGGCGGCGACGATAAGGGCGTAGATATGCGGCCGCTTTTTGAGGCCTTGCGCGGAGCTAGGGCGCAAATTTACGCTATCGGCTCAAATACGGACAAGCTAATGAGGCTTGCGGCTGAGTTTAAAATCCCTGCCGTAAAATGCGAATTTTTAAACGTCGCAGTCGGCGAGATAGATAAACGCTTCAAATTTGACGGGGTCGCTAAAACTAGCGCAAACAGCAAAAACTTAGACGAAATAGCGCTTTTAAGTCCGGCTGCGGCGAGCCTCGATCAGTTTAGCAGCTACGTAGAGCGCGGGGATGAATTTAAAAAAGCGATTTTAAATTTGAAAATTTGACGCGATATATGCGTCGTAAAGCCGCTAAATTTAGGCGACTGTCTTTGAAGCGAATTTTATATTTTAAAAAATAGCCGAATTTTACGTATTTAACCAAAATTTAAGTATCAAGTGGCTAAAATCACATTTCTTTTTAACAGCGTGGTTGGATAGCTCAGTCGGTAGAGCAGCAGACTGAAAATCTGCGTGTCGGCAGTTCGATTCTGCCTCTAACCACCATTCTATTATTTAATCCCCTATAATACAATTCAAACAACACCAAAAGAAGCCCTAAAATACGGCATTTCTAAGCTATTTATAATCCAATAAGCTACAATGAAATATAATGCAATCCAAAGATTTTTGGAACACTCACGGAACATTGAGAGCATTTTTGTGAGCTAAAAAATCCCCAATGTTCCAAAATGTGCCGTTTTTTAAAAACCTCAAATGTTCCAAAACCCTTTTAAATATCGTATTTTAGGGGCTAAAATGGCAATAGATATTTTAAAAGACACACAAATACGCAAAGCAATCAAGAAAGAAAAAGACTACTCATTGACCGACGGCGGAGGCTTAGCGATACTTATTACCTCTAAAGGCGTGAAAAGATGGGTATTTTACTACATAGACCCGACAAGTGGCAAAAAGTGTAGCGCAGGCTTTGGACTTTATCCGGACATTACCCTAGCAAGAGCAAGAGAGCTAAGAGCCGAGTATAAAAACCTAATATCGCAAGGCATAAGCCCGAAAGAGCATAAAAAGCAGGTAAGAGAGCAAAGACAAAGCGACCACAAGCAGACGTTTAGCAAAGTATTTAACGAGTGGCTGGAGCTTGAAAAAATGCGAGTGCTGCCAAAAACGCTACAAACCAAAGCAAACCGCATAAACAATCATATTACCCCTCTTATAGGCAATAGGGCTATTAAGAGCATAAATCACGGCGAGATAGCGCAAATATTAGAGCAGATAGGCAAGGATACGCCTCAAACGGCGCAAATACTGCACCAGCTGTTAAATAACATATTTCATTACGCCACCACAAAAGGCTACACGCCGTTTAATATCATCTCGAATATCCAAGCAAAGGCGATCATCATAAATAAAGAGGCGGAGCATTACGGCAAGCTTACCGAGATAGAGGACTTAAGGGCATTTGTCAATAAAATTTACGATTATCCGTTTTTCCTTAGCACGCGCAACATTTTAAAATTTGCCATGCATATTCCTTTGAGGGTCGCACCGCTTACGCTTTTAAAGTGGGAATACGTGGATTTTGACAAGAAACTTTTAACAATACCAAGAGAGCTACAAAAGAATAAGAATAAATCACTGGGGGCTTTTATCTTGCCTCTAAGCGATGAGGTTATTAGCATATTAAGGGAGCAGGAGCGAGAATTTAAAGCCTACCCGTATGTTTTTATGAATACGAGCTACAAAAACCCGATCCACAAAGATACCCCTACAAAAACCATTAAAGAGTTTGAATTTTACGATAGAGATACAGGGCGGATAATAACGGCTCATAGCTTTAGAGGCATATTTAAAACAGCTGTTTACAACTACCGAGAGCAACACAACACCAGCACTGAAGCGATCAATAAGGCGTTAGACCACCTGCACGGCGATAGGGTGGAGTTATCATACAGCGAAAAAGCAACCTTTTTAAACGAGCTTAGGGGGCTTTTTGAGTGGTGGAGTGAATTTATACTAAATTTGAGAGATGAAAGGCAATAGCAATGGCGAGATTAAGCGAAACAAGGTATAAGAGAAAATCCCAACAAAAGAGCATAAAAGAGGATTTTTTAAATTTTATTAATAGCAATGATGTAAAGGGCTTTATCGGCGAGGAAGCGCAAAAAGACGTTTATTTTATCGTTGATAACTACGCAGACGCTTTTATCGACAAAATCAAATTACCACTTTTGAAAGCTAAAGAGGCGGATTTTAAAGGCGATAAAATCATAAATTTGCCACGTTATTCAAATTATACGCCCCTAATATTAATTCATTCAAGCGAAAGTCCTACTGAGGGCGATTTCGCTGGGAGTTTCTATTATGAGTTGAATTTAATAGAGCAAATTTATTACAGTCTATTAAACATAATATTAGACGTGCTATTAATGCTAGAAAAAAAGGGAGAATACGCCAAAAGCAAGCTGGGCGCAGATATTCGAAAGGCGCTAAATAGTACTAAGGGCAAAGCGGAACAATGGCTAAACATAAAGCTAGACCATAAAAAAGCAGAGATGTTATTAGATATTCACGCATTTTACCGAAACGATACCAGCGATTTTCGGGACGAATGGTATTTTGAACACGGCGAAAAAATAGAAAAATATTTTAATATTGATTTAGGCTTTACAAAAATTACGGACGAAAACGGAGAAATTGAGGAAATAATAGAACCTGCACGCCACTTATCATTTCAAGAAATAACAGGCATTGAAATAGATGATATTACCCTGGAGCTTATTATTCCTTTTTTACAATTTATTAGCGAGGCAGGATATGCTCACAGGTCAATTTTTAAAAATCGAATCACCGACGAGGAAAAACAGCCTATTAATGAGTTTTTGTATGAACTGAACGACGTTTTTGGGCTAGGCATTAAAAAAGAGATAAATGACGGGCTTTTTATCTCTTTGATAACTGACGGCTATTTTGCCCTACAAGAAAAAGACGAAAATTAAAAACTTCGCGGAAAAAACATCAAAAAATAGCTGTTTTTTTCGCAGGAAAAAATCCGCAAAATATTAACTTATTTTTCGTGAGAATAATTAGCCCAAAAATAGCTTATTTTTTCTCACGATAAACCCCCCCCCTTAAATTTACCATATTTTTGGCATTGGCTAACTTTTTTATTTATGCAACAATACACCCATCAAGCTTGAATAAAAACAAATAAAGGTCAATACAATGAAACAAACTACACACGAAAGAAAAAAGCTAAGAGCTTATGAGGTGGCAAAGATTTACGGGGTAAGTCAAAGCACAATCTGGAATTACACTAAAAAAGGATACCTAAAGCCTGTAAAGGTGGGTGAGAGAGTAACCCTATTTGACGCTTTAGAGTGCGATCAATTCTTTAACGGCAAGAATGCGGAGCGAGACAATGAGACAGGCACGCACGAATAAACAAATCCTAATAAGGATAATGCTGGACCGGGGCGAGGTAACAGCCTCAGACGTGGCTCATATAAGCAACTCTAATCAATACTTCGTAGAACTCGAGAAGCTAGGCATAAGCGATAGCAGACCACACAAAAGAGCCAACGGCACTAATTGCAAGATGAGGTTTATCAAAGATCGCAAAAAGGCGCAGGCGTATTTAAACGCCTACAAAGTAGCCGAAGCGATAGCCGAGTATGTCGATGAGGTGTAAGATGTCAAAATATGAGGAGCTAAAGCCCTATCTAAACCGTGACGCCGTAGCAAGCATAATCATAAATTGCGGTTAACAGCATAGACAGGACTTACAAATTTAAGATTAGAGACGAGAGAACGCCTAGCACGTCGATAGATAAAGACGGCTACATTAAAGACTTCGGCGGAACATTCGGCGGCGACGTATTCGCCTTTTTAAACGAGATTGTAGGCTACTCGAAAGCAGAGGCCCTACAAATAGTCAAATATGCTTTAGGGGTAGAGTGATGACAAAAGAGATACAAAAGATAATAGACACTGGAGCTAATGAATACGGATTAACCGAGCTTGTAAAAATAGACGTAGCCAAAGCCAAAGAGACGGCAAAATTTATTTTTACAAATGACAAAGAGGGCATATTTAGAGATTTCATTTTCAAAAGTATTGAATTCTTGCAAGAGCTTGAAACTCAAAAACACTTAGTGGATATGGTAACCGACGCGACCATAGAGGAGAATAACCGGCTAAAAGGCACAAGTGGCTACCAGCCATTGACACAAGACGAGCTGCATAACATCGAGAGCAACAGAGAGCTATTAACCGGAAATTTGAAGCTAGCGCAAACAATGCTAAATAATTTTTTGGGAGCGCATTACGAACCGCTTTACAAAAGACTAAGGGCCGAGAAATGAAATCAATCGATAGTTTTAAAAACGTAGCTTTGAATAAGCCGGATTTAGCACCGTGCGAGGGCTACCAGGAAGCGAGCGAGGTAAAGGATAGCATAGACCTTAGTCAATATGCCGTAAAGCTAAGGGAGACGTATTTAAACGCCTATACAAGGGTTAGTTTATGCACGCAGGAACAAACCGACGAGCTTTATGATCTTTATCCGTGCAATTTTCTAAGAGCGTGCAGCGCGAAGCTAAGAGATATTGAATGTCTAGGCTATAACACGAAACACCAAAGCCTGGCGATCATTTTAAAAAGCGGCGATAAAACGCAAGCCATAGCCACAAGACGACTAAGAGACGAAGCCGGTAATATTGTCGAGGGTAAAAAGTGGATAAGAGCCAAAGGGTCAAATAATGGCTTCATACCTCATCGCTTTAATAAGTCCGATGACGTGGTATTCATAGCCGAGGGTATAGGCGAGGTCGGACTATTTGAGATACTAAAAGCCTCTTACGTTTGTTTTCAAAACGCGGGCGAAATATCCAAATTTGAGTATAGCCCTTTAAAAGACGAAATATTGGAGGGATTAAAAGGCAAGCGCGTAATTTGCTTCGTAGATAATGACGAGCCTAGTCAAAACGGCTTTAACGCTCTTTATCCGGTCATAGGGGGCGATCTTTACCAGGTCAGGTTTAAAGACAAGCCCAAAGGGTATGATCTAAGGGATTTAATCGTGGAGCTCTCAGACAAGTATAACCACAAAGAGCTTTTAAAAGCGTTGCAAACCGAAATCAAAGCAAGACAAGAGAGGGTTTAAAAATGAACGGCGGATTATTAAATTTTTCAGACGACGATTTTATCAACGCACCCAAAGCGCTGCCGGTATATGAGAATACTCCGATAAAGCCAGATATGAGAAAAAGCGATGAGGTAAAAAAACGAAACTTTGGCGACATAATGGCAAAAATATCAACTCCTCTAAGCGAGTTTGACAAGACAACGCAGTGGCTAGAATATAAAGATACGCAACGCTTTTTAGCCAAGGGCAGTATTAATACCGTTTCGGCTCGTAGCGGCATAGGCAAGACGTTTTTATCCGTAGCCCTTGCAATAGAACTTTTAAATTTAGGCGTCATCAAACGGGTTATTCATTTTAATTTTGACGGCAATACGTCGATATTCGGCTCACGTAACCAAAGCGAGCCGATTAAGGCATTTGTCAATACGGGCATATGGCAACACGTAAGAGCCGATGAACTTTACAATGCCGGGTTTAAAAATATCGATGAGGTTTTATCCATAGGACTAAAAGAAAAGTCCGACTTTAACGGAGTTTTTATAATCCTTGACAGCTTAGTTAATTTTTGCCCGAAACTAACCGACACGGAAGCCACAACCAAATTTTACCAACTACTAAGAAACATTGCCGAGTTAGGCGCGATATTTTGGATAAACACCCATGTTAAAAAAGGCGAGGCTGAGGAATTTCTAGGGTCTCAAATGATAGAAGCGTTAAGTGACGCTAGGTGGGGATTGACCGCCGATAAAAGAGAAAACGAGATACTTTATTCCCTTGAGATTAAAAAAGGCAGAGACAGGCAAGAAAATCAAGCTTTTAAGCTCAATACCGCAACAGGCAAAATTACTCCGATGAGTTACGAAGAAACCAAAACCCCAAGCATAAGAAATAGCCTTGTAAATCAAATCAAGGTCAATTTAAAGGATAACGAGGGCGGACTAACTCAAGGTGAATTGTTACAAAAGCTAGGGCGAAGCAAAGACGACAAGACGGCAAGGGAAATTTTAAACGAACTTGACGGCGACGTTTGGACGATTGAAAAAATAGGCAAAGAAAAGCTAGTAAAGCTTATTTAAAAACATAGTGGTAACAGTGGTAGATAGTGGTAGTGCCTAGTACCACTATCGAACAACGACAGGAACGAGCTTTAAAAACATAGTGGTAACAGTGGTAGTAAAACGCTAAAGAAAAAGAAGCCTTTAAGATAAAAAACAAAATTCTCTTCTTTGTTTTAATTATTTTATTTTTTCTTTTTAGCGGTAATTTCTTCGCAGTATAGAAAAGTACCACTATTACCACTATTGAAGCAAATGCGATATTTTGGGGCTCGAAATAGTGGTAGTGCCTAGTACCACTATCTACCACTATACGAATTCAAAGAATAACCGATAAAGG
>NZ_CAUPZM010000027.1:0-24743 GCF_963515975.1 Campylobacter showae
AAATTTTCGCTACAATCACGAAAAATAGGAGCTTAAAAATGATCATCGTTAAACCGAAATTTACAATGCTATGCGACGAAAATTTTACTGTTTTAGAGGATGCGGCGGTCGCTTTTGATGAGCGTATCCAGGCGGTTGGAGAGGCCGAGGAGCTGCGCAAAAGATACGATGGCGCGCAGTTTTTCGAGTATCCTGACGCCGTTTTGGCGCCGGCCTTTATCAATCCGCACGTGCACCTGGAGTTTAGCGCGAACAAGACCAGCCTTGTTTACGGCGATTTTTTAGAGTGGCTAGGCTCGGTCATCGCCTCACGCGGCGCGCTCTCGCAGGCGGCAAACGAGGACGTCATCGCCTCTGCGATAAAAACCATGCAGCGTAGCGGCGTGGCGAGCTTTGGGGCGGTGTCGAGCTTTGGCGGGGATTTAGATGCGTGCGCAAACTGCGGCGGACGAGTCGTGTTTTTTAACGAAATTTTAGGCACGAACGAAGCCGCGCTCGAGCAAAATTTGGCAAATTTCACCGCCCGCTTTGAAGTGTCGCAAAAGCGCAAAAGCCCGCTTTTTACGCCTGCGGTTTCGGTGCATTCGCCCTACTCCACGCACCCTGATTTAGCCGCTGCGGCGCTAAATTTAGCACGCGAGCTGGAGATGGTCGTCTCGACGCATTTTATGGAGAGCGAGCATGAAAAAAGCTGGCTAGAATGCGGCACGGGCGGCTTTAAAGAGTGGCTGGGCAAATTTAACCCCGCTGCGCGTCCGCTTTATACGCCAAACTCGTTTGTAGAGATGTTTGCGGGCATTCGCACGCTCTTTACGCACTGCGTTTGGACGGATGATTTTTCTGGCTTTGACAGGGAGCTTCACAGCCTCACGCACTGCGCGGTTTCAAACAGGCTGCTTAGCAAATGCACGCTAAATTTACGCGCCGCTCTGGACGCGGGAGCGAGCATAAACATCGGCACGGACGGCCTTAGCTCAAATATGAGCCTAAATTTTCTTGACGAGCTGCGGGCAAATTTACTCATTCACGCGGATTTTGATCCGCTAGATCTTGCTAAAATTTTGCTTCTATCATCGACCAAAAACGCCGCAAAAGCGCTAAATTTGGACGCAGGCGAGATAAAAGAGGGCAAGCTAGCCGACCTCGCGCTCTACGGCGGTTTTGCAGACGCCGACGCGGCGCAGCTACCGCTCATGCTCATTTTGCACGCGAAGGGCTGCAAGCGGCTATTTGTCGGCGGCGCGAATGTAAATTTAGAGTAAAATTTGAAGCCGAATTTTACGGCTTAGACCCTGGAGCGGCAAAAACAAAAATGCTAAACTTAAACTCAAATTTGACGCCGCCCCTCAAGATTCGGCCCGCTAGCTAAATTTATAAATTTAAATGGTAAAATGCACCCCGATTTTAAATGAATTAAAGGAAAAAAATGGGATTTTTAAGGTTTATTTTCGCGCCGATCGCGGCGATTTTTAGGTTTATAAACACCTATTTTAAGGCGGTGCTGTTTTTACTCATCGTCTTTTTGATATTTTTTAGCGGCAAAGGCGAGAGCGTAAATCCGCCCAACCTAACCCAGATCAACCTATCGGGCGCGATCATGGACGCCGGCGAAGCGCTTGAAAAGATCGAGGCTGCACGCAAGGACGGCAACATCAAGGGCGTGCTGCTCTACATCGATAGCCCGGGCGGCGCACTGGCGCCTAGCGTCGAGCTGCACCTCGCGGTCAGAAATCTACGCGCCGCAAAGCCCGTGGTAGCATATGCGGGCGGGTCGATGACGAGCGGCAGCTACTACGCGGGTGCGGGCGCAAACAAAATTTTGGCAAATCCAGGCGCATTTATCGGATCGATCGGCGTAATAATGCAAGGCGCCGACGCTAGCGAGCTAGCGGCTAAAATCGGCGTCTCGCAGCAAGTCGTAAAAGCGGGCGAGTATAAAGAGGCGGGGACGTTTCTGCGCCCGTGGAGCAAAATCGAGCGCGAGCAGCTACAAGAGCTCGTAAACGCCAGCTACGAGATGTTCGTAAGCGACGTGGCGGCGGATAGAAATCTAGACACAAGCAAAAGCAAAGAGTGGGCAAACGCACGTGTATTTCTTGCTAGAGACGCCGCAAAACTCGGGCTCATCGACGAGGTGAGCGATTATTATTCCGCGCGCGCCGAGCTAGAAAAGCTAAGCGGCGTAGCCGAGCCCGTCTGGGCAAAGCCGTCCGTCTACGAAAAAGCGATGCAAAAATTTATAAATCAAGGCGCAAATTCGCTAATCTCGGCGTTTTTTGAAGCTAAGGCGAGGTAAATTTAAAAAAGGCTAGATTTTATCGTCTTAAAATCTAGCCTTTTACGACCGCAAAACTCGGCTCTAGTCGGCACGGATAAAAAAGTTTTTAAAACGAACGTCAATTCGGAAATTTAGTCCTTATTTTTGCCTCGTAAGGCAAGATTTACGCGAAATTTTGATTCTAAATTTGTAATGGCAAAAGAGTCGCTAATGTACTGATTTTGTCGCTACAAATTTGCTCAAATTTAGAGCAATTACAAAAAACTCGTCAAAACCAAAAATAAGCGTGACGACAAAATCAACTTCAAGCGATTCTCAAGCAAATTTATAAAAAATAAGCAAAAATCCTAGCCGCAACCAGTGCAAGCTAAAACGCCGCCGCAGTCAAATTTAAACCTCCTCAAGCCCCATCAAAAGCCTAATAGCAAGGTTTGCCTCGTGATTTGCGCAGATCGCCACGCGCGCGGCCATGAGCCCCTGTCCTACGCCCGCAGCGTTTTGCAGATCGCCGCACAGATAGACGTTTCGCGCGAATTTGACCGTTTTTATGAGGTTTGAACTAAAGTACCCCGCCATGCCCGACGCGCCGACGATCTTTTTGTCCCGTAGGCTAGCTCCGGCTTCGTTTACCATCATCGCCTTGCCCGCGACGTTGTCAAAGGCCTCGCAGATGACGCCGCACGGCGCGAAAATCTCGGCGACGTTGGTAGCAGTTAGCGTCACGTCGTGCGTCACGACCTCAACAAATGGATTTATCTCGGCGATGAGCTCTTTTAGCGCATCTGTTTTTTTCATGCCGATGTGGCGGACGAAGTACTGCTGGCGGTTTAGGTTGCTAGGCTCCACGACGTCAAAGTCGGCCAGCACGAGCTTGGCGACTCCCGTGCGGGCTAGGCTTAGCGCGATGTTTGAGCCAAGACCGCCAAGTCCCGCCACGCCCACGCAGCCGCTAGCTAGAGCTGCGTTTAGTTCGGGGCTGTTTCTGGAGGCGATCATGGCTTTTAGCACTTCTCGCCCCGGCATCGCGCCGCGCCTGATAAATACGACGTTTGAGCCGTCTTTTAGATCCAAATTTTCCCTCGTCGCAAAGCCGTCTAGGATAAAGATATCAGGCTCGCTCGCGTTAAATTCGGCTAGAAATTTATACATCTCGCCGTTTTTATCGCCCAAAGCCTCGTTTTTTAGCTCATCCATCGTGTTTGCCGCGACCTTAAATTTAGCTCCGTTTAGCGTTATCTCTTTCATTTTTCTCCTTTAAATTTACAAAATCATTTGGCTAAATTTGATGCGTTCTAGCCCAAATCCCGCTTAAATTTATACCACCCGTAAACGTCCCCGTCAAGCTCGCTGTGAAATAGCGGTTTGAGTTTTAAATTTAGCCTTACCGCGGGCGCGTCCAAAAGCTCGCTCGAGCGGTAGAGTAGCAGCCATTTTACGCGCTCGTCTAGGGCTTTTAGCGCGTTTTCGCCGCCCTCAAACATCGTTAAGCGCGGCGCGAAAGCTTCGTTTATATCGCTTGTTACGCGCACGCTCCTGCCCGCCACGCCAAAAAGCGGTATAGTAGCGTCAAACTCCCGCTCGCGCGAGTAGATCATCACGTTTGGGTTTTTGCCGCCCTCTATCAGCCTGACGTCAAGCCTCGGGCGGTCGGCGCGGACGGTGGTGCCGCCGATAACTAGCAGCTCGGCCGCGCTGCGAAGGCGGTGAGAGTGCGTGCGGCTGGCTAGATTTGAGATGATTTTGCTCTGCGCGGTGCCGACTGCGACGCCGTTTGCGCTAAGAGCGTGCTTGAAAAAGCTAAAATTCCCCTTCTGCCACTATAAAAACGGCTCTATTAGCTCGTCCGCTTCGCGCCTTAGTACGTCAAATTTGACCGCCACGCCGCCGCTTTGCAAGATATGCGCGCCGCCGCTAGCCACGGCGTTTTCGTCGCCTCTAGCGATAACGACTTCGGCAAATTTTAGCCGCTTTAAAAGCTCGGCGCAGGGCGGAGTTTTGCCGCAGTGAGCGCAGGGTTCAAGCGTCACGTAGGCCTTGGCGCCTTTTAGCAAATCGCCGTGATTTTGTAGGATGTACTCATACGTGAAATTTGGCTCCAAGTCCGCATTTTCAAGCTCATCAGCACTTTCAAATTTTACGCCCAAGGCCGCATGATACTCGCGCAAAAAATCGCTCAAAAACGCCTCGCTTTTTTTGCAGAGCGCCAATAAAATCGCGCTTGGCTCGGCGTGTAAAAAGCCCGCCTTTTTATGCGCGGCGACCGAGAGCAGCCTGCCGCCGGCATCTAAAACCGCGCAACCGACGGCGGGATTTGGGTAGGTTAAAATTTGAAACTCCCAAGCTTTTTTAATCGCCAAAGACATGTAAAATTCGTCGTTTATCATCGCTTCCGCCTCGTTAAATTTGGGGTATTATACTAAAATTTGCGCGGCTAATTTTTAAATTTGACGCCCATATTTTATTTGCTTGCTCACCCAAATCCGTACCTTTACGACATCAAATTCGATCTAGTTTGCGCCATTAACGCTGCACGGATAAGAGTTTTATAAATTTGATATTTTGAGCGAGAGTAAAGCGGTGCGGGTTTTGCCGATAAATTTAGACGTAAAACAGTCGCACCGAAGCAAATTTAAACCCGCTTCGGCGCGTAAACCGCCTCGCTCTGGCCGCGAATTTAGCGGCGAGCGAGGTAGTTGGTATCGTAGTTGTTGTTGATGAAGTCTTGGTTCTCCATCATCGCGATGTGAAAATCGCGCGTGGTCTTGATACCGCCGATGATGAGCTGCTCGAGCGCGACCTTCATCTTGTGGATGGCTCGGTTTCTATCGGTGTCCCAGACGATGAGCTTGCCGATCATGCTGTCGTAGTACGGCGGTATCGAGTAGTCCTGATAGATGTGGCTGTCCATGCGCACGTTTCGGCCGCCGGGGCAGACGTATTTTGTTATCTTACCGGGACTTGGCGTAAACGTATTTGGATCCTCGGCCGTGATGCGGCACTCGATAGCGTGGCCTTTTAGCGTGATGCTTTCTTGCGGCGGTAGCGCCTCACCCTCGGCTACTTTTATCATCAGCTCGATGATGTCTAGGCCGCTTACCATCTCGCTCACGCAGTGCTCGACTTGCAGGCGCGTGTTCATCTCGATGAAGTAGAAATTTAGATCCTTATCGACCAAAAACTCAAACGTTCCCGCTCCCTCGTAGTCGATCGCTTTTGCCGCGCGGATCGCCGTTTCGTGCAATCTAGCGCGGGTGTCGTCGTCTAGTAGTATCGCAGGACTCTCCTCGATCAGCTTTTGGTGGCGGCGCTGCATAGAGCAGTCGCGCTCGCCGATGTGCAGGACGTTACCGTGGCTGTCGCCGATGACCTGAACCTCGATGTGGCGCGGGTTTAGGATGTATTTTTCCATATACATCGTTCCGTCGCCAAACGCGCTCATCGCTTCGCTCTCGGCCGACCAAAACGCCTTTTCGATGTCCTCTTCGCGCTCGACTACGCGCATACCGCGTCCGCCGCCGCCGGCTGCGGCTTTTAGGATGACCGGATAGCCGATTTTTTTAGCTAGCTCTTTGGCCGCCTTCGTATCGGCTACGGCGCCGTCAGAGCCCGGGATTACCGGTACGCCCGCACGTTGCATCATCTGCTTTGCCTTACTTTTGTCGCTCATTAGCGCCATCGCGGCTACGCTAGGACCGATAAATTTTAGCTTGTGATGCGAGCAAATTTCGACGAAATTTTGATTTTCGCTGAGAAATCCGTAGCCTGGAAATATCGCGTCGGCTTCGCTGATTTCGGCCGCGCTGATTATGGCCGGGATATTTAGGTAGCTGTCGCTTGAGCGCTCCTTGCCGATGCAGATCGCCACGTCGGCGTATTTGACGTAGAGCGCGTCTTTATCGGCCGTGGAGTAGACCACGACGGCTTCTTTGCCCATTTCCTTTATCGTTCGCAAGGCTCGCAGCGCGATTTCGCCGCGATTTGCGATTAAAATTCTTTTTATTTCCATCAAATTTTCTCCACGCCAAATAGCGGCAAGCCAAACTCGACGGGCTGACCGTCGGAAACGAGCAGCTCGCTGATCTGGCAGTCAAATTCAGCTTCGATCTCGTTCATTATCTTCATAGCTTCTATGATGCCCACGACGTCGCCTTTTCTCACGCGTTGGCCTACTTTAACAAACGGCGCCGCGCCAGGGCTCGGAGCAGCGTAGAAAGTGCCGACCATAGGCGATTTTATGCTGTCTTTTGGAGAATTAGCAGGAGCTTTGACCTCTGAGCTTACCACAACGTTTACCGGAGTCGGAGTCGGGGCGGGAGCTTGGACGACGGGCTTTGGCAGCTCGCAGCAGTCGGCGAATTTTTCAAGCTCGACCTCAAAATCCCCGCTTTTTACTTTTATGCGGTTCATATCCATCTCGTTAAAAAACTCGATCAGCTCTTTTATGTCTTCTTTTTTCATAGAAATTTCTCCTAAATAGTTAAAGTTCAAAACTTCTTATTGTAGCAAAAAAATAATGAATTTATACTCGCAAAGCCGTATTTTATTTTTACGCCCGGGGTAAATTCGGAGTCTTCGTCGCTTTATGCATTTAAAATAGCAAATTTATTTTTTAGCTCGCTCGAGAAAATTTATAAACCCGAAAAGCACCAAACTAAGCACGACCAAAATCACGCTCAAAATGAGCGCGCGGCTGTTTTCGCCGTCGTAAACCGCATTATAGATCGCTAGCGAAACGGTGTCGGTTTTGCCCACGATATTTCCGCCTAGCATCAGCGTGATACCGACCTCGCCAAGGCCGCGAGCAAGAGCCAAAACGAGCGCCGAAACAACGCTTTTAAAGACGTTTGGGATGAGGATAAAAACGGCGATCTCAAAGCGATTTTTGCCTAGGCTTTGACCCGCTTCGATTAGGCTTTTGGGTAGGCTTTCAAGTGCGCTTTGAACGGGCTTTACAAACAGCGGCAAGCCCGCCAAAAACGAAGCGATAACGAGGGCTGAAAAGCTAAAAACGATCTGTAAATTTAGCGCCTTGCCGATCACGCCGTTTCGTCCCAAGACGTAAAGTAGCAAAAATCCCGTAGCAATAGGCGGAAAAATGAGCGGAAACATCACGGCCGCTTCCAAAACGGCCTTAAACCTGCCGCGGTAAAACGCCAAAAAATAAGCCGCGCCAAGCCCTAAAAATAGGAGCAGTACAAAGGTCGCGGCAAGCGTTTTAGCGCTTAAAAGCAGCGGATGGACGAGCCAGGTAAGTTCCTGCAAATTTTTCCTTTTTTTGAGTTAAATTTCGCTCTTTGCTCAAGCAAAATTTAACGAGTAAATTTTAGCGTTTTTGTTAAATTTGACGTCAAATTCGAGCACTAAAAATCGCCAAATTTCACTCCCGTAAAGCAGAAATTTGACGGTAAATTTAACCGAGCCAAAAGCCCTCAATTTAAATTATTTTAGCCCGAATTTAGCGAAAATTTCCTTCGAGTGAGGAGTTTTTATCTCGTCTATAAATTTAGCGCACGCCTCGCTACCTTCGCACGCGGGAAGCTTTGCTGCCGAGATAAAAACGGGGCTATAAAGCGCCTCGTCTATGTAAATCACGCTGCCAAACTCGCCCTCTCTAGCCACGGCCTCGGTAGAGTTGATAAAGCCCGCGTCCACTTCGCCGTTCGTGACGTAGGCGACTACTTGCGGTACGCCCGCAACCGGCAGCATCTTAGGCGCTAGATCGGCCTCTAGTCCCGAGTTTTTCAAAAACTCCGTCGTCCTCACGCCGTAGATCGCTTTTTTGGCGTCGGGCATCGCGATTTTGGCGAGATTTTTTAGCTCAGATACGTCTTTTATCTGCTTTCCTTTTGGCGTGACTAGTACCAAAGCGCCCTTACCGATGCGCTCATAGGCCTTTATATCAAGGTCCGTTTTCTTTAAAAACGCCTCGTCGCCCACGATCGCAGCCATCTTGCCCTCTTTTGCCTGGATGGTTATCTGGCCCAAATTTGCAAACGCGCCCTCGATCTGCACGCCGTCTTTTTTGAGATTTTCTATCACTTCATTGACCGGTTTTTTATATCCGCCGCCAGCACCCACGAGTAAATTTTCGCCGCCGAATGCAACCGCGGCCGCGATAGAAATAAGTAGTAATTTTTTCATAAAATTCTCCTTTGTAATAAAATTTAGTAATTTTATGAAATATATCATTATACATTGATAAATTTTGCTATTTTAGGAGCTTTTTTAAATAAGTATAAACAAAAATATTTTATATCGACTCTAGTCCGTTTTTGGTTAGGCGGTACATTACGCTCGCTACGTCGCTTATAAATTCCTTGTCGTGAGAGACGATTATCTGCGTGACGTCGAGGGATTTTAAGATAGCGGCTATCCTTGCTTGCATCTGCGCATCAAGCGCAGTCGTAGGCTCGTCAAGTAGTAAAATTTTAGGCTTAGCCACCAGTATCCCCGCTAACGCTACGAGCTTTTTCTCGCCTCCGGAGAGGTTAAACACTATCTCGTCTTTTAAATGCCAAATTTCAAGCTCGCGTAAAATTTCCTCTGCTTTAGCACTAGCTCCGTCCTCGTCCTCGCCGCGGCTAAGTAGCGAAAACATCACGTCGTCGCGCACGCTCGGGCAGATGAAACAATCGTTGCTTTCTTGAAAAAGATAGCCCACGTCGCGGCGAAACGGCTTGTACTCGTCTAAATTTGAAATTTTATGGTGAAAAAGCTCGATATAGCCCAAAGAGGGCGATTTAAGCCCGGCCATTATCTCAAGCAATGTGCTTTTACCGCAGCCGTTTGGGCCTATGAGAGCGATTTTGTCCTTGTGCGTCGCGTTTAAATTTAGATTTTCAAAAAGCGTTCTTTCGCCTATTTTAGCGCAGACGTTTTTTAGGCTTATCGTGCAGCTCATATCAGGACTCCTAAACTAAAAATATAACAACACGCCGTCAAAGCGATTATAGCGGCGTCTTTCGCGCCTATTTTGAGGCTTTTATCTCCGTAAAGTTTGCCGTCAAATCCCCTACAAACAAAGGTTTTTTCAAGGACGCTGGCCTTATAAAACGCCTCTAAAAAAAGCATAGCGACTAAATTTGCGTAAATTTTATAGGTAAAAAGCGAGGTTTTGGGCTCAAATCCGCGAACTTTTAGAGTCTTTTTTAGCCTTAAAAATATCGTTTTAAGATCGGCCGTAAATTTAGCGCTAAAATAAAAAATCGCCGTTAGCTTATCGCCTAAATTTAGCGACGAAACGGCAAGCGCGATACTGAAATAATCGCTCCTATAAAAGGCCAGCCGCCCAAAAAGTATGATCAAATTCGACCTTATAAATATCAGCTTTGCAAGCGCGTATTCTTCGTAAAGAACGAGGCTTAAAACGACTAAGATTATAAAAATATTTAGTTTTAAAACGGATTTTAAAATTTCAAAAAGATTTTTAAAATTTAAAATTGCTAAAAAGATCACCGGCGCGATAAAAATAGCGTCCGTGCCGCTTGAAAGCGAGACTCTAAAGCTAAAAAAAGTAAAGCAAACAAGCAAAACAGATAGGTTCATTTGCCTCTTTTTACTAGATAAATTCCGCCGAAAAACAGCCCAATCCCGGCAAACGCAAGGATAAATTTAAGCGCGTAAGCCTTAAAATCCTCCTCGCTCTCGTCAAATTTGACGCTTGAGACGTCGCTTGACGCGTTACTTTCGGCGCTTTTTAGCTCGGCTTTGTTTGCGGTAAATTTTATCCTTTTTTCGTGCGCTAGTCCGCCGTCGATCAGGATTTCAAATTCATCTGCGGGGATTTTAACCCTAGCAAAGCCCTTTTCGTCGGTTTGCGCGCTTGCGATCCGGGCGCCGTCTTTTATGAAAGATACGGGGCAATTTTTACAAGGGGAATTTCCGTAAAAATAGCTTTTTATCTCGACGAATTCGCCCTCTTGCTTTGCAAAGCCTTTTAGCGAGTGCGCATTTAGGATGCTTGCAAAAAGCATGATAAGAAATATTTTTAGCAAATCAAAAGATCCTTTTTAACCCTGTAAATAAAAGAAAGCGCAAAAAGCGAGATGATCCCCTCAAGCGCCATAAGGGCTAAATTTGAAGTAAAAACGAGCGCGGCTACGGGGGCGAATTCTTTACCGTTTAAAACGAGCGTCAAGGATAGCAAAACAGAGGAACAAAGTATAGGCAAAAACCCTATCAAGAACCAGAAAAACGACCTGTATCGTTTAAAAGACATCTTTAAAAGATAGGGGCTAAGAAGCGCGGGAGAGGCGATGATCAGTAAATTTACGCCAAGGGCGCTCAGGCCGCCGTAACCAAAAAGCAAGGCCTGAAAAAACAGCGCGATGAAAATAGCCAAAACCGCATTTGCGCCCAAAAACGCCCCCGCAAGGCCGCTTAGCACGAGATGTATCGACGTAACGCCGATAGGCATATGGATAAAAGACGCCGTAAAAAACATCGCGCTGACGGCCGCTACTTTGGGTATCTCGCCGGTTTTTAGCTTGTAAAGCAAGCCAGACGCCCAAACTACGCAAAGGGCCGAGCAAGGCACGATAATCTCGGGTTTTAAAACGCCTTCGCTAATGTGCATTTATTTATACTCTTTGGTTTGCACCCAGATGACGGCTCCAAGCTCCACGGGATACTCTTTGCCCTCGTGTTTTATCTTTTGGTCGTCGTCTATGAGCGCGGCAAATCCCCACCAGCCCTCAAGCGGCATCGCAAAGCTAAATTCGCCCTGCTCGTTAGTGTTTACGACCTGCGTCACGTGCGCATCGGACGGAGCTTTTAGCCCTTTGGTATTATAGTACTCCACCTCGACGGTTACGTTTTTAGCGCGCTTTCCTTTATAGTAAACCACGCCTGAAAATAAATTTCCCTTATAAAGTCCGTATGGGCGCGTTAGCGGCACTATCTCGGCTTTTAGCCCGGTCAGTTGATCCCAGCCATCGCCGTAGCCGTAGGCATCGACGACGGTTTTCGTTATATGTCTTATAAATTTATCCTCCGCAGGCTCGAAATACGGCTTTGGATCCATATAAAACTGATAGATGCCCGGCTCTTTTACGCCGTAGTTAGCCGTAAAGTAGCTAAATTTGTCCTCTTTAAGCTCTTTTAGGTCTTTTATCGCCTCTTTTTTACCGTTTGTAAAAACGCCCGCCTCGTTTGGAAGGGCTAGGTTCATCATATCGCCCTCAAAAGGATGGCTAAATTTGTAAGTAATCTGCAAATTCGCCTCTTTTTCGTCGTCTACGGTCGAATTTGACGGTACGACCATACCAAAATGCGCATAAGCACTAACGCCTACAAGCATAAGCGCCAAAGACTTGATTTTCATTTTTGCTCCTTTTGAAGGTATTTGGTAAATGAAATTGTACCCCTGCAAAGCTTATTATTTATTAAATTTTACAGATAAATCATATTTAAAGTATAAGAAAAATATTTTGGTATTATTTATAACTGTAGAAAATAATAAGCCGAGTTTTTCAAATTTAAATTTAGCAAATAGCGGGAATGCATGCTCAAATTTTAGGTAAATTTAAATTATGTTATAATCGCGTAAATTTAAAATAAAGGTAAAAAATGGGGCTGAAATCTGACGCCTGGATACGCAAAATGTCGCACGAAAAGGCGATGATAGTGCCGTTTGCCGAGGAGCAGGTCGGACGCGGCGTGGTTAGCTACGGAGTGTCTAGCTACGGCTACGATATCCGCGTGGGCGACGAGTTTAAAATCTTTACGAATATCGGCGGTACCGTGGTCGATCCAAAAAATTTCGACGAGAAAAACGTGGTGGACTTTAAGGGCGACGTGTGCATCGTGCCGCCAAACTCGTTCGCTCTAGCGCGCACGATCGAGTACTTTAACATGCCAGATAACGTGCTAGCCATCTGCCTAGGCAAAAGCACCTACGCTCGCTGCGGCATCATCGTAAACGTCACGCCTTTTGAGCCCGGATTTAAGGGGCACATCACGATCGAGATATCAAACACGACGCCGCTGCCGGCTAAAATTTATGCGAACGAAGGTATCGCGCAGGTGCTATTTATCGAGGGCGACGAGCCGTGCGAGGTGACGTATGCGGACAAAAAGGGCAAATATCAGGCGCAGGAGGGGATAACCCTGCCTAGGATTTTGAAGTAGTTTAGGGGCTTGTCTTTTTTGCTTATACTTCGTTGGGTCGCAAATTTTAAGCGGGACAAATTTTATCTGCTTAAAATTTAATCTGCCTCGCCTCCTCGTAGCAAAGTCTCGTTACGAGCGCAAAGCGCAAAGTAAAAGCAAAAAACACTACGCCCGCATTAAATTTATGGATAAAAATTTGAATCAAATTTAAGGCACGGTTTTTGCTCCGGCTGAATAAAATTTAAATAAACGGCGAGCCGTTTTAGTCGAGCGAGACAAATTTAAAATTTGCGAAGAAGCGTATGCAAGATACGCGGCTGAACGATTTTAAATTTACCGCATACGGCGAAAACCAAGCCGCGAAAGGCAAAAATAAATGTTTAACGGAAAATCTATCCTCATCACCGGCGGCACCGGCTCGTTCGGCAAAAAATACACCGAAATTTTACTCTCCAAATTTAAACCCAAAAGGCTGGTCATCTACTCTCGCGACGAGCTCAAGCAGTACGAGATGGCGCAGGTTTTCAAAGACCCCGCGATGCGATTTTTCATCGGCGACGTACGCGACGAAAAGCGCCTAATGACCGCGATGAACGGCATCGACTACGTCATCCACGCAGCAGCCATGAAGCACGTACCTATCGCCGAATACAACCCGATGGAGTGCATCAAAACCAACGTCAACGGCGCGCAAAACGTCATCGACGCGGCGCTTGAGTGCGGCGTGAGCAAAGTCATCGCGCTCTCGACCGACAAGGCGTGCAACCCGGTAAATTTATACGGCGCGACCAAGCTTGCCAGCGATAAGCTATTTGTCGCGGCAAACAACATCGCCGGTAGTAAAAAAACGCGATTTAGCGTCGTTCGCTACGGCAACGTCGTGGGCTCTCGCGGCTCGGTCGTACCGCTGTTTAAGAAGCTAATCGCGGAAGGCGCGAAGGAGCTGCCGATCACGCACGCGGATATGACGCGATTTTGGATCACGCTAGAACAGGGCGTAAATTTCGTACTTAAAAACTTCGAGCGTATGAAAGGTGGCGAAATTTTCATCCCGAAAATCCCGTCGATGACGATGATAGAGCTTGCTCGCTCTATGGCGCCACGTCTTGGCGTAAAAATAATCGGCATCCGCCCGGGCGAAAAGATGCACGAGGTCATGGTCGGCAAGGACGACGCGCACCTAACGTACGAGTTTGACGACCACTACGTGATCAGCCCGTCGATCAAATTTACGAGCAAGGACGACGACTTTAGCATAAATGCGCTAGGCGAAAAAGGGCGTCTCGTGGAGGAAAATTTCGAGTACAGCTCGGATAAAAATAAAATTTGGCTAGGTAAAGACGGGCTTTTGGAGATGATCGAAGCGAGTAAATAAATTTGGCCGAAATTTACAAAATTTAAGCCTAAGCCTTTAAATTTAGAAAAATAAGGCGAAGTATTTTTTCGCTAGACGAGGCAAATTTAAAATTTGCGAGGGAGCGTATATAAAATACGTGACCGAGAAAATTTTAAATTTAACGACGTATAGCGGAAAAAGACAAGCCGTAATAAAGACAAGCCGAAAAAGGACAAAAATGATACCTTACAGCAGACAACAAATAACCGACTCCGACATCGCTGCCGTCGTGAGCGCTCTAAAAGACGACATCCTAACGGGCGGCGACAAGGTCGGAGAATTTGAAGAAGCGATCGCCCGGTACGTCGGCGTAAAGCACGTCGTAGCGATGAACTCGGCGACGTCCGCGCTACACGTGGCGTATCTAGCGTTTGGAGTGCGAGAGGGCGACGAGGTCGTAACGACGCCCATCACGTTTGCGGCGACGGCGAATGCGGCGCTAATGGCGGGAGCGGAGGTTAAATTTGCGCCCGTTAAATTTGACGGAAATATCGACGAAAACGCGCTTGCAAGCCTCATCACGCCTAAAACGAAAGTCATAACCGCGGTTGATTTCGGCGGCAATCCCGTAAATTTGGGCGCTATCTTAAAACTAGCCCGCGAGCGCGGTATAAAGGTGCTTGACGATGCTTCGCACGCGCTGGGTAGCTCGCAAGGCGGCGTCAAAGTCGGCGCAAAAGCGGATGTTAGTATTTTTAGCTTTCACCCCGTTAAGCCGCTAACTACCTTTGAGGGCGGAGCGCTAGCGACTAACGACGACGAGATCGCGCGCCTGGCACGCCTTTACCGCTCGCACGGCATAGCCAAAAAACGCCTCTGGGACAGCGATCAGAGCTTGCTCGGATACAACTACCGCTTGCCCGACGTCGCCTGCGCGCTAGGGCTAAATCAGCTAAAAAGACTAGACGAAACCATCGCGGCGCGCGAGAAAATCGCTAAATTTTACGACGAGAAATTTGATAAAAACCCGTATTTTAGCACCGTGAAGCTACCAGGCGACGTCGTTAGTTCGCGCCACCTCTATCCTATTTTGCTATTTCGCCAGTTTTGGTGCGCCAAAGAGGACATATTTGCCGCCCTTCACGCGCGCGGCATCGGCGTGCAGGTGCACTATAAGCCCACTTACAAATTTAGCTTTTACCGCGAGCGCTACGGCGATATCTCGGTTCCTAGCGCCGAGGATTTTTACGCCGCCGAGCTTAGTATCCCGTGCCATCAGTGCATGAGCCTAGAGGACGCAAAATTCGTAGCGGATACGCTTTTTGAGGTTTTAAAGAGTTTTGACGCTCCGCAAGGCTGCAGGGTTTAGGGCGGTAAATTTGATGATAGATAACCAAAACCGCGCCCTTTGCGTCATCCCGGCTCGCGGCGGCAGCAAGCGCATACCGCGCAAAAACGTTAAATATTTTTTAGGCAAGCCGCTGATAGCTTACAGCATCGAGGCGGCGCTAAATTCTGGAGTTTTTGAGCGCGTTATAGTAAGCACCGACGACGCCCTGATCGCAGAAGTCGCCGTCAAATTCGGCGCGCAGGTCCCGTTTATGAGAGACGCCTCGCTAAGCGACGACTACGCCACGAGCAGCGACGCCGTAGCGGACGCGGCGGCGAGGCTGGGCGGATACTCGCACGTTTGCTGCCTTTACGCGACCGCGCCGCTTATCACGGGAGAAATTTTACGCGAGGCATACGGCAAATTTAAAGAAGCGGAGTGCGAGTTTTTATTTTCAGCGACCGAGTTTAGCTTCCCCATCCAGCGCGCGATCAGGCTTGGCGATGACGGCGCCGTAGATATGTTTTACCCGCAGTTTGCGCTAACTCGCTCGCAAGATCTAGAGCGAGCTTATCACGACGCAGGCGCGTTTTATTTCGGCAGGCGCGAGGCGTGGCTGGAGAAAAAACCGATCTTTGCGCCGCACTCAAGGGCGTTTTTGCTTCCGCGAAATTTAGTATGCGATATCGACACGCTAGAGGATTTCGAGTTTGCGCAGAAGCTTTACCGGATAAATTACGACTGAGGACAAATGCAAAAAGATTACCTAAAAGCCAAAATATCGGTAGCCAGAACGCTCATGCAAATCTTTGCGGTTGCTGGGATCTTGCACATTTTCTATCTAGCGGCCAGCTACCGCGGGCTAAATGAGATTCAGATCCTGTTTTTCGCCTCCGCCGGCGCAGTTTACCTCATCGCCGCCGTATGTTTGACGCTTAGAATTTTAAATTTGGCGGAAAAACTTGGTGAATTTTAGCGAAATTTCAAACCTAAAAACCCTCGTCCGCGCCGATAGCAGCTCGAAAATCGGGCACGGGCACGTTAGGCGCGATCCCATTTTGGCGCAAAATTTTAAAGACGTCAGCTTTGCTTGCATCGACATGGCGGGCAGCCTAGCAGGCGAGATACCCTGCCCCGTTTTTACGCTAAAAAGCGCGGATATAAACGAGCTGGTAAATTTGATAAAAGAGCATAAATTTGAGCTTCTTATAATCGATCATTACGGTATTAGCGCGGCGGACGAAAAGCTAATCAAAGAGCAAACGAACGTCAAAATTTTAAGCTTTGACGACAACTACAAAGAGCATTTTTGCGACTACTTGCTAAACGTAAATATCTACGCCCAGCCCCAAAAATACGCAAATCTAGTGCCCGCAAACTGCGAGCTGATATTTTCGCCGCTAGTTAGGAGCGAGTTTTACGGCGAAGCAAAAATCAAACGAGAGAAAAAATTTAATTACCTTATCGCGCTAGGCGGCACGGACGCGCTAAATTTGACGGCCAAAATCGCCTCAAATTTACTCGCAAAAAACAAAAAAGTGGCCGCCGTCACGACGAGTGCAAACGTAAATTTAGCAAATTTGCAAATTTTAGCGGATAGCGAGCCAAATTTTAGCCTTTTTATAAACTCAAACGAGGTCGCGCGGCTGATGAACGAGAGCGAAATTTTGGTGATTTCGGCTAGCTCGCTCGTAAACGAAGCGCTGGTTTTGGGCGCTAAATTTAAAGCCGTGCGCGTCGCGGACAATCAAAACGAGATGGCGCAGTGGCTAGCCGCAAACGGGCGCGAGATCTACGAGGCGGACGAGATATGCTTGAGCTTATAAATTTCACCGATCTAACGGACGAGCAAATTTTGATGATTTTGCGTTGGCGAAACGACGAACGAGTCGCAAAATACATGAAAAACAAAAGCGTGAGCGAGCAAGAGCACAGAAACTTTATCGCAAATTTGAAAAACGACAAAACAAAAAGGTATTTTTTGATAAAAGAGGATAGCGACTACATCGGCGTGATAGATTTCGTGGATATCGCGGCGGACTCGTGCGAATTTGGCATTTATGCAAATCCGGAGCTAAAAGGCAAAGGCAAAATCCTAATGCAAACCATCGTAGAATACGCCGCCAAAACGCTTAAAGTCAGCGAGCTAAAATCGTGCGCCTACAACGAAAATGAAAAAGCGATCGCGCTATACGGCAAATTCGGTTTTGAAATTTACGGGCGCGACGAGCAAATGAGCTATATGTCGTTATCTTTACGCAAACTTGATATAATGGCTAAAAGTTAGGAAAATTTATGAAAATAGCAAATTTCGACACGGACGAAAAGGTATTTATCATCGCCGAGCTCTCGGCAAATCACTCCGGCAGCCTACAAACGGCGCTTGACACGATAAAAGCCGCCAAGCGAGCGGGCGCGGACGCTATAAAGCTGCAAACATACACGCCCGATAGCCTCACGCTAGATTCGCGCGGCGAGGACTTCATGATAAAAGGCGGGCTGTGGGACGGGGCAAATTTATACGAGCTCTATAAGCAAGCTCTGACGCCGCGAGAGTGGCACGAACAGCTTTTTGCAGCGGCGCGGGACGAAGGACTCATCTGCTTTTCAAGCCCGTTTTGTAACGACGATGCCGATTTTTTAGAGCGGTTTAACCCGCCCGCTTACAAGATAGCGAGCTTTGAGGTCACGGACTATGATTTCGTGAAATACGTCGCGCTCAAGGGCAAACCGATCATAATCTCCACGGGCATAGCAACCGAGCAGGAAATCGCCGACGTCGTGCAAATTTGCAAAGATGCGGGAAACGAGCAGATCGCGCTTTTAAAATGCACGTCCAGCTACCCTGCCCCGCTTGATGGGATGAATCTACGCACGATTGCGGATATGAAAAGCAAATTTGGCGCCGAGGTCGGCTTTTCAGACCACACACTAGGTATCGTAGCGCCCGTTGTCGCCGTGAGCCTGGGCGCTCGCATCATAGAAAAGCACTTTATCCTAGATAAAAGCGTTCGTAGCGTCGATGAGGCCTTTAGCTTGGACGAGCGGGAATTTAGCGAAATGGTAAAAGCCGTGCGAGACGCCGAAGCGCTGCTTGGCAAAGTAAACTACGAGTTAGACAATAAAGCCGTGCAAAATCGCCGCTTTTCGCGCTCGCTTTACGCTTGTGCGGATATCAAAGAGGGCGAAATCTTTAGCGAAAAAAACGTAAAAAGCGTACGCCCGGGGTACGGCTTGCACCCTAAATTCTTACCCGAATTACTAGGTAAAAAAGCAAAAAGAGAGATAAAATTTAGTGAGAGAATCAAAAAAGAAGATCTATAAAAAGGAGAGAAAATGGCAAAAGAAGCGGATAAAAAGTTAAATTTAAACCATCAAAGCACAAAAAAAACTAAACAGAGTACAAAAAAACAAGAGATGACAAACACGGAGGGGCCGCAAAATCCAGTCTTTAAACGCAACCTTAACGCCCTCTTTCAGCAGGATGAAATTTTAGCCGCACGCCTTTGGGGAATGGAAGAAATGAAGGATTATGACATCTTTATCGGCAAAGACCCCATCGATATAAATATCATAAATAACAAAACCCTAAAATACGTCTACGATAATCCAGTTAAAGACGTACAAGAAACACTGGACTCCATCGAAAAAGAGTATAAACGCTATCCAATTATGTATTTTTACGGACTAGGCAACGGGGTACTATATAAAGCACTCTTAAAAAACGAAACCCATCAAAAAATCGTCGTCGTCGAACCTGAAATAGAAATCATTTACGCAACGCTAAATTTAGTCGATTTGTCGCAAGAACTCGCGAGCGAGCGATTAACGCTATTTTTCTCTGAATTTGCCACATATACGCAGTTTTATTATCTGATCTGCAATCACAAATTTGCGTCATACGCCAAAATTTATGACCTCCATATACACTCGCGTTTTTACGACGATTTTAGCGAAGATTGCATGAAAATAAATCAAGAATTTACCAAGGCTATATCTCAAATGGTTGCAGGTCACGGCAACAGTATCGACGATAATCTAATAGGCGTTAGACAGCATATAGAAAATTTGCCGACGATGATCACAAACTACTCCTATGTAGATCTTGTAAAAAAACGCTACAAATCAATGGATACGGCAGTAATCGTCTCGACAGGCCCTAGTCTAGATAAGCAACTCGATACGCTCAAAAAATTTGCTCCTTACGTTACCGTTATTAGCCTTGATGCCTCTTATCCAATATTACTAAAGCATGGAATTAAGCCAGACTATGTCACTTCGATCGAGCGCGTAGAGGCAACGTCTAGCTTTTTTAAACATAAAAACAAAAAACTTGACGAAGATGTTTATTTTGTAGTCGCTTCATTAACCCACAAACAAACGATAAAAAATATCCTACCGCGCCGGCTAGTTCTTACTATGAGGCCTCAACAAAACGAAACGGCGTTTAATCTAAGAAAATACGGCTACTTGGGACTTGGGCACTCTACAGCAAACCAAGCTTATCAGCTGGCCTACGTACTAGGACATAAAAATATAATTTTGATTGGACAAGACTTAGCCTTTGCCCCAGACGGCAAGTCTCACGCAACAGGACACGCATTCGCTCAAGCAGACGAATACCTCTACATTAAAGCTTACGGCGGCGAGGGCGAAGTGCGAACAACATATATTTGGGATAAATTTAGAAATCAATTTGAAGCCGATATTGAACAATCAAATAAAAAGGATATAGCGACTTACAACTGTACCGAAGGCGGTGCAAGAATAGAAGGTAGCATAGAAAAGCCGTTTTTAGAAACACTAAAGAAACTTTGCAAAAACAAAAAACCTAAAAAACTGCCACATATCAAACCCGTAAAAGATGATGATGTTAATAAGAATCTAGTAAAAGCATATAAATTTATAGTAAAAAAACTCAGCATCGAGAGTGAAGCCAAACAAATAATTGAAACAGTATTCTTAGATATCGTACCTAAAATAGACGAGATTATAAAACTAAGAGACGAAAATAAAATAACCAAGGAGCTTTTCCCGCAGTTAGTTGCAATTTCAAATAAAATAGACAAGACAAAAGAGATCATTTCTAGGGCAAAATTTAAGCCTTTTATTGAAAATATCGTATCCATATCGATTTATCATCAAGAACTCGAGCTTGCTAAAATTTCTGTAGCCCCAAGCGATACGGTAATGCAAAAAGTAAATAAATTGATCGAGTGGATAGAAATGCATAAATACTGGCTATTTTCAGCTGCAGGCGGACTAAATGCCGAAATAGAAGTCACAAAAAAAGCATCTAAAAATTTGGTTAGAGAATTAAAAAAACGAAATCTCATAACCAAAAATGAGATCGGGAAAGCCAAAGAAGATTTTAAATTGTCTTTTTAGGCCCTAAAAAGGCAAACCTTTGTAATTAAATTTTCTAGACGCGGCAACCTGCATGCCGCACTTGTTTGTTTTATTGTATTTCCAGGGAGGCAAGGGAATTTTGTAGCCGAATTTGACTATCTCTTTGTTTAATTACTTGCCTTAAAACACTTAAAATATTGAGCTAGTCAATTTGTTTTTAAATAAAAATTTTTTGAAATAATAAAACGAATATAGTAAAAGCAGAATAAGTCCTAGATTAATAAACGAATCTAGGACTTTAGTTTGCGTATTATAAGCACACTCGACAAAAAACAACTATATGAGATAGATCTACCTCATATAGAAAATTTCGACTACTGTAGTAATCTCAAGATATATCTAGTTTAGTAAAGCCTAAAAACGGCCTTACTTTACTAGAAATGTTTAATACTACTGAAGTAGTCTTAGAACGTTTTGCTGAACGGAGTTAGCTTGGCTCATAGCATAACTTCCTGATTGAGCAAGGATGTTAAACTTAGAGAAGTTTGCTGACTCGGCAGCGAAATCAACGTCTCTGATTTGAGATTCAGCTGATTTTACGTTTACTTGAGTAACCGTGATATTGTTTACAGTTGCAACAAGCTGATTTTGAACAGAACCTAGGTCTGAGCGGATCTGATCAAGAGTTTTTTGAGCTGACTCAGCGATATCCATAACAGCCATCGCGCCACGTAGAGTCATAACGCCTGCTGATTGGTTAGAGCTTATATTTTTACTCATTCTTTGGAAGCCCATAGCGGTAGCCAAGTTTTTATCTATTTGACCTCTTACATCTCTCAATGATACAGATTGTTGCGCACCGCCTTTATCACTAAATGCCTTAGAAAGTAGTGCACCGCTCATCTTAATATCGCGTCCGTCTAGACGAACCAAATTTAATCTACCAACGAAGCCAGCAGTTAAAGAAGAACCGTTCGCCTTAACACCTTTTCCGCCAAGACCAGCACTAATATCTTTACCTTTGATCTCAATAGCACGACCTTGTCTGCTTGTTAAAACCATTTTACCTTCGGTATTTACTGACGCTTCAACTCCAGTCTGATCTTTCACGGCATTGATAGCGTTTACCAAAGCACCGTTTGAATCATTTGCTTTTACTTCAAGGTCGCCTATCTTAACGCCGTTGATAGTAAGAGATTTAACTAGACCGCCGCTTATTGCTTTAGATGCTACCCAAGTAACATCAAACGTAGCCCTAACGCCGGTCTTATCTGAAACCTTGTTGATATTTTCTGCCAAAGCTCCTAGTCCGTTACCAAGACCAGATGAAACAGTCGCTTGCGCTACTTTAACATCGTTTACTCCGTCAACATTTAAGAACTTAAGATCAACTTTAGCAAATCCAGTTAAAAGTTTTGAGCTCTCAAATCTTGTTAGACCGATCTTATCTGACGTTGTAGCGCCGATAGAAGCCTTAACTGTTTGGTTTGAATAAGCGCCGATTTGGAACTCTTTGTTAGAGAATGTTCCGTTTAGTAGCTGCTGACCGTTGAAAGACGTCGTATTGCCGATGTTGTCTAGCTCTTCCATTAGGCGAACGATGTCTGCCTGAAGCGCTTGACGAGACTGGGTAGTTTGACCGTCTTGAGCAGATTGAGTAGCTTTTACCTTGATAGTATCAAGGATTTTTAGCTGCTCATCCATAGCTTTGTCAGCTACTTGGATGATACCGATAGCATCGTTACCGTTAGCGATAGCTTGACCAAGAGCAGAAGCTTGAGAGCGAAGGCTATCGGCGATCGATAGGCCAGAAGCGTCGTCCGCTGCTGTTTGGATTCTCAAACCCGAGCTTAATCTGCCAAGAGAGTTAGATAACATTCTGTTGTTACCGACTGCGTTTGCGTGTGTGTTGAGTGCGTTTACGTTAGTGTTAATACGAAAACTCATTGTAAATCCTTTTAAAGTTTAGTTACGACTTCTTGTCGCACGAAAACTATATCGGACAAAATTAAAAAAACTTTAGAGGCAAATGAAAAAATTTTCAAATTTCTTTTTCGGCTAAAATTTTTGCTACAATTACCGCAAAAAAATAAAAAGGCTATATTAATGAAAAGCTTAATCATCGTGGAATCTCCCGCGAAAGCCAAAACGATAAAAAACTTTCTAGGCAAAGACTACGACGTCATCGCATCAAAAGGCCACATCAGGGATCTGCCAAAGACGGCATTCGGTATCAAGATCGAGGGCGAAAAATTTACGCCAGAGTATAGGATCAGCGCCGATCACTCCGCGATCGTAAAAGAGATCAAAGAACTAGCCAAAAACGCCGACCAAATCTACCTCGCGACCGATGAGGACCGCGAAGGAGAGGCCATCGCCTACCACATCGCCGCAGCCATCGGCAAAAAGCCCGAGAGCCTGCCTCGCATCGTGTTTCACGAGATCACCAAAAGCGCTATCGAGGCTGCGCTAAAAAACCCGCGCACTATAAATATGGATAGCGTAAACGCACAACAAGCACGCCGCCTGCTAGATCGAATCGTGGGCTACAAACTAAGCCCGCTGCTAAATTTAAAAATCCAAAAAGGACTAAGTGCGGGACGAGTGCAAAGCGCCGCGCTAAAAATCATCGTAGATAGAGAGCGCGAGATACGCGACTTTAAACCGATCGAATACCACAGCATCGATGCCGTTTTCAAAAAAGACCTCGACGCCGAGCTGGTTAAATTTGAAACGCAAAAGATAGAAAAGCTAACGATAACAAACGGCGACCGAGCTAAATTTATCGTAGAAAATTTAAAAAGCGACAAATTTAGCATCCGCGAGATCGAAGCCAAAGAGCGCAAAACCGAGCCCGCACCGCCATTTATGACCTCGACGCTACAACAAAGCGCGAGCAACCGCCTAGGCTTTAGCCCGAAAAAAACAATGATGATCGCGCAAAATTTATACGAAGGCGTGCAGACGCACCAGGGCTTTATGGGCGCGATAACGTACATGAGAACGGATAGCCTAAACCTCGCCAAAGAAGCCGTCGCTGCCGCGCGCGAGACGATCGAGAAAGAGTACGGCGAACGCTACCTGCCCGCCAAGGCTAAAATTTACGCAACTAAAAGCAAAGGCGCGCAGGAAGCCCACGAAGCGATCCGCCCGACAAACCTCAGCTTCACGCCCGCCATCGCCGCGCAATATCTCGAAAAAGATGCACTGCGCCTCTACACGCTCATCTACAACCGCTTTTTAGCCTGCCAGATGAGCGCTAGCATTAGCCAGACGCAAAACGTATTCGTCGCGGGCGCAAAAGGCGAGTTTAAAATAAGCGGCCGCAAGGTACTGTTTGACGGATTTTACCGCGTTTACGGCGATATGGATAAGGATAAAATTTTACCCGACCTAAAAATCGGCGACGAAATGAGCCTGCAAAGCATCAAAAGCTCGCAACACTTCACCGAACCCCCGTCTCGCTACTCGGAGGCAGGGCTCGTTAAAAAACTAGAAAGCCTAGGCATCGGGCGTCCTAGCACCTACGCGCCGACTATCTCGCTGCTAACCTCTCGCGACTACGTCAAAGTCGAGAAAAAGCAGCTCGTGCCAAACGAGATCGCCTTTACAATGATGGGCGTTTTGGAGGAGCATTTTAGCGATATCGTAGATAGCGAATTTACGTCAAATATGGAAGAAAAGCTCGATCACGTCGCCGAAGACAAAGCCGACTGGCAAAAGCTTTTGAGCGATTTTTATCATCCGTTTATGGATAAAATCTCAGCCGGCAAAACAGGCATAAAAAGCCAAAAAGTCGCCACTCCGATCGGCGAAAAGTGCCCCGAGTGCGGCGGCGAACTACTGCTACGAAAGGGACGCTACGGCGAGTTTATCGCGTGCGGAAATTTCCCAAAATGCAAATACTCGCGCAATATCGTCAAGGCAGAACAAGGCGCGCAAGAAGGCGAAGCTGCGGCAAAACCGAAGAAAGAACTCAAAAAGATCGACGTACCATGTCCAAAATGCGGCGGCGACATCGTGGAGAGATTTAGCCGCAGGGGTAAATTTTACGGCTGCGCAAACTACCCAAAATGCGACTTCGTCTCAAACTACGAGCCGGTTGCCGAGAAATGCGACGAATGCGGCGGCGATATGATCAAAAAAGAGCTCAAAAAAGGGACGTTTCACGAGTGCGTGAAGTGTAAGAAGAAGGTACAAATCGCGGAGCAATAGCGGCGGCTTGTCTTTTTGGTTTATACTTCGTTGCTTTAAAATTCGGCTCGGTCATTACCCACACGGTAACTCCCGTCGCCAAATTTCAAAGCGCCTCGTCTAAACGCAAAAATACGTCGCCTTAT
>NZ_CAUPZM010000028.1:0-20655 GCF_963515975.1 Campylobacter showae
AAGAGCCAAATGACGACCTAGAAGAGGTCATCGTAGAGGCGATAAAAAGATATAAAAAGAAGAGATAAATTTATCTTATTGCGGCTTTGGCGATAAATTTCGCCAAGGCTAAATTTCCGCACAAACTGCGTAAATTTTAGCTCCGTCATTTGCCACAGCATAGAGCCTGCCACCGCTTACTAGCATGAGCTGATCTGCGCCAAGTCTAAATTTCTCAAACTCTATCTCTTTTAATAGCAAGCCATCTTTAGCGCTTATCAAAACTGGCTTATTTTTGCGGTTTGCGAGCAAAATTTGACCTTTGATCCAAACAAAATGCTCCGTGCCACTGGTTTTAAACTTAAACACCACTTCGCCACTTTTTGCATCCACGGCGTATAGATCTCCGCCCTTGCCAGCGGTGCCAAAGTAAAGCACCCCATCATTCAGGCAAACTGGCGTGTAGAGATATGCGCCAAGCTTTAGCCGCCAGATGGTCTTGCCTATCCTTGCGCCCTGCTCTTTACGTGGCACACTCGCGTTTAAATTTTCATCTTTCGCCGCACTTTTGAACTCTGTGCCGCCCAAAATTTCTTTACACTCCATCATAAATGGCGAGCTCATTCGCACGCAAAAACCATCAAATTCATACGTTTTAGCGTCGTTATATATCTCTTTTACAGGCTCATTAGCAACGCCGAGCTCGCTCATCAGCCCGTCACTTATCTTTATAAGTTTTGCTGGGGAATTTATGTAGCCCTTGTAGTATCTAGTATTTAGCACGAAGTAGCCATTTTCTGGGTAGCAACGCGCATTGCTAGCTATAAAAATTTCGCTTTGTTTATAGGTAAGCGTTGATCTTTTATGCTCGCTAAAGTCGCGTGAAAATGTATCTAGTAGCACGTAGTTTGGCGTTAGTTTTTGAGCTATCTCTAGCTCGCTAGGCACCCCAAAAGCAAAATGCACAAATGCAATGCGCTCGTCCATCTCGTAAATGCCAGTTACGCCGTGTCCGCGAAACTCCACGCCAGGCATATCAAGAGGATATGATCTAACCACGCTAGCTCCTTAAATTTATGGCGATTATAACCCA
Source organism: Campylobacter showae (assembly GCF_963515975.1). GTDB lineage: Bacteria > Campylobacterota > Campylobacteria > Campylobacterales > Campylobacteraceae > Campylobacter_A > Campylobacter_A showae_F. Next base: position 1,073 of record NZ_CAUPZM010000028.1, read on the forward strand.
AATTTCAAAGCGCACTTGGCTAAATTTGATAAAATTTGCCAAATTTAGCAAATTTAAGGACTGGTATGTTTTTAAAATTAGACGAGATCGCTAGAAAACTAGATCAAATTTTCTTGCCGCTAGAGCAAGAGGGCATAACTGGTATGAGACTTTTACCGCAAAAGGACGCCACATCGATCATGCAAGCGCAAAAGAGCCTTGGTGTAAATTTCCCAGCCAAATTTACAGAGCTTTTAAGCAAATTTGACCTTGGTAACTTTGAAATTTGCAATGTCAGCTTTGGCTGTAGAGGCGACTACGCAAGCGAGCTAGTGCGCCTAAACAGCGTAGATGAGTTTGGAGGCAAATGGTGGCAGGGTGAAGCTCGCCCAGCAAATTTGATAGTTTTTGCCGTGGGTGATCCTTGGATATTTTTGCTTGATTGCACAAGTGGTGCGGTCTATGCGTGGCTACTTGAAGATGAGGAGCTTTGCAGCAGACGCGTTGCGAGTGACTTTGAAAAATTTTTCATAGCGCTTGCTAGCACCTATATAGCAAGGCTAAATGACGAAGCCCCGCCATCAGCCCAGAATATCCTAAATTTTGTCCAAGCAGACGACGTGGCACTTGATTTTTGGCAAGAGATGGCGCAAATTTAGTAAATTTTATAAATTTAGTTTCGATATGTAACACTCATTGCCCAAAATAAAAATATTAAAATATCTTTAAATAAAAATTTTTTCTAGCCGAGCTAATATTTAACTACAAAAAAAGGAAAAAGGAGCAAAAATGAGCGAGTACATCGAACAAACGATGGAGTGGATAAAGAAGACCAACCCAGGTCAAGGCGTCTTTGTCCAAGCTGCGACTGAGGTTTTAAACAGCCTAGAGCCGCTTATCAAAAGAGAGAGCAAGTACCAAAAACACGCGATCCTAGAGCGCATCGTCATCCCTGAGCGCACGGTGATCTTTCGCGTGACATACACAGGCGACGATGGCAGACCAAAGGTAAATAACGGCTACCGCGTGCAGTTTAACTCAGCTGTTGGCCCATACAAAGGCGGTCTAAGGCTCCACCCAAGCGTCGATCTTGGCGTGCTAAAATTTCTTGGATTTGAGCAAATTTTCAAAAACTCGCTCACTGGCGTAAATATCGGCGGCGCAAAAGGCGGCAGCACCTTTGATCCAAAGGGCAAGAGCGAGGGCGAGATAATGCGCTTTTGCCAAGCGTTTATGAGCGAGCTATACCGCCACATCGGCAACACCGTAGACGTGCCCGCAGGCGACATCGGCGTGGGCGCGCGCGAGATCGGCTATATGTTTGGGCAGTATAAAAAACTCACGGGCAGATTTGACGGCATACTAACGGGCAAAGGCCTAAACTGGGGCGGCAGCCTAGCGCGCACGGAGGCGACCGGATACGGACTGGTCTATTTTACGCAAAACATGCTGCAAAAAGCTGGCCTTGGGCTAGAGGGCAAAAAGTGCAGCATAAGCGGTAGCGGAAACGTCGCCATATACACAGTAGAAAAGCTCTATCAAGTAGGCGCGCTACCTATCACGGTTTCTGATTCAAACGGATACGTTTACGACGCTGAGGGCATCGATCTAGCGGTGCTTAAAGAGCTAAAAGAAGTAAAACGCGCGCGCCTTAGCGAATACGTCAAATTTAGACCGAACGCAAAATACGTAAGCGTAAGCGAGTATAAAGAGGGCAGAAACGGTGTGTGGGACGTGCCGTGCGACGGGGCGTTTCCGTGCGCGACGCAAAACGAGCTTCACCTAGCCGATATCAAGACGCTTTATGCTAACGGCTGTCGCTTCGTGGCTGAGGGCGCAAATATGCCAAGCACGCTTGATGCGATAAATTTCATGCTCGCGCAAAAGGATTTTTACTTCGCTCCGGCAAAGGCGGCAAACGCGGGCGGCGTGGGCACAAGCGGCCTTGAGATGATGCAAAACGCCGGCATGACCGCGTGGAGCTTTGAAAAGGTAGATCATAGACTGCACGGCATAATGAATCACATCTTTGAGCTTAGCTACGAGACTAGCAAAGAGTTTGGCGACGAGGGAAATCTGGTGCTTGGCTCAAATATCGCGGGCTTTAGAAAAGTGGCCGATGCGATGATAGATCAGGGATACGTGTAAATTTTGCCCTCAAAGGCTCGTTTTGTTGCGTTTTTGCAAACGAGCCTTTTTAGAGGATTTTGCTTCGCTTTAGCAAGACCGCTTTAACGAAGCAATTTTAATCATTTCCGGCGCGCAACGCGGGAAAAATAAAAGCTACCCAAATTTGCGAGCTTTAAATTTAACGGCGAATTTACAGGCGGCGCAAACATAGGGCCGTCAAATTTGTAGAGCCGCGCCGACTAAAACGCACCAAGGCTCGGTTAAATTTTATAAGCCTCAAATTTGAGCTAAATTTGAGAGCAAATTTCATCAAACGACTAGGCGAGCGGGAGTAGTCAAATTTGCAACGCGGTTACGCACGCCTCATACTCAAGACATACAAATTTATCCGCCCTGTTGCATATCCCTGCCCGCGTTCTTTTTGATTTTGCGTAGCGCAAATTTACCCAGCTTCTCGCGCGTCGCAGCTCACAGCGGATACGTGAGGCAGCACTTCCTGGCTACTTGTTCCACGTACTCTACGCTCAAATTTAGCCCGTAAAGCTTGCTTAGATGCTCGCTTTCTATGATCTCGTCCACGCTGCCAAAAGCCACCTCGCCGCCGCCCTTAACTAACGCCACGTAGCCACCCAAAAGTACGGCAAAATCGGGATTGTGCGTCGTTAGCACGATAGTGTAGCCTTGCTCTTTTAGCTGCTTAACGGTGCGTAGGAATTTATACTGGTTGCCAAAATCCAGCGCCGAGGTCGGCTCGTCAAACACGATGATCTGCGGCTTTGCAGCCATCGCGCGCGCGATCGAGCACATCTGCTTTTGTCCGCCGCTCATCTGAGTGATAAATTTATCCTCAAGGTGCGTGATCTCAAGCTTTGCGGTAAACTCCCGCGCTATGGCCGTATCCTCCTCGCTAGGCCGCGCAAAGATACCCAGATGCGCCGCTCGCCCCATCGTGATAAACTCAAGGCCCGTGTAGTCGTACTCGCAGATCTCGCTTTGAGCGACGTAGGCCATGATTTTGGCGCGCTCTTTGTTGCTAAGCTGGGCGCTATTTTTGCCGCCTAGCCAAACTTCGCCCGAGCGGGGGGCCTGCGTGCCGCTGATTAGGCTTAGCATGGTCGATTTGCCCGCGCCGTTTCGCCCTAGTATCGTTAGTATCTCGCCCTTGCCGACGCGTAAATTTACGTTTTCTAGCCTACCAGCGCCGTTTGGATAGGCGAAATTTAGATTTTTAACCTCAAGCATCACGCAACCTTTTTATTTCGCCAGAGTACCCAGACGAAAAATATCGTGCCGATAAAGCCCGTAAGTACGCCCAGAGGCACCTCGCTCACGCTGATCGTGCGCGCTAGGGTGTCTACAAATAGTAAAAATATCGCGCCCATAAATATACTAGCAGGCAGGCTACGGGCGTTGTTCGCACCCACTAGCATGCGCGCAAGGTGGGGCATCAGCAGCCCCACCCACGCCACGATACCGCTCACGCACACGCTGCATGCCGTTAGTAGCGTCGCGCAGACGATGATGACGCCGCGTTCTAGCGTTACGTTTACGCCCAGCCTTGCCGCGCTCTCGTCGCCTAGCGAGAGTAGGTTTATCCTCCAGCTCATCGCTACGAGCAGCACCGCGCAGGCTATCATCACGGGCGCTATAAATTTGAGATTGCCAGCGTCGATCTTAGCGAGGCTGCCTAGCTGCCAGTAAACGATGTCGGGCAGCTTGGTCTCGGGGTCGGCGACGTATTTTAAAAAGCCGATAACAGAAGCCATCAGACCGCTAACGACGATACCTGAAAGCACCAGCATCAGCGTGCTAGAGCGCCCCATCAGACGCGGTATGGATAGCGTCATACCTACGGCCGCTAGCCCGCAGACGAATGCTAACGCCTGCACCCAAAAAAGAGATAAATCAAACATGATAGCAACCGCGGCTCCCACGCAAGCGCCCGCCGAAACGCCCAGCAGATCGGGGCTAACTAGCTGGTTACGAAAGACGCCCTGATACGCCGCTCCGCTGATGCTAAGCGCGGCTCCGACGAGGATAGCTGCTATGATGCGCGGTATGCGGATATTTTCGACGACGTTTTGGATATTTGCCGCGGTCTCCGTCGGCACTCCAAAAAAGCCGCCGATCACGCTAAGCACATCGCCGGGAGCCACGTAAAACCTGCCCACGCCGAGCGCAACCACGCCGCAAACCACGGTCAGCACGGCTAGCAAAATCAGCGTAAATTTAAAGCTAATATTTTTCATCTTTCTCCTAAAATAAAATCTGCGTCCGCGACAGCCTCGCACGAAAATCGCTCGCAAAAGGGCTAAATTTGCCTTGTCGCTAACTTGGCGAGCGAAGTTTTTGTTTCTTATTTGCGATCGCCACGCAAAAACGGCGAGCCAAAAGGCGGTTTTTTGCGACCTAGATAACCCTTGCGCTAAGCGCCGAATTTAAGCCGCTTGGGTCAAATTTACCCGCCGTTTTGCGTTTAAGGCTTGGCACTAACGATAAATTTGAGCTAGGCGCCCCTTGCCGCGTTATCAAATTTAAATCTAACGTTTCCGCAAATTTTCGCTACGCCAAATTTGAAAGCAAATTTTCGCCGCGTCAAATTTAAGCTATTTTACGACGCGGTCTATCCACCTAAAAAGCTCGTCCAGATCATAGTCGCCGCCGTGACCTTGCCCCCAAGGCACCGCAAAATCAACCATTTTGCCCGCATTTTGTAGCCCCAGCACCAAGATAAGCGGTGTCGCTAGAGCCGTGTCGGAGTCGGCCGCGCCGTGCCTGATACGGTAAAATTTGGCCGCGCTTTTATTGCCTAGATAGCTCATCGCGTTTACCATTTTTATGATTTTAGCATCCGCGCTCTCGCCCGTGCCGCGTTTTGCGCCAAATTCGGTAAAGTGCTTCGCCGCCGCGTCCGCATCGCCGAAAAAGTCGTTTTCGGGATTTTGTAGCTCTAGTCCGTCAAATGCGGGTGTAGCTTTAGCGCGCGGCATAGATAGAACAAAGTCTTCAAATTTAAAATCATATCCAAGCGTGCAGCCCTGCGTTTCAAGCGTGAAAAACTCGGGCTTTAGCAGGCTTTTCTCCCGACTTTTCGCAGCCGCGAAAGAGTCTGAGAGCGTCTTTTTGACGTACTCTTTAAAGCTTCCCTCGCCGCTAGGCTCAAGCGTGAGCGCGCGCCCTTTGGCGTCTTTTAAATTTAGCGAATTTACGTAGGCGGGGAAGGCCGATTTTAGCGCGACGGAGAGCTCTTTTTGCTCTGCGGTTAGCTTGCCTGAGACGGTTTTTGGCTTACCGCTTCGGTCGTTAAATCCCGCCGCATCAAACGCGCTAAAGTTCATTTTCTCGTATTTCGTCTGCGCGCTAAACATCCACTCGTAGGCTGCGTCGGCGTTTTCTAGGTTCGTAATCGGGCAATAGACTGAAGCGGCGTAGATCTCGTCGCTAGCCTTTGCGGCGCCGAGTGCGGCCAGATACGGCTCAAACTCGCTTGCGTTTGCCGAGACGCCGAGCAGCGCCGACATCGCTCCGCCCGCGCTCGTGCCGTTTGATACGATTTTGTTCGCGTCGCCGGCCATCGCTGCGTCGTTAAATTTGAGATACCGCACGGCGGCCTTTAGATCGACGATGGCGGCGGGCGCTTTGCCGCTAAATTTGCCGTTTGCGTCCTTTGAGCTCCTGCCTCTAGCTCCTGGCGCAGCGACCGCGTAACCGCGCTCAAGCGCCGCTAGCACCGCGTTTGGCTTGCCGTTTTTATCAAGGGCGGGCGTAAAAGGCTTGCCCGGCATATATCCGCCGATGGAGTTTGGCAAAAAGATCGGAGCGCTTGCCGCGTCAAATTTGCCCGTCGCATTTTTACTGTTTTTGTCTTTGCCGCCCTCGAAATACTGCGCTGGGACGTAAAAATTTAACCTCTGATACTCGCTATCCACGGGATTTGCTACGTAAACTATCCCCTCGTAGGCTCTAAATTTGATCTCTTTTTCGCCAGATTTTATAGAGCGAGTTTCAAATTTATCGGGGTCAAATTTCAGATCCGCCGCCTGCGCGCTAAGTGCCGCGCAAAGGCACGCCGCGCCAAATGCAAGCATCCTTTTTTTCATCTTTGCTTCCTTTTGATTTTGCCGGTAAACCCGGCAAAATCGCTCAAATTTGACTATTTGCTGCCGTCCGGATTTAGTCCTTTTAGGATGTAGTCAAATTCTACGTCGCTAAGCTCGTAGTTCATAAATTTCTTATAAAACGCCTTAGTTTGGGCTTTTACGTCGACGTCTTTAAAGAGCTCCGGCTGAACGATAGTGGCCGCCCATAAAATTTGTAGAGCCGACTCTGCGCCGTATCTATCCCAGCTAAATACGCCTTTTGGGTTGCCGTAGACTTTTTTGTCTTTGACTGCTTTTAGCCCTGCAAATACGGGATCGGCGTAAATTTTCTCAACCGCTTTTTGATTGTCCGCGCCGCCCACGATGATGATATCAGGATCCGCGGCCACGATCTCTTCGGCCGTGATTTCTATCATACTGCCCTCTTTTTGCACCGCGTTTTTACCGCCTGCGTATCTCACCCACGTGTCGATGATAGTTTTAGTGCCGTCGATTTTTAGCAAGTTTGCGCCGCCTACGATGTGTAGTACTTTAGGGCGCGCAGCGTCGTCTAGCTTGCTAGTTCGCTCGCTAACTAGCGCGATGTTGGCGTCTAGATTTTCGTTTAGATCTTTTGCCTTGCTAGCCGCGTCGCCGCCGATGATCTGGGCCGTTAGCAGCACGCTTTTTTTCATATCGTCGTAGTCGCGAAATATCAAATTCGCCGCGCTAAAACCGTTTTTAGTAAGGTTTTCTTGGAAATTTTTATTTGACACGACGACTACGTCCGGCGCTAGTTTAACGAGCTCCTCGATCTGGATATCGTTGCCGTTTAGCGCGGCCGGCACCTCAGCGATGCGAGGGTAAATTTTAGCAAACCACTTGTTTTTCTTGATCTGATCGGTCGTAGTTACGATCTTATCCGCGCCGCCTAACACCAAAATCACTTGGTTGTTTGCGTGCCAAAGTGCGGCTATCTTTTGCGTTTGGGCAGGGATTTTGACCTCGTTGCCCGTCATATCGGTGATGGTTTTGACCTCGGCTCCTAGCGCGACGATAGCGCTTAAAAGCAGCGTCGTGAGAAATTTTTTCATCTTTTGCTCCTTGTGAGATATAAATTTATAATATTACAAAAATGCATATTAAAATAAGATATATTTTTAAATAATTTAAAAAGAAGCGAAATTTGAGGCTAAATTTGAAAGCTAAATTTAAAAAGCCCCGCCCGCGGTTTTGCGAACGAGGCTAAAAAATCACTCGTGGTGATAGTCGTCGTAGATGACCTTGTTGGTTTGGAATTTGATGCGTTTTAGCTCGCGAATACGCAAAAACTCCTCCTCCTCGATCCTTTGGATCTGGATGGCGGCCTTAAAGGTCGGGGTCTTACTGATGAAGTCCCAGCCGTTGCTCGTTAGCTCGTTGCAGCAGCTCTCCCAGTAGTGGTAGGTCATCTGGATGACGCCGTCTGGGACGATGTCCGTGACATCTGCTTTGATGACGATGTAGCCGTATCTACTCCATGCTTTGATGAAGTCTCCTTGCTTGATGCCGTAGCGCTCGGCTAGCGCAGGGTTCATCTCCGCGATCGGTCCGATGCTGTCGCCGCCCTCTTCGATAGCTTTTGAGCGTCTAGTCATGACACCGCCGGCGTACTGATAGACTTTACGCGTAGTTAGTAGCTGTATCGGATACTCCGGATCGGTCGGCTCATCCACGCTGCCGGCCATCACTTCGTATTCAGGCGGCAAATTTACGCGTTTAGCAAACTCGGCTTTCGCCGGCTCGATATCTGCGACGCTCTTTACGTGCAAGCAAGGGATAAATTTACCTTTGCCGTCTGGCGTAAAGAATTTTTTATCCAGATATAGGCTCTGTCCGCCCATGTCGTTTTCGTCCGGACACGGCCAGTGCAAGCCGTGGTGCTTTTTGATGCGGTAGTAGCTCATGCCGCCGTATCTTCTAGGGTCGCACTTGCGTACTTCTTCCCAAATTTCTTCAGGCGAGTTAAAGTTAAATCCCTCGGTCGCTCCGAGCCTTCGCGCGATCTCGCAGATGATCCACCAGTCTTGTCTGGCGTCTCCCGGAGGCGTGATGACGTGCTCGTTGTGCTGTACGCGGCGCTCAGCATTGGCGTAGAGACCTTCTTTTTCGCTACTTGCCACGCCCGGCAAAACTACGTCCGCTTTACGCGACGTTTCGGTTAAAAAGATATCTTGAACCACGTACATATCTACTTTAGAGATCGCTTTTAGGAAGTGGTTGGTGTTTGGATCGGTCATAACCGGGTTTTCGCCCATCGTCCAGAAAAAATGCACTCTGCCGTCAAGGATAGCGTTTGGCACTTCTGTTTTATGGATGCCGATTTTACCGTTTAGGAAGCCAGGCTCTAGATGCCAAACCTGCTCAAACCACTCGCGCTGTTTTGGATCGGTTACCGAGCCTAAATTTGGAAAAATATTCGGCAACACGCCCATATCGCAGCAGCCTTGGACGTTTTCTTGACCGCGTATCGGTAGGTCGCCGCTTCCTAGCTCGCAGATATTTCCGGTTAAAAGGAATAAATTCGATATATCGCAAACTGCGCCCACGCCGTGGTTAAAGTGCGTAACGCCCATACCGTGCGTGATGACGGCCGGACGGATAGTCGCGTACATGCGGGCCGCTTTTCTCACGTCCTGCGGGTTTAGGTTGGTGTAGCTAGCGATGGCTTCAGGCGAATAGTCCTTGACCGCTTCGCGTACGTATTCTACGCCCTTAGTGCATTCGTTTACGAAGTCCCAGTTGACCAAATTTTCCTCGAAAATAACGTAAATAAGCGAGTTTATAACCGCGATATTGTGCTCTGGCGCTAGCTGCAAATGCACGTCCGCTCGGCTGGCAAATTCCGTTTTTATCGGGTCTACCACGATGAGCTTAGCGCCGCGGTTTAGCGCGCGCTGTATGTGCATAGCCGCGATCGGGTGGCCGTTTTCGGGATTTGAGCCGATCATCAAGATACAATTACTATAAGGTCCGATCTCCGTGAAGCTGTTTGTCGCCGCTCCGTTACCGATTGTTTTGGCAAGACCTGCCACAGTCGGAGCGTGTCAAATTCTAGCGCAGTGGTCGACGTTGTTCGTGCCGATTACGGCGCGCATTACCTTTTGCGCGACGTAGTTGTCCTCTAGCGTACAGCGAGCCGAGTAGTTGCCTACTAGCGCGTCCGGACCGTATTTTTCCTTTACTTCTTTCATCTTTGAGACGACTAGATCGAGCGCTTCATCCCAGCTAGCCTCTTCAAAATCTCCGTCCTTGCTAAATACGCCGTCTTTTTTGCGAATTAGCGGTTTTGTTAGTCTGTCGGGCGCCCCCACGTAGTCCCAGCCGTAAAAGCCCTTTAAGCACAGATTGCCCTGATTTACGGGGTTATCCTGCACTCCTAGCGCGCTTCTTATCACGTTGTTTTCTACGTGAAGCTCGACCTGACAGCCCGTGCCGCAGTACGGGCATATGACTTTACCGGTCTTTGCCATTTTTTCTCCTTTTCCGATGTGCAAAATTTGCACATTTATTAAATATGAAATATTCGCATATTTGTCCTTAAAAGATAATAAATTCTCTTAATATCATAAACCAGTTTCTAAATTTAAGATTTAATTTATATTTTATGTAGGTATATGTAGCTAAAATCACCATTACATCGTAATTTAAAGCGTATCATTTTAGTTACTTATAAAGGCGTATTGAGAGATTTTATTAAGATTGGAATTAGTTATTGTATTAATGTAACTTAAAATTCTACTTCAACGCTTAATCAAATTTGATCCGATTGTGAGGCGTAAAGCGAACAAAAGGCGGTTAAATTTGAAAGTTTAAATTTGAGTCGTTTCTGATAGTGCGAGCGTTTTGGGATTTTTAAATTTTATGGCGAGTCATTTTGGAGCGCGATAAATTTAGCGTGGGTTTTGGCGAGCCAAATTTGACCGCCGACTCGGCAAAACAAAATTTGATTTCGCTAGCAAGCCGCGTAAATTTAGTCAAATTTGACTCGTTTGCCAGCCGTCAAACCGCAAAACCGAGTCAAATTTGACGCGTTAAAGAGCCTGGCGAGCCAGCTTGCTCCAAGCCCTTAAGCCGAACAGATCAAAATCCGTGCGCTTTTTTTAACTCCGGATCGATCGGTTTTTTCGCGCCGTCTTTGGTCACGCTCACGTAGGTCGCGATCGCGGATGTCACGTGTATGCACTCGCGAAAGCCCGCCGCATTTAGCCGCAGCGCCGTGACTTCGATCTTGGTTTTGATCGAGGTGTTGCCCACTTCCGTTATCTTGGCGTAGCAGCTCACGACATCGCCGACGAAAACGGGCTGTTTAAATATAATCTCTTGCATCGAGATCGTCACGACACGCTCGGGAGCCACTTCGCGCGCGGCCTGAGCGCCCGCAAGGTCGATCTGGCTTAGTATCCAGCCGCCAAAAATGTTTCCCGCAGAGTTGGTATCTTTTGGCAAGGCGACCTGCTTCATGCGCGGCTCGCCCATGCCTTCTAATGTTTTTTCCATTTTTATCCTTTCTATTTTTATTTAATTTTGCAAATTTAGCGACAATCCGCCGCGTTTGGCTTATCTTGCGTCAAGCGGGGTTTAAATTTGACTCGAAAAACCCGCAACTTTATAGCGCAAATTTAGCGTCAAAAAGGTGCGGGTCTCGGCCGCTCAAAAAGGGAAATTTATAGCCCAATCAGCAGCGAGCAAAGGCTAAATTTGACGCCGTAAACGCGCCCTATTTCTCTCCCGCTTGCCACTTCTCCCATTCGCCGCTCTCGTCAAGCTCGTTTCCGATAGCCTTGTAGCGGGCGTAGTAATGCTCTACAAAGGCCCTTGCCTGCGCGTGTTTTGGCAGGTAGCTTTTGCCCTCTTTGTCGCAAAATCTCGCCAAAAACTCGCCCGCAGGTGCGCGCCTTGCGTAGTGAAGCGCCAAATTTTTGTAGTTTGCAAGGCAGATTTCTTTAAATTTAGCGTAGTGCTCGCAGTCAAATTTGACGAGCAAAGCGCCGCCTTCAAAACTAAGCGCGCCCGAGTCAAACAGCAAGCTAAGATGGATGAGCCCCTCGCAGTAGTACGCGCGCACTTCATCGACCTCGCGCCACGCGATAAGTCCGACCGCGCGGGCGATCAGCTCGTGAAATACGCTCATCTCATAGCTCGCGTCGCCGCCGATAAAGAAATTTACTAGCCCGCCTGTGGTCGCCTTGTATTCCTCGATAAATTTAAACTCGCCGCCCGCGTTCATCGCCTTTTCCGTATCGGTGCCGACGAAAAGTATGTGCCCAAACTCGTGGCCGATCGTGGAGATTTCGTAGGTTTTCTTCCAAATTTGCGGCTTTTTAAACAAAATTTCGCGCCCGTAGTCCAAAAACTCGCGCGAAAAAATCTCCCCGCTAAGCCTCATAAACGGTCTTGCCTTGGCGCTCTCGTAAACGTGCTCGACGAAGGCGAATATCTTTTTGCCGCGCTCCTTGCTCACGGTCTCGTCGTTTGGCACGACCTGCGCGGAGAAAAGCCCGTTTAGCTCGGCGCCGTAGTAGATCATCGGCACGCTGATATATGTCTGCGTGCGCGCGACGTTTTGCGTCACTTGGCGCGCGAGCAGGGCGTCCTCTATCCCGCACTCGCGGCAAATTTGCTCGTAGGCGCGGATGACGCTAGCTTTAAATTTCTCCTCGTCAAAGTCGCTAGCACCCGCTAGCCTCACGTCCCACTCGAGCGCGACGGCGTGCGTGTAGGCATCCTCGTAGTACTCTAGCGGATGGCCGGGCTGCAGCGGGCCTTTTACCTCCATCCACGCGCGCTCGGCGTCCTGCCACGCAGGGATTACGCGGTCGTTTTCTTGTTCGCAAAACGCCGCCTTTAGCTTTTCAAAATACCTCACATAAGCTCTTTGCTCGTCGCTTGCGGCTAGCGTTTTTAGGTTTTTGATTAGCTCATCCAGCGCATCCGCCACGCGCTTAACTTCTTTTTCAAAGGCCGCGGCATACGGCGCGAAGGCGTATTTTTCGCCGTTTTTGAGGACTGCGCCGTAGCTTCGCTCGCCCTTTTGCCCGCCGTCTTTTTGGTAAAGGCCGTTTTCGTCGATAAATTTGATCGCTTCGGCCATACTTGCAAATTTAGCTTCGAATTCTTTATTCGTCGTTTGCAGGATTTGCCTGTCCCACGCGCTTTGCCACGCGTTCATCGCTACTCCCGCGCCGTGCATGCCGCCAAGTAGCGCCGAGTAAAACTCGTCTAAAATTTTTTCCTCTTTTACCCGCGCCAAAAGCTTTTCAAAGCGCACCTCGTAAAACTCGCGCACGAGCTCAAAAGCTTCGTCTTTTATGCTCTGTATCGCGGCCTCCTCGCGTCCCTGCTTTTTTAGCTCGTTTTCTAGCGGCTCAACCTTTAGATCGACTATGCGGCGTAAAACCGCGACTTTTTCGCTCTTTTCACCCTTAAACCCTGCGATTTTTAGCATATTTTGCACGATCTGGCTTGGGTTATCTAGCTGCCTGTACATCGCGTTTAGCTCGTCTTTGCCGGCCGATACTAGCTCGTTTAATCTTTTAAAATCGTTCACGTTTATCCTTTTTAAAATTTGGCGTATTTTAGCTTAAATTTGATGCATATCGCGTTAAAAATGAGTAAGCGGGAGTTAAATTTGACGGTGCGGACGGCTAAATTCGCACCGTAAAGAGCGCGGTTTATAAAAGCTGAATTTGAATTTACATAAAAACAAAGCGCGGACTCAAATTTGAGATTAAATTTAAGCCCGCACGAGTAAAATCGGCTAAATTTAACGCTTTAGCGAACAGCGGTTTAAAAAGTAGCAAGCAGGGCAAAATCCCGTGACGCCCACGATAAACGGCACGAGCCCGACCAGCCCCCACCAGCTGCTAAACACCGCTCCGGCGATCATTATCGCTAGTCCGATCAGTGCTCTTATTATCCTAGTTTTCCTGCTTAGCATTGCGTTTTCCTTTCTTTGTTTTTACATTTTTTACACGTATTTATACCAAAAAATTTATAAAGAGGACAATAACCGTAAACAGCCGTCAGTAGCGGCACGAGTCCGACCAGCCACAGCCAGCACTCGCAGACGAACCCAAATGCGTATATCCAAACAGCAGCGATTACTAGGCGGATAGTTTTATCTAAAATCCCGACGTTTTGCATTTTCTCTCCTTTACGCTAGACCTCTTATCATGCCTTGCATGACCATCGGCTTCATCATATATAGCTTCATCGCCCAGTTTAGGTAGCTCTCGCGAGTCGCGCCCATGCACGCTATCGTAGGCTCGGGCTTGCCCGTCCAGTTAAACTCTACCATCACCGCCTTGCCGAATTTCGTTAGTAGCGGGCAGGCGGTGTAGCCGCCGTATCTAGCACTCGGTTCGCGTCCTTTTATGACGTCGGCTAAATTTTGCGCTAACACGGGGTACATCTTGCGTATACTAGCTCCGGTTTTGCCGGCGGGAAATCCGCAAACGTCGCCGATAGCAAATATATTTTTAAATTTCGAGTGTTGCAGCGTTTCGCGCGTGAGGCTAATCCAGTTGCCTGCCGCATCACCCTTTTCTACGCTTAGCCCTGCATCGGCGTATATTTTAGAAGCCTTCATGCGAGGCACTAGGTGTAGGTAGTCAAATTTTACTTCGACTAGCTCTTTAGCGAGTTTATTTTCGCCGTTTTCACGGTACGGCATAGCGTGCTCAAATACCGCTATATTAGCACTTTTATCCACCTCAACCAGCTGATGCGAGGTAAAATACTTCACGTCTCGCTCTTCCAGCATCCCTTCTATCATTTTAGCATAAATCGGAGCGGAAAATATCGTCCGCGCACCCGAGTATATCGAGATATCAAGCTTGTCTCTGTTACCCAAATTTCGCGCCATATCTTCGGTTAGCAGCGTTACTTTTTTATTTGCGCCCGAACACTTCATCGGTGTTTTGTTGTCGCTAAAGACTATCTTGCCGCCTTCTTTGCCGACTTTTTTCATTATGCCGGACATAGCAACGGCGCCTGGGATCGTGTAAATAGAAGTCACGTTGTCGCTACCGATATCGTCGGCGCTAAGCCCTTTCACGCTCTCAAACTCATACTCCGCTCCGCTAGCTATCACGAGGTAGTCGTAGTTTAAATTTGACCCGTCCTCTAGCTTGACGGAATTTGCCCCAGGATCGATGGAAGCAGCGTTTTGCTTTATCCATTTTACGCCGTCTGGGATCAAATTTGATTTTTCGTAGGTTATGTCTTCGGGCAGATAGTGACCGGCTGCGATAAGCGTAAAGCCGGGCTGATAGTAAAAGTACTCGTCCTTATCAAGGACCGTTAGTTCGGCGTTTGGCATATCTCTTCGTAGTTTCGCCGCTAGACTGATGCCGCCTAGACCGCCGCCGATTATCAGGATATTTGCGCGGATGTCCGCATTTTCTCCCGCATTTAGCTTGCTAGCTCCTGCGACTCCCGCCGCCGCTAGCCCCGCCGCGCCTAAAATTTTCAAGACACCTCTTCTGTCGATGCTTTGCATAAAAGCTCCTTTTAGAAGTTATTGTCAAATCATAGCGCATTTTAAAATTTAAATATGTAACAAAGTCACCTTAACGTCACGACTCCGCGTTTTAGCTCGACGAGCCCCTTTTTCTGCATCTCTTTTAGCGCTCTTGATACCGCCTCTCTCGCGCTAGCGATGTCGTTTGCGATCTGTTCGTGCGTGATCTTTAGCCCGTTTTTCGCGCCGTTTTGCTCGAGGAAATTTATTATTCTCCGAGCTAGAGGTAAAAACAGCGTCTGATCCATAGCGGTTATCGCCGAGCTAAATCGCGTCGCCATGAGCTCTAGCGCGTGATTTGCCACCTGCGGATAGTTTTCGCGTAGCCTCTTAAAGATCTCTCTCGGGATCAAAATCATCCGCACGTCATCTTCGATTTGTAAATTTATCTCCGCTTGTAGTACTCCTAGCGAACAAAAGCCGCACAGCATGCAGCTATCGCCGTCTTGCAGGTTAAAAACGGTGATCTCTTTAAAATTACTCGTGCTAACCAGCCCGCGCGCACGCCCGCTTATGATGATCGCGTAACCAAGGCAGCCGTCTTTTGGGTATATCCTCTCGCCTTTTTTAAAGCTTTTTAGCGTCGCGCTTTTTAACACCGCCTCTTCATCTTGCGCATCAAGCGTAAATTTAGACGTAAACCGCTGCTTTAGCATATCATTTAGCTCATCCCTCGACATACGCGCTCCTTGGTTAAATTCGGTTTTGTTTAATTATATTTTCTTTTACGTAAAAACGCGGTGATAAAATTTAGCTACAAAATATTTTAAGCATTGATTTATTTCGTGACTAACTCACCGAAATTGCGCTAAAATTCGGCTAAAATTTAGAAAAAACGAGGAAAAATATGAAAACGCAGGACGAAAAATCAAGCTGGCTGCAGCACTTTCCGATCATGTTTTACACCGTAGTTATGGGGCTTGGCGGGCTAGCTCTCGCATACGAACGGCTAAATTTGATCTTTGATATTTCAGGCGCGATTTTTGAGATTTTACGCGGCGCGGCGAGCCTAGCATACGCGCTCATCTGCGCTTGTTACGCGGCAAAGCTGATCAGATATCCGCAAGCTTGCAAGGCGGAGTTTTTCCATCCGGTGCGGGTAAATTTTTTCGCCGCTTTTTCGATCGGCACGCTCTTAGTCGCCTCGCTCTGGCGGGACTTTGCGCCCGTTTACGACGCGCTTTTTTGCGCAGGCACGGCATTTCAGACCTTTATCACGCTGCACGTCGTCTCCTTTTGGATCAAAAATAACGTCCAGATCGTGCACTCAAACCCCGCGTGGTTTATCCCGATCGTGGGTAATCTCTTCGTCCCGCTTGCCGCGCCCGCCGCGAGCGAGCTTGCGTGGTATTATTTTGCGATCGGGATATTTTTTTGGCCCGTGCTTTTTGCGGTTTTGTTTTACCGCATCATATTTCACGATCAGATGCCGCAGAAATTTATCCCGACGCTTTTTATCGTGATCGCGCCGCCCGCGATGGCGTTTTTGGACTACGTCAAGCTCACCGGCGGATTCGACGCGACGGCAAAGATCATGCTCTACGTCACGCTATTTTTCGCGCTTCTCATCCTTTTTATGTTTAAAAGCTTTTTGCGGCTTAAATTTTTCCTCTCGTGGTGGGCGTTTACCTTTCCGACGGCTGCGGCTAGCATAGCATTTTTGCGAGCGTTTGAGTTTAACGGGATCAAATTTTTCTTATTTGCGGGAGCGGCAGGTTTTGCTATCTTATGCGTTTTTATAGGTATCGTGGGCTTTTGCACGGTAAAAGCGATGCGGCGCAGCGAAATTTGCGTGCCTGAGTGACGGTTTTGTAAATTTGAGTAAATTTAAAAATCCGCGCTCAAATTTGATATTTAAACGCGGATTTTGGGAGCATAAATAAGCTGAAGCCGCTTAAATTTACTTTATCGATCCCATCATTTTTAGCATATTTTCAAGCTCTTTTACCTCGGCTATGCCTTGGTTGCACGTAGATTCTTGTTCCTCTTTGTTCATCTTTTTTATGCTCGCGTAGTCGGCCTCAAACTCTTTTTTCGTCGCGGCGACGTCAAAGTCCTTTTTACCCTGAGCCTGGGCTTGTTTTGCCATCGAATCGATGAAATCGTAAGAAACCTTTTTGTACTCCTCGCAAGCAGCAGGCATCTCAGCAGCCGCAAGCTGTCCGGCAAAAGCGCAAAGCGCGACGAAAAGCAGTGATTTTTTCATGTTTATCCTTTTTAAAAAATGCGGCGTATGATAGCGAAATTTGGATAAATTAGCCTTGACGCGCGATAAATTTTCGCTAAAAGATATCTCCTGCGCGTTAAATTTAACCCCGAGCGAGGCAAGCTTGTCTTGCAACGGCAGCGGCAGCTCCTCGCCCGTTTTGCGGCTAGCTAGCCTATGCCCCTCCTGAAAACTCTCAAATTCGCCCTCCTTAGGGTAGAAAAAAGGCAGTAAAACGCACTCTGAAACGATACGTTTGCGGATAAAATTTCGGATCAAACTTGGGATTTGCACGGCGCGGCCTTTGGGTTAAATTTGAGCCAATTTTAGCAGAGTTTTTACTCCGCGCAAAATTTACGTTTGAATTTGACGGATACGAAAGAAAATGGGCTTAAATAAGAGATAAATTTTACGCTCCCGCTCAAACGGATGCGGCGCCTGACTTCGTCAGCACGAAAATTTCGTCTCGCCTTCGTATCGCCTGAAATTTTCGGCGCATATGTTTTCGCTAGAAGCGTAAAATTTTAGCAAAAGGCAATGTTTGTTGAAATCGGCTGATTGCAAATTTGAACGCAAAAAGACAAGCCGAGACGGCGCGCCGCCCAAAAAACGTAAGCGAAAGTATCGCGAGATGATTTTGAGAGTTGTGCAGAAATTTTAAGTCAAGGCTAGACAAATAGTTTGCCGCAGACTTAAAATTTCAAATCTCTCTCAAAAGCACTCGCGAGACGACGCGCTAAATTTTATAGCGACTGCAAAATTTTAGGTTTGCTAAACGCCTGTATCGGCCTAATCTCTCCTTTAAATTTCTCGACCTGCGCTAGCGCGGTGTGAGCCGAGTTGCTTTGCGCTAGGCTTGAAGTGCCTTTGTCGCGTGTTAGGACGTTTACGCAGCCGTGCTGGCATAGGCTCTTTTCGCCCCAATTTTCCGGGTCGTACCACGCGCCCTCGCAGATAGCTATGACGCTTTGCGGCACGACGTCGGTTACTAAAACGCCCGTTAAAATTTCGCCTCTATCGTTAAATACGCGCGCTATATCGCCCGTAGCTAGACCGCGTTCTTTGGCGTCTTTCGGGTTGATTAGCATCGGTTCGCGTCCGCTGACTTCGGCGAAATTTCTGATAATAGAGTTGTTTAACTGGCTGTGCAGGCGGTAGCGAGAGTGCGGGCTGACGATATGCAGCGGATGCTTCTTGCTCGCGTTGCCTAGCCATTCAAAAGGCTCGATCCACGCAGGGTGCGCAGGGCAGTCGGCGTAGTTCATCTTCGCTATCGTCGGCGAGTATAGCTCGATTTTACCCGACGGAGTTCCTAGACGGTTTTTAGCGGGGTTTTCGCGGAAGGCGGCTAGGCGAGTGTAGAGCGCGTTGCTCTCGTCGTCTTTTTCAAATCTCACGAATCCTTTTTCGTAAAATTCCTCAAAGCTAGGCATGCTTAAATTTAGCCCCTTGGCCTGCTCGGCCGCGTCGGCGTAAAATTCCTTCATCCAGCCGAGCTCGTCCTTGCCCTCGCTAAACGCCTCGCCGTAGCCCCAGCGTTTGCAAATTTGCTCGCAGATCCAAAAGTCGCTCTTGCTCTCGCCCATCGGCGCGATGACGGGTTTATAGGCTACGATATATTCGCCGCTGTCGCCGGTTTGGTTTATATCGTTACGCTCCACTTCGATAGCTACGGGTAGTACGATGTCGCTAAATTTCGCCGTGCTGGTCCAATAAGGCTCGGCGGTGATGACGGTTTCGAATTTTCTCCACTGCTTGACGGCGTTGTTTACGTCTTGATGGCGCGTAAACATCGAGCCTGAGGCCATATACGCCACTCTCATGCGAGGTAGTTTAATCTTGGTGCCGTCGTAGTCGATCTCTTTGCCGGGATACTCTAAGGCCTCGATGCTACGAGAGGACGGAATGGTGACGTTTTTAGCGTCTTTCCAAGGGGCCTTGCCTAAATTTTCGTATTTTTCGCTAATGCGCGTGCTGATGCCTTTTAGCGTCGGTGAAATTTTATTCGTCATACCGCCCGAGTCGTATCCTAGGCTAAACTCAAAGCCAAGGCCTTCTTTACCGATATAGCCTAGCATCGCGTTAAGAGCTATAAGCGCCCAGAAAGGCTGCTCGCCGTGGTCGGCTCTTTGAAGCGCGCGGCCTATAAGCACGGTCGTAGGCTCTTTTGCCAAAGCCTCGGCGAAGCTTTTTATCTTATCCGCCGCTACGCCGCAAATTTTGCTCGCCCACTCCGCGTCTTTTACGACTTTGTCGGTCTCGCCCATAAAGTAGTCTTTAAATTTATTAAATCCGACGGTGTATTTTTTGATAAATTCCTCGTCGTAGAGCTTGTTCGTAAACAGATGGTGGCACATGCCGATAATTAACGCCGCGTCGGTATTAGGGCGTACGATGATATTCTCGGAGCCGAAGTAGCGCGCCGTATCGTTTACCATCGCGTTTACGCTATATGTTTTAATGCCCGATTTTTTAAGCTCTTTTATACCTACGTAGCCCTCGTGAGTAGGAGGCACGGATGAAATTTGATTTGTTACGATAGGATCGGTCGCCCAAAATACGACGTTTTTAGCGTTTTTAACTATCGCCGCCCACTTAGTCGGCGTATCGTAAACCGCGCTTGAGC
>NZ_CAUPZM010000029.1:0-20181 GCF_963515975.1 Campylobacter showae
GCGAAGTATTTTTGTTCTAGACGAGGCGCTTTTAAATTTGGCGACGGGAGTTACCTCGTCGGTAATGACCGAGCCAAATTTAAAAGTAACGAAGTATAGGGCAAAAAGACAAGCCGTTAAATTTATTTCCAAAGAAGATAGAGCTTTTCGTCATAAATATCGCTACTCTTCGGCCCCACCTCCACCTCCGTCACTTCTATGTTTTGCACGTCGTTTTTGGCTTTTAGCGCGCTCGCGTCTTCTTCAAATTTCGCCATCAGCTCCTCGATCTGCGCGTTTAGCTGGGCGACTTCTTGCTCGCTTAGTTTGACGTCGCTGCGCTCTTTTAGCACGCTGTTTGCCGAGCGCGCGGATGTCGCGACCTTGCCGATGTTGCCGCTACTTAGTAGCCCCTTGCCGAAAATCGCGCCCAAAATGCTCGCACCCACCGAGATCGCGGTCTCGATCCCCTTGCTTTTAAAGTCTCGCTGCTCTTTTTCTAGCTTTGCCACCGAGCGGTTTAGTTTCTCCTCTAGGCGCGCTTTTTGTTTGTCAAATTCCGCCGTGAGCTTGGTCGTTTGCGCCTCTAAAATTTCGTTGCATTTATCGGCCAAACGCACGTAAAATTCCTCTTTGCTCTCGCCCGGCGCCGAGTTTAAATTTAGCGCGCTAAAGAGCCTAAGCTTGTGGTTTCTATAGATAAATTCTTTGAAATTTTTGGTTAGCTCTTTGAAATTTTTAGCTCCCGCGACAAAGCCCGGCAGCGGCGCGTATGAGAGCTTGAAATTTGGCTCTGCAACCGCAGTAAAATGCATATTTTCGCTAGCCTCGCTCCAGTCTGCGTTTTTTTGAGCTTCATCTAGCCTTAGCGTGAAATTTACCTCGCGAACCTCGTCAAGCCCCTTTTTGGCGTCGTAAAATCGCACTTTGGCTTCGCCGTAAAGATACCCCTCCAGCTCGCCGCCCTCCTGTAAATTTGGACTTGCGGCGTAAATTTGAGCGATGTCGGGCGACAGCACCGGCTTGGCGGCGAAATTCGAGCTTTTTGCCGGGCTTGATCCGCTCAAATTTGACCCGCTCTTTTGCTCTTTCATCAAATTTGAAATCTGCTCGCGGCTAAGCGGTCCTTTGAGATAGCTTAGAGCCCAGCGCGTCGAGATGACGGATAGCCCGTCCTCGTGGATGTTTTTTAGTAGGAAATTGCGCTTTTGCAAATTTGAGATGAGATTTTCTATCTCGCCTTTATCCATCGCAGAGCCCGCAAGCCCCGTCATACCGTCGATCACGCGCGCTTTATCCTGCGCGGTTTGCAAGCGCCCGATAAACCACGTGCCGATATTACTAAGGCCTTTGTAGTCTAGATCGACCGGGTTTTGGGTGCTCAGTATAACGCCAAGGCCGTGCGCGCGGGCTTGCTTGAGTAGAGTTAGCATCGGAGTTTTGCTAGGCGGGTTGCCGTTTGGCGGGAAAAATCCGAAAATCTCGTCCATATAAAGCACCGCGCGAAGTGAGCTCGTACCCTCGGTCTTGCGCATCCACGCGATGATCTCGTTTAGCAGCAGCGTCACAAAAAACATCCTCTCGCTGTCTTTTAGATGCGAGATCGTAAAGATATTGCACTTTGCTTTACCGTTTGCGTTAAAAAGCATCTTTGAGATATCGAGTCGCTCGCCGCTTAGCCACGCGCGAAAATCTGGGCTTGCAAGCAGCGTGTTGATCTTGACGGCTAGCTTCATGCGCTCGGAGCTTGGATAAAATTTCTCCACGTCAAACACGCCGATCTTGGCAAACGGAGGCGTCGCGATAAAGCCGATGAGCTCCTCTAGGCTCACGTCCGCGCCCTGACTAAATTTATCGATAAAAATGTTCGAGATGAGTAGGTGCTCTTTTGAGTTTACGTCGTTTTCTATGCCCACAAGCGATAGCACCGAGCTAGCCAAAGAGCCGACGTACTCGCTAAACTCCTCGCTGCCTGCGTCTAAACTCGGACGGGCAAAATCCCCGAGCAGCGCTACGCCGACGCCGCTACTACTCTTTGGCGTATAAATTTTTAGCTCGGCGCTATCTTTAAAAAGCCCTACACGCTCCAAGCTCTGAAACGAGCCTTCGATACCGTTTTTCCACGTCTGCGCTTCGCTAGCGGCAAACTCGTCCGCGCTCATGCCTTTATTCTGAGCTTCGTTTTCATCGACGTAGGGCGCAAAATCCTGCGCGCTCATCTGCGGGAACGCTAAGGCGAGGTTGGTCATATCGCCTTTGGGGTCGATTATAAAGGTCGGGATGTTATCGATGCAGGCTTCTTCTAGGATGCTGATGCCAAGGCCTGTTTTACCGCTACCGGTCATTCCGATGATGGCCGCGTGCGTCGTGAGGTCCTTGTTTTTATAAAAAAACGGCTCTTTGTTTTTGAGGCCGACGTAAAATAGCTTTAAATTTTCTTGGATGGTTTTCATGTGCTTCCTTGTAAATTTTGGGCCATTTTACTGATTTTTGATTAAATTTCGGGTGAAGCCGGGGGATAAATTTGAAAGCGAGGCGGGTAGAATTTAAAAAAGGCAAGTGCGAGGCTCGCCTTTTAATTTTACGTTAAATTTATTGGTAGGTTTTTAGCTGCTCTTTGAGCTCTTCGAGGGTTTCTTTTACGCGCTTGTCGGTAAATTTTACGATATTTTGATGCGCGTTTTGTTTATTCATCACTTGGCAGCAGTATCTCATAGCGCCTTTATATTTTAGCGCCGTAACCAGCTTTAGATCGATATCGACGTCCACTTTTTCGCAAGATCCGTTTTCGCAGTCGGAAAGTCCGAGCTCAAATTTAGCGTTTACCTGCTCGCCGTCCCTAAACTCTCCGTCATCGGCGCTAACGACGCCGAGTCCGCCCTCGGAGATATCGTATAAATTCCCCTGTACTGCGCTGCCGTTTTGAGCAAGAGAAACCTTGGTGTAGCGGTTTGGATAGACGCGCTGATATTTTCGCAAATTTGCATGCAGGTTGTGCATGTAGATAAAATCTCTAAGCGTCACGGTCAAATTCGACAAATCAAATCCCGCGATATCGGCTCTTAAATTTTCGGCAAAATACTCGTCGCGCACGATATAGGCGTTTTTTTCCTCTTTCATGGCCAAAATCTGCTCTAGCGTTACCTTGCAAACCACGGTCTCATCCTCGACGGCTATCACGCTGCCTTGACACTCGACCTTTACGCCGTTATATAAATTTAAAAAATGAATCTGGTGGTTGTCTTTTAGAGCCCTTGAAAATACGCTAATAGCGCCTTCTAAGATCATAGAATCGCCGTTATCAGTGTTGATCATTTAGAGGTTTCCCTTCTGCGAGATTTTAGAAATTGTCTCTATTATAGTAAATTTATTTTGTTTTTAGTTTAAATTTTTTGCGTATTTCGTTAAAAATTTTGTGAAGTGAGTAAAAAGAGGGAAGAAAAGGGCGAGAGCTCGCCCTTAAATTTGGATGATTATAGTTTGTCTGCGTTGTGAGATAGGTAGTCTGCGACGCCTGCTGTATCGGCTTTCATACCTTTATCGCCTTTATTCCAACCGGCAGGGCAAACCTCTCCGTGCTCGTTCGTAAATAGCATCGTATCAACCATTCTTATCATCTCGTCGATGTTTCTTCCAAGCGGAAGGTCGTTGATAACCGCGTGGCGAACGGTGCCGTCTTTATCAAGCAAGAAGCTACCGCGAAGAGCGACGCCCGCATCCTCTAAAAGTACGTCAAAACCGCGAGCGATAGACTTCGTCATGTCGGCTACTAGCGGGTAGCGAACTTGGCCGATGCCGCCTTTGTTTACCGGAGTCTCTTTCCACGCGAAGTGAGAGAATTGGTTATCTGTCGAAACACCGATAACTTCGATACCGCGAGCTTTAAATTCGTCGTATCTTTTATCGAACGCGATAATCTCGCTAGGGCAAACAAAGGTAAAGTCCATAGGATAGAAAAATACCACCGCGCCTTTCTCGCCGATATTTTTATATAGGTTGAAATCATTTACGATCTGATTGCTTCCTAAAACCGCTGCAGCTGTAAAGTCAGGTGCTTTTTTTGTTACTAACATTTTTTCTCCTTAATAATTTTTATTTGTAGCGAAATTATATCATTTAAAAATTAAAAAGAGCTAAAAATTTTACGTTTTCGTTTCAAAATTTAACGCAAAAATTTAATATCAAATTTACTTAGTTTTTGATATTCTTGCGAAAAAATTGACTAAAAAGGATAAAAAATGGCAGTAAAAATAACAGACATCTGCATAAGCTGCGGCTCTTGCATCGACGAGTGCCCGACGAACGCTATCGTAGACGACGCAGATAACCCGACCGGCGAGGATGCATACTACGTTTATGCCGATAAATGCGTCGAGTGCGTAGGATTTAACGACGAGCCTGCATGCGCTTCAGCCTGTCCGACCGACGGTTGCATCGTTTGGGACGCTCCTTGTGCAGGACAGCCTTCTCGCGCCGAGATAACCGCAGATATGAGAACGGGCGCTACGGCCGTCATCTCGTAAACTCCGCACCTAAGCCCTTTTGCGGGGCTTATTTTGAAATTTAATTTTTTTTTGATATAATCACCGCTTTATAAAAACCACAAAAAGGAAATTTTATGCAGCAAACGCTTTCTATTATTAAGCCTGATGCCGTAAAAAAGGGCGTTATCGGAAAAATCGTGGACAGATTCGAAAGCAATGGACTAAGAATCGCCGCTATAAAAAAAGTCAAACTAAGCAAATGCGACGCAAAAGCATTCTACGCAGTTCACAAAGACAGACCTTTCTTCAACGATTTGGTTGATTTTATGGTCAGCGGACCGGTCGTAGTTATGGTTCTTGAGGGCGACGATGCGGTGGCTAAAAATCGCGATCTAATGGGCGCAACCAACCCGAAAGAAGCAAAGCCTGGTACTATCAGAGCCGATTTTGCCGAGAGCATCGACGCAAACGCCGTTCACGGTAGCGATAGCCTAGAAAACGCTAAAAACGAGATTGCATTTTTCTTTGCAACAAGAGAAATTTGCTAAATTTAGGTTAAATTTTGAAAATATCTTTCGCCAAAATTGCAAATAACCAAATGCCGTTCGAGTTAAACTTGGACGGAGTAAATTTTAACGGCGAACTAAAAAGAGTAAATCAAAATTTAGTTAGTTGCAAAGGCAAGATCGTAGGTGAGATAGCTCACAACTGCGACCGATGCGGCGAAGATATAAATTTAAAGCTTGATGAAAATGTAAATTTGATATTAAGCGACGGAATTTATAAGGATAAAGAAGAAAACCTCGACGATGTGGTTGAGTTTTTCGACGGTTTTATAAATTTAGAAGAAGTATTAACAAGCGAGATAGAAGCTTTTAAGAGCGATTATTTTTATTGTGAAAAATGTAAAAATCTATAAAGGAGAATAAAATGGCAGTACCTAAACGAAGAGTAAGTCATACTCGCGCGGCAAAGAGAAGAACGCACTACAAAGTAACGCTTCCCGTTCCCGTAAAAGATAAAGACGGCTCATGGAAAATGCCTCACCGCGTAAATAAAACTACCGGAGAGTATTGATACAAATGATCAGCATTTGCATTGACGCAATGGGCGGCGACTTCGGTCCGCAACCTATTATCGGCGGCGTGATCGAGGCTTTAAAAGAAGTAAAATTTGAAGCCGTTTTGGTAGGCGATACGAAAATTTTAGAAAGCCTCGTTCCGCAAAATTTAAAACAATACGTAAAATTTATTCAAGCCGACGAGGTCGTTTCTATGAGCGACGGCGCCACCGATGCGTTAAAGCGAAAAGAAAGCAGTATTTTTAAGGCTATTGAGCTACTTAAAAATAAACAAACTATGGCCGTAGTTTCGGCGGGACACAGCGGAGCTACGATGAGTCTTGCCACGCTTCGAGTCGGACGGCTTAAAAACGTCTCGCGCCCGGCGATAGCGACGCTAATGCCAAACGTAACCGGCGGCAACACGCTAGTTTTGGACGTCGGCGCAAACGTGGACTGCAGGCCAGAGCATCTATTTCAATTTGCGATAATGGGCGAAGCCTACGCAAAAGAAATTTTAAAAATAAAATCCCCTAAACTAGGACTTTTGTCTAACGGCGAAGAGAGCAGTAAAGGCAACGAGGCTACGAAAGAAGCCTTTGAAATGATCTCAAAACTCGACAGCTTCGTGGGCAACGCCGAAGGAAATCAAGTCTTTGACGGAAGCGTCGATGTCGTTATTTGCGATGGATTCGTCGGAAATATCCTACTAAAAACAAGTGAAGGCGTAGCCGACGCCATAACAAAAATCATCAAAAAACACGTTAAAAAATCCCCGGTCGCTATAGCCGGCTCACTTCTCATGAAAAAAGTTTTTAAAACTCTAAAACAGCAAGTTGATTACGACGAATATGGTGGCGCACCGCTACTTGGCGTGAACGGCTGCGTCATAATAAGCCACGGTAAAAGCACCCCAAAAGCTATCAAAAACGCGATATTTCAAGCTCTAAAATTCGCAAACTCCGATATAAATAAAGTCATCGAAGACGAGCTTTCGCACTTCGCAAAATGAAATTACAAAGAAAAATTTAATGCCAAAAGCCTCGCTAATATCCATAGCCGCATACGCTCCGCCTAAAATTTTAACAAATTTCGACCTTGAAAAAATGGTGGAAACCAACGACGAATGGATAGTTAAACGCACCGGCATCAGCCAAAGACGCGTAGCGCAGGGCGAAGATACGAGCGATCTTGGCACGAAAGCGGCACAGTTAGCGCTTGAAAGAGCAAATTTGACCGCAAAAGATATCGACGCCATTATTTGCGCGACCATCTCGCCCGATCACTTTTGTATGCCCTCAACGGCGTGCAAGATCGCTAAAAATTTAGGCATAAATGCCATTACGGCATTTGATATAAGCGCAGCGTGCACGGGCTTTATCTACCTACTTGAGCTTGCAAAATCACTGATTGAAAGCGGAAGCAAAAAAAACGTATTGATAATCGGAGCCGAAAAACTAAGTAAAATCGTCGATTGGACCGATAGAACGACTTGCATACTATTTGGCGACGGAGCAGGTGCCGCGGTCGTAAGTGCTAGCGAAGAAAACGAAATAATCGACGTTCACACTGCAGCTGACGGCAAATACGCAAACCTACTCATAACTCCCGGCGGCGAAGAGAAATTTATCAAGATGTCGGGCAACGAAGTCTTTAAAATCGCCGTCCAGACGCTAACTAAAGACGTCGTAGATATCCTAGAAAAAAATCAAATTTCAAGCGATAAAATCGATCTTTTTATACCTCATCAGGCAAATTTACGCATCATCGAAGCAGTCAAGCAGCGCTTAAATTTTACAAACGAACAGTGCGTAGTAACCGTCGGAAAATACGGCAACACAAGCTCAGCCTCTATACCTATGGCGATGAATGACGCATACGAAGCGGGCAGACTTAAAAAAGGCGATTTGCTTTTATTGGACGCATTTGGCGGCGGCTTTACGTGGGGTTCGGCGCTACTGAAATTCGGCGGCGAAAGTTACAAAAAATAATTTCAGCAAATACCCTATTTATCAAATTTTAATAAATTTGATAACCTGGCGCTAACAACCAACCCAACAATATCTCTCGACCACTAAAATTTATCAAACGCGTATATAATAGGCAAATTGTGTCCAAATGCTAGATCATAACAATACAAAATCCCATCCTATGACGATGTAGAACTTGGTATAAGGCGCGATTCTTTGCTCGAATTTAAGCTCTGCTACGACGAGGAAAAGCCCGCCAGAGCCCTAGTTTTCATAGTATCAGGTCTTGGCGGCGATGCGAATGAAAACTATAGAGAGCATTTAGCGCAGTTCGTAGCTAGCGAATTTAACGTAGCCGTGGCGAGTCCGAACTACCACTGCATCGGCAACAGGCCGCAAACGGGAGCGACGTATTTTTTAAACGATTTAGACAAAATAATCCTTAAAAATAAATGCTCTAAAATAGGCATAGAAATCTCAGGCGATATCGGCTACGGCGCGCTTTCGACGCTAGATACGCAGATAAGCGAGATAAAAGCGAGCGGTGGGTTGCCCGGCAATTTTAAATTACAAATATCCGTCACGTTGCAACCCACTAAAAACGAATATCAAAATTTCAGCGTTATGCAAGCCCAAGACGTGATAAATGCCGCGCTTTTTATCAAGGCAAATCCGCCGTTTAAATCCGCGACCGATATGAACGAGCTGCCCGTAGGCCTAGTCGGCAGTTCGCACGGCGCCTACATAAACGCTTTGGCGGCCAAATTTGCGCCGTGGCTGATGGACGGCCTCATAGACAACAGCAGCTACGCGAAGCTAAACTGGGAGCTCATAGGCCTAGGCAAGGAGATAGATTATCTCAAATTTCGCAAATACTCCACCGATATATATTTTCGCAATATCAGCATTTACGTCTTTACCAAAACCATGTGGACGCTGCTAAATAGCTCGTCGCCTTGCTATTTCTCGCAGGCGCGCGAGGATATACGAAACATCCTAGACGCCGCGCACCTAAAAGTCCAAAGCAAGTATCCAAAGCCTATCTACGCCGGCTATCACTGCGCCGCAAACGACCACTGCGCGTCGCCCGAAGAAAAAGCGCAACTCTATGAGGAACTGCGAAAGCTCGGCTTTGACGCGACCTTGCATATGATAAAAGACGAGAGCGAGCTTGACGGTAGATTTCTCAAAAAGCTAACGCACGGCCTGGATATGCCTATCAAGCTTTTGATCGCTAAGGAGCTACCGCCGATGCTAAAAAAGATAGCATCCCGCGAGAAGCAAATTTGCAAAAACAAAAGCATAGCCTATCGCTCGGACGAGCTGGAATATAAATTTTCAGAGATAAACGGTAGGATAAATTTGGAGATAAAAAGATAATTTCACTCGCCGAGCGTTTTAAATTTCGAGCAAATTTTGCATTTATACGAGTTAAGAAAAGCGGCAAGAGCCAAATTTAACTAGGTAAATTTAAAATCGGCTCGCCGTAAAACCAAAGCAAATTTAAGCGGCCGCTTCCAAGCCAAAGCCGCTTAAATTTGAGTATAAAGCAAAATTTGACGCACCGTCCAGTTTAGCCTCGGGCTTAAATTTACCAAAAAAACCAAACTCGCACGGCGCGCCTCGTCAAATTTACTCTGACTTACCCGTTTTTCCTAGCAAATTCTTTCATAAACTCAGCCAAAGTCCGCACGTTTTCGATACTCACGGCGTTGTATATCGAAGCTCTGATACCGCCTACGTGACGGTGTCCTTTTAGGCCCAGCATGCCCGCACTTTCGGACTCGGAGATAAAGGCCGCCTCGAGCTCGCGGTTTGCGATGGTAAAGCTAACGTTCATCAGCGAGCGGCTATCTTTTTGCGCGTGACCTTTGTAAAAGCCTCCCGAACCGTCGATCGCGCCGTAAAGCAGCGCCGCCTTTTGCTCGTTGATCCGGTTTATCGCCGCTAGACCGCCCTGCTCTTGCACCCAGCCCAGCGTCAAATTTAGTAGATATATGCCAAACGTCGGCGGCGTGTTGTATAGCGACGCGGCGCTAGCGTGCGTATCGTAGCGAAGCATCGTCGGAGTGCGCTCCATGCAGGCTCGCTCTAGCAGGTCCTTGCGGATGATGACGACGGTTACGCCGCTTGGGCCGGCATTTTTCTGCGCGCCGCCGTAGAGAAGACCCACGTCCGTGAAATCAACCGGCCGCGAGAAAAAATCGCTCGACGCATCGACGACGAGAGGCGCTTTGGAGCGAGGCAGCTCACGGTACTGCGTGCCGTAGATGGTGTTGTTCGTGCAGATGTAGCCGTATGCGGCGTCGTCACTAAATTTAACCTCGGGGATGCGGTCGTAGGAGGTCTCTTTGCTGCTAGCGACCACTTCGTATCTTGCGCCGACGTTTGCGGCCTCTTTGATCGCCTTGCTCGTCCAGACGCCCGTGTCGGAATACTGTGCGACGCCTTTGGCGGCTAAATTTAGCGGTATCATCGCAAACTGCAAATGCGCGCCGCCTTGCAAAAATAGCACGTCAAATTCCTCGCCGATGCCGTATAGCTCGCGCGCCTTGGCCATCGCGCCGTAGTGCACCTCTTCAAAAATCTTGCTTCGGTGGCTGATTTCCATTATCGAAAAGCCCTTGCCCTGATAGTCCGTGAGCTCGTTTTGCGCTCGCTCAAGCACGCTAAGAGGCAGAGCCGAAGGTCCTGCGCTAAAATTTAGCTTTCTATTCATCAAAACTCCTTTCAAATTTGAGCTGATTTTAGCGTTATTTGCGTTAAAAAATCATTTCGCGTCGCAAGGTCGGCGGCAAAAGCTCGCAAATTTTACACTTTAAGCTACCTTTTGATACAATTTTTCATATTAAGGAGCGAAATTTGATAGAGATCGAGCGTAAATTTATCCTGCGTGACGCCGCCGTCATAAACGAGCTAAAGGCCCGCGACATCGGTACCGAGCAAAAAGAAGTGACGCAAATTTACGTCAAAATCGCCCCGCTTGAGGAGATTAGATTTCGCGAAGCTTCGGGCGTTTTTACGATCACGCAAAAATCTGGCGTCGGTCTAGCGCGCGAGGAAAACGAGAGCGAAACGGACGCTAAAAACTTTAAAAAAGCCCTAAAAAATGCAGTCGCCGCTCCTATAAAAAAGACGAGATTTTTATTTAAGCTTGAGGACGCCGCTTGTAACGTCGATATTTTTCACGGCGCTTTAGAAGGGCTTGTAACTTTTGAGGCCGAGTTTGGCGGTGAGCGCGAGGCTGCGGAGTTTAGCCTGCCTGAGTTTATCGCCGCGCACGCAACCGGCGAGGTCACGGAAGACGAACGCTATAAAAATAAAAATTTAGCGCTTTTTGGCTTGCCGCAAGGCAATTTTGACGCGCAAAAGAGCATTGAGATTTTACGAAACAGCCCGGAGCTGGAGCTAAATTTACCAAGCTACATCGGTGCGATGGACGGGATGCGGACGGTGTTTTTTCAGATCTTTACGCTGCTTAGCAAGCACCTAAACGAGTACGCAAGCTCTAGCGATGCCGAGGCGCTGCATCAGATCCGTATAAATTTGCGCAAAACCCGCTCTTTGCTCAAAATTTTCACTCCAGTTTTCGACCGAAAAACGGCTTGCTATTTTCTGCTAAATTTTAAAAAACTAGCCGAGCTAACTAACCAAAAGCGCGATATAGACGTGTTTTGCGAGTTTTTGAAAAGCCAAAAAGGCTTTGAAGCGCTAATTAGCGAGCTGGAAATTTTAAGTAAAACCCTAGCCAAAAGCGTCCAAGCCGAGCTACAAAGCGACGAAACAAGCGAAATTTTGCGCGACTGGGAGGTATTTTTACGCGAGGGAAGCGACTTTTTTAAAGGCGAGCTAGGAGACGCGCCGATAAAAAAACTCGCCGCAAAATCCATGCGAGCTCAAATTTTACGCCTTAAAAAATCTCTCTCAAATTTGAGCCAAACCACTGAAAACGAGCAGTTTCATAAGTGCCGTATCGAGATAAAAAGACTGAGATACTTAAGTGAGATTTTCGGTAGCGGTTTTGGCTTCCCTGCGGCTAAAAAATGCTTTAAAAAGAGCAAAATTTTACAAGAAACCTTTGGCTCGCTGCAAGACGCCGACATCTGGCTAGGCCTGCTAGCGCACGTAAAAAGCGGCGCCGAGCAAAAGCGCATAGACAAACTCCAAGCTAAAATTTACAAAAAAATCTACGAGCTGCGAAGCGAAATTTTGGACTCAAAGCCTAAAATTTTAAAAAGCCTCACAAAGCTTTCGCACGGCTTAAAAATCTACTATATCTAAAGAGAAAAAATGAAAAAACAAGAAAAAATAGTTCAGATGTTTAACGACATCGCGCCTACCTACGACCTAGCAAACCGCGTGCTGAGCATGGGCGCGGACGTGAGCTGGCGTAAGATCGCATGCAAAACGGTTCTGTCAAATTTCAAAGACTCAAGCGTAAATATCGTAGACGTCGCATGCGGCACGGGCGATATGATGGGCTTTTGGCAAAAGACGGCGGGCGAGTTTAACGCAAAAATCGAAAATCTAATCGGCGTCGATCCCTCAAGCGGCATGCTCGCAGTCGCCAAGCAAAAATTCCCCGAGTTTAAATTTATCGAGGCGCTAGCGACGCAAACGACGCTTGATAGCGGCTCGATGGACGTGCTAAGCATCAGCTACGGCATCAGAAACGTGGTCGAGCGAGAAGCCGCGCTAAGAGAGTTTAACAGAGTGCTAAAAACGGGCGGATACGTCGTAGTACTAGAGTTTACCAAACGCAAAAGAATCGGCCTTCTCACGGGTGCTCGCGACTTTTATCTAGGTAAAATTTTACCTAAAATAGGCGGCTTTATCTCCAAAAACCAAGAAGCCTACGAGTATCTGCCAAACTCGATCGAGGGCTTTTTAGACGCCAAAAGCTTTGCGGACGAGCTCGCCGCCGCGGGCTTTGAGATGCGCCTTTGCAAGAGTTTTTCGATGGATATTTCTACCCTTTTCATCGCGCAAAAGGCGCGTGAGTGCTAAGCGTCAGCGAGCTAAACGAGCAGGCTAAAACGCTGCTTGAGACGACGTTTTCCTACGTAGAGGTAGAGGGCGAGATCTCGCGGCTCGTTAAACACGGCTCGGGCCACTGGTACTTCACGCTAAAAGACGAAAAGGCCGCTATCTCGGCGGTCATTTATAAATTTAACGCCGCCAAGCTCAAATTTGACGTCGCAGACGGTATGAAAGTCGCTCTCTACGGCAAAATTTCGCTCTACTCGCCAAGCGGTAGCTACCAGTTTATAGCAACCCTGATACGCCCAAGCGGCGAAGGCGAGCTTGAGCTTGCATTTAAACAGCTAAAAGCGCGGCTTGAGAGCGAAGGGCTTTTTGATATCTCGCGCAAAAAACCGCTGCCTAAATTTCCGCGCAAGATCGCGCTAGTTACGTCAAAAACCTCGGCCGCGTTGCAAGACATGCTACGTATCGCTTCGCAGCGCTGGGCGCTGGCGGAAATCATAATTTTTGATTCGCTAACGCAAGGCGAAACCGCACCCGCCTCGCTCATACGTGCGCTAAAAAGAGCCGACGCAAGTGGCGCGGATGCGATCGTGCTGGCGCGCGGCGGCGGCAGCAGAGAGGATCTGTGGTGCTTTAACGACGAAAACCTAGCCCGCGAGATCTACGCGGCGCGCACGCCCGTGATCTCGGCCGTCGGACACGAGATTGATTACGTCATCAGCGACTTTGCGGCGGACTTTCGCGCTCCGACTCCAAGTACGGCTATGGCTGCGCTACTGCCCGATATAGGCGAGCTAATGCAAAGCATAGATAGGCTAAGCGAGGCGGCGGACGCGGCTTTCATGCGCGTTTGGGAGCGTAAATTTAACGCCCTAGCGATGATGAGAGCGAGATTTGCACAAGCTAGCCTAGAGCAAAAAATCGCTCGCAAGGAGCAAATTTTGCTAAATTTAAGGCAGGTTTTAGACGCCGCCGTGCAAACCAAACTGCTCAAATTTGAAAACGCGCTCAAACTAGCTCGCGCCGCATACGCGCAGCAAGAGTCGTTTTTCGCGCAGATTTCAAATTTCGTCCGAGTGCAAAAGGATGGCAAAACCGTAAATCTAAGCGAGCTAAAACCCGGCGACCGCATCGCGCTAAGCTCGGTAAACGCAAGCAAAGAGGCGGCAATTTTATAGTCAAATTTGACCCGGCCGACGCCGCGACTCAAATTTTTAGGCGGGTTAAAAATTTTTAAGCTAAAAATAGTAAGATAATAACGCAAATCAAAATTTAAAGGAGCGATATGAAAACGAACGTAAAATTTTTACTAGCCGCGTGCGCCGCGATGCTAATAACCGGCTGCGCGACTGAGCGATCTCGCGTAGTCGAAACGCCCAAAGTTCAAACCCTAAACACTAACTATCAAGGACAAAAGATCGCCGTTTCTATCGGCCGCTTTAGCAACCAGTCCTCATACCAAAACGGCGTATTTTCAGACGGCGAGGACAGACTAGGCAATCAAGCGCAAACCATCCTCATCTCAAATTTACAGCAAAGCGGGCGCTTTTCGGTGCTTGACCGCAGCAACATGCGCGCCATCAAAGAAGAAAGCGCGCTAAGCAAAGAGGCGCAAAACATCAAGGGCGCAAGATACGTCATCACGGGCGACGTAACGGAGTTTGGCCGCAAAACTACGGGCGATCACCAGCTTTTCGGGATACTTGGCAAAGGCAAAACCCAAACCGCCTACGCGAAGGTAAATCTTAACGTCGTGGACGTGAAAAACTCCGAGGTGATCTACTCCACTCAGGGTGCCGGCGAGTATGAACTATCAAACCGCGAGGTGCTGGGCTTTGGCGGAAGTGCTGGCTATGATTCGACGCTAAACGGCAAGGTGCTAAGCCTAGCCATCATCGAGGCCGTAAATAACCTAACGCGCGGGCTTGAAAGCGGCGCTTTTAACGCGAAATAAGGATAAATTTTGCGCCTTAAAACTCTAGCAAATTTCGCGCTCGCCTCCGCCGCCGCCCTGCTGCTCTCTGGCTGCGCGGACGACTCGCCTAGACAGCTATACTACTGGGACGGCGCCTACACGAGCTCGGTCTACGAGTACCTAACCGAAGAAGGCGACGCGGGCGCGCAGATCGCCGCACTCGAGGAGAGCCTACAAAAAGCCTATCAAAGAGCAGCCAAAGTCCCGCCCGGACTACACGCGCATCTAGGCTTGCTCTATCTTTCGCAAGGAAACGGGGCCAAATTTAAAGCCTACGTCGAAAAAGAAGCCGAGCTCTATCCCGAGTCGCGCGACTACGCGATGTTTTTGCTAAATCAAAATAGCAAAACTAAAGGCGCGGCGGGCAAAACCGAGGCAAATTTAAGCGAGCAGACGAAGGAAAAACCAGGCGCAAGCGAGCCGAATTTAAGCGACAAAGGCTCAAATTTAGGCGAGCAAACGAGCAAGCAAAATTTGAAAACCAAGCAAGCAAAACCAGCCAAAACGAGCAAAACCGCAAAAGGAAGCCAAAATGAAAAATAAAATAAAATCGGCGCTTCTTTGCGCGTTTGCGGTGCTGTTTCTTGGAGCGTGCGCAGGCTCGCAGCCCGAGGTTTACGACTATTCGGCGTTTTTACAGACTAAGCCTCGCTCGATCGTCGTCATGATGCCTACCAGCGACTCAGCCGAGATAAAGGCCTCCGCAGCGGTGCTGGCAAACGCGCTCTATCCGCTTAGCGAGGCGGGGTATTACGTATTTTCGCCCGCACTCGTAAACGAGACCTTCAAAAATAACGGCATCTACGACGCTGGAGAAATCGCACAGATCTCTACGTACAAGCTAAAGCAGATATTCGGCGCCGACGCAGCGCTCTACCTCAACGTCGCGGACTACGGCACATCGTATATGCTCATTAGCAGCGTCACGCGCGTGAGCGTAGCGGCGACTCTAGTAGACCTAAACACGGGCGCCGTGCTCTGGCAAAAAAGCGCCACCGCAGCAAACGACTCGGGCGACGGCGGCGGCAACCTCATCGGCATGCTAGTCTCCGCGCTAGTTAAACAGATCGCCGACTCGGTCTCGGACGCGAGCTTTGATCTCTCGGCGCGTGCGGACGCAATTTTGTTTAGCACCGATTGCCGAGACTGCTTGCTTTACGGCCCGTATTCGCCGCGCTACGGACAAGATCGGCAGCTTGGCGGTGGAAAATAAATTTAAAAGGACGAAAATGAAACTAGCCGAGGCGCTGATACTGCGCGCCGACATACAAAAACGCATCGAGCAGCTAAAATCAAGGCTTGCGGACAACGCGAAGGTGCAAGAGGGCGAGAAACCTAGCGAGGAGCCAAAGGCGCTACTAGCCGAGCTAGACGCACTCACGGATGAGCTTGAGCGGCTGATAGTTCGGATAAATTTAACCAACTGCACCGCAAAAGTGGAAGGCAAGAGCCTAACCGAGCTAATCGCCAAGCGCGACGTACTCACGCTAAAAGCGGGCGCATTGCGGGCTTTCGCGCAAGCTGCCGCGCAAAAGGTGGACGTTTATTCGCGCAGCGAGATTAAAATTTTAAGCACGGTCGACGTCGCAGCACTGCAAAAGCAGGTAGACGAGCTAGCAAAGCAGATCAGGCAGCTTGACACGACGCTGCAAGGCGCGAACTGGCAGACCGATCTAATCGAAAGCTAAAAGCGTAAAATTTAGAAAAATTTCGGGTAAGTATCGCAAGAGGCGAGTACGAAACTCACCTGCGAAGCAGGTTTATGGCAGTGCTCGCGGAAACGGGCGTACCCCTTTTACGATTTATTTTCAGTAAATTTACAGAGGCAATGTAACTACGCAATGTAACTACCGCGTACTGATCTAGCGATACCGAGGGCGGGAACGGGGAAATTTAAAACTAAATTTTGATTTTACGGCGCGATTTGCGGGCTTGCGGCGAAATCTAGCGGCGATTTGGGCGGGCTTGACGCTCAAATTTTGCGTTAAATTCATGCGTGCTTGCAATTTTGCATTTTGACTGCCAAGCGTTAAATTTTACAAAAATCATAAAATTTAGCCAAATTTAAAGGATGAAATTTGAAATTTAAAACTCTTGCGCTAGCGACTGCGTTTTTCTTTGCGACCGGCATAAATGCGGAGCTTGCGACAGAAGCGAATTCCATAAATTTTAGAAAAACGAGCGGCGCGGAGCAAAATCTCGCGGACGCAAAAGACTCCAAATTTAAAAACGCGCATTTAAAAAGGGCAGATACCGCGGCGCACAGCACAAACTCATCGCAAAAAGCAACCCTCATCGACGAAGCGAAAAATTTCTACCGCGTGGACGAGCTGCTGTTTCGCAGCGCTCAGCTTGATGGAAGCTACGCCGCGAAGCTGCACGAGCTTGGCATCAAAAGCATCGTAAATCTGCGCCATTTTAGCAGAGGCGGCGACAGAAGGGCGTTTGGGGATCAATTTTGGCTCGCGAACAAGCCGCTTCAAAGCTGGGAGATAAGGCCCGCACAGATCGCGGACGTCTTGCGCACTATTCGCGAGCGCCAAAAGGAGGGCGCCGTGCTCGTGCACTGCTATCACGGAGCCGATCGCACGGGGCTTGTGGGTGGCGATGTACCGCGTGATCTATCAGGGATGGAGTCTGGATGCCGCGCGCAGCGAGATGATAGACGGCGGATACGGCTTTCACTCCATGTGGCAGGATATCGCGGGCTTTTTGACGCCGCAAAACGAGGCACTCGTAAGAGCCGAGCTTGGAATTTAGACGAAATTTCGCTCGTTAGGTCAGACGGCATGAAATTTGTATTCAACTTTTAGCTACACTATAGACCAAATTTGATGACGGTATCACCGATATATCCGAAGTGAGATAAATTTAAAGTAGAAAATTTTTAATAGGCCTTAAAGCAATAAAACTTAAAATTTAGTCGAAATAAAGTAAAATTTGAGCGGCAAATTTAGCAAAAGGAGCGATCGGTGGAAAATTTATTACTAGCGCAGCTGCGCGAAGCGCTACCGCAGGGCATGCGCGTGCCGAGCGAGCTTGAGGCGCTTTATGCGTGGATCGAAGCAAACGGCTTTTATGACGACGCGGGCGGGCGCAGACGCGGCTATCTCTATCCGCAGGATCGGCTGCAGCAGAGCTGGAGCGATGATGAGCGCGAGGGCGGCACGGACATCGTCTTTTTCACGGATGAGCCGAAAAATCGCGACGAGGAGCTAAGGTATTGGTTTTACGGCGAGGATCGTGAGCTTGCCGCGGAGATCAAGCAGCGGCTTTGCGTATTTGCAGGCAGCGGCTCGGAGGGCTCGATGTGCGCGCTGTGGCTGGATGATGCAGGCGAGACGAAGATCGTGCATATGGGCTCCGGCTCGGGTTCGACCATGACCTGCGTTTTGGCTCATAGCGGGCTTGATTTTTTGCGACTGCTCGCGATCGGATACGATGAAATCTGCTGGGACGAGGATTTTAGCGCGCCGCCAAACAGCGAGGAGGACGATTTTATCGTGCATCCAAACGTAAAATTTCAGCAGTGGTTTAAGGACACGTTTAAAACGACGATCCCGCAAACCGCGCTTGAGCTCGTCACGCCCGCGCATATGGACGACGAGAACCCGAGCGACGAGTTTTTAATCTGGGTAAATCGCGTCGCGGAGTGAGTTTTGATGCAAAAGCTTTAATATTACGATGCGGCATTTGCAAATAGCAGCTTGCTACTTTAGTAAAAACGGTTAAAAACTTTATTGCTTACAATCAAAAGGAAGCCTTTTCTAGATTTGCAAATTTTAGCAAATATAGCACAAAATTTTAAGCTCAAGCGGTAAGTAAAAGACAAAAACCCAAAGAACGAGAGAAAAATTAGCTCGTCGATCAAAAAAGCGAGCTAAGAGCCTAATGGCGGCAGTTTTTGCAGTCCTTTACAGTCACTAGCACATTTATCTTTTCTATGAAATTTCCGAGCTTTCTCTCCAAACTTTCCTTGTACTCGCTCAGTGCCTCGCAGAAGTTATAGTCCTCGACGTGTCCGCAGCTCTCGCATACGACGTGGATATGCGGATAGCTAAAGATGTCGTAGCGCGCCTTTTGGTTCGGCATATTGACCTCGACGACGAGCCCCTCGTCTTTGAGCATATTTAGGTTTTTATACACCGTCGCGAGCGATACGGACGGGTTTTCGGCGCAGATCTCCTCGTAAAGCTCATCGATCGTCGGGTGCGTGTGGCGATCAAGGATCTTGAGCACGCTGAGGCGCTGCGGAGTGGCTTTGAGGCCGTGGTTTTTGAGAAGTTCCATATAGTTCATCGTTTTTCCTGATATTTTTTAGCTAAATATACAAAAATTTTATTTAAAACTTCTTTATAGTTGGTAATATAAATTATTATTTACTAAAATTTGTGTCATTTGTAGTCAAATTTATGCTTTTTGCGAGTTTAAGCGCTATACTCAAAGTAAATTTTAGACGTTTGGTTTTAAATTTACCCTACCGAATTTAGTGTTTTGGGGCATAAACTTGAAGGCGATTTAAATTTGACGCTTTGCTCGCCGTATTTAAATAAAAAGCCGACTTTTAACACGGCGTAAATTTTGCTATCGATCGTTGCAACCGATCGCCGCTTATCATCGCCGCCGTAAAATTTATTTTTGTCGGTTGCGGCGATACCGCAGCGTTTTAGATACGGCTACGTTTTTTCGCATTTTTTAGTTTTCGTTAATTGCGATTTTAAATTTCTATGCCTTGCCCCACGGCTAAATTTACAAGCAAAATCTACTTAAATTTTACCTTTTTGATAAAATCCGCGTATAGTCAAGCACCGGCGCCAAATTTAAGCATTTTGTAAACGGCAAAAACGAAAGTCTGCAATGTCTTTTAACGATTTTATCCTAGGGCGCAGCGAGCAAAACAAACCTTAGCCCAAAAACCTATCGCGGCTCAAATTTGACCCAAAATTCGCTCGCAAGCCAGCCCGCAAAAAAGATAAACGAAGATAAAAATCAATAAAACCGGCTTGATGCGCGCAAATTTGCCCGTGCCGTTTAGGGGCGGTAAATCAAAGTAAGAGCGGCGAGACCGAGTATAAAAACGCTCAAGTTTTTCGCCTTTTCCGCCCAGATATGCTCGCCAAAACACGTAAAACCGAAGCGCAAGAGCGCTTCAGCTCAAATTTGATCCGCCGTTTCGGCTAAAATTTTCTCGCAAATGCTTGCCGCATCGATACCAAGAGCCTTTTCGACGTCGGCCGTAGCGCCGTGCGGGATAAAGGCGTCGTCAAACTCAAAGCTAACGATGCGCACGTCAAAAATGCGCCGCTCCTGCAAAAACGCGGCCAAAATCTCGCCTACGCCGCCTTTTTTTGCGGTATCGGAAAAGACGTACCAAATTTTATGCTTGCACTCGAGCTCTTGCAAAAGCTCGCCGTCAAGCGGCTTAACAAACACTAGATCAACGAGGCTCGGGTCAAATTTGCCGTCTGTTTTTTCTAGTAAAATTTTGCGCGCGGCATTTGCCTTGCCCG
This sequence comes from Campylobacter showae, assembly GCF_963515975.1. Classification (GTDB taxonomy): domain Bacteria; phylum Campylobacterota; class Campylobacteria; order Campylobacterales; family Campylobacteraceae; genus Campylobacter_A; species Campylobacter_A showae_F. The sequence continues at coordinate 19,965 of NZ_CAUPZM010000029.1, forward strand.
CGGCGTTACCGTAAGAGATAAATGCCGCTTCTCCGCCGCCCTCGACCAAAATCTCGCCCTTGCCGAGCTTTAGCTCTCGCGCCTCAAATTCGCCCTGCGACAGCGCAAAAGCTCCGCGCGGATAGCGAAAAGCGCAAGGCCCCTCGTGAGCGTAGGCGTAGCGCATCGCTAGCCTAAAACTATCGACACAGCGAGGCGCGAAAATCGTCAAATTCGG
>NZ_CAUPZM010000030.1:0-20032 GCF_963515975.1 Campylobacter showae
AACCTGAGAAAATTTGGGATAAGATCATCCCTGGCAAGATCGAGAGATTTTACGCGGACAACACCGTTTTAGATCAGCGCCTTACGCTACTTGGACAGTTTTACGTAATGGACGATAAAAAAACTATCGAGCAAGTCGTTGAAGAAAAAGGCAAAGAGCTAGGCGGTAAGATCGAAGTAGTAAAATACGTTCGCTTCGAACTTGGCGAAGGCCTAGAGAAGAAAAACGAGGACTTTGCGGCCGAGGTTGCGGCGCAAATAGGCTAAAATTTAATGGAAATCTTAAAGGGCGTAAATCTAGGCTTTGCGTATGATTATACGCTCTTTGAGGATGTAAATTTAAGTGTAAATGCCGGCGGCAGCTGCGCTATAACTGGTGTTAGCGGCTGCGGCAAATCAACTATACTCCACATACTTTCTACTCTTTTACGACCCAAAAACGGCGAAGTTATCTACGGCGGTAAGTCGCTTTACGACCTAACGGCAAACGAACTCTTGCGTATCCGCAGATTTGATTTCGGTATCATTTTTCAGGCGCACTATCTTTTTAAAGGCTTTAGCGCGCACGAAAATATCGAGCTAGCTTCCGTTTTATCCGCGCAAAAAATCGATAATGAAATTTTGGCAAATTTAAAGATAGACGGCGTAATGAATCAAAAAGTAGGCGAGCTAAGCGGCGGACAGCAGCAGCGCGTCTCTATCGCTAGAGTGCTTTGTAAAAAACCGCGCGTGATATTTGCCGACGAGCCGACGGGAAATTTAGACAAGCAGACCGCAAACGAAGTGATGCAAACGCTATTTAACTATATCAAAGCAAATGATGCGGCGCTGGTTTTGGTCACTCACGACAACGAGCTTGCGCAAAGATGCGACGAGGTTTACCGCCTCGAAGACAAAAAATTCTCTTTAATTTCTCCCGAAGCTATTTAAATATTTTTATAGGCGGCGAGTTTTCAAATTTGCCATTTAAAATTTGTGCGCCAAATTTACGAGCTATTTTTTAAGTCAAATTTATCTTAAGACGCTTTGGATTCGCAAGGCGTAGCGACTTGTTAAATTTGCCGCGGCAGGCCTAGTTTTGACTTCGGTAGCCAACAAAAACGAACGGCTACATCTTATCGTCCCGCAAAACTAAAATTTAACCCAAAAACAAAAATTCAAGGCGGTCGATAAAATTAAACGGTCCGAATTGTAAATGGGTAACTGCGTGCACAAATTTAGCGCTCAAAGCAGCATTTACCGTGCTCGGTAGCGCCAAAATTTCGGCACGTTTTCATTCAGCTTTCAAATTTACCGAATTTTCAAGGATTTAACCCTAAAATAACGGCATTTAAATTTAAAACGAAAGAGTCAGGTGGAACTAGTCGAGTTTTTCGCGCCCGAGCGCGTCATCACCTTTATGCTACTGTTTGCGCGTATCGGCGGGCTGATGCTATTTTTCCCATTTTACGGACACGAGCAGATCCCTATGAGCGTCAAGACCGCGTTTTCGTTTTTACTCACGCTATTTTTGTTTCCGCTTGCTAGCATTAAAAACGGCGAAATTTACTATCTAGCCGTCGAGATCGTGAGCGAGGCGGCGCTGGGTGTTTGCGCAGGACTGCTGCTTCACATCGTTTTTGCTAGTTTGCAGCTAGCAGGCGAGCAGATATCGATGATCATGGGCTTTTCGATGGCTTCGGTGCTTGATCCGCAGACGGGTATCAGCTCGCCCGTGATCTCAAATATCATAAATTTCCTCGCTCTTATGACCTTTTTGGCCTTTGACGGGCATCATTTGATCTTGCTTTTTATCTCAAATTCCCTCACACACGTCCCGCTGGGCGGCTTTTATCCGAGCCCCGATATCGTGCAGTACGCCTCAAAATCCATGATAAATTTATTTACTTTCGGGTTTATCATTTCCTTCCCGATTTTGGCGCTTTCGCTGCTTTCTGATTTGATTTTCGGTATGCTGATGAAGACGATGCCGCAGTTTAACCTACTGGTCGTTGGCTATCCGATCAAGATCACGATCGGCTTTGCCGTGCTGATCGCGATACTAGCGGGTATGATGGAGCTTTTTAGGCAGCTTGTGCTTCGCATTATCAACGACCTTCCGTCGCTATTTTTCTAAAACTAAGCTTGAAGTAATGGAAAATGTTTTAAAATACGTTTTTTAGGTATAAAAAGGAGAATTCGTGAAAATCGTTCTTGTAAACGCCAACCCCGCGGTATCGCGCTTGGCTACGCTGGCTCTTAGCAAAATGGGTTACGAATACGTCGAGATCGGCGACGCCAGCGAGCTTAGCGGCTTTTTTGACGTGCTTATCATCGACAGCGATATCGATGCAAAAGAGATGAACCTAAAAGAATTCGCAAATAAAATTTTATACCTTTCCTCTAAAAATTCTCCGACCTTTGAAAATGCCGACAGAATACTGCCAAAGCCGTTTTTGCCGACGGAATTTATCACTATCGTGGAGGATCTGGCGAGTAAAACAAAGAGTGCCGAGCCTGCTGCTGCGGCAAAAGACGAAACCGACGAGGTCTCAGTCAAAGGGTTTGAATTTATAGACGATCCGGCCGAAGACGTCTTTGAAGACGAGATCATGGAGCTGGATCCGGGCGAGCTTAGGCTAGACGGCGAGCTTGACGATATTTCGCAAGCGGCGTCCGGCAAAGATAGCACCTTTGACGAGCTAAACGAGATCGTAAAAGCTATCGACGACATGGACGAGCTAAGCGAGAAACTCGGAGACGAAGAGCTAGATCTGGACGGCGCGGATGATGAGGCGATGGAATTTGACGAGTTTGAGATAGTCGCAAAAGACGATAAATTTGACGATCTTTCTGCGGATTTGGATGCGCCGGATGAGCTTATGGACATCAAATTTGAAATGACGGACGAACCTGAACCTGCTGAACTCGGCGCAACGGAGTTTGTCGCCACAGACGGCGAAGAGGGGCTCGAAGAGACTCAAGATAAATTTGAGCTTGACTTTGACGGCAGTATCGAGGATATCAAGCATCAAATCGACGAAATAGACAAGATGGACGAGTTGTCTGAAAATTTGGATACGGATGAGAAGTCTTCGGACACTAAATTTAAAACGGCGGACGAGCCTGATATGGCCGAGTTTTCCGATATGGATAGCGCGGACGAGCCTGAAGTTCCGCAAAGTTTTGAGCAAACAGAAAACGGCGATAAATTTGTGGTAGAAGAAGCCAAAGAACAAGATGATATCTTTGCCGATATCGATATGAAATTTGACGAGCCCGACGAGCAAATGGTGCAGGTCAAAAATAGCGCCTTGGGCGATGAGTTTTTGCTAGGCGACACAGAAGCTGCCGGCGAGACTGAGCTGGCGGAGTTTGCGACTGAGGAAAATTTAACGCAAGATGTTTTAGATGGCGATCTTGCGGAGGATATTTTTGCCGTGGATGAGCAAGATGAGGCGGAAGCGGGCTTGGAGCAAAACATGCAAGAAACCAGCGAAGATGACGCTATGAAAAACGAGCCTGAAATGGCACAGGAACTTCATCCGAGCGAGTACGGCGATATCGAGCAAATCAGCGAAAAAGATATGGCATTAGCGCTTAACGAAAGCGGATTTGATGGCGACGAAGCGGCAAATTTGAGCTCGCAAAAAGCCCAAACGACCTCAAAGATAAACGAGCTAAAGGCTCAAATTTCAGACGCCGTAGCAAAAAATCTGGAAAATTCGCTACAAGACGGCGAACTGCGAGAGGCTCTAAAAAATCTCAACATAAAAATCAATATAAGCTTTGAGGAAAAATAGTTGAAAGGGCAAATTTTAATCGTCTCGGGCCCTAGCGGTAGCGGCAAAAGCACGCTTTTAAGCCGTCTTTTAAAAGAGGAAAACGATCTTTATTTTTCGATCTCAAGTACCACGAGAGCGCCGAGGCAGGGCGAGATCGAGGGCGTGAATTATTATTTTATAGGCGAAGACGAGTTTAAAAAAGGCATAGATGCGGACGAGTTTTTGGAGTGGGCGTGCGTGCACGGCAACTACTACGGCACCTCGCTAAAGCCGGTTTTAAAGGCGCTTGAAGAGGACAAAATAGCTATTTTTGATATCGACGTGCAAGGCTTTAATATAGCAAAATCGAAATTCGCCGAAAATATCACCTCCGTTTTCATCACGACTGCTAGTAAAAACGAGTTAAAGTCAAGGCTGCAAAATCGCGGCACCGATAGTGCTGAAACCATCGAAAAGCGCCTGATAAACGCAGTCGGCGAGATGGAGCATATCTTAGAGTACGATTATTTTTTGATAAACGACGACTTGCAAAACTGCTACGAAAATTTGCGCGGGATTTTGCGCTCGATGCGCCTAAAAACGTCAAATTTAGACGCAAAAGAGATTATTAACAAATGGAATAATTGATAAAATTATGCTAATATAACGAAAATCAAAAGGAGAAAAAATGGGTCCAAGCGTCCAACAATTGCTTATTATTTTACTTATCGTGGTCTTGCTTTTTGGAGCGAAAAAGATCCCCGAGCTCGCAAAAGGCCTAGGTAAGGGAATAAAGAGCTTCAAATCGGAAATGGAAGATGATAAAAAAGCCGAGAACGTAGAAAAAGTAGAAGAGAAAAAAGAAGAAACCGCAACCGCCGCAAAGACTGAAGATACGGCTAAAAACGCGTAAGGAAAGGCGTTGAAAAAAAGCGTAATAAACGAGATAAAAGGCGCCGCAAGCTTTGACTTTGCGCTAGAAAAGCCAAAAGATAAGGGCTTGGCGCACTACGCGATGCCTACTTTTAGCCTAGCAAAACAGCTCAAAAAATCCCCAGTAGCCATCGCCGCCGAGCTGGCGTCTAAATTTGAAAATAGCGAAGTTTTTGAGGCTACGGCGCTCAATGGCTATATAAATTTTAAACTAAAGCCCGCATTTTTGGATAAATTCGCCTCGGCTAGCCTTGCAAATCCGAGCGAATTTGCAAAAGGCGGCGGAACTAGCGGCGAGAAAATTTTGCTCGAGTACGTCAGCGCAAACCCGACCGGTCCGCTTCATATCGGACACGTTAGGGGCGCTGTTTTCGGCGATACGCTAGCTCGCGTCGGACGTCATATTGGCGAAAATATCGCGACTGAATACTACATCAACGACGCAGGCAATCAAATCGAGCTTCTAGGCACGTCCATTTCGCTTTGGGCGCGCGAAAATTTATTTGGGCAGAACGTGGCGTATCCGGAGAAATTTTACCGCGGCGACTACATCGAGTCTATCGCAAAAGAAGCGCTAGAGAAATTCGGCAAGGAGATATTTTATGACGAGAGCCGAAACCTCGAGCTAGCCGAGTTTGGCAAGGATAAAGTGCTTGTTTTGATCAAGCAAAATTTAGCCGATGCGCAAATTTTCATCGAGAACTGGGCTAGCGAAAAGAGCTACTATGACAAGCTTCCTCTCACGCTAGAACGCCTAAAAAACGAGGGCGGTATCTACGAGAGCGAGGGTAAAATCTGGCTAAAATCAAGCGAAGTAGGCGACGAAAAAGACCGCGTCATAGTGCGCGAGGACGGCCGCGGCACGTATCTAGCCGGCGATGTAGTGTATCACGACGATAAATTTAGGCGCGGGTTTGATCGCTGCATCAACATCTGGGGCGCCGATCACCACGGCTATATCGCGCGTATGAAGGCCGCGCTGCATCTGCTTGGGTACGACGAAAATCGCCTCGAGATCATACTTTCGCAGATGGTGAGCCTGCTAAAAGACGGCGAAGCCTATAAGATGAGCAAGCGCGCGGGCAATGTCGTGCTAATGAGCGACGTGGTCGAGGAGATCGGCTATGAGGCGCTTAGATTTATGTTTCTTAGCAAGCGTTGCGACACGCACCTAGAGTTTGACGTGGACGAGCTAAAGCGAGAGGATAGCTCAAACCCGGTATTTTACATCAACTACGCGCACGCAAGGATTAATCAAATTTTCGCAAAAGCGGGCAAAAACGTCGCCGATGTCGCGGGCGTGAAGTTTGCAAATTTGAACGAAGACGGCAAAAATTTGCTATTTGAGGCGCTTACGCTAAACGATATTTTAGTCGATAGCTTTAACACGCGCTCGATGAATAAAATTTGCGACTATCTAAAGAGCCTGGCTGCGAATTTTCATAAATTTTATAACGAAAATCGCGTCGTAGGCAGCGAGAACGAAGACGAGCTTTTAAAGCTTTTCGCCGTCGTCGCGCTCTCGATAAAAACAGCTTTAGGGCTAATGGGTATCGCCGCAAAAGACAAGATGTAAGAGTCGATTTTAGTAAATTTAGAAGCGCCAAGCGGCGCTTCTTGTTAAAAACCCCTTAAAATCCATGAATCTTTCTAAAATTTCCGCCGCATTTTTCTTTATATTTTTGATAGCGATAGAGTACCTCGCCCTCACGCCCGCGCAGATAAAACTCATCGAAAACAGCTGGGATAAGGCAAATCATTTCATTGCATTCGCCGTGCTTTACGTTACTTTGCATTTTGCCTTTTCTAGGTTAAATTTGGGCGCAAAGGTTGCTATTTTGCTAGCTTACGGCATCCAGATAGAAGTAGCGCAGTCGTTTGTGCCAAATCGCTATTTTAGCTTGCTCGACGTCGTCGCAGACGGCATCGGTATAGTTTTTGGTATCTTACTGGTGAAAATTTTGAACGGATTTAAGGCGAGATTTTAAATTTAAGACCTCCCAAATTTGACTAGCACGGGATTTTTTATCGCGCTATTTTACCGAGTTTAAATTTAGCGTCAAATTTAAACCAGCCCACGCAGTAAAGCGATAAATTTATAAATAGTCGCTAAAATGCGCCGTAAAATTTAGCGGCAAGCGGCAAGAAACAGCGCAGCCGCAGCTAAATTTAAACGCAAAATCCAAAATGAAAGAGTAAAAATGAAATGGCAAGATAGCAGGCGAAGCGACAACGTCGAGGATAGACGGCAAAACAGCGTAAACAGCATGGGCTCGCTGGGCGCGCTCATACCGATTATCAGATTTTTACTGGGCTCAAACATCGGCCGCGTGGTTTTGGTTATCGGCGCAGTGGCATATTTTATGGGCTTTAATCCTCTCGCGCTACTTGATGGCGGCGGCGCTGGCACTCAAAGGGCGGCATTAGATAGCCCGCAGGAGAAAGAAAAAGTCGCATTCGTCTCGGCGGTGCTGGCGCAGACCGAGGACGTGTGGAGAAGGGTGTTTAAAGCTGGCGGCGCGCAGTACAAGGAGCCTAGTTTGGTGCTTTTTAGAGACGGCGTTTCTAGCGCGTGCGGTACGGCTAGCTCGCAGATGGGGCCTTTTTACTGCCCCGCAGACAAAAAGGTCTATCTCGATCTTAGTTTTTTTGATGAGCTAGAGGCTAAATACAAGGCCGCCGGCGACTTCGCGCAGGCCTACGTGATCGCCCACGAGGTCGGACATCACGTGCAAAATTTACTAGGCACGCTCGGTAAAATCAACGAGCTAAAATCGCGCACCAAAAGCCCTATAGAGCAAAACGCCTTGCAAGTCAAGGTCGAGCTGCAGGCCGACTGTTATGCGGGCGTCTGGGCGCACTACATGGGGCGCTACAAGGTGCTAGAAGACGGCGACATCGAGGAGGCGCTGAACGCCGCGAGCGCGATAGGCGACGACGCGCTACAGAAAAAATACCAAGGTCGCGTGACGCCGGACTCGTTCACGCACGGCTCGTCAAAGCAGCGTATGACGTGGTTTAAAAAGGGTTTTGAAGGCGGACAGCCAAGCTCGTGCGCGTTTGAGATCTAAATTTGACTTTTTAGCTCTTTGGCCGCGTTTGGCGAGCGCGAAATTTCTACTCGGCCGCATTTAGATAAATTTAAACGCGGCTTTTTGGGCGTCGTTTGGCGGAATAAAATTTAAATTTCTGTGATTTTAAATAAATTTGGGCGCGGCACGGTTTGCTCGGCGCGCGGCTTGTAAATTTGATGAGGCAAGCGATAAAATCGAAAAAACGGAGCGAAAATGAAAAGAAGAGAGTTCATAAAGGGCGCGGCGACTTGCGCGGTGGGGCTTGCTACGGGAGTAAATTTGTTTGCCGAGCGTACTATCGAGACTAGTGCGGCAAATTTGACGGACGGCGTAGATCTAAGCGGTGCAAAAAACCTCGGCGAGAAGCTTGCCGCCATGACGCCGTATCTCACGCTAAATAATAGAATTTTGATGCCGATCATCGGGCTTAGCGCAGATAAATTTGACGGCTCAAAGGATCAAAACGCGCTGGAGACGGCCCTCGGGCTAGGCTACCGCCTGATCGATACGGAGGGTGACAAGGAGGAGGTCGCGGCTACTGCATTTGCGGCTAGCGACTTAGAGCGCGGTCAGCTGTTTATCCAAAGCTCGGTAAGCGCTCAAAACGCGGACGAAAGTGATATGATAAAAAGCTTTGAACGTTCGCTAAAAAAATTAAATACCGACTACGTCGATCTACTTTTGCTGCACGTGGGGGCGAGCGATGCTAGCTCTGCGTGGCGCGTTTTGCAGAGGCTTTACCGCGAGGGACTTGCGGCTGCGATCGGCATCTGCGACCGTCTCGGAGAATTCGGGATCGAAAATTTAGCCAAAATCGCGCAAGGTAGCGAGGTTAAGCCCGCTGTTTATCAGACGCCTGCGCGCTCCTATCTGCGGCATTTTGTTACGCGAGGCAAGCTTACCGACCATGGCGTGCAGGTGCAGCTACGATATGAGCCTGGCGAGGAGCTAAAAGAGGCTGCGATTGCGCAAATTGGCGAAAAATACAGCAAAACGAGGACGCAAATTATCTTGCGCTGGCTCGTGCAGCACGGTGTCTGCGTTATAGTAAACGCCGGCAGCAAAGAGCGTTTGCTTGAAAATATAGATATTTTCGGCTTTGAGCTAGCGGACGAGGACGCCGCGCAGATAGCAAAACTCTGGCGGAGTTAGCAGGCGAGGCGGATCGCCGCGCTATAAATTTGCTAGTTTGAGAGACGTTAAATTTAGCTACAAAACCTCGCAAATCGCACCCAAAAAGCGAGATAACGCACCTAAGGAAAATCAATGAAAAACTTGGACTACGAGATGCTTAAGGCGGAGTGGCAGAAAGAGTGAAATGAAAAGGGCAAGAAATACGCCAAGGCCGTAAACGATATGGTGGCGTTTGCGGAGGTTCACGGCTGGGATGCCTACAAGGGCGAAGATCCGATTGATGAGCGCGAGGGTATGACGCAGCTTTGCGAGGCGGTTTTTGAGCTGCTAAAGGAGGCTAACGAGCGCGGCGAAACGGCGAAGTTTAGAGCCGATTTTCCGCCCTCAAACGTCATCTTTGAGGGGTGCGAGGATGAAACCGGCAATGCCGGCAAAAAGGATAAAATAGGAGACAAGCTGGGGGATATTGATCAAATTTGTTCTTTGCTAGGCGAGAACATCCTTTTTATCACCTCAAACGACGACGGCAAAACGCTGTATCTGCTAGAAGGCAAGTGCGTGAGCGAGGTGACAAAGGGCGTCATCGCCGTGGGCAAGTCTAAGCGAAACGAAATTTACGCCCTGCTTAGGAGGGGTGAGATCGAGCTTATAAAAGGCTACGACGGCAGGGGCGGCGGCGAGCCTATCGCAAAATTTAGCCACGACGTAGAACTAACATACGACGAGGCTGAAATTTTACCCTTTAACGACGGTAGCAAGGTGCTTTTGAGCTGTCATGACGGGATATTTTTGATCTCGCAAAGCGGCGCGAAGCTTATCCATCCGATCTACGAGGACGATGAGGGCAATGCCGCACTCTATATCGACATGGCCAATGCGACTATATCAAACGACAACGAGCTCATCGTCGCGGGAGAGCAGTGCGGCGATCATGCCCTGATGGATAGCGAGGGTGAGCGGCTGGGCGGCATCGGCGCGCAGAGCTCGTATCCGCACTTTTGTCTCTTTAGCGCGGACGATACGCAGCTCATCACGAACTCCTGCCACTTCTACAACGGCGTTACGATCGGCGTGGATAGGGCTTTGCTAAAGTGCGGACTAGAGGTCGAGGCGTATTCGTACGACGAGCAGGGCGAGAAAAATTTCACGTTGATCGACGATGCGATGAGGATTTACGCGGGCGTAGCGACGCGGGACTTTTATATCCTCGGCGACGCATACGGCTACATCAAAGCAGTCGGCAAGGACGGGCATAAAATTTGGCGCCACTATCTGGGCGGCACGATAAAGTCTATGGCGCTAAGCGAGGACGGGAGTGTGCTATTTGTGGGTACATACGGCGGCAGGCTGCATAAACTACGCCTCGGCGCGGGCCAAGACAGCCATACGATCGGCAACGGCAACCACAAAGAGGAATTTAGGCTGATCGCTTTTGAAGATAAAATTTATCGGTGGTAGCCGCGGCGCATTGTTTATGTGGTGTTTTGTTGTGCTGGAACTTATGGATTTGCCGTTTGCTAGTTTTTACGCTTATTTTTGATTAGCTAGCGTTTTAGCGCGCCAAAAAAGCGCTTAGCTTTTGCGTATCGAAAAATAAAAACTCCAAATTTTGCCCATTTTTGGCGTAAATTTGCCGCTCGTTAAAAGCTTGCCGAAGTTTGGATTAGGTACAAAAGTAGCTGCTAAAACCGGTCAAATTTAAATAAAAGAAAGGCCTGTGCGTCGTATTTTGGCTCAAATAATCAAGCGCGCAGACTTGCGAGATCAAGCAAATTTTACCGTTTATAGCAGCGGTGGCTTTGGTCAAATTTGCCGCCTTCTGCATGCTTTAGGCAAATTTGACGCTACCGGCGCGGCGGGCTAAATTTGACTTAGACTTTCGCCTCTTTTAGCTTGCTTAAAAACTCTTCGATGTTGTATTTGGCGCGGTACTGCGCGCTCATGAGGTGGATGAGTATGTCGCCCAGATCGATCACGACCCAGTCGCCTGAGCTTTCGATGCCTAAAAACTGCTCGCCCTCGTCCTTTAGCCCCTCTTTTAGGTCGTCGGTTAGCGAGTAGGCGTGGCGCTCGCCCATCGTGGTAGCGATGATGACGCATTTTGCGATGTATTCGCGCCCGCTCATATCGATAGCTTCGATAGCTTCGGCCTTTTTGGCGTCTAGGATTTTGATGATTCGTTCGATTCTTTCTTGCATGTTTTTCCTTGGTAAAATTTCGCCGCCTCGTCCGCTATGCACGGTATCATCAGGCTTTTATCTAAATTTTGCCTGATTTGCGAGGACGAAACGGGCTCGTTTATGTTTAAAATTTTAAAATTTTCAGGCACGGCTACGTCGCCGCGGCTAGCTACGACGAAGGTCGCGAGTTTAAAGAGCTCGTCTATCTCGTGCCATTTATCCAGACTTGCTAGATGATCGGCGCCGATGATGAGGTAAAGCTCGCTCACAGCGTAAATTTGCCGCATATGCCGCACGCTTTCTATCGTCGGTACGGGGCGATTTTGCGCGATCTCGTAGTCGCTCACGCAGACTTTTGTCAGCGCGCCCCAGGCTTCGTTCGCCCACCTTAGCCGAAGTAGCGGCGGAGCGGAAAACTCGCTCTTAAACGGGCTGATAAAGGTCGGCATGATGATGAGCTTATCCGCGTCTAGCCGCTCTAGTGCGGCTCTGATGGCGGCGTCGTGCCCGAGATGAGGCGGGTCGAAACTGCCGCCGAAAAGCGCGATTTTCATAAATTTGCCTTTAAAATTTCGGTGCAGTTTATCGAATTTGAAGTGAATTTCGGTTGAAAATCAAAAAAATCGCCGATAAAGCGCAAATTAAATGGAGATTTTGTAAAATTTGGGGATTTTTGGGCTTTGACGGGCTTGCTTTTGGCGTCCGTGCAGGGCTAAATTTGCAAAAGGCGGGCTTTAGGGCGGCTTAAATTTACGCGCTTAGCGACGAGCAAAGGCGGGTAAATTTAACGCGCAAAAAGCTAAAAGTACGAAAATAACCTTTCCGGGCACCCTAAAGCGACCGGAAAATCTAGCACAAGGAGCTAAACATGGTAAAAATCGCGATCAACGGTTTTGGACGTATCGGCAGGTGCGCTGCTCGTATTATTTTAGAGCGAGAGGACGTTGAGCTTGTCGCTATCAACGACACGGCGACGCGCGACATGACGCGCTATCTGCTCAAATACGACAGCGTGCACGGCGAATTTAAGCAAGACGTTAAGGTGATAAGCGACGATTTTATAGAAGTGAACGGCAAAAAGATAAGAGTTTTTTCAACAAGAGATCTAAACGAGCTTAGCTACGCAGACTACGGCGCAGACGTGGTTTTGGAGTGCACTGGTAAATTTTTAACTACCGAAAAATGCGAGCCTTATCTCGCTCGCGGCGTGAAAAAGGTCGTCATGAGCGCTCCGGCAAAAGACGACACGGCGACGTTTGTAGTCGGCGTAAACGACGATAAATACGCAGGCGAAGCGATCGTCTCAAATGCAAGCTGCACCACAAACGGCCTAGCTCCAGTGGCAAAGGTGCTAAACGATAAATTCGGCATCGTAAAAGGGCTGATGACCACGATCCACGCTTATACGAACGGTCAGAGCCTAGTAGACGTAAAGGCCAAAGACTTCCGCCGCTCGCGCGCTGCGGCCCTAAATATCGGGCCTACGACCACAGGAGCCGCAAAAGCGATCGCCAAAGTACTTCCCGAGCTAAGCGGCAAAATGCACGGCCAAAGCGTGCGCGTGCCGGTCGCTAACGTATCTATGGTCGATCTAACGGCGGTTTTAAAAAGACCTGCTAGCAAAGATGAAATAAACGAGGCGTTTAGAGCGGCTGCCGAGTCGAATTTGAAGGGAATTTTATTCGTCGATGACGATTATAGAGTTAGCAGCGACTTCTGCACGAGCGCATACAGCACTATCGTAGCTAGCGACACTACACAGGTCATAGCTGATGATATGGTGAAGGTCTTTGCATGGTACGACAACGAGTGGGGCTACTCGACAAGGCTCGTCGATCTAGCTAAGATCGTAGCTACGAAGTAAATTTAAAGGGTGAAAAATGAGTGAAATTTTATCGATCAACGACCTTGAGCTCAGCGGCGCTAAGGTATTTGTTAGGTGCGATTTTAACGTGCCGATGGACGAGTTTTTAAACATCACCGACGACCGCCGCATACGCTCGGCGATCCCAACTATCCGCTACTGCCTGGATAACGGCTGCAGCGTGGTTTTGGCCAGTCACCTAGGACGCCCGAAAAACGGCTTTGAGGAGAAATTTTCGCTGCGAGGCGTGGCAAAGAGGCTCTCGCTTTTACTGAGCCACGAGGTTATGTTTGCCGAGGACGTCGTCGGTGCGGATGCCAAAGCCAAAGCCGCTGCACTAAAGCCTGGCGAAATTTTACTTCTTGAAAATTTGCGCTTTGAAAAGGGCGAGACCAAAAACGATGAGGCGCTAGCCGGCGAGCTCGCTAAATACGGCGAATTTTACGTAAATGACGCATTTGGCGTTTGCCACAGAGCGCACAGCTCGGTCGAGGCGATCACTAAATTTTACGACGAGAAGCACAAAGCGGCGGGATTTTTGTTGCAAAAGGAGATAAATTTCGCCCAAAATCTCATTAAACACCCTGCGCGTCCGTTCGTCGCGGTCGTGGGCGGTAGCAAGGTAAGCGGCAAGCTGCAAGCCCTACACAACCTGCTTCCGCGCGTGGATAAGCTGATAATTGGCGGCGGCATGGCGTTTACGTTTTTAAAATCAATGGGTGAAAATATCGGAAATTCGCTGCTAGAAGAGGATCTCATCGAAGATGCAAGGCAAATTTTACAAAAAGGCAAGGAGCTCGGCGTTAAAATTTACCTGCCCGTGGACGTCGTCGCGGCTCAGACTTTTTCGGCCGAAAGCGCCGTGAAATTCGTCCCCGCTCAAGAAATTCCAAGCGGCTGGATGGGGCTAGATATCGGGCCAGCGTCGATTAGGCTCTTTAAAGAGGTCATCGCCGACGCGCAAACCATCTGGTGGAACGGACCGATGGGTGTTTTTGAGATGGATAAATTTAGTAAAGGCAGCATCAAAATGAGCCACGCCATCATCGACACTCACGCGACTACGGTCGTGGGCGGCGGCGATACGGCAGACGTCGTCGAGCGAGCGGGAGATGCCGACGAGATGACATTTATCTCGACGGGCGGCGGCGCGAGCCTGGAGCTCATCGAGGGCAAGGAACTGCCAGGTATAAAGCCGCTTAGAAAGGCTGTGGAGTGAGGTTTTTAGCAAATTTAAAGTGCAATCACACGAGAGAAAGCTTTGCTAAATACGCCGAAATTTTAGACGCAAATTTGAGCTCAAACGACGTCGTGACTGTGTTTCCGCCCTTTAGCGCGCTTGATCTTGCGGCTCATAAATTTAAACTGGGCGCGCAAAATTTCTACCCGTGCGAAAGTGGCGCTCACACCGGCGAGATCGGCAAGGCGATGCTGGATGAGTTTGGTATAAAAAGCGTGCTGATCGGGCACTCTGAGCGGAGGGAGCTTGGCGAGAGCGAGGAGCTTTTGCGCGCTAAATTTGACTTCGCCGCAGAGGCGGGCTGGCAGATCGTCTACTGCGTCGGCGAAAATTTGAGCGTAAACGAAGCTGGACGCACAAAGGAGTTTTTGGCTGAACAGCTAAAAAATATCGACCTTGGCTACGAGCGGCTGCTGATCGCCTATGAGCCGATCTGGGCGATAGGCACGGGCAGGAGTGCGAGCGTGGAGCAGGTAGATGAGATTTTAAATTTCATCCGCGAGCAGACGAGCGCGCCGCTACTTTACGGCGGCAGCGTAAATGTCGCAAACATCGGCGGGATAGCGGGAATCAAAAACTGCGACGGGGTGCTAGTAGGTACGGCGAGCTGGGACGCGTTGAAATTTTTGGAGCTTATACGCGTTGTCTCGTGAGCGTCTTTTAATGAGTTGGAAATTTTAAGTCTGCGACAGGCTATGTGCCTAGTCTTGACTTAAAATTTCTACACAACATTAAAATTCATCTCACGATACTACCGCTATCAAATTTGGTTTCAAATTTGAATTGTAAATTTTTAAGTCAAATTGCGAAGGATTTTGAGATAATTTTTGGGGCTTTGCAGTTAAAATTTTGCGTAGGCTAGACGGATGGTCTGCCGAGCAAAATTTTAACAAAATCGCCAAAAAGCGCTCAAAAGCCAAGCAAAAATAGAAAGGAGAAATAATGATTTTAAAAGGCAAAAAAGGCCTCATCGTCGGCGTCGCTAACGCCAAATCTATCGCTTACGGCATTGCCGAAGCTTGTCACGCGCAGGGTGCACAGATGGCGTTTACCTACCTAAACGACGCGCTGAAAAAACGCGTAGAGCCGATCGCGGAGGAGTTTGGCAGCAAATTCGTCTATGAGCTTGACGTAAACAATCCTGCTCACCTTGACGGGCTTGCGGATCGTATCAAAGCAGACCTCGGCGAGATTGATTTCGTCGTGCACGCAGTGGCCTACGCGCCAAAAGAAGCGCTAGAGGGCGAGTTCGTAAACACGACCAAGGAGGCGTTTGATATCGCGATGGGCACGAGCGTGTATTCGCTGCTAAGCCTCACGCGCGCGGTACTTCCGGTGCTAAAAGAGGGCGGCTCGGTGCTCACGCTCACCTATCTTGGCGGACCGAAATTTGTGCCTCACTACAACGTCATGGGCGTCGCAAAAGCAGCGCTTGAAAGCTCGGTGCGCTACCTAGCACACGACCTTGGCGCTAGAAATATCCGCGTGAATGCGATCAGCGCGGGTCCGATCAAAACGCTTGCGGCAAGCGGAATCGGCGATTTTAGGATGATTTTACGCTACAACGAGGTAAATAGTCCGCTAAAACGCAACGTCACGACGCATGACGTCGGCAACAGCGCGATGTACCTGCTTAGCGACCTAGCCAGCGGCGTGACCGGCGAGGTGCACTACGTCGACTGCGGCTACAACATCATGGGCATGGGCGACGTGGCGACCGACGCCGAGGGCAACACGATCCTAGCTTGGGACGCAAAGTAATCTACAAATATAAATTTGGCGGGGAGACTCGCCAAATCCTTCTTTTAAATTTAATCAAATTTATCGCAAGAACTCGCAATGAGAGCTCTAGAGCCGCCAATAGACACAAATGAGCCGGGCTGGGAGTTGGTCGAAGAGCGGCTAAATAAGCTAAAAATGATTATGAAATTTTGCTTCGCGATGAGAGCAGGGCGCAAAGCGAGCTTTTGGGGCTTCAAGTAGCCACTCGGTCGCCCATGGGTGCGTTTGCCTATGAGCAGCGGCATCGTGATAGACGGCGGCTAACTGCGCGTGCTTGGCTCAGGATGTGAGCAGGTGAAGCGTGGAATTTACGATTTTAACCTTGGCAAAAACTTTAGCGAAGCGGGGCAGATGCCTAGCTATCTGCTCGTGGCAGACGATGTTTTGGGTGGATTTTTCGCGATAAACGGCGGCGCCTTTCGTGGTAAAGCGGGCAATGTCTTTTACTATGCGCCAGATAGCGGCGAATGAGAAGACACACAGCTTGGCTACTCGCGTTTTTTACCGAGCGCTTTGCGGCGATACATCTAAATTTTACGAACTTTACCGCTGGGACGGTTGGCGCGAGAACGTGAGAAATTTTAGCTTTGGCAAAGTGATGTTTGCGATGTCGCCGCTACTATGGGCAGGACGCTAGCGTAAAGCTAAGACTAAAGCAGATAAAAAAGGCGGCATGGATACAGATGAGTACTTTGCTTCTATTTTTAACGGCGGCGAGTAAATTTCAAATTTGGCGGAAGCTAACATAATAGTTGATTTACGCTTTAGCCCTTACAATCTCATCCGCTCGAAAGCGGTCGCTAAAATCCGCCACGCGAGTTAATAAATTTAAACAAATATCCTAAAATAACCGCAAATAATTTTTAAAGGATTTCTCATGCAAAGCTTGCTTTTCTCGCCGCTACAAATCGGCGATCTAGAGATCAAAAACCGCGTCGTCATGCCGCCGATGTGCATGTACAAGGCCAAGAACGAAAACGGCCTACCTAGGTGCTTTCACCGCCTGCACTACGCCGCACGAGCGCTAGGAGGCGTCGGGCTCATCATCGTCGAGGCTACGGCGGTTGAGCCTAGAGGCAGGATCACGAGCTGCGATTTGGGGCTGTGGAACGACGAGCAGCTAGAGGCGCACGCCAGGCTCGTCAAAGAGTGCGTCAAATACGGCGCTGTCATGGCCGTCCAGCTCGCGCATGCCGGCAGAAAAAGCGAGTGCGAAGGGTTGATCGCGCCTAGCGCTCTGAAATTTAGCGAGAGCTACAAAACGCCGAAACAAATGAGCATAGAGGACATCGTCTCGGTTAAGCAAGCTTTCGCCAAGGCTGCGGTTAGAGCCGAGCGCGCCGGATACGCTGCGATCGAGATCCACGCCGCACACGGCTATCTCATCAGCGAATTTCTATCGCCGGGGGTTAACCTGCGAGACGACGAATACGGTGGAAGCTTCGAAAATCGCGCGAGATTTTTAAAAGAAATTTTAACCGAAATAAAAGCCGCAGTACAAATCCCCGTCGGCGTGCGCATAAGTGCGCAAAGCTGGGTAAAGGGCGACTGGAGCCTAGAAGATAGCGTGCGGCTGGCAAAGGAGCTCGAGCTCTTGGGCGCGGCGTTTATCCATGTCTCAGCAGGCGGACTTTTTGAGCGCACGGATAGCGCGCCGGCGTTTACGCCGCTTTATCAAGCGGACTACGCCAAGGCCGTAAAGCAAGCAGTCGGTATCCCGGTGATCGCGGTCGGACTCATAACAAAGGCGTCCGAGGGCGAGGCGCTGCTGCTAGGCGGCGTTTGTGATGCGGTGGCCTACGGCAGAGAGCTGCTGCGAAATCCAAATTTCGCGCAATCCGCGATGAGCGAACTAGGATGCTCTGAGCTGGTAGAAAACTCGTATAAAAGGGCGTTTAAGTAAAATTTGGCAAGATCGCTCGGTAGAATTTGACCTATCGGCGTCGGCTAAATTTGGAGTAAATTTAATTGGCTGTTTGAGCAATTTGTTTGCCAAATGGACGGCAAGATTGCTTTATTGAAGTAAGATTAAAAACGACTTTTATTGATCCTTATCGACTAAAAATAAAGCCGAATTTTGCCTATAAATGTCTATATCGTCTTCAAATTTACGCTTTGCGCTAAGAGGCGAGAGGATGACTAGGTTTGGAAACCACCTTTTAGCTGGCATTAGTAGCATTTTATCGCTAGTGACGCTAAACTCGATCTTCGTCCAGCCGTTTGGTAGCGGCTCGTCCGAGATTTTTTGCGATTTGAAAAATCTTTTTTGCGCGAAGTATTTACGCGCATCAGGCGATACGGCGACTGCGGCTGGGTAGGGCGAGACCTTATAGCCATCCCAAAAGGTCTCGGAGTTTTTGATGAAATTTAGCGTATATTCGTCGGCGTAAAAAGTTTTTGTCGAGATTTTTACATCCTCGATAAAGGCTGCTCGCAGCACCTCAAAGCCGTTGTTTTCCGTCTCAGAGCTTCTTAGAGTGGCTACTTGCCAGTTGCCTTTGCAGTAGATCAGCTTTAGGATTTTGACTTCGCTTAAGCGACGCCCGAGGTATTTTAACTCACAGTATCTTTTAAATTTGATCGCTTTTTGCAGCGCGGCGAAAGTGCGAAGATTTGGGGTGTTTTCGTGCGGACTACCCTTGATAAGAAAGATTTCGGCTAGCTCTTTGGCTAGCTTGTCGTCCACTTTTTTGTGCGTCGGGGGCAAAAATTTAGCAAAGCCGGGGTTGATGACGTGTAGTAGGTCGATGAGCTTTTCACTCTCGTTTTGGTGCTTATTGGGCATCATAAAAGGCTTAAAAAGCTCGCCGTTTTTGCACACGTAGCTGCCTTTTTCGAGTTTTAGGATGTGTTCCTTGCCGAAAAAGGCCTTTAAATCCTCCATATAGCGCCTCAGCGTGTGCTCGCTTAGGCCGCTTTTGACGCAGTAGGCTTTTAGTGCGACCTCCCTGCCGCTTGCGAGTTCTTTTAAAAGCTCTAAAATTTCAAATACTTTTTTATTCGCCTATTCTGCCTTAAATTTACGGGCAAGGTTGCATCTCGCCCGTAAATTTATAAATTTTACCAAAGGCCTAGTACCTTCCACCAAACTCCGCCTATTATAGTCCAGATAAATAAATTTATCAGCGTCGTTATAAAGCCTAGTCGCCACCATTCGTTTTGCGTGACGTATCCTGCGCCGAAGATTATCGGTCCGGGCGCTCCGCCGTAGTGCGTGATAGGCATCATCAAATTTGAAGCGTAGGCAAAGGCTAGAGCTACGAAAACAGGACTAGCTCCCGCAGCTATCGCAACCGCGCCGAATGCCGAATACATCGCCGTTATGTGTGCAGTGAGGCTGGCAAACATATAGTGTGAATAAACGTAAATAAGCAGCAAAATAGCTAGCACGCTCATCCAGCCAAATCCGCTCATACCGCCCGAAACCCAGGCCGAAAACCACTTTATAAAACCTGTTTTGTTTAGGCCACCGGCTAACGTGATGAGCGCGCCCATCCAGATGAGCGTATCCCACGCGCCTTTTTCGCCAGTAACGTCCTTCCACTCGAGCACGCCGCATATCGTCATCACGCACACGGCCATGAGTCCTACGGTTGTGGCGTTTAGACCCGTTAGTCCGCCCGTAGCCCAGAGCACTAAAGAGCCCGCAAAAACGCCAAGCATCAGCTTTTTGCCTCTGCTCATCGGCCCCATCGCGGCTAGCTCGCGCGCGGCTATGGCCTTGCCTTCAGGAAAGGCTTTGATCTGCGGCGGGTAAATTTTATAAAGCACTAGCGGGATAACGACGAGCGAACAGACCGCCGGAACTATCGCGCCAAGCGCCCAGAGCGTCCACGATATCTCGACGCTAAAGGCCGAGAGCGCAAGCGATGCGATGAGAGGGTTGCCCGCCATCGAGGTTAGAAACATACCGTTTGTTATCGTGTTGCCTTGCCAAAGCGTCTGCATAAAAAACGCTCCGGCTTTTTTGCGGCTACCTTCGTCGGGCTCGCTGCCAAGGGCTTTTGAGAGCGAATTTACGATGGGAAACATTATCCCGCCCGCTCTAGCTCCCGAGCTTGGCATAGCGGGACTAATGACGGC
>NZ_CAUPZM010000031.1:0-19899 GCF_963515975.1 Campylobacter showae
CTAAATTTAAATCTTTTAAAAGGCTAAAAATGGAAACAAAATCTAAACTAATGGTCATCCAAGGCCCGAATATCAACATGCTGGGTACGCGAGAGACCGACGTCTACGGCTCGATGAAGATGGAGGATATCCACGGGCAGATGAAGCTTTTTGCCGAGCAAAACGATATAGAGATCGAGTTTTTTCAGAGCAATTTCGAGGGTGAACTAGTGGATAAAATCCAAGAGTGCTTCGGCGAATTTGACGGCATCATCATAAACCCAGCCGCCTACACGCACACATCTATCGCGATCCGCGACGCTATCGCAGCCGTCGGACTCCCGGTCATCGAGGTGCATATCAGCAACATCCACCGCCGCGAAGAATTTCGCCAAAAAAGCCTCATAGCGCCGGTGACCGCGGGGCAGATCGTGGGCTTTGGGCCTGTGGGCTACCATCTAGCCATGATCGCGATGCTGCAAATTTTCGAACAGATAAAAGCTATGAAAGCCGCAAGAGCTGGCGAAAAAGCGGAGTAAAACGAGGCAAAATTTGAAAAATTTTATCCTAAAGGACGAAAACGCCGTATTTCACGAGTGCGGATACAGCTGCGACAACGCGGTATTTTTAAGTCTCGCTGGGCGCAAATTTTTCCTCACCGATGCGCGCTATAGCATCGAGGCGCACGAGCTTTGCAAAGATACCGAGGTTATCGAGGTCGAGCGAAATTTGATAAAAGACGCAAGGCTGTTTTTGCGAAAAATGGGCGTAAAGGAGCTTAGCTACAACCCGTACGATTTTAGCGCGGGCGAGTGGGGGGCGCTTAGTAAAGGGCTTGGGATAAGATTTAAGGCGCGAGCGAATTTTTCGCAAATTTCACGCATAGTAAAGACCGAAGACGAGATAAAAATTTTAAAGCAAGCGGCGCAGCTAGGCGCCCAGAGGTTTGACGAATTTGCCGCGTTCGTGCGCGCCGAGGGCGAAGGCATGAGTGAAGAGGAGTTGTTTTTTAACGCCGAGCTCATCTTTAAGAAAAAGGGCGAGCTTGCGCTTAGCTTTTCGCCTATCGTCGCGATAAACGAAAACGCCGCAAAGGCGCACGCATTGCCCGGTAAAAAGCGTTTGCGACAGGGAGATTTGCTCCTGCTTGACGCGGGGGTTAAATTTAATCGCTACTGCTCCGATAGGACGCGCACGGCGTGCTTTGACGAAAATTTTAACTTCGGCAAGGAGCAAAATTTTAAAAACGCCAAACGGCAAGAGATTTACGAGATCGTAAAAGAGGCGCAGGCCTTAGCGATCGCGGCGGTAGTGCCTGGTAAAAAGGCGCGCGAGATCGACGCGGCGGCTAGGGATTTTATCGCGAGGCAGGGCCTTGGCGAAGCGTTTTTTCACAGCACCGGACACGGCGTCGGAGTCGATATTCACGAGCTTCCGTTTATCTCAAAACGCGGAGATACCGTGCTAAAAGAGGGGATGATCTTTAGCGTGGAGCCCGGGATTTACTTGCCTGGCGAGTTTGGCGTACGCATCGAGGACGTCGTGGTCGTGCGCGAAAACGGGGCTGAAATTTTATGAGGGTAGCGGGGGCGAGACGGTTTAGCAAATGCCTCTTTTTCCCGAAGGTTTTTGATTTTAAACCGGATTTTAAAAACAGCGTTATTTTGGGCCTTGGCGGCAATATCGGCGACGTTAAAAAGCGCTTTAATCGGTTGCATTTTAAGCTCAGCAGAGATAGCAGGTTTCACGTCGTGGAAAACTCAGCCCTCCTCATCAACGAGGCGTTTGGGTTTAAGGAGCAGGCTGATTTCACAAACGCCGTAACGCTCGTGCAAACGAGCCTTGCCGCGAGGCAAATTTTAAAAATAACGGCAAATTTGGAGAGGCGTTTCGGACGCGTGCGAAGCTTTAAAAACGCGCCCAGGACGCTTGATATAGATATTTTGTATTTTAGCGGACGAAACAGAAACGACGCGCGGCTGGCGCTACCGCATCCGGGCGCAAAAAAAAGAATCAGCGTGATTTTGCCGCTTGGGACGATGAAGCGCGTTAGTAAAAGCGGAGTTAAATTTTAAAATTTAGCGGTCGCAAAGCCTAAATTTGAAGCGGGAACGGAAAATGCATAGCCTTTGCCGCGACGATTTCGGTGCGGCGGCTAAATTTAGCGAGAAACGAAGGAGAAGATTTGGCGACGAAGTTTTATACGTTTACCGGCGAGAGCAGTATGGAGGCGCTAAAAAAGGCGCAGGCTCAGTGCGGCGAGAGGGCGATCTTGGTAACGACGAAGCAAATTCAGCCAAAGACGATAAACAAAAAGCCGCTTTATGAAATTTTGGTTAGCGTCGAAGAGGACGCGAGTGAGCAGAAAAAAAATCAGCCTCAAAAGCAAAATTTAAAGGGCTATGAGGAGTTTTTGCGCGCTCAAACGCCGAAAGAAGAAAGGCCGCAAAAGATCATTTTAGACGAGCGCGAGCTTTTTAGAGCCGAGCAGCAAAACGCCAAAGCAGCGGTAAATTTGACCCAAAATTCCGCAAGAACCGCGCCGGGAAATCAAAACTACAAAACCGCTCAAAACAGCGGCGAGGACATACTCCTAAACATCTCAAAAGCCGCAAAAGAGATAAGCCAGATAGCAAATATCGAAACCGCGCCCGGCCGTCAGGATCAAATTTACGACAAAAAGATCGACGACGTCGCAAGGCAGGTAAGTATGCTGAGCGAAAAAGTAAATATGATAGCCGATATGTTCTGGGAGGAGCGTGCAAGCGCCAGGAATAACCTGATCATACCGCCGGAGTTTGCCGGCATCTACAAAGATGCCAAAAATAGCGGCATGAAAGAAGAGCACCTAGAGCAGATAATGAAAATAACCGCGGAAAATATGTCGCCTCAGATGAAGGCTAATCCGACGGCTGTGAGGAGATATTTTAGCTCGCTGCTTAGAAAGATGCTACCGTGCAGGAGCGAAGAGGACAACAGAAAACAAAAAATCATGATGCTAGTGGGGCCTACCGGAGTGGGTAAAACTACGACTCTAGCCAAGCTTGCGGCGAGATTTGCCTACGGCGAGGGCAGGCGCGCGAAAACGGGCATCATCACGCTTGATACCTACCGTATCGGCGCGGTCGAGCAGCTGTTTCAGTACGCAAAGATGATGAAGCTGCCGATCCTTGATGTTATCGAGGTGGAGGATTTTAAAAACGCGCTAAAACAGCTAAATCACTGCGAAGTGATCCTCATAGATACCACGGGCAGCTCGCAGTACGATAAAGAAAAACTAGCTAGGCTTGAAATGTTTTTAAAGCATAGCGACGCGCAAATAGACGTAAATTTGGTGCTTTCCGCAGGCTCAAAGATAGATGATATGCTCGAAATTTACAACGGTTTTAGCTTCCTTGATATCGACACTCTGATCATCACCAAATTTGACGAAACCAAAATTTTCGGTAACGTATTTTCGCTAGTTTACGAGATAAATAAACCCGTTAGCTTCTTTTGCCTAGGACAAGAGGTTCCCGACGACATCATGGTAGCAAAAAGCGAGTTTTTAGTCGATTGCCTTTTGCAAGGGTTTAATAAGGATAAAAAATGAACACTCAAGCCGAGAAATTAAAAGATATAGTAGCCTCTAGATCAAATGCGAAAAACACGCGCTTCATCGCCGTAACTAGCGGCAAAGGCGGCGTGGGCAAGAGCACCATAAGCGCAAATTTGGCAAATATCCTCGCTAGAAACGGCTACAAAGTCGCGCTTTTTGACGCGGATATAGGACTGGCGAATTTAGACGTCATCTTAAACGTGCGCATTAGTAAAAATTTGCTCCACGTGCTAAAAGGCGAGTGCTCGCTAAAAGATATCTTGATCGAGGTAAAGCCAAATTTGACGCTGATTCCCGGCGAGAGCGGAGACGAGATACTTAAATTTAACAACCAATTTTTATACGAGCGTTTTTTCGAGGAGTCCTCGAGCCTTGACGATCTTGATTTTATCATCATCGACACGGGTGCGGGCATCGGCGGAAACACTCAGCTGTTTTTGGAGGCCGCAGACGAGGTAATAGTAGTCACCGTACCCGATCCTGCCGCGATAACCGATGCCTACGCCGTTATCAAAATCACCTCTAAAAATAAAGACAATCTGCTTATGCTTTTTAACATGGTTAGGAGCGAAAAGGAGGCGGTTAGGATATTTGAGCATGTGCGAAAAGTAGCTAGGGCAAATATCGAAAATCCGTTAAATTTGGAGTTTTTGGGCGCTATCAGCGAGGATAAAAACGTCTCTCGCAGCATAAAACAGCGCACGCTTTTTACCGACGACAGCAGATACGATGCCGCGAGCATGGAGCTTGAGCAGGTGGCGTCGAAGCTACTTTATAGATTGGAACAAAAAGTGCTTAATCCAAGTACGAACAACAGCTTCAGCGGCTTTTTTAGGCGGCTAATGGAGCAATTTTAAATTTAGGATTTTACTTTGAGAGCGGAAAATTTTATAGCATTTTTTACGGTTTGCGGATTTTTTATCGGCGCGACTTTTTCGGCGTTAAAGCTGAACGACCCGATAGATATGCTTGTTTATACGTTTCTCATTACGTTTTTTTTCTATCTTTTAGTACACGTGGTTATTATAAATTATTTAGACGCCAAAGCGTCGCTAAAAAGGCGGTTTGATAAGGAACTATACGAGCAAAGGGCCGATCATCTAATCGGCGAACTAGCGCTTAGAGAAAAACGAATAGATAGTCTCTTAAGCAAGCTCGCAAACGAAAATATACTGATAAAACAAACGTTAAATAAGAGCAACGAAAGTAATGCAAAAGCCGCTTAATCCATACGCCCAGACGATAAAAAAAGAGCAAGACGACATCGTACTAGCCTACATGCCAGCTCTTCGCGCGATGGCTTTTAGGCTAAAGGAGCGCTTGCCGGCTCATATCGACGTTAGCGACCTGATAGGCGCCGGGCTTGAGGAGATGGTAAAGCTCTCTAGAAAATACGACAAAGAGCAAAACGACTCGTTTTGGGGATATGCGCAAAAGCGAGTTTACGGCGCGATGCTTGATTTTTTACGCGGGCTTGACGTGGTTAGCCGCTCGGACCGCACTTTGGTAAAGTCTATCGAGGCTTTGGTGGATGAGTATTTTAATAAATTTGAGCACGAGCCAGACGATGCGTATATCGCAAGCAAGCTCGGCGTCGACGTAGAAAAGGTAAGCGAAGCAAGAAACGTGAGCGCAGTCGTCGCCGTCCTAAATATCGACGATCAAATGGAGCTAATGAGCGAAGAAAATACGCTCGAGCGGATCGAAAAAGAGGATTTGATAGAAAAGATAGCTCAAATTTTAAACGAATTTGAGGAGCGCGATCAGCTCATCGTGCAGCTTTATTATTACGAGGAGCTGAGCCTAAAGGAGATCAGCGAGATTTTGGGTATCACCGAGAGTAGGATATCGCAGATCCATAAGCGCTTGATGGATAAAATAAGAAAAAAGCTTGAGGGCAAATAATGGCGGACATTTTAAGTCAAGAAGAGATAGACGCGCTACTAGAAGTCGTAGACGACGAAGAGGCGAGCGGGTCGATCGGAGAGGGCGGCAAAGAAGAGCAGCGCCAGGTAATAATCTATGATTTTAAACGCCCA
Source organism: Campylobacter showae (assembly GCF_963515975.1). Lineage (GTDB taxonomy): Bacteria > Campylobacterota > Campylobacteria > Campylobacterales > Campylobacteraceae > Campylobacter_A > Campylobacter_A showae_F. Next base: position 5,617 of record NZ_CAUPZM010000031.1, read on the forward strand.
AACCGCGTCAGCAAAGAACAGCTACGTGCGATAAAGGGCATACACGATAAGCTTGCGAGAAATTTGGCTTCTCAAATTTCAAGCGTTATGAGAAGTATCGTGGAGATCCGCCTGCACAGCGTCGATCAGATGACCTACGGCGAGTTTTTGATGAGCTTGCCGAGCCCTACTAGCTTTAACGTCTTTTCGATCAAGCCGCTTGACGGCAACTGCGTTTTGGAGATAAACCCGAGCATCGCGTTTCCGATGATAGATCGCTTACTAGGCGGTAACGGCGAGGGCTTTGAGGCTAGCAGGGAGCTAACCGATATCGAGGTAAATTTGCTCGATGCGATCCTAAGAATGATGATGCAGCGTCTAAAAGAGAGCTGGGCGATGATTACCGATATGTACCCAAACGTCGAGGCTAAAGAAAGCAGTCCAAACGTCGTGCAAATAGTCAGCCAAAACGAAATCGTGATAATGGTCGTCATGGAGATCATCGTAGGCAACTCAAGCGGCATGATAAACATCTGCTATCCGGTCATCTACCTAGAGCCGATCTTGAGCCGTTTGGCTAACCGCGACATAATGCTTGGCGAAACGAGCGCGAAAAAGAGCCGAAACAAAGAGCTAAAAACGCTGATCGGGCGCGCTGAAGTGCTGTATGAGGCGATACTGGGCAAAAGCGTCGTTAGCGTAAACGAGTTTTTAAATTTAAAAGAGGGCGACATACTGCGCCTCGACCGCTCGGCAAACGACAAGGCTATCGTAACGATCGATAAAAAAGAGGTATTTTTGGCCGAGGTCGGGCTGCATAGATTTAGAAAATCTATCCGCATAGAAGAGCTCATCAGAAGCGACAAAGACGAGATCAAAAACATCCTCGAGCAATACGAAGAAGAGCGCAAAGCCAAGCTCATGAGCTACGATCAAGAAAACGAAGAGGATGAGGATAATATATTAGGCGAGGGTGAAGACGATGAATGATTTTTTGAAAATTTTCGTAAATGAAGTAAAGGCTACGATCGAGGGACTAACGGGTAGGACGCCTGAGATAGGCGAGAGAAACGAATACGACGCGCCCAAGCAAGAAGGTATAAAACCGCCTCTAGCCGTGGCAAACGTGACTGTCGGCGGCGATACGACGGCAAAGATGATGCTAGTAGCTACGCCCGTGCTAATGAGCGCGATCGGCGAGTGGATGCTCGGAGAAGAAGAGATCTCGCGCAACGAAAATTTAAGCGAGGATGAGCTAGACGCCGCAAAAGAGGTATTTTCAAATATCCTCGGCGCATTTTCTACGAGCCTTGGCGCACAAAAAGGCATGCCGAAGCTAAATTTCGAGGTCGCGAAGGTAAATTTCCTCGACGAGAGCGCAAATTTAGACGTAAATACGTTTGAAAAAATCTACATCTACTCCGTTAAAATCGGCGACATCAGCGAGCATATCGCTATCGTGCTTGATTTTGCGCTGGTTAAATTTTTCAACAAAGATCAAAAAGAGCCCGCCCAGCAAGTAGCTCCCGCAAAAAGCGATCTAAGCGCCGAAGAGATGCGAAATATCGGGCTCATCATGGACGTGCGCCTGCCGCTTCACGTACGCATCGGCTCAAAAAGAATGCTGCTAAAAGACGTGCTCACGATGGATATAGGCTCGGTCATCGAGCTAAATCAGCTCGCAAACGACCCGCTTGAAATTCTAATCAGCGACAAGGTCGTAGCCCTAGGCGAGGTCGTCATCGTAGACGGTAACTTCGGCATCCAGATCACTCAGATCGGCACGAAAAAAGAGCGCTTAGAGCAGCTTAGATAAGGTTAAATTTAGAAATAAGAGGCTAAATTTAGCCTCGCTTTAGCTTGGGTGCGCTTTTGCTCAAATTTAACGGCATTTTGCTCAAATTTGAGCGCGAAAATACGGCGCGTAAATTTAACCGCAAAGAGAAATAATGGATGAAATTTTAAACGATCTGGCCAAATTTAGGGATTTTGCGACCTATAAAAATCCTAGCGTTACGTTTTTCGGCTCGGCTAGATTTGACGAAAATAGCAAATACTGTAAAATGGCTTTTAGTCTCGCAAAAGAGCTTGCCGACGGCGGTTTCGCGGTCGTTAGCGGCGGCGGGCCGGGCGTGATGGAGGCGGCGAACAAAGGAGCGTATGAAAGCGGTAAAAGTCCGTCCGTGGGCCTAAATATCGTGCTTCCGTTTGAGCAGGTGACGAACAGATACGCCACGAGCAATTTCGTTTTTTCAAATTTATCCGCTCGCAAATTTGCCCTCATCGAGCGCTCGAGTGCGTTTTTGGTGTTTCCGGGCGGCTTTGGGACGCTTGACGAGTTGTTTGAGATCCTGGTGCTCGCGCAAATCGGCGCCAAAAAAACTAAAATTTTCCTCATCGGAAGTGAGTTTTGGAGTAAGCTCGACGATTTCATCAAAACCACGCTGATGCACGAAAAAGCCGTCAGCGAGGAGGATCTGTCGCTTTATACGATCAGCGACGATCTGGACGCCGTGCGGGATGAAATTTTGGGGATATTAAACTAAACTAGCATGCTAAAATTTTACGAATTTTGAGGATTTGGCGATGCTTTATAGGATCGTTTTTGCGCTGATTTGCCTCGTTTTTGTCGGTATTTGCGGCTGTGTCGCCGTCAAATTTGACGGCGCTCGCGTCCCTTTACTGATTTTAATCGCCGTAGTTTTCGTCGTTGCGATGACGGCACACATGATACATGAAAATTTAAAGCTAGATAAAGATCTAAAAGACGGCGAAACTCAAGACAAATAGCCGCAAGCAGGCTTGAGGGCTAGTTAAATTCGGTCTGCAAATTTGCTGGGTGCTTATATCTAGCGTTCGGCGTTAAATTTTGATTTTTGCAAATTTAGCTTGCCTGCATTTTAGTAATTTTAATGAGCAAACCTTTAAATTTACGCCCCAAGCGCCTTGTTTTTAAATTTATAAATTCTCTCCGCCGACAATGCCCGCTTTTACATAAAATTCGGTAAATTTAACCGCGTCATCGCCGTTTGCAAATTCTGCGTTGCCGTCTCGGCGGGTAAAATTCAGAGCCGAGCAAAGCGCGAAAGCTAAATATCCGCTTAGTTCGCTATCCTTGGCTCGCAAATTTATAGCCTATTAAGCTATTTTTTATATAATCGCACCGAATTTATACGAATTTGTCTTATTGTGGGGCTAGGGCTAAGTTTGTAAATTTGCAAATATTTTTACAAAAAACGCAAGCGATGAATCGCGAGATGAATTTAAGCGTTGCGCGGAAATTTTTGCGTCAAGGCTAGGCATGCAGCCTGCCGCAGATCAAAAATTTCAAGCTCGTTTAAAGGCGCTCGCGAGGCGCGCTTGCCCCACAAAGGAAAGAAAAAATGAAAATACTAATGGCCATGAGCGGCGGCGTCGACTCCACCATGAGCGCCAAAATGCTGCTAGAAGCGGGTCACGAGGTCGTGGGCTGCTATATGAAACTACACAAAAAGCCCGGCTATCACGAGCAAAACATCGGCAAAGTCGCCCGCGCGTGCGAGTATCTGGGCATAAACTATCACGTGATCGATCTGCAAGACGAGTTTGATAGATACGTCTATACGCCATTTGTCGGCGCTTATAAAGAGGGTCGCACGCCAAATCCGTGCGCGCTTTGCAACCGTTTTATCAAATTCGGCGAGCTGTTAAAATTCGCCAAAAGTATCGGCTGCGAAAAGCTCGCCACCGGCCACTACATCCGCGTGCAAGACGGCCTCATCAGAGTCGCCGCCGATCCTAGCAAAGACCAGAGCTACTTCGTGGCGCAGGTACCAAAAGAGATAATCGCCGATATGATTTTCCCGCTCGGAGACAAATTTAAAAAAGATATAAAAGAGCTGGCAAAGTCTCTGCCGAGCTTTCGCGAATACGGCGAGCAAGCCGAGAGTAGCGAGATTTGCTTCGTCGAGGACACCTATATCGAGGTGCTAAACAAGCACTACGAGACCGACCTGCCGGGCGACGTGGTCGATAGCGCGGGCAGGGTGATCGGGCGGCACAACGGCTATATGCACTACACGATCGGCAAGAGGCGCGGATTTGAGGTGTTTGGGGCGCACGAGCCGCATTTCGTGCTCTCTATCGACGCGGCAAATAACCGCATCGTCGTCGGGCCTAAAGAGGAGCTCGAGCGCGGCAAGATCGCGGTAAATAGCCTAAATTTGTTCGTGGATGAGAGCGAGTTTGACTGCGACGTCAAGGTACGCTACCGTAGCATCGGGCTAAACGCGCACGTAAAAGTGCTGGGTGGCGGCACCGCCGAGGTCGAGCTAAAACAGAGCGCATTTGGCGTGGCTAGCGGGCAGCTCGCGGTATTTTACAAAGGCGAGCTGGTTATCGGCAGCGGATTTATCCTGTAAATTTTATCTTAAATTTGATCGCTTGGGGCGGTCAAATTCGGCTCTCTTGCCGAGGCGTTTGCGGGCAAAGGCTGGTCAAATTTGCCTGCATTTGATCAAATTTAATTTACCGTCCGCCGCACAAAATCCTCAAATTTTATTTATTTTGCAGTCTGCTTTCATGCTTCAAATTTAGCCTAAAATCGCTAAAATATACAAAAATAATCAAAGGACGCAAGATGAATCCAAAAGAGATCGCCGAGGAGCTCATCGTAAAAATGATCAACGCCGCCGACCGCAAGCAAACCCAGCGCGTGCGCGAGTGCTTTGCCGACGTCGTATTCGTCGATCACTCGAGCCTAAACGGCATGCGCGGCGCGCTCGTGAGCGCGGACGAGTTCGTGACGTCGTGGCAGCAGTTGCTCGAGGACGCGCAGACCTACGCTTCGCTTAGCAACTTTGAACTATTGCCTGCGTAGGAGGGCATCAGCGCCGAGTGCCACGCGCACATGGTTTACACCGCGCCCGGCATCGAGCCGTGGGAGATATTTGGGCGTCAGATTTTTGAGATATTTAGGGTTTCAGGCGAATACAAGATCACTTCGTTTCAGTTCGCCGCCGCCGTACAAAGGGGCAACAAAAACTTCCTAAAAGAGCTGCAAGCGCGTAAAAAACGCTCGAAACTCGGTCAAATTTACGATAAATTTAGCGGGAAAAAGTGAAATTTGTTTTACGCGCGCGAGGCTTTGAGTCATAAATTTACACCCAAATTTATCGGCAAAACCCGCACCGCAAAAATGCTAATTTAGTTGTAAAAACCCCAGCCGTCAAATTTGCCCTCACTTAAAAATATCAAGGTTTAAATTTAATTCGTCTATGATAGATAAAAATTCTGAAATTTCCTTTTTTATCTGCTTTACGTCATAAAGACTAGGCGGTAGCGAAAACGGCGTAGTTTCAAATCTATTTTTCGCTCCGTTTAAAAATAGGTAAAATTTATCGTCCATAAACGCCGCGCTCACGCCCATCTCTCCCGCAAATTTTATCTTTAACTCGCGCAAGCGCTTCATAAACGCAGGCGTCAAAAGATATCTTGCTTCGACCTTGTCATCCGTGAAAACCCTAAATTCATCGTTAAAAAGAGTATCGTCCATCTGCTCTTTTTCGCCTAAAAATTTAGTATTTAGAGTGCGGCTTGCCACTATCGTTTGCCCGCTAAATTTCTTGTAAAACTCGCAGACCAAGACCGAGCCGCTAAAGGCTTGGGCATTGCTATATATTGTATAGAAAGCCGTAGCGACAAAAAGGACTGAGGCTATTTCCGGAGAGCAGGCGGTGCCGGCGACGATAGTTCCGCCCGGTATCCTTATTGCTTCGCTTAAGCTAAATTTAACGCCGTTATAAATGCCGCTGATTTGATCTTCGGCGCGGAATTTATTTTGCGCATATATGCCTATCTTTTTAAATTCCTCACGGCTAATCCCCGCCGACGGTTCATAACTAAAAGCCTGGTTTATATCCGAAATAATGGTACGAATATAAACATCTTTGTAAAATTCCTCGTAAACCCATAATGGTTCAATTACATTAGACCAAGTTGTCACCCATGAGACGATAAAAATTGGAATATAACCGATGATGATAAATATTACGCCTAATTCGCTTCTAAAAATTTTTTCCGCTACGAAAATCCCGCTAAGCGGCAATATGGCTATAAAAAAGATACCCAAAAATAGATACTTTACAAACGCACGTCTGCACTCTTTTTGCTTTTTTCTAGTTGCCTCTATCGCTTCGTTTATGTTCAAATTTTACCTCTTTTGGGATTTTACGTTTGGAGCGAATTTTAGCGAAATTTACACCGTAAAGGTGCGGGTTTGGGCAAGTAAGCAACTAAATTTAAAAAATCGGTCAAATTTGACCTAAAATAAAAGAAGTTAAGCCGAATCAAATCGGCTTAAAATTTGCGCTTAAATTTGAAGTTTAGCGTAGATATTTGACGTTAGCTTTGGCGCGGAGTTTGTTGAAGTATTCGCCGATGACGCGGTCTTGCTCGAGTTTATAAAGCGCGTTCATCGCTTCGTCTCTGACCTCGTCGAATTCAGGCATCGTTTGCCCCTTTTTAGACGCTACGTAAAACATTTCAAAGCCCTCGGGAGTCTGGAAAATCTGCGTGAAAGTGCCGTCCGGGGTCTGCTGAAATATCGTTCGTAGTTGAGGCGGGATCTGCTCGCTTTTTAGATCCAGCACGTCCATGTGCACGCTGTGGTTGGTGTTCATCGGGGAGCTGTGTTTGGCGGCCTCTAAAAGCTGCACCGAAGGCGCCACGTATCTAGTCACGCTCACGTCGGTAAAGTGCGCGAAAAGGTCGCGATTTTGCTCGAAATACGCTCTCGCGGCGTTTTCTGAAATGTTGATTTTGGCGTCGGCAAATATGCTTTGATACAGCTTTTCTTGTTTTATGGTCTTTGCGACGTCGTCTTTAAACTGCGCGTAGTCGCCGCCCTTTGATAGCACGGCCGAGCGTAGATCTGAGGCGCTCATACCGCTCTCGCTTGCGATCTTTTGTAGCCTTTGATTTAGCTCGTAGTCGCTGGCTTCGATTTTTAGGTTTTTGATCTGCGCGGTTTCGAGTCTATCGCGGATCAGTAAATTTAGCGCGTTAGCTTCGTTTGTTTGCAGCTGCGCGGCGGCTTTGCGCACTTCGTTTACGGTGATGGGTTCGTTTTCGATGATGACGGCGATGCCGTTTGAGATCTGGCTCGCGTTAGCCATACAAAAACTGAGAAAAAACGCGGCGAATGAGATCTTTTTTAACATATAAAACCTTTGTTTAAGTCTAAAGTAAATATAATTTGAGCATTATAACATTTTAAATTTAAGCGCAAGCTATAAAGGTAAAATTTAATGCAAAATTCACAAATAGTAACTAGATTTGCCCCCTCTCCGACCGGATATCTACACATCGGCGGGCTTAGGACGGCGCTTTATAACTACTTATACGCTAGAGCAAACGGCGGGAAATTTCTGCTACGCATCGAAGATACCGACCTAAAACGCAACTCCGAAGAAGCAACGCAAGCGATAAAAGAGGCCTTTGCCTGGTGCGGGCTGGATCACGACGGCGAGGTAACGTATCAGTCGCGTAGATTCGACATATATAAAGAGTACGTACAAAAGCTGTTAGCCGAGGGCAAAGCCTACAAATGCTACATGAGCAAGGACGAGCTAGACGCTTTGCGCGCTGAACAAGAAGCGAGAAAAGAGAGGCCCAAATACGATAATCGCTACCGCGAATTTACGGGCACTCCGCCTGCGGGAGTCGAGCCCGTCATCCGTATCAAAGCGCCTCTAAACGGCGAGATCGTGATCGACGACGGTATCAAAGGCGAGGTCAAATTTAGAGTCGAGGATATCCTGGATGATTTTATCATCGCGCGCTCTGACGGCACTCCGACGTATAACTTCACGGTCGTGATAGATGACGCGCTAATGGGCGTAACCGACGTCATCCGCGGAGACGATCATCTATCAAATACCCCAAAGCAAATCGTGCTCTACGACGCTCTAGGCTTTAAAGCTCCGAAATTTTACCACGTCGCGATGATAAACGGCGAGGACGGTAGCAAACTAAGCAAACGCCACGGCGCGACCGATGTGATGGAGTATAAGCGCATGGGTTATCTGCCCGAAGCTCTTTTAAATTTCCTCGTGCGCCTAGGCTGGAGCCACGGAAACGACGAAATTTTCGGTATGGACGATATGTTAAAGTACTTCGATCCGCACGATATAAACAAGAGCTCAAGCACCTATAACGCAAGCAAGCTAGAGTGGCTAAACGCCCACTATATCAAGACTCTACCGTACGAAAGGCTAGCAAGCGAGATGCTTGAATTTGAGATAGATTTTAAAGCGATGCCAAAGGGCGAGGTGCTGTTAAATTCATTGCGCGAACGCTCAAAAACGCTAGTTGAAATGAGCCAAAGCGCAAGGACGATCATAAACGCTCCAAGCTCATACGACGAGAAAGCCTATGCTAAATTTATCACGCCGGGGAGTAAGGAAAATTTGGCTAAATTTGCCGAAATTTTAGGCGAAAATTTAGACGCCAAAGGCTACGAGGAGATGACGGCTAAATTTTTAGAAGCAAACGGCTTAAAGCTAAAAGACCTAGCCCAGGCGCTTCGCGTCGCGCTAACTGGAAATAGCGTAAGCCCTGGGATATTTGAGGTGCTCGAAGTTTTGGGCGCGGACGAGACAAAAAAAAGAATAAGAAATATTTTAAAGGAGAATAAATGACACACGTAACTAACGAAGAGGCTCTCGCGTATCACGAGGGCGGTAAAATAGAGATAAAAGTAAAAACCCCATGCGCTACGGCAAGAGACCTTTCAATGGCCTATACGCCGGGCGTTGCGGTACCGTGCAAGCAGATAGAAGCCGACAACGAACTAGCCTACAAATACACCAACAAGGCAAATTTAGTAGCCGTCATCACCGACGGTACAGCCGTACTCGGCCTAGGCGATATCGGCGCGGTAGCGGGTAAACCCGTGATGGAGGGCAAGGCGGTTTTGTTTAAAAAATTTGCAAACGTAGACGCATTCGACATCGAGCTAGACGAGCATGATCCGGACAAGATCGTAGAGATCTGCAAAGCCTTAGCTCCGACTTTCGGCGGTATAAATTTAGAAGATATCCGCGCTCCGAAGTGCTTTGAGATCGAGCGCAAACTACAAGAGGCAGTCGATATCCCGGTCATGCACGACGATCAACACGGCACGGCGATGATAACGAGTGCGGGCATGATAAATGCGATGGAAATTTCTGGCAAAGATATCTCTAAAATCAAAATCGTAGTTAGCGGCGCGGGCGCGGCGGGTATCGCATGCGCGAAGATGTACAAGGCTCTGGGTGCCAAGCACATCGTGATGATCGACAGCAAAGGCGTCATACACAAAGGCCGCACCGATCTAACTCCTGAAAAGGTCGAATTCGCCCTCGAAACCGCAGATAGAACGCTAGCGGACGCGATGAAGGGTGCGGATATGTTCCTAGGCCTTAGCAAGCCTGGCGTCGTGACGAAGGAAATGGTCGCGTCTATGAACGACGAGCCGATTATTTTCGCGCTTGCTAACCCGACTCCGGAAATCTTCCCTGAAGACGTCGCTAGCGTGCGAAACGACGTGATGATGGGAACCGGCCGCAGCGACTATCCAAACCAGGTAAATAACGTTCTTGGCTTTCCGTTTATATTCCGCGGAGCGCTAGACGTCAGAGCTAAAAAAATCACCGAAAATATGAAAATGGCTGCGGCGCGCGCGCTTGCAAATTTGGCTAAAGAGCCCGTGCCTGCTGAGGTTTGCGCGGCGTTTGGCGTAAAAGAGCTAAAATTCGGCAAAGACTACATCATACCAAAACCGTTTGACAATCGCGTGCTTTTAGCCGTGGCTCCGGCGGTAGCGCAAGCTGCGGTCGAAGACGGCGTAGCTAGAGTGAAGGATTTTGACGTCAAAGCCTATACCGAAAAGCTAGCAAAGGGTCTGTAAATGAAAAACGTCAGGCTCATCTCTCATCCGCTTATCGAGCACAAACTAGCGATTTTAAGGGATAAAAACACTGAGCCGTTTCAGTTTAGGATGCTCGTGGACGAGATCAGCCACCTGATGATATTTGAGGCGACTAGGGATCTGGCGCTGCGCGACGTGAGCGTACAGACCCCGGTCGCCCAGGCTCAGGCCAAAAAGCTCGCGACTAAGGTAATGATTTGCCCGATTTTGCGCGCGGCCCTGGGTATGCTAGATAGCGTATTTACGATCATTCCCGATGCTAGCGTCGGCTTTTTGGGCTTTCAGCGAAACGAAAAGACTGCAGAGGCGGAGTTTTTCTACGCCAAGCTGCCTCGCGACGCCAAAAACCGCCTAGCCATCATCATCGATCCAATGTTTGCCACCGGCGGTACGGCTATCGACGCGGTTAAATTTTTACGCGAGAACGGCATAAAACAGATCAAATTTATCTCCATCATCGCCGCTCCAGAGGGACTAAAGCGATTTAGCGAAGTTTACCCGGACGTCGAGGTCTATACTGCCGCGATCGACGAGCGACTAGACGAGAAAAACTACATCGTGCCGGGTCTTGGCGACGCGGGCGACAGAGTCTTTAATACGCTTTAAATTTAGCTTCTAGAGCGCTAAATTTAGCCTACGTTTTTCTGCTGATTTATCAAATTTGACTGCGATCTATGCGGTCAAATTTGACTTTTTAGCGCGCTAAATTTGGCGCAAACGTTTGGCGGGAGAGCAAATTTACTCTCGTCTTTACGGCCCCAAATCATCAAATTTAGATTTAGTCCGTAAAATTTGACGGCAAATTTAACTCCGAAGCAAGCGCTTCAAATTTATTCCAAAAGGTCTTTTTTGAACAAACAACTCATTAGAAACGTCATCTTGCCGCTAGCCGTTTTGTTGATCGCGGCGCTGTTTAAATTTATCGTCCCGGATAGCTCGACCGCTCCAGGTCAAAATCAGCCGCAAAGCGAATTTAGAGGCGGCGGCGCAGAGAAAAATGTAGCCGCCGCGCCGAGCGTAAATGTCGTAAAAGAGGGCGTCTACACCTCAAAAGACGAGGTTGCGGCGTATATTTATAGATTCGGCGGGTTGCCGCGAAACTTCATCACCAAAAAAGAGGCTCTCGCGCTCGGATGGGACGCTAAAAGCGGCAATCTGTGGCAGGTCGTGGACAAAAAAAGTATCGGCGGCGACCGCTTTTCAAACAGAGAAAAGAAGCTGCCAGAGGCTAACGGTCGCAAGTGGTTTGAGTGCGATATCGGATACCGTGGAGGGCGGCGCGGAGCCGAGCGTATCGTGTTTTCTAACGACGGGCTGATCTACTACACGCCCGATCATTACGAGAACTTTTATCTACTTTATGAGCGGAGGCGGCAGTGAAAATCATAACTCTAAACGGCGCGAAAATGCGCGAGAAAACGGCAGCCTTTGAGTATCTGGCGCGAAAATTTAGCCTGGGCCCCGAGATAAAAAACCTCGACGCGCTTTACGACGCGCTCGGCGAGATAAACGAGCCCACGCAAATCAAACTAAAAAATCACTCCTCCCTTGCCGCGCTAGGGGGTTATGCAGACGATCTGATCGCCGTTTTTACCGACCTTGCGGAGGAAAACGAGTGGGTAAAATTTGAGATTTTGTCTTGAGTTTTTGCCTTTAGTGAGGTAAGTTTTAGGTTAAATTTGCGGGTTTAGGCGCCGTAGCTTTTAAAATTTAATCATCTAAAGCTCGTATGCGGTAAATTTGAGAGTATGTTGCTGTGACGAGGATGCGCGAACGCGCGTCAAATTTACTCCGTGCGGAGCTCCCGTCCATATAAAACACGCAAAAGCCGAAAATTTAATCAAATTAGGCGGCATTTACTTTCGTATATTTTACGCGCCGTTACCGCTAGCCTTAACCCGTTTTTAGGCTTTTGATGATATAATTTCTCAAAAATAAGACTTTTGCGGTTTGGGGCGAGGTTTAAAAATCAGCAAATTTAATCAGCTTAAATTTAACGCCCCAAAAGCGCAGACGCTCTAAAATTTATCAAAAAAGGAGCCAAAATGAAAACGCTAGTAGTTTTATCCCATCCAAATTTCGCCGCCTCTCGCCTAAACAAGGTGCTGGCAAACGCCGCCAAAAGCGCGGGCGCCGAGGTTCGCCATCTAGAGGGACTATACGGCACCGACGCCATGAAAATCGACGTTGCGGCAGAGCAGGAGGCGTTTTTGCGCGCCGATCGCATCGTGTTTTTGTTTCCGATGATGGGCTTTAACGTGCCGTCAATGCTAAAGGCCTACATTGACTACGTGCTCAGCCGCGGCTTTGCCTACGGGCAGGGCGCGAAGATTGCGGGCAAACGGCTGCAAATCGCCGTGAGCGCGGGCGGCGGGCTAGGCGAATACTCCAAGCACGGCGCGATCAAATTTAGCCTAAACGAGATTTTGCTACCGCTTCAGTGCTGCGCGGATTTTTGCGAGCTCGTTTATGGGCGCATTTTTGCTAGCTGCGGCGTGGAGCCGGGCGTGCCTGATAGCGCGATAGAGGCGCATGCGGCGAGATTTACGAAGCTCTTAAACGACGAACTTGAAGAGCACGAGTATCAAATTTAATGGCGCAAAATAGCGCGTCCTTGAGCTCAAATTTGCACCGTTAGCGGCGATTTCCTGCGCGGAGTCGCCGCTTTTCAAATTTAGCCTTAAAAAGATAGCTTTGGAACAAAGCTATATGGGAAGCTCGGCGCGTTTTGGCAGTTTTTCATCGTCGCCTTTCGGAGCGATTTCTAGGTGGCCAGACCCGCGCCTTTTTGGCGTTTTGTTTCGTCGCGGGCGTATTTTGCGGCGCGAGTCGGTCAAATTTGCGCTATCGTTTCAAGGCTCGTAGCCCGTATATTTTTGACGCAGGCTATGATTTTGGATTTTACGAAAATTTATTTTTACAGTTGGATTCAGCTTTAAATTTAGCTCGTTTTAAAACGGCGCAAATCCTTATAAATTCGGAGTTTTTATGATTTTTGGCAAGATTGATTATCTAAATTTGCTTCCTTTTCACGTATTTTTAAAGCGCTCGCGCCTAAGCTCGCAGGATAAAAAAATCATCGAATTTAAAAAAGGGGTGCCTAGCAAACTAAACCGCGATCTGCGCTGCCGCAGGATCGACGCCGCCGTGATATCAAGCATCGAAAGCCGCAAAAAACGCTACAAAAAGGTGAGTCTTGGCATCGTAGCTAAGGGCGACGTCAAAAGCGTGCTCGTGCGAAAGGGCACCGCCGCGCGCCCGGATCCAGCGTCTGCGAGCTCAAATGCGCTAGCCGGAGTGCTGGGGCTTGAGGGTGAGGTGCTCATCGGCGACCGCGCGCTAAAGGCGTATCTGCGAGAGGGCGAGGAGGCGTTTTACGATATGGGGAGGGCGTGGCGCGAGCGGACGGGCTTGCCGTTTGTTTTCGGGCGATTTTCCTGCGTGAAGGGGCGCGGCGCGTATGAGCGGCTGGCGTGCGAGTTTTTGCGAGCAAATGTCAAAATCCCAAACTACATCCTCGCCAAATACGCCCAAACTAGGGGCATCAGCGTGGACGATATCAAATGGTATCTTAAATTTATCAGCTACGAAATCGGCGCGAAAGAGCAAAAAGCGCTGCGGATATTTTTCAAAGAAGTGCGAAAAAACGGGCGGACGGCGAAGTTTTTGGCGCGAGGCGAGCGGTAGCCGCAAATTTACTCTAACGCGCCGCTTTTAAGTTTGCCTTTTATCTCGGGCGGTTTTCGCGGTCGCTTCAAATGCCGTAGTTTAAAGCTTAACTGTCGCGCAACGCTAAATTTTAACCTCGCTAAGCGGCGATCGCGTTTTTTAGAAGCTAGCAAGGACCCCGTCAAATTTGAAATTTGACGGGCAAATTTACGGCTAATCTCGTCAAATTTCGCCCGCTTAAATTTTAAATTTACGCCCGCCGCGAGCTCAAATTTTATTCGGCCGAATTTATATTTTGGCTTCGTCTTTGCGCCGAGATTATTTTACTTCAAATTTGAGCTTGGGCTGGATTTACTTCGGTTGTTATCTACGTAAATCACCTTGGTCGAGTCGCTTTTGTATGTACTTAAAAACCTATATATTTTTTTTATCTTTTTTTCTTCATTTGCCCATTTTATAAAAGCTCTAGCGTCTTTAAACGTTGCATTTTCGTCGGGGCAGTGTTTAAAGTAAGAATTTATCGTCTTATCAAATGTTTCTATCATTTTTGGATCTATCGGCTTTGGTTTGTATTTTAAAAGACCATCTTCATATAGTAGCGAATAAGGAGCATATTTGTATTTATTATTGGTTCTTTTTATCTTTTCTTCAGCCTCTTCGTCTCTGCCTTGATTCATTTTATAGAT
>NZ_CAUPZM010000032.1:0-19385 GCF_963515975.1 Campylobacter showae
GGTTTTTGCCCTCTTTATCGACGTAGCCAAACGGCGGTTTGTCGCTAAAAACGCCCACGCGTACGTATCCGCGCTCTTTGATTTTAGCCAAAGCGTCCGCTTCGGCAGCCTGCAAATTGGCCTGACCCGTTAGAAAGACGGCGGCGAATATTGCCAAAAATGAAAACAGAAGTTTTCTCATTCTTTCTCCTTTAAAATAAAGTGCGCAAAATATACAAAAGCTTGACTAAAATGCGACTAAATTTGTAGTTTTTCAGACAGCGAGCCCAGAGAAAAATCAAATTTTGTTTAAAAACGTAACGCTAAATTTAAAATGGAGTGTAAAATTTACTCAAAATAAATTTATAGATTTAATTTTAGATTTAAGAAACGGCTAGTGGATTAAATTTGCGCGGGTTATTTTGAGTAAATTTGAGTTGTTTAAATGGTAAAGACGCAAGGTTTAAAAGCTAAATTTGACGAAAAGCTCTCAAATTTAGCCTAAAAAGATCAAATTTAAAACCCCTAAAACGAAAATAAATTTAAAAACTTCTTCGCGCGTTCGCTTTTTGGATGTGTGAAAAACGCCTCGGGCTCGCTCTCCTCGACGATTTTACCTTCATCCATAAAGACTATACGATTCGCCACCGAGCGAGCAAAGCCCATCTCGTGCGTTACGATCAGCATCGTCATGCCCTCTTTGGCGAGGTTTATGACGACGTCTAGTACCTCGCGCACGATCTCTGGATCCAGCGAGGCCGTTATCTCGTCAAATAGCATGATCTCGGGCCTCATGCAAAGCGCGCGCACGATAGCGATGCGTTGCTTTTGCCCGCCGCTAAGCTCCTTTGGATAGGCGTATTTTTTATGTTTTAGGCCGACTTTTTCCAGCCACGCTTCGGCCTCTTTTTCGACCTCTTCGCGGTTTCTTTTTTGCGCTTTTACCGGGCCTAGCACGATGTTTTCGATGACGTTCATATGGTCAAACAGCTCGTAGTTTTGAAAAACCATGCCTACTTTTTGGCGGATTTTGATCCAGTCTTTGTAGTCTTTATCGATCTTTTCGCCGGCTATCTCTATCTGCCCGCCGTCAAATGGCTCAAGGCCGTTTATGCAGCGCAGAGTCGTGCTTTTACCGCAGCCCGAGGGTCCTAGGATTACCACTACTTCGCCGTTTTTGACGCTAAGGTCAATGCCTTTTAGCACCTGTAAGTCGCCGTAAGATTTGCTTAAATTCGAGAGTTTTAAAATTTCGCTCATTTGATTCCTTATGCCCATCTGTTTTCAAGTATCTTGGATAGTTTTGAGATAGGATAGCAGACGAGAAAATATAACAAAAATATAAAGCCGTATATCCAAAATGGCACGGTCGGATTTGCCGTTAGGCTTGCCGTCTCGATCGTTTGCTGTCCGACTTTTAGCAGGTCGGGCACGCCGATGAGGGCGACGATCGGGGTGGTTTTGATGATACGGCTTAGCAAATTTACGCCTGCGGGCACTAGGCGGCGCGTAGCTAGCGGGATCACGACGTAAAGATAAATTTGAGCCTTGCTAAGCGCTAGAGCCGCCGCGCTTTCAAACTGATGCCGCGGTATCGAGACGATCGCGCCGCGCACGATATCCATCATCTCAAACACGCCCCACAGGCTAAAGACGATGAGCGAGGCGTTAAATTTGGAAATATCAAGCCCAAAAGCCTTGCTCGCGCCGTAGTAAAACAAAAATAGCCAGACGATTTGGGGCATTATGCGTACGATCTCGAGGCAAATTTTTAGCACGAAAAAGATAAATTTGTTTTTTGAGCTCATAGCCACGCCCAAAAACGTGCCCAAAATGAGGGAGACGACGATCGAGATAGCTGAAATCTGCACGCTCATCCACAGCCCCTCGAAAATCAGCCGCTTTAAGACCAGCGGATCGAATAAAATATTAACTCCGTCCAACTCTCATCCTTTTTTCAAGCCAAAATAACGCCAAAGATATCGGTAAAATGATAATCAAATAGCTAACTACGAGCATAAAAAGCGCCTCGTCGGTCATGTAGTAAAGCCCGATGATATCCTTCGTCGCATAGACTAGATCGGGCAGGGCGATGATGCTGATGACCGAGGTTTCTTTGATGAGAAAGATGACGTTAGCGGCAATCGAAGGTATCGAGACGCTAAAAGCCTGAGGCAAGATAACGTAGCGTAAAATTTGCCCCTGCGTGAGCGCGACGCTAAGCGCGGCCTCGATCTGCGTCTTTTTCACCGCCTCAAAGCCGAGCCTAAAGCTCTCGGCCATATAGCTGCCGCCTAGAAACGCAAGTCCAGCAACCGCACAGGTAAAGGCGCTCAAATTTAGCCCGAATTTGCTAAGTCCGTAGTAGAGAAAAAAAAGCTGTATAAGCAGCGGCGTGTTTCTAGAAACCTCGATGTAGCCGTTTACGACGGATGTTAGGATCTTGACCTTGTAAAATTTAACCAGCGTGCAAAATATACCGATAACAAGCGAGAGCAAGATGCCGTAAAGCGAGAGCTTGACTGTGAAAATGCCCGCTTTTACGAACATCGGCGCAAATTCTTTTATAAACTCAAAATCCATAAATTTTTTAGCTTCTTTTTGATAATTTCGCGAGATTGTAGCGAAAGCAAACTAAATTTAAAACTAATTTTGTATGATTTATTTTAAAATTTAAGCTTGCAAAAGGTATCATAACTCCTAAATTTTGATAGAAATTATTTAAATAAAGGACGAATTTGAGAGCGTTTGCAGAGTGGGAAAAACAAGAGCTGATATTTTTATCGTTGCCGCACGAAAACACCGACTGGAAGCCGTATCTGGACGAAATTTTAGACGCATACGAGAGGCTGGTTGCAGCTATCGTACCGTTTCAAAAGGTCGTTTTGATCTGCCCTGAGGAGAGGATTTTTCGGGAGCGATTTGCGAAATTTGATAACGTAGAGTTCGTAAAAATCGATACCGATGATACGTGGATACGCGACTACGGTATGATAGACGTAGAGGATGGCGCCAAAATCCTCAGCTATGATTTCAAATTTAACGCTTGGGGCGGCAAATTTGAAAGCTCGAAAGATAACGCCGTAAATTTGGAGCTAGCTAAGCGTTTTAAAAGCGATTTGCGAAGTATCGATCTCGTGCTTGAGGGCGGCAGTATCGATTTTAACGGGCACGGCACGCTGCTAACGACCGAAAAGTGCCTACTAAACGACAACCGCAACTCTCATCTAAACAAAGATCAGATCGAAGCGCGGCTTAAGGAGCTTTTTGGCCTTGAGCGCGTGATATGGCTTAAAAACGGCTTTATAAAGGGCGACGACACCGATAGCCACGTCGATACGCTGGCGCGTTTTATCGCTCCGGACACCATCGCATACGCCTCCTGCGACGATCCAGCCGACGAGCATTTTAGCGAGCTAAATGCGATGAAAAAAGAGCTTGAAGGCACGGGCTTTAAGCTCGTGCCGCTACCGCTTCCTAAGGCCAAATTTTACGGCGGCAAGAGGCTTGGGTGCACGTATGCGAATTTTATCTTTATAAACGGCGCCGTGATCGTTCCGACGTATAATGATGATAACGATAAAATCGCGCTCGAGCGACTAGCGCAGCAGCTGCCTAATCACAAGATAATCGGCGTAGATTCGCTCGTTTTCGTGCGTCAAAACGGCTCGCTGCACTGCTCCTCACAGAATAGATTTTTAGGCGCAAGAAGCGAAAGCGAAATCTAAATGCAACTAAACGATGCTGGCATAAAAAGGCAAAATGAAATTTTAGGTCGCAGAGCCGTGATGGTCGCGGGTGCGACGGCGTTTACACTAGCCGTGGTTAAATTTGCCGCAGGTTTGATCGGCGGTTCGGTGGCGGTGCTTAGCTCGGCGATCGATTCGATGCTTGACCTGCTAGTTTCCGCGCTAAATTTTTTCGCGATCCGTAAATCCCAAGCCGCGCCCGATGCAAAATTTAACTTCGGCTACGCCAAGCTAGAAGCGCTTGCGGCGATGTTTGAGGGCGTTTTGATCGTGGGTGCTGGTGCGTTTATACTTTACGAGAGCGTGCGTAAGCTGCAAACGGAGCAAGCGCCCGTAGATACGGCTTTTTCGCTCTATGCGATGGCGCTATCGGTCGCGGTTACGGGGCTACTGGTCGCCTACCTCTCCCGCGTCGCTCGCCGCACGAGAAATTTGATCGTTAGAGCCGACGCGCTGCACTATAAAAGCGACCTTTTTAGCAACCTAGCCGTTATCGCCTCGCTTATATTGGTCGAATTTACGGGATTTGCCGCGATAGACGCCGTTTTTGGTATAGTGATTAGCGGCTACATCGCCGTTAGCGCGATAAATTTGATGAAAGAAAGCGTAGGCGTGCTGCTTGATAAAGCGCTAGATTTCGAGATAACAGCGCAAATCGAGGAGATAATCCGCTCGCGCCCTCAGATAACGAGCTATCACGGACTAGCTACCAGAAAGAGCGCAAACGTCTGCTACGTCGCGGTTCATCTAGTCTTTAACCGCGAAATTTCGCTTTACGACGCGCACAAAATTTCAGACGAGATAGAGGCCGCTATCAGGGCTAAATACGGCGAGTTTGAGTGGCAGATCACGACGCATCTTGATCCGTGCGATGATCAAAACGGCTCGTGTGAATGCTAAATCAAAGGAAAAATATGAAAATTTTATTCGTTTGTCACGGAAATATCTGCCGCTCGACTATGGCGCAGTCCGTTATGCAAAATTTGAGCCAAAAGGCGGGCCTGGCAGAGCGCCTTATCATCGACTCGCGCGCCACTCACGAGGACGAGATAGGCGAGCCGCCGTATTACGAGACGGTGTGGGTTTTGAAGCAAAACGGCGTGCCCGTGACGCCTCACAAAGCGACCTTGATAACGCAAAAAGATTTTGATAACAGCGACCTTATCTTGATAATGGACGATGAAAATTTAAGGACTTTAAAGCGTAAATTCGGCGCTGAGGCTAAATTTGACGAAAAAGTAAAATTCCTGCTCGAATTTAGCGATGCCTCAAGCGGCAAAATAATCGCCGATCCATACTACACCCGCGATTTTGAGCGGTGCTACGAGGATGTTTCTAGCTCTTGCGCGGGCTTGCTTGAAAGGCTGAAGCAAATTTTATGAGCCGGCGGGAGCGGTAAAATTTAGATTGCCGGCCGGCCGTTCAAGCCCTAATTTATCCCCGCTTTGATATAATTTTGAAATTTTAAATCGTAAGGAAAAATATGAAAGTAGCGCTAATCCAACAAAAATTTCACGGCACCAAAGACGCGACCGTTCAAAGGACGCTCGAGCTCGTGCGCGAAGCTAGCGGCGGCGGGGCCCAGCTCGTGGTGCTTCAGGAGCTGCACCAGATGCAGTATTTTTGTCAGAGCGAGGAGACGAGGTTTTTTGATCTTGCTGAGGGTTGGGAAAACGACGTCAAATTTTGGGGCGAGGTAGCGCAGCAAAACAGCGTAGTGCTCGTCACTTCGCTCTTTGAAAAGCGCGCGGACGGCCTATATCACAACACCGCGTTCGTCTTCGAAAAAGACGGCAGCATCGCGGGCAAATACCGCAAAATGCACATCCCTGACGACCCGGGCTTTTACGAGAAATTTTACTTTACTCCGGGCGACATCGGCTTTGAGCCCATAGATACGAGCGTAGGCAGGCTCGGGCTTTTGGTGTGCTGGGATCAGTGGTATCCCGAGGCTGCGCGCCTCATGGCTCTGCGCGGCGCGAAGCTACTCATCTATCCGACCGCGATCGGCTGGTTCGAGAGCGACGAAGAGGCGGAAAAATCGCGTCAGCTGGAAGCCTGGGTCGCCGTGCAGCGCGGACATGCGGTCGCAAACGGCCTGCCCGTGATCGCCGTAAACCGCGTGGGCTTTGAAAATGACGAGAGCGGCGTGATGGACGGGATCAAATTTTGGGGCAACAGCTTTGTTTTCGGCGCGCAGGGCGAGGAGCTTTTCCGCGCCGATAGCCAGAGCGAGCTGTGCTGCATCGTCGAGATCGATATGGCCAGAAGCGAGGAAGTGCGCAGGATTTGGCCGTTTTTGAGAGACCGAAGGATAGATGCGTACGCAAATTTAACAAAAAGATTTATTGATTAAGGCTCGTCTTTTTGGTTTATACTTCGTTGGATCTAAATTTTACTCGGTCACTACCGACTAGGTAGCTCCCATCGTAAAATTTAGATCCGCCTCGTCTAAAACCACAAAAATACTTCGCCTTTATTTTATCTTGGCGGCTTGTCTCGCGAGCGCTTTTTGCGGATTTCGTTAAAATTTGACCGGGTAGGCTACATTCCTTATCTTCGTCAAATTTTAACTTCTTCTGCTTGCAGCTGCGAGCTTGCGAAGCAGAAAACCCCAAAAATCATCTCACGATACTTCGCCTTGACTTTTTATAGTCAAATTTACAAATTTTACCCGCCGAGACCCGTACCTTTAAAACTCCAAATTTAAACTCGCGACGCTTTGCCTGTAAGGCAAAGCAGTGTCGCCACCTTAAAAGCGTCGTAGGGGGAGGGGGATTAAAGGGGGTGGGGAGCGACTTCGCAATTTAAGCCACCACCCCCTTTACAATAAAGTAAAAAACAACCTCAAACGGTTGTTTTTTGCGCAAAGAACCTAGCTTGCAACGCCAAATTTAACTAAACCAAATTTAGCACTTTCGCGGTGTAGGTCTCGGCCGGTAAAATTTAAAAAATTATCCAAATTTGACCACGCCCAAACGACTCGCGAAAATACAGCTATTTAAAGCCAAATTTAGCCTTTCTTAGTAAAATACCGCCCAAGAGTTGCGGGACAACTATTATTTATACAAGGCATTTCATGCAAAGACGCGATTTTTTAAGAAACACTGCGATTTTAGGCGCCGTTATGGCAACTCCGAGCACCGTTTTTGGAGGGAGCAAGGCCGTGGGCAACAAGAGGGTTTTTGACGTAACTCTAAATCACGAAATTTTAGAGGCGGGCAAGAAAACCAGGCTGTGGATACCGCTACCGTTCATTAGAGAGTATCAAAGCGTGAGCGACGTCAAATTTGACGGCAATTTCGCTAATCCGTCGGTGAACTACGATGCGATCCCGACGCTTTACGTGGACTACGCCGAGGTGGCAAAGCCTACGCTTAGCGTTAAATTTAGGGTAGAGACCTTCGAGCGAAAAACAGATTTTAGCAAGGTTGAATTTAACCCGAAAGAAAAGCTAAGTCCCGAGATTGAGCATTTTCTAAAACCGACCCAACATATCCCAAACGACGGCATCGTAAAGCAAAAAGCAGAGGAGATCACTAAAGGCGTAAAAGGCGATCTGGAGCGTGCGAAAGCGATCTACACGTGGGTGGCAAACACTATGCAGCGCGACAACAGTATCCTAGGCTGCGGCACGGGCGACGTAAAAGCAATCCTTGAAAGTGGCAAGCTGGTGGGAAAATGCACCGACATAAACTCCGTATTCGTGGGGCTCTGCCGCGCCGTGGGTATCCCTGCGCGCGAGATTTTTGGCATCAGAGTAGGGCAGAGCAGATTTTCAAACGAGATGGGAAAGGCCGATGAAAAGGGCCTCGCAGCGATCTCTGGCGGTCAGCACTGCAGGGCGGAATTTTATCTAAAAGGCCACGGCTGGATACCGGTCGATCCTGCGGACGTCGCGAAGGTGCGTCTAGGAGAGAAGCTAAGCAACGACGATAGTAAGCTTGCTAAAGTGCGCGAGTTTTTGTTTGGCAACTGGGAGATGTGCTGGATCGGCTTTAACGACGCGCGCGACTTCGTGCTATCGCCAAAGCCTGCGGAATTTCCGCTAAATAACTTCGGCTATCCTTACGGCGAAGTGGACGACAACGTGCTAAATTATTATTCTCCGAAAGATTTTAGCTACGACTACAAGTCTCAAGAGGTCAAATGAAGGGCTTTTGGCTAGCTCTGGCGTCGGTTGCGAGCGCGCTGGCGGCTACTCTTTGCTGCCTGCCCGCGCTTTTATTTTTGATTTTCGGCGCTTCATTTAGCCTGCTAAGCTCGGAGGCTATAGAGAGCCTAACCGAGCTGAGACCCTATTTTACCGCACTTGCCGCGATCTGCTTTGCGGCGAGTGCGTTTTATTTTTTCAAAAAGCCAAAATCCTGCGATATCGCAAATCGCCGCAAAAAATGGATCTTCATCTACGTTTTTTTGGCTATTTTTGTGATTATTCTGCTATCATATCCCGAAGTTTTAGGAAAAATTTATGAATAAAATTCTATCTATTTTACTGCTTGCAAGCGCGGCCTTCGCAAATCAAAATTTTGTTATCAAAGTCGAGGGAATGCACTGTCCGCTGTGTACGGCGATGGTGCGAAAAGCCCTGCTGAAGGTAGATGGCGTCATCAGCGCCAAGGCTAGCCTGCACGATAAAACCGCCCGCGTCGAGACGAAAGACGGCGTGAGCGAGAAACAGTTGCTAGATGCTGTGGCGACGACGGGCTACACGGGCGAGACCCTCAAGTAAATTTAAGGAGCAAACATGCAAAAAAACGAGGTTATGAACGATTTTAAGAAGCTGTGCGAGATACCCCACTGCAGCTGCGAAACGGAGCAGATGAGGGAGTTTTTGGCTGATTTTGCGCGCTGCCTGGGCTTTAGCGTGGACGTCGATGAGGCGGGCAACATCCATGCCGTAAAGGGCGAGCCTAAAATCTGCCTGCAAAGCCACTATGACATGGTTTGCGTGGGCGCGGCGCCAAATTTAGAGCTCATTGAAGAAAACGGCACCCTAAGGGCGAAAAACTCGACTCTGGGCGCTGATGACGGTATCGGCGTGGCGATGATGATGGGCGCGATGAGGGAGTTTGCGAATTTGGAGTGTCTATTCACCAACGACGAAGAGGTCGGGCTCGTGGGTGCAAACGCCTTTAAGGGTAAAATTTTATCGCCGAATCTGCTAAATTTAGACAGCGAGGAGGATGACCGCGTGACGCTGGGCTGTGCCGGCGGCATAAACGTAAGCGCGAAAATCGGCGCGCAGAGCGTCAAAAAGAGCGGTAAAATCTACGAGATCGGCGTTACCGGGCTTAGCGGCGGGCACTCGGGCAACGAGATACATAAAAATATCCCAAACGCGACGAAGCTGCTGGCGAAATTTCTCGCCGAGGAGGGCTGCGAGCTTATTAGTCTGGATTTTGGCGAGAGGAGCAACTCGATCCCCGCAAACGCCGTGTGTAAGGTGCTGTGCGCGCATGAGCCAAAGCAGCGCGGCCTAGCGTGGGTAAAGAGCCTAGGCGAAGGCGAAGCGGACGTGCTGGTAAACAGCGGCAAAATTTTGGCGCTAATTAACTCCTTCGCTCAGGGCGTGCGCAGCTACGACACGCAGCTTGACATGGTAAACGAAAGCATAAATCTCTCGACCGTTAAGCAAAAAGAGGGCGTGATCGAGTTTGACTTTTTCGGACGCGCGATGAAGCGCGAGGGGCTTGAAAATCTGGGCTTTGAGACTGCTACGCTGGCTAGCGCGCTGGGCTTTGATGTGAGAGTAGCCGACCGCTCGGCGAACTGGGCGCCGTGCATCAGCGACTTCGCGCATCTGGTGCTTGAGGAGCTGCAAAAACAAAAGCCGCAGGCTAAATTTGCCGCCGTGCACGCAGGCCTTGAGTGCGGCGTACTGGTCGCAAAACAGCCCGAACTGCAAGCCTGCTCTATAGGCCCGAATATCCACTCGCCTCACTCGGTGAATGAGCACTGCGAGATAGCGTCGGTGGAGATGATGGCGGAGGTGGTGAGAAACATCATCGCTAGGCTTCAGTAGCTCGGAACGGCTTGTCTTTTGAGCATCTAATTTTAAGTCTACGGCAGACTACTTGTCTAGCCTTGACTTAAAATTTCCGCACAACATTCAAATCCGTCTCAAAAATACTTCGCCTTTAAAATTCTTGTGGTGGCTTGTCTCTTGTTGCCCCATGATTCGTTGTATTTAGATTTTACTCGGTCACTACCGATGAGGTAGCTCCCGCCCTTAAATTTAAATCCGCCTCGTCTAGAACAAAAATATTTCGTCTTAGCTTCTTACATCCAAATTTGATTTAAATTTGCAGCGATTTTTTAAAACACAGCCGCAAACTCATCCGTCAAGCGTTAGAAATCCAATTTTTCCAAATTTCAGCTCTAAATTTAAGCCCGCGTTCTTGAGTTAAAATTTTACGGAAAATTCTTATCCTTGCTGCTGCACAGCTCGTTTAAAAAGCACTCTTTGCAGTTTGGCTTTACCGCCTTACAGGTGTAGCGGCCAAAAAGCACCATTGCTTGATGAAGCGTATTTAGCTGCGTTTTAAAGGCTTTAGTTAGATCAAGCTCGACGGCTTCGGGCGTCTTGCCCCTGCTAAGCCCAAGCCTATGCGCCACGCGAAAAACGTGCGTATCCACAGCCATCAAATTTGATCCAAAATGCTCGATCAACACGACGTGAGCGGTCTTTTGCCCCACGCCCGCTAGACTCATCAGTTCTTTTTCGGTTGTCGGTATCTCGCCGCCAAATTCGCTCATAACGCTCTTTGCCATTTTGATCAAATTTTCGGCCTTGTTGTTAAAAAAGCTACAGGAGCTGATGAGTGCTTTTACGCTGGCTAGATTTGCCTGCGCTAGGCTAGCGACGTCCGGGTATGCCTCAAAAAGCGAAGGCGTGATCAAATTTACGCGCTTATCGGTGCACTGCGCGCTTAACATCACGCACACGAGCAGCTCGTAGAGGCTCTGAAATTTAAGCTCACTGCCCGCGTCTTTGAAATTTTCTAAAAATAAATTTTTGATAGCGTTTATATCTTTTTTCGTTCTCATAGCGCCGATTTTAGCCGTTTTTATTTAAATTTTCGATGAATTATAACTTATATTTAATGACTTTCCTGCTATAATCACCCTCACAAAAATCTAAATTTAAGGAACAAAGATGAATAAAATTTTATTCGCATCTCTTAGTTTGGCTGCGGCTCTAAGCCTAAACGCGGCGGAATACGCCACCGTAAACGGAACTGCCATAACCGATAAAGACGTGGCTTTCACGCTTGCTGCTATGCCTGGCGTAACTTTGGAGCAACTACCTAAAGACACTCAAAAAAAAGTGATCGACGAAACTATCAACAGAAAACTACTTCTAGACGAGGCTAAAAAGAGCGGGCTAGATAAGAGCGACGAATACAAAGCTGCGCTTGAAGAGTTAAAAAACAACCTCGCGCTCGATCTTTGGATGAAGAGAATTTTCGATAATATCAAAGTTAGCGAAGGCGAAATCAGCGACTTTTACAACAAAAATAAAGCCGAATTCGCAATGCCTGCGCGCGCAAAAGCTAAACATATCCTAGTAGCTGCCGAAAAAGACGCAAACGACGTAATAGCTGCGCTAAAAGGACTAAAAGGCGACGAGCTAGTTAAAAAATTTGAAGAGCTAGCAAAATCTAAATCGATAGACCAAGGTTCTGCGGCTAACGGCGGCGAGCTAGGATGGTTCGAGCAGTCTCAAATGGTAAAACCTTTCGCAGATGCCGCATTTGCACTTAAAAAAGGCGAGATAACTCAAAAACCTGTTAAATCAAATTTCGGCTACCACGTAATCCTAAAAGAGGATAGCAAGGCTGCCGGTACCGTAGGTCTAAACGAGGTTAAACCTCAAATCGAGGGCAACATAAAGATGGAGAAATTTAGAAACGATATCAGAAAAAGAGGCGACGAGCTTCGCGCAAAAGCTAAAGTAGAATATAAATAAGGTCGATAAAATGGGTGTTTTAGACGTAGTAAAGGCCGGCGTTTTAAGCGGCGATGACGTAACTAGGCTATATAAATACGCAAAGGAACATGGTTTTGCCATACCTGCGGTAAACGTGGTCGGAAGCGACTCGGTAAATGCTGTTTTAGAGGCGGCGAAGACGGCTAACTCACCCGTTATCATCCAGTTTAGTAACGGCGGAGCCGGCTTTTACGCCGGCAAAGCCTGCGGTAATGCCGACGTACTAGGAGCGGTAGCGGGTGCGCAGCACGTGCACTTGCTAGCCAAGGCTTACGGCGTGCCGGTGATCCTTCACACCGATCACGCGGCTAGAAAACTACTGCCGTGGATCGACGAGCTGGTTAAATTTAGCCGCGAATACAAAAAAGCTCACGGCGTGCCGCTTTTTAGCTCGCATATGCTTGATCTTAGCGAGGAGAGCTTGGATGAAAATCTAAGCACTTGCGAGAAGTATCTAAAAGAGCTTAGCGAGCTTGGCATCAGCCTAGAAATCGAGCTTGGCGTAACCGGCGGCGAAGAGGACGGCGTGGATAACACGGGTGTTGATAATGCGCTTCTTTATACGCAGCCTGAAGACGTCGCGCAGGCATATGAGCGACTAAGTAAAATCAGCGATAGATTTAGCATAGCGGCCAGCTTTGGTAACGTTCACGGCGTGTATAAGCCGGGCAACGTCGTGCTTCGACCGGAAATTTTGAAAAACTCGCAAGCATACGTTGCGGATAAATTTCAAATTCTAACTGATAAGCCCGTAAATTTCGTATTTCACGGCGGTAGCGGCAGCGAGCTAAAGGATATCAAAGACGCCGTCAGTTACGGCGTGGTAAAAATGAATATCGACACGGATACGCAGTGGGCGTTTTGGGACGGCGTGAGAGCGTATGAGCTCAAAAACAGAGCCTATCTGCAAGGTCAAATCGGCAACCCCGAAGGCGACGATAAGCCTAACAAAAAATACTACGATCCGCGTAAATGGCTACGAAGCGGCGAGGAGTCGATGGTAAAACGCCTACTAACCGCATTTGAAGATTTAAACTGCTTAAATAGAAATTAAGGCCCATAATGGAACCCAAAAAAGAAGCGAGAAGCGATAATTTCACCGATTTGGCGCTGCCTGAAGTAAAAAGCAGGCGGTCATTTTTCGTTTATGCGAAAATCGTATTTTTGCCGACGGCGATATATCTCGTCGCGCTTCTTGGGTATTTTGGATATATAAATTTCCAGATCGGCCTACACACGGTCGTTATGATGGGCGTTATTTGGGTGATCTCGCTAATCTTTGCTAAAAATAGCGCCGAGCTTGCTTGCTGCTATTTCGAGCAAAGCGGAGTTGATTTTAAGCGAAATCTAAAAGAATACATCATCAAACATCTTTTAGTTATCGGCAAAGATACGAAGTCAAACGCCGGATTTGACGAATTTGTCGCCTATTACACCAGAAATTTACGTAACGAAAATTTTGCTTCCGTGGGTGCAGGCATCTTTCCGATGCTGGGCATATTAGGAACGTTTATCAGTATCGCGGTTTCTATGCCGGAGTTTAACTCATCAAATACGATGGAGCTTGAGGCTGAAATTTCGACACTTCTTAGCGGCGTGGCGACTGCGTTTTACGTCTCTATCTACGGTATTTTTCTAGCTCTTTGGTGGATATTTTTTGAAAAATACGGAACGAGCAAATTTGAAATGCTGGTGCGAAGACAAAAAAATGCTACGAGCGACTTTTTCTGGACGAAAGAGGAGCTTGACAGAAGGTATTTGCAAGAGAATTTAAGACACTTTGAGAAGATCGGAGTGATATTTGAGCACGTTAGTAACGCCGAGTTCTTTGAGGAGCTGGATAAGACTATCGAGGCTAAATTTAAAACTTTTACAAATATCTTGAAAAATGAAGAGGAGGCCGTCAAACTAAGCGGCGAGCACATCAAGCAAACGATGAATACGCTGTTAAAATCCTCAAAAGATCAAAAAGATTTGATCAAGGTCCATGCCGAAATCTTAAACGTTATCAATAAATTTAACGGCAATATCAAAGACATGCAGTTAAAATTTGCCGAGCAGTACAACCGTCTATACGACGTGGGCGGCGAGCGCATGGCAAGGCTAGAAAAGAGCGTGGGCGAGCTTGAGTATAACATCAAAATTTTTAGCGAGTCGCTTTCTAAATTTAGCGGCGAAATTTTAGAAAAACAAAAGCTAGCGATGGAGGGCTTCAAAGAGAGCCTGATCGAGGGCGTGCAGGCGTTTAAAAAGGCTTTTGACGCCGAAGCCGGCGAAGTTTACGAGGATAATAGCGCGCTCATTGAAGGGCTAAGGCAAGACATCGACGAACTCGACAAAGAGGCAAACGAGATCTTGCAAACCATCGAAAAGGCGAGTATGCTAGATGAAAACGCGTAGTGAGGGCAAAAGCGGCGACCAGACCTTTTGGATATCGTATGCGGACCTGATGGCCGGGCTGATGTTTGTTTTTATGCTCATCATCGGCGCCGTCGTCGTAAAATACGTCCTTAGCCAAAGCGATCTAGCAAAACTGCAAAAAGACTTGAGCGAACGCGAAAAGCAAATCGCCTCATCTCAAAGCGAGCTTGCGCGCAAAGAAAACGTCATAAAAGAAATTTTTTCAAATTTGGACCGCGCAAAGAGCGAAAACAAGGAGCTTGCCGACATAAACAGGCTAGTAAACGAGATGCTTGAAGGCGTCAAAAAAGAGAAAAACGAACTCACGAATCTAACCCAAACCTACGAGATAAATCTAAACGATGCGAATAAAACTATCGCGGATTTGCAGGATAGAGTGCTACAGCTGGGGCAAATTTTAGCGCAAAAAGACGAGGCGCTAAATGAACTAAACGCAAAATACGGCGATGAAGTCTCAAGATATGCCGCGCTCGAAGAGGATTTTAACAAAACAAAAGACAAGATCAAAGACATCAGCTCGCTTCGCTCAAACGTCATATCAAATTTACGCGCTAAACTCGGAAACAAGGTCAGCATAGATCCAAGCTCGGGCGTCGTGTCGCTGCCTGAGTCTATACTTTTTGACACGGGTTCATACGAGCTAAGAGATGAGGCAAAGGCGCGTCTAAAGGAAATTTTGCAGACTTATTTTGAGGCGATTTTAAATAACGAAGAGATCGCAAAACACATCGACAGAATCGTGATCGAGGGACATACGAACTCTGTTGGTAGCTACATGTACAACCTTGATCTCTCGCAAAAGCGCGCGTATTCGGTGCTGGATTTTATCTACTCGTGGAACAAGGATAAGCGCCTAGAGCACTATCTCATCGCTAGCGGGCGCAGTTTTAGCGATCTGGTGATGAAAAACGGCAAAGAAGACCCCGACGCCTCAAGGCGCATCGAGATCAAATTTTCGATCTCGGACAAAGAGTCGATGAAAGAGATGCAAGATCTCTTGGAGCGGCAAAATCAAAAGTATTCAAAAGACTAAATTTAACGGACTCGAGTTTTACGTACTTCGCGACGATATGATGGATGGCGAATTTAACGGAAATAAAGCTAGAAAGCTGGAGTATTTCTTGCATGCTGGTCTTGGCGGTATAAAGCGCGTCGTTAGCTACGGCTCAAGCCAGTCAAACGCGATGTATAGCTTAAGCGTTTTTGCGAAGATGAAGGGGCTCGAGTTTCACTACGTCGTTTCAAATTTGAACTCAAATTTGGCGTCAAATCCGATCGGAAATTTTAAATTCGCCCTTGAAAACGGGATGAAAATCTATGTAGATGAAGATAGATGGGCGCGGGCTAGGGCTTTAGCCTATGAGCTTGCCGGGCTAAAAGAGAGCGAGATTTGTGGCGGCGAGACGTTAAATTTAACGGACAATCGCAGCCAAAACGGGTCAAATTTAAAAGACTCCGGCGGGTTAAATTTGAGCAAATTTGACGAACAAACGGAGCTCGCGGGCGTAAAATCCAGCAAATGCATAAGCCATAAAAGCTCGAATTTTGAAAAATCCGCAGATCAAACAAGCTCAAATTTGCCTGCCGCGCAGGATTGCTTCATCGGCGATTCGCTTTTTATAAACGAGGGCGTTTGGCAGCCGCAGGCGGAGATGGGCTTTATCTCGCAGGCTAGGCAGATAGAGCGCTGGGCGGAGGCGGAGGGTAAAACCGTGGATATATTTTTGCCTTCAGGTACCGGCACGTCGGCGGCGTTTTTGGCTAAGCATGTCAAATTTGACGTCTATACCTGTCCTTGCGTGGGTGACGCGGATTACCTAAAAAGCGAGATCGAGGCGCTGACGCCAAACTCGAAGGCGCGCATTTTGCAGCCGCCCAAAAAATATCATTTCGGCGATCTAAAGCCGGAGCTTTATCAAATTTGGCGCGAAGTATGCGAGCAAACGGGGATAGAATTTGAGCTCATTTACGATCCGGTGGGCTTTTTAACGATGATGGCAAACCTGGGCACGTTTAAAAACGAGATTTTATACATCCATCAAGGCGGCGCGCTCGGAAATATCAGTCAAAAACTAAGATACGAAAGAAAATTTAAGGAGACGAGATGAAGTTTTTGCTTACTAGCAACGAAAATTTTAAGGACTATTTCGCGACTTTGGTGAACCGCTCAAACGGCGATATGAGCGCGGTTATGCCCGCCGTTTCGCAGATACTTGAGGATGTGCGCGCTAGAGGCGACGAGGCGCTCTTTGAGCAGATAGAGAAATTCGACCACTGGAAACCTGACGCAAATAGCCTAAAAATCGGCACCGACGAGATGCAAAAGGCCTACGACGGCATAGATAGCTGCCTGCGAAACGCGCTGAATTTAGCCTTTGATCGTATCAAAAGCTACCACGAAAAAAGCCTACCTAAAACATGGATGGAGCACGATGAGCACGGCGTTTTGCTAGGTGCAAAATATACCCCGCTAGACCGCGCCGGACTATATATCCCCGGAGGCAAGGCCGCCTATCCTAGCTCGCTTCTCATGAACGCCGTACCGGCTCTGGTCGCGGGAGTTGGAGAGATCGCGGTCTGCACGCCTGCCGTCGGAGGCAAGGTAAACGCGCTGCTTCTAGCCGCCATGCACGTTTGCGGCATCAAGGAAGCCTATAAAGTCGGCGGCGCCTCGGCGGTAGCGGCGATGGCCTACGGCACGCAAACGATCAAAAAAACCGACGTCATCACGGGTCCCGGCAATATATACGTCGCGACGGCCAAAAAGCTCGTCTACGGCGAAGTAAATATCGATATGATTGCGGGCCCTAGCGAGATCTGCGTCATCGCCGACGAGAGCGCCGACCCTCGCCACATTGCCGTGGATCTGCTCTCGCAGGCCGAGCACGACGAGATGGCTAGCGCCGTGCTCATCACGCCTAACCAAGCCTTCGGCGCGGCGGTGCAAAGGCATATAAACGAGGAGATCAAGACTCTAGCCAGGCAGCCCATCGCGCAGGTTAGCATCGATAAAAAGGGCGCTATCATCGTAGCTAGCGATCTTGATGAGTGCGTGAGGCTGGCTAACGAGCTAGCGCCCGAGCACCTAGAGATCGCCACAAACGACGCTATGGAGCTAGCAGGGCAGATCAGGCACGCGGGAGCGATATTTATCGGGCACTTCACGCCTGAAGCGATGGGCGACTATATAGCTGGGCCCAATCATACGCTGCCTACGGGCGGTAGCGCGAGATTTTACTCGCCGCTCGGGGTTGAAAATTTTATGAAGCGCACCTCGCTCATCTCGCTAAACGCAAAAGGCATAAGCGAGCTGGGAAATGCGTGCATGAAGCTAGCCGATGCCGAGGGGCTGGGGGCGCATAAGCGCTCGGTCGCGGTTAGGCTCGAAGCTCTTAAGTGATTTTATGACGTTATCTCTTGGACGCTTTTTGAAGGGCTAGTAAAAATAAATACTCACGGACAACCAGTCCGCTCCGTTTTATTTTTACGTCGCGACTTCAAAAATCGCCTCAAGATATAACGCCTTGTATTTAAATTTGTTTCTGTCCGTCGATGGACTTTGCGTCCTATCTTGGGACTAAATTTGATAAAAACATTTAAATTTGCTCAAAAATTCTTTGCCGCGAGTTTGGCGTGCGAAATTTGAAGGCTTTTATGAAGTGATTTTTCGGATGCTTTTTGAAGGGCTAGTAAAAAAATACTCACGGACGATCGGTCCGTTTCGTTTTATTTTTACGTCGCGACTTCAAAAATCATCTCAAGATGTAACGCCTTTTTTGTTTAAAGTCAGTTTTGCCCGTCGATGGACTTCGCGTCAAACGGCTCATACGGCGATGTTTATGCAAGCGGCGATAAGACTTATTATATCGACGCTATGGTGCGGGCTCGCGACAAACCCGTAGTGCAGGCAGTTAGCGAGCATAACAATAGCTATAAAATTTTATGGTTTTTGATATTTTTGATAGTTTTTGGCTTTGCTTTTTCGGTTTGGAGCTCTTATAAAAAGGCTAAGGAAAGGTTATAAGAAATTTTATGAAAATGAGTAAGAAAAGGTGGGTGATATTGCTTGTCGCGGCTTTTGTAGCGCCATACTTGATACTTATTTTTTTCTACTACGTAGCACAGAGTCAAAACAAATTTGAAAATATCGACGGGAGCGGCTTTTACCGCTCGCCTGATGGCGAAATTTATGCTGATATCGCGCATAGTGGTAGGTATTTGCTAAAGGGCGTGGATAAAGATAGCTTTCGCGTCTTAAATTTACAGCAACATTACTACTACTCAAACGTAGCGGCTGATAAAAACAATGTCTACTGCTCAACTAAGATACTGCAGGGGCTTGATCCAAAAAGCGCTCATTTGCTTGGAAACGGCTATTTGACTGATGGCAAGATAAGCTACTTTTGCAGCTCAAAAAGCGAGAAAGAGCCTGGATTTAACGAGTTTATCGCCGTTATAAAAAGCGTTGCTAATCTTTTTATAAAAAGCTATGAGGACAGCTCTTATTTTTATAAAAACGTACGCATTGATAGCGTAAATTTAGAGCCTGTTTTTGACATGGGCTTTGCAAAAGATGGCGAGACGCTTTACTACATGGGCGAAAAGCTAGACGCGCAGCCTGGTGAGCTAAGATACATCACGGCAGAAAATGGCGCTCACAGCGGATATTACACAGATGGCAAAAGCCTATTTTTGGGCGAGCATAAGCTTGATACGAGCTACACAGATGAGGTGCGCCAGATATGCTACGACCCTAAGCATGACATAGAATATCTTTTTGAACTAAAAAGTGGGGCGGCGTTTGCAAATGAGCGTAAATTTAGCGCTCAGCAGATGCCTTATAGTGCCATTTATAGCGTGGATAACGTGCACTCTTTTTGGCCTCTTTTTGCCAGCAAAGATGGAATTTACTTTTGGGATAGCACGAAAAACGAACAAGCTAAAATTTCAGACTACCAACTAAAAGGCGAGCTAAAAAGGCTCTATGCTGACGTTTTTGTAGATGAAAATTCAGCGTATTTCTTGCAGCAAGGCGAAGAGTGGCAGCGCTCAAGGCACGGCAGACACTTAGTAGCACAAACGGTCTCTTTATATAAATTTGCCCCAAGTAGCTCTTGGCGTGAGATAGGGCCGGTAAAAGATGGCGAGTATGGTGCGGTGTATGCAAACAGCGATAAGCTCTATTTTTTTAGCAAGATAAAGCCATTTTATGGCATAAAGCATAGCGTTTATGAGGTGGCGGA
>NZ_CAUPZM010000033.1:0-18725 GCF_963515975.1 Campylobacter showae
TATTTTAAGGCGTTATCGATCAAATTTTTAACTCCGGTCGCATAAAGTTCAAAATCAACCTCAACCGCGCTTATTTCCCCATCTGCTCGCACTTCTATGCGGCTCGTATCTTTTAGTAAAAGTATATCTACCGAGTGATCGACGATGTCTATGACTCGGTGTTTATTTTTCTTGAGCTCCCATTCGTTGGATACTAGTTTTTCTACTTTGACGACTTCGCCCAGTATCATTTCAAGCCTTATAAAAATTTGTTTTAATCTGCTTTTAAATTTATCGTCTTGTAAGATTTCGGCTATCATGTCCGCCATGATCCGCCCTTTCATTATCGGGTTACGAAATTCGTGCAAGATATTACGTAAAAACAGCGCTCTAGCCTGCTTTATCGCATCTATTTTTTGTATCGTCGTATTAAATTCGCCCGCGATTTGGCCTATTTCATCATTTGCTTCTACTTTTAGCAGTCTAAATTTATCTTCTTCTCCCGCTCTTCTTATCATATTTTTTAAATTTCTGAGTCTCAGCAATTTTTTTAAGACGACTATGAAAAATGCCGCCATTACGATATTTACTATAAGCCAAAGTATCCAAATGTTATGCGAAGAAATTTCTTCTAAATTTTCTAAAGGCACATCGTTTTTCGCGATGTCATTTTCACTTGATATATTAAGCCCCGCCGCATCCATAATGCGCGAAAACATTTTAGGATCAATAGAAGAAAATCTAGGTACAAAATAAAACTTTTTGTTATACCTTATCATATCGGTATACGAGTCGCTAAAAATTTTCTCGCCGCCTTGCCTGATCTTAATAGGATCAAGCTCGCTATTTTTAAGGCCGATTTGCGCTAGTTGCTTAGCTGCGTTACCTTCTACTTGTCCTCGTATACGCATACCCAACATAAAGCGCTCATAAGTAAGGTACTCCGCGTCTCTTATCTGCCTTTTTGATTCGATGAAAAATGCTAAATTTACGACAACTAATGCGGCAAAAAAGAAAAACGATATTAGTTTGATTATGGATATATTACGCATTGATAAATTTATACCCTATACCGCGCACAGGGTGAATGAATCGCGGATTTTTAGGATCGTCTCCTATTTTCTGACGCAAGCGTCCTATGGCCACATCTATGCTTTTTAGTCCGCTTTGAAATTTCGCCTGGCCCAAATTTATCAAAATATCCTCTCTTGGTATAACCATCCCCTCTTTTTCATAAAGATAGATAAAGATGTCAAATTCCGCTTTCGTTAGCGCTATCTCCTCTTTGTTTTTTATGACGATACGCCTTTGTTTATCGACGCAAAAGGTTTTGGAGTCGTTGCTGGTTTGTATCCCTCGGCGGAGTATCGCTCTTAGCCTAAATGCAAGCTCTATAGGCTCGTACGGCTTTGCCATATAGTCATCCGCCCCAAGCTCAAATCCCTTTATCTTATCTAGCGTTTCGCTGCGAGCCGATGATATGATGATAGGTAGCGATGGATAGCTGTGCCTAACATGCTTACACACTTCAAGACCGTCCATGTTAGGCAAGCCAAGATCAAGCACCAAAGCATCGAAAGTATTTTTTGCGTCTAGAATTTTAAGTCCCTCAAGCGGGTTTGTGGCTATGGTTACGCCAATCTCGCTTTTTGCCAGTGCAAATTTTAAAAGCTCGGCCAGTTCAAGATCGTCTTCTATGAGCAAAATTTCTATCATAGTAGCAATTATATCAAATTTAAAATTTAAAACTAAAAAATATTTTTTAGTTAATGTTACCAAAATCTTACCGTTTTTGATAAGCCTACATGTTATGATTTCGCCAACAAGACCAAAAGAAGATGCCGCAAAAACGACAAATATAAATTTACGTGGAGCGGCTTCGATCTTTGGCTGTAGTAGCGATAATGCAACAAAGCAGGTTCAAAAAGGCGGCATTATTAAACAAGACCGGCTTACGGTTTTCTTGTAAAAGATGCTTAAAAAGAAAATTAAAGGAGGTTATGGTGAAAACATGTTTTTTGACGATAAATAAGAGTAAATTTGCTCTTAGCTTGGCTACGCTTATGGCTATGACGACCTGTGCAAGCGCAAGTGAAAGTTTGGCGGAGGCTTTGCAGGCAAGCACGATGGGCGCGACAGTATTTTCGTACTACGATATGGACTCGACCGAGTACTTCCCGCCGGCTAGCAGAACAAATAGAATTCGCGAGCATATCGGCGGCCTCGGCGCCGAGCTTAGATTTTTAACCGGCTCTTACTACGGCTTTAGGCTCGGTCTTACGGCTCAGGGTTTGGTAAATTTCGGTCCGTCAAAGGCCGCAAAAGATTATTTTGCATACGACTGGAATAGCGAAGGCATAGCTCTTTCAGAAGCCTACTTGGGATATGAAAATGAATATATCGACCTTAAAATCGGCCGTCAGTACTACAACTCAAAATACACAGGCCTAGTGCCGCCGCTTGTGGCTACAAACACGGACGTGGGCTACAAAGAGGCGTTTGAGGGCGTGAGCGCTAGGATAAAGCTTGATAGCATCGATACCGTTATCGGCCTAGCCGATTTGCAGGTAGATCAAGCGCAGTAACGGGCGGTGATCATGGCGCGCCTAGATTTAAAGATAGAGTTGTCATCGGCGGCTTTGGACCTTACGGGTATGAATTCGATAACATCTTTAACTCTTTTGTAGAGTATCGCGGACCACAGGGTCTAAATTTTACGGTTGCTTACGCAAACGTATCAGGCCTAGAATATGATGACGCGCTCAATTCAAAGGGTGATATAAACTTTTACCATGCAGCGGTTGGCTACAAATCGCCTGTGCTTTTTGAAAATGCGAATGTTGGCGCAATCTTTATGTATAAAGGCTCAAGAACAAACGGCAGTTTAAAAGAGAATTTCGACTTTAATGGCAACTTTTATGTGGGTATGGTTGGGCTTTATAACGCTTACGGCTTTGATCTTGCATACGCATACTCAACCGTTAGTAAAAATCAAATGGCGCTTCAAGGCGTGGGTAACGATTGTGGTGCGCCAACAGCTACTCCGATTTACGGACCGTTTTTGTTTATGAACTTTGCCGGTATGAATTTACATAAATTTAGCGCAGGCTACGACTTTAGCAATGTAGGCGCTGAGGGTCTTAGGCTAGATGCCGACTACTGGTACGGCAAACAGCACAACGGCAGCAACGTCCGATCAGGCGGCTTGCACGGTCAAGCACCGGGCACTAGGATAGACGTAGAGGGCTGGGACGTGCAAGTTTCTTACAAAGTTCCTGCGGTCAAGGGTTTAAAACTATCAGCTATTTATGAAACTATGGATAGAAAGCTAAAGTATACTAACGGTAGCTCTGACGGCAAAACGACAGACGAAGAGCTTTGGCTAAGAGCGTCTTATGATTTTGATATATTAAAATAAAATTTGAAGCAAGGAGTATAAAATGGCAGAAAACAATGAACTATCACGCCGCTCGTTTTTAAAACGTAGCGGAGCGCTCACGCTTGGCTCGGTTGCGGCTGGATCTGCGCTACTAACAGGCTGTGATAACCCGAACAATCACCTTATCCATCCAAAAAAGGAAGTCGCAAAAGCGCCTGAGACGCCAAAATGGCTAGGCGTTGAGCCAGAAATTTCAGATAAAGATATAAAAGAGACGCTTGAAACCGATGTTCTTATCATCGGTGCTGGCGTTTCAGGACTTCACGCTGCACGCGCCGCTAGCGAAAAAGGCGCCAAAGTCATCGTCATAGAAAAAGCCGGTCGCTTTCAGGTTAGAAGCGGTCAGTACGGCACTCTTGGCAATAAATTTCAAAGAGAGCTTGGCATCAAGTATGATAAGCAAGCAGCCATAAATGAACATTTAAAGCAGATGGGATATCGCGCCGATCAGCGCGTATGGAACTACTGGGCAGATCATAGCGGCGAGGACTTTGACTGGATGATAGAGCTTGCTCCTGCGATAAATTTTATGAGAGAGACCGACACACAGCTTGATAGAAGCAAGATAAATTTGATACTTATGCATTATCCGCTCCCGACCGCGTACGACCCAAGCCAGGAAAATAGCCCAAGCTATCCAACTGTTATGACGTTTTTGCCTAGTCAGGAGCCGATGATGGAGCTAGTTTATGAAAAGTCTATAAAACAAGGCGCAAAATATATCTTTAAAACTCGCGCAAAAAAACTACTCCGTGATAAAACAACTGGCAAGATGCAAGGAGCGATCGCTCAAGATATGGCTGATGGCTCATATATCAAGATAAATGCGAAGTCAGTTATACTTGCTACAGGGGATTATATGAATGACCACGAAATGGTAAAGACATTTGTGCCGTGGGTGGCAAATTTCTTCTGTCCTTTTCCAAACAAGGACTATAAAAATAACCCTACAAATACAGGAGATGGACATAAGCTAGGCTCATGGATAGGTGCAAAGCTAGAAGACGGACCGCATGCACCGGTTGCCCATACGCTCGGCGGACCGCTCGGCGTTGATGCATTTTTGCTAACAAATGCAAAAGGAGAGCGCTTTACAAATGAAGATCTAAGCGGTCAACAAGTCACTCAGCCGCTCTCTCGCCAACCGGGAGGCTTTGGCTGGCAGGTATTTGACTCTAAATTTCCGGAGCAAGTCGGACTTATGGGCGTGTCGCACGGTAGCGTAAATCACTGCGTAGAAGATAATCCAAAACTTCCGCCCGACTGCCAATGGGCGATAGGTAAAACATCGTATATATCGGTAAAAGATCTCGAAGAGATGCCTGGTGTATTTAAGGCAAATAGCATAGAAGAGCTTGCCGGTATGCTCTATCCTGATAACAAAAAGGCGCAAATGCAGTTTTTAGCGACTATAAAACGCTACAACGAGCTATGCGACAAAGGCCATGATGATGACTTCGGCAAGACTGCTAAAAGGATGTTCCCGGTCCGCCACGCGCCGTTTTACGCCGGCAAAATGGGCGTGGGCGCTAGCCTAGTCGTCATGGGCGGCTTCACCGTAGAGCCAAGTACCGCAAACGTGCTAGATACCGACTATAACGAAATTTCTGGACTTTATGCCTGCGGTAACGTTATGGGCGGACGCTTTTTGGGCGACTATCCGGTAGTTTTAGCTGGCACTAGCCACGGAACATGCCTATGCTACGGACGCTTAGCAGGCTATCAGGCCGCGGCAAACGCAAAAGGAGAAAGAGCATGAACAAGAAAAGAAAATATACGATAATAGGGCTAGTAATAGCCGCTATTGTGGGCTTTATATCGTTTCATCAAGTACAAGCGGCTAGCCACAAAGCCGAATTTTGCATCATGTGTCACAACATGCAGCCTGAGTATGACTCTTATACAAAAGGAAATTTGTTGGCTAAAAAACATAACGACGCAAATGTCACATGTCACGACTGCCACACGCCAACCATAGGAGAACAGCTAAACGAAGTTAGGATGTATGTAACCGGTGACTTTGAGACACCAACTAAACAAAGGGGCTTTACTAACGAGCAGTGCACTAGCTGTCATAAGATAGCTGACATAAGAAAAAAGACTGCGCACTATGGCCTATCTAACCCACACGAAGGTACTCACAATAAAGGCAATGAGATGCTACAATGCCAGTCGTGCCACGCCGTGCATCATCCACAAAAGCTAAATACTTGTATGTCTTGCCACCCGATAGACTGGAAGGTAGATAGTAGCTGGAAGATGTATCCGCCTAGCGAAAAATAATCTTTAATCCGCCTCGCCTGGGGCGGATTTATATCCTCTGTAAACATAAATGGCTCAAGATAAGTTAAATCGTATAAATCTAAGCTGCTATATAGCTAGATTGTATACTTTTGGTATTTTTATATGGTACCGTGATTTTAAGATTGTATATTAGGTTAAGGTAAATTTGGGTTTATGGGAAAATTTGCTTTTAGATATTAAAAAAGAATTGCCTCTAACAATGTCTTTAAATTATTCGCTTACATGCTTTACGATATCTTTTAGCACTAGCGGTATTACGTCGCCGTGTCCTTGTCCTTCGTAGATTTTAAATTCGTATTTGACGCCCGACTTTTTTAGAATTTCAGCCAAATCGGCCGCTTTTAGTATATTTTCTTTGTCCGTTTTGCCCACCCTTTTTTCTAATTCTCCTACGCTAAGTCTTATAAAACTCGCCTTTAATCTAATTTTTAGTTTACCGTCGTTATCTAAGGCCTCCTTTATAATTTTTGAATCTCCCCACCAAAGAGACGGAGAAGCTATAAAAAACTCATCGAATATACCGTCGTTTTGCAGAAGCGAATAAACTAAAAATAGTCCGCCGAAAGAGTGGCCGTAAAATATTTTTTCGCTATTTTTTATATCGTATTCCTTGTCTACAAACGGCATTAGCCTCTCTTTTATAAATTTATAAAATTTGTCCGCATTGCCGCCTTGCTCGTATTCGTCGCCTTGGGCTAACGGCGTTAGGTCCTTTGTTCGCCTTGCGGTATCGTAAGCTAGCGGCGTATCGTATCCGACGCCTATGATAAGCGGTATGCTACCGCTAGAAGTAAAATTTTTAAATAAATTAAGCAACACGGAAAATTGCGCATTCGCATCGAGCATAAAAATCGCTTTTGGATAAACGTTGCGGTTTTTAGGGACGGCTTGAAAAATTTTATATATTTCTCCGCCCGCGCTTTCTACTATGGAGTATTTAACATCAAAAAGCCGATAAACGCTTTCATCTATCGGCTCTATGTATTGAGTAGGCTTTGCGCTGGCTGCAGCAATCATAATCAAAGCTCCCAAAAATAATTTAACAATCCTTACCACTTCGCGCTTACCTTAAACCAAAATCTCCTACCCTCTTCAGGATACCAGTAGTAGTTGCCGTCATCGGCCATCCCCTCGTCGTAGCGGATATTATCAAAGATATTGTAGGCGGTCAAATTTAAGCTTAAATTTTTATTTACTTCCCAGCTAGCACCCAAATCGACGGTAAAAAGCTTTTTGTCGTTTTCGCTTACTTTATTACCGGGACCGAATTTGACGCTGGTTAGCTCGCTCTCGTAGTTTGCCCCGGCAAAGGTGCTAACGCTTGCGATAGGCTTATACG
Source organism: Campylobacter showae (assembly GCF_963515975.1). Classification (GTDB taxonomy): domain Bacteria; phylum Campylobacterota; class Campylobacteria; order Campylobacterales; family Campylobacteraceae; genus Campylobacter_A; species Campylobacter_A showae_F. The sequence continues at coordinate 7,062 of NZ_CAUPZM010000033.1, forward strand.
TAAGCGTCAAATTTGCCGCGTGTTCGGGCGTTGCGGTCAGAGATTTGCCGTCTAGTCGGCTAAGATTGGTCTGGCTAAATTTGACCGGGCCGTTTGGGGTATTGATCGTCGGGTCGCCGGTTTTGATTTTGGAGTTGTTGTATGTGTAGTTGCCGCGCAAATTTAGATTTTTTAGTATGTCGTAGTCTGCGCTAAGCTCGATGCCCCAGACGTCTGCACCGTCGATGTTAAAGTAGGTTCCCCAGCCCGGGCAGTTTACGTGCGGAGCCGTAGTGCATGAGCCAAATGCCGGAATACGGTTTATGCTGCTACCGTCGGTATCTAGGATTTTATCTTTAAACTCGTTTCTAAATAGAGTAACCGAACCTCTAAAATCGTCGCTGCTATCGTAGTAAGCGCCGATTTCATAAGTTAGGCTCTTTTCGGGTTTTAGGTCTGCGTTACCGAAGTCTACTATCCTCCAGCCGCCTTGTATGGTGCCGACTTCCGGCGAGATTTGATTGACGTCGGGCGTCTTGTATCCTGTCGCTACGCCGCCTTTTAGTGTCCAGTTGTCGCTTAGATTGTAAACTAGATACGCACGCGGCGAGAGATGATCGTCGAAAAATTCGTTATGCGTGAAGCGACCGCCCAGCGTCAAATAAAGCTTGTCGTCTAAAATCTCCCACTCGTCTTCTAAAAATGCCGCATGCTCTTTCATGGAGTAAGCTTTTGGGTTTCGCAGCACGCTTCTACTTGAATTTGATACGATAAATGTGGTTTTTGTCGTCTGTTTGCTAAAATCATAGCCGAAAGTTAGCGTATGCGAATCCAGGAAGGTGCTAAATTTGGAGTTAAAGTTGTGGTTTTTGACGTCGGCCGGCGTTAAGCTATCAAAGAGGCTCGTTCGCTTCGTCTGATCGTAAATGTAGCTCACGTCGGCATTTAAATTTTCAAAATTTCCCAGATATCCTACTCCGTAGCTATCTTTTTTGTAGTCGTAGCTATTTAGCAGCCTGTTTGTCCTTACCGTTGCCGTCTTGCCGACGGTCCTAGAGTATTCGTGGCGTTCTTGGGAGGCTAGGAGATAAAATTTATTGTATTCATCCGGCGTGATCCATAGTTTTGCGCTAAAGTTTTTCTTGTCGCTTTCTTGATAGCCGCCCGGATAGCTATCCTCATCTCGTAATTTTTTGTAGCCCCAGAGCTGAAGACCGAGGTATTTGTTAAGAAGCGGAAAGTTAAGATAAAAGTCCGCTTGGCGCTGCGAGCCGATGCTGCTATGAGCCTGCGCGATACCGGATATACTCACAGAGCCGCTAAATTTATCGAAATTTTTCTTCGTGATGATATTTATGACTCCGCCCACCGCATCGCTACCGTAAAGCGAGCTCATCGGTCCTCTGATGATTTCGATTCGTTCTATCGCCTCAACCGGCGGGATAAAATTTGAGTTCATATCGCCGGCGCCGCCTTTTGGATTGGCCGCGCTTGAATTTACTCTTTTGCCGTCTATGAGAACTAGCGTTTGCGAACCTTCCATGCCTCGGATCGAGATACCGCTGGCGGGTCCGTCCTCACCCCCTATAACGCTAACTCCCGGAGCTTTTGAGGCGATAGAGTGAAGCGAGGTGAAGCTATCTTTTGCCAGGTCGTCATTTTTTACGATTGATATGCTGGCGGGTGCGTTTTTAATGCTTTGCGAAAAACCGCTAGCAGTGACTACGACCTCTTCTAAATTTATATTATCTACGGCTTGTAAATTTATTGCGCATACTAGCGAAACGATAGATGCAAAAGCTTTATTTTTTGAAACAATCATATAAAATCCTTTGGAATACTTAATATTGATTTAAGTTATCAATCTTTCTTCGCGAATAATAACTAATATGGAATAAATTTAATATTAATTATCGTATATAGATAGAATTTGCCGCTAAGGACGAGATGGCCAATTTAATAAGATGGCTTTGAGGCAATTTTTAAAGCTTATAAAAGGATGTTAAATTTGAAATTTTATCCATCCTGTAGGATTTTTAAAGAATTTTAAACCAAAAGCTAGCGATAGCGGGGAAACCGAGCTTACCGATCAGATAAAAACCTACTCAATACTCAATATAGAACAAGGGAAAAAGGATATAGACTTCATAAAAAGAGTAAATGGCGGAAACGATATGGCTCGAGACAGAATTATGCAAGAAGAAATGACAATAGCCGAACTCTTGAGATATAGACCGGGCAAGACAAACCAAATTTTAAGCGATAAAGACAGAGAGGAATATGTTAAGACCATAAAAGAGAGAGTAAACGCTCTAACATCTATGACCTCCCTTTAAGATAACTACAAAGGTCGTCTATGCGGCGGCCTGCTCCGTACTCTTTATTGCACTGCTAGCGCCTTTTTAGCTAGCTCGCTAAGCCATGCCGAGCGGTTATTCGTAACTGCATCAATTGCATTTAAAACGCCTTTAGGTATAGTTAAATTTATACGGACTTTGACGTTTTCGTCGATAGGCTCATAGATGCTTTCACCGTTTTTAAGAGCCCCTTCGACATAGCAAGCAAAGGCTTCTTTTAGATCCGCTATCGCTTCGGCTTCGGTAGCTCCCCAGCCGGCCATTAGATTATTTTTAGCTAGCCCTATATCTGCATACTGAGCAAAATAATCGCCGTCGTCCAGTCTTTTGATCGTGATCGTATACGGCAAGTTTAAATAATAGTTCAAGTCTTTTTTCATCATGACTCCCTTATCTTTGCTAAGATCTGTAAAACATAGATCTCTTTAATCGGCTTATGGTACGGTATGACTACAGTGTCGCCGCCTTTTTTAAATTTATGGTGCGAGCCTTTAACGTGATCTAATTCATATCCGTGATTTAATAGCAGGCGCTTAACGTCGTCAAAGCTTGCATTTTTCGGATTATTTTCAAGTTTTTTGATTAATTTATCAAGACTCGACACGCCGTCCCTTTTTATGTTTTATACTTACTATTATACATACTATTTTTTATAGGATGCTTAATAGCCATATAGTAAACTTGTTATTAATCCTAAATATTTTTAAATTTTATCCGATATACAAGTAAAGCTTTTAAAAGGATTTAAATGATAAACAGTTCAAACAATGTCTCGTTTTTAAAGCTACCAGATATAGATATCGCCAGAGTAAATAAAACCCAATCTTTAAAAGAGGCCGTCAAGGTTGGCGATGAAAGTATGACTTCGGCGGAATACCTAAATAGGCAAGCGCAAATAGAATATAGGGCAAAAGACTTTTTAAGGGCTCAGTCAAGCGGCATCATCTCAAAGCTACGCGTAAATAATGTTATGGATATTAGCGATAGCAACGCTTTAAACAAGGGCGAATTTAATATTAACAATCTGCTTGGTAGAAACAGCGGCTTAGATTATCATTACAGCTCGTCTCCTACTTTGACGGGAGACTTTGCCAGATACGATTTTACGTATCTTGGCTCAAGGTACTCGGTCAATCAAGAACAAAGAATAGATAGCGTAGTAAATGATCATAATGCGCTAAAAGAGATAAAGCAAAAATACGGAGTTGATACCTCAAATGCCTATCTCAACGGCTCTCTTAGGGGCGAGAGATACTTTCAGGGTATAAATGCGGATCCCCACTCGATCAATATGTCTTTTATAGATCAAAGCGGATATCTTGAGAATACCAAATCATCAAATTTAAACTCTTACGCATCTTCAAGCACCCTGCGTACTAAATACGGCGACGTAGAGGTATTTTTGGATCTATACGGCGATAACGATAAGTTGGGTATTGGAAAACTCACTAGCAATGCTTTGCTTTTTAACTTCGACAGTAACGGCGACGGAATTTTAAATAGCTCCGATAAGCTATTCTCAAAGCTCAAGGTCAGAGGACACGATAAGGACGGCAACGAAAAGATAGCAAATTTAAGCGACGTAGTATCGGATATCGATTTGACTAAATTTATAAATTCGGATGTCGTTAACTGGAATCAAAAAAGAAGAGATATCATCAACTCCGAATCTCTTGCCAATAACGATATGAGAAATTTCGTAGATACTACAAACATAGATTATAGGATATCTTACTACTCTTCAAACCCCTACACCGTATTTGCTCCGGAGAGCAGATATAAAAAGGCGGAAGCCGATAGTATTAAGGGCTTCTTTGACGCATACGCCGATAAAGACGGCTGGGTAGACCTAAGAAATAATAACGTATTTAATAAAAATAGCCCATTTAACAACTTTGCCTATGAAAAGGTTGGATTTGACGGAAAGCTAAAGCTTAACGAATTTAATCCTATAATAGGATCCGACGCCCCTAAAGATAAAGACTTCTCTTATAACGGATATCAAAGAAGCAGCTTTATGAAATTCTACGACGATTATCACAAAGAGCTTGACGCCCACAACAAAGATATAGAGTGGCTAAGCAAGAACTTAAAAGACTATAACGTAGAAAATGCGGACGAATACATAAATAAGCTAAAGGACAGTAAGTCCGCCTATATGGTAGCTATGGAAAATGAATTTGAGGCTGCTACCGGATTAAAATTTAGCGAGGAGAATTTAGAAAAAGTTAGGCGTGCTTTTGAAACCGATATTGATAGGGCGGCGTCATCATTACGAGACAGCGATAGCGTAATAGCCATGAAGCTAAACGATAACGGGTCTATAACCTTAAAATTTGATAGCGGTAGAGAAATAGAAGTAACGGAGCTGTATTCTGATACGGGTAAGCTTTTAGGAGATAAAACAAGAAGGGCAAGCCTAAATTTAGAAACTAAAGCCATGAGCGACATCGAGCTTGGCTCTATAAGCTTTAATAATATAGGCATACTAGATACCGACGGCAAATATAAGACGCTCCAGGAAATAGGAGCTAGCGCTATAAAATCCTTTTCTACTAAGCATGGAAAACAGTTTTTGATATACCTGGGAGATAATAAAACCCTAACGGCGAAGGATCTATACAATATTTCGTTTTTAAATAACGAGTTTGGCAAGGGCGCCAATGTGGGCGAGAAGGATAGATTCTATAGGAAGATAGATGTAAGGGTTTAAATAGGGCCAGATAGCCAGCCTATTTGTTTATATGTTTGGCTATCAAATTTCTAGGCACTTGATTTTTGCTGACGCCTTTTTATTTGGCCTCTTTGGTTAAAAAGTCCATCTCATCATCCGGTAGATACGTCACCGCCTGACGAGTAGGCGGATTTTCTGAAAAAACATATAAAGGACATTAAGCTGAGTCTAAACACACAAAAGGTATAAGTATAAATTTAGAGATCGATCATCAGAGAAAACGTCAGCCGTTAGAAAGGGTGCGATATAATGACGATAAACACAAGGAGCAAGAAATGATAAATATCCAAACCGCAAACCATAGTATTATAGAAGCTATTAGGGCTATTATTGCGCTAGATCCTGAAACAACCATTACTTACGACAATGAAGATTATCTAAGCCAAGCCGATCAGCAAGATTTAAAGAAACTAGTAGAGGCCGATAAACGCGGCGATCTAAAATATCAAGCCTTTGACGAATTTAAAACCGAGATGAGATCTTACCTAAAAAACAAAGGCGCTTAGAGTGGAAATTATCTTAAGCGAACAATTCAAGGAAGAAATTAAAAGTATTTTAGATTTTTACGCGGATAGAAGCAAGAGCAATAAAGTAGCAAATGATTTTCTTGAGGGCTTATTTGAAAAAATCGAAAGCTTATCTACTTTTGCTTACTGATTTAGAAAAAATCAATACTTTCACAAAGACAACATAAGGGATCTAATTTTCAAAGGGTACGTTATTCCTTTTATAATCGAAGACGACACCATAAAGATCCTATCAATCTACAAGCATAATCTACCAAAATTTTAAAGTCTAAAATTTAGACCTGGCTTGCATAGTATAATCTTTTTCTCAAAGACCCTTACGCAAATGTCGCGAATTATGGGGAATAAATTTTGCTTATCCTTCTTTAAATTTCTTTTTAAGAAGGATAAGCCGTGAACGTTTCCGCTACTAAGATAAATTATTCGTCGATACTATCCAAAGCTCAAGAAAAGAAGCAAGCCAAAACGCAGGACGTTAGCTTCGCAAATCTTATTCAGAGCAGCGGCACAGCTGAGACCGCCGCATTTAAAACATACGATCTGACGTCAAGCGGCGCGCAAGATCAAAATTTAAACTCGTTAAAATTTGGATCAAATTTGGCTTACGGATACTCGGTGGATAATCTCGGCTATATGAGTAGCGATTTTAACAAAGTAGCCGGCCTTCCCGAAAATTTCAAAATCCATAAAAGCTCTATCGACGAGATAGCGAGGTTTAACAATAAGACTTATTTGTTTACGCCCTCGCCGGATCAAAAGCCCTTTGAAAATATCGACGTAGCTGACACGGTGAAACAATACTACAAGCTGTTTAACGCAGTCGTACCTGAAGGCAAAGAAACGTATAGCCAAAGCGACTTAGAAAAGCTACCCAAGGGCTTTAGCGTAAATATCAATCAAAAACCGTTTGGCAAGAGTAATTTTTTAAAAGACGTTAGCCTATTTGCCGTATCAAACGTCTATAGTACTCAAACTCAGCTACAAAACGCCGGCGAACTCTCAAGCGATATTAAAAAATACGGAGTTAGCCTTAGCGTATATCCTTTAAATTTTTCTACTCTAGGCTCGTCAAATTCGCAGGAAAAAGACGGCTTTAGCTTTAACCCCGATACGTCGGTCTACGAAAAAGAGGGTGGATACGCCAGAGAGGGCGTATTTATGCAGTTTTTAAAAGGCTTCCCGCCCATAGCGAGCGATAGCGGGGAAACTAGGCTAACGGATCAAGTCCAAACATACGCGCAAGATATGAGAAGCCAAAGCTTTGACGATATGCCCATAACCATATCCGATTTTCTAAAAAATACCAAAATCATAAAGGAATTTTTAAAGAAAATTATCGAAGACGGGCTTATGAGCCTGAGCGGCAACGAAACTGCGGATAGCATAGTGGATAAGCTAGCACTAAGGCTGGAGGCGTTTCAAAAAGAAACCGTCCGCCCTAAAGGCGAAACGAATATCTAGCCTTATATTTTATTACTACAATTGGCTTCTTGGTTTATGCTAAAGAAAAGTCATTTTTATCCGATATAGTCTTAAAGGATTTAAAATGATAAATGGCTCAAATTTAAGCATTTCTACGGCAAATTTCAAGTCAAATTTAACTCCTGCAGATAAAACCGCTAAGACGAATTTGGCGAACGAGCAAATGCAAGCTTCAAACAACAAAGAAGACGTAAAAAGACAAATTCAGATATACCAAAGCAGACCTATCAAGGAACTTGCGGACGAAGTTATCAAGGTGGACGAGAGCGAGGAAGGCTGGATAACTAAAGCCATAAACCAAATCGATGATATATTGTCCAAGAAATATACGCCCGAGCAGATAAAAACCCTGCGAGCCAAAGATCCCGAAACCATGAAAGAAGCTGTAGAAGGCATGCTGGCGAGATATTCTAGGTTATTACAATCCTATTCGATAGACGGTAAACCAACTATCTCGGGTAAAATGCTGGGGCTCGGAACAAAGGAGGAGGAAGAGGAGCTGAGAGCTTTTAAAGACTCTTCACCTGAAGACGCTGCGATGGGCGACGTCGGAGCTGCTTTGCTGCAAAGAACCGACATCAGTATAGAAGAATTTAAAAAGCTCTATGCGGAAGATATCGAGAAAACCACGAAAGCCCACAAGGAAGCCGTGGCAAAAATCAATCAAGAGATGAGAGAATATAACGCAAATTTAGCTAAGCAAAGAGCAGAAGCTAAATTCAAGCCAATCCAAGCCACTAGCAAAAGCAAAACATACGTTGATAAAGACATCAGACGAGAGTTTTTTGAGAATTTTTTGAAAGCCGAGCGAGAAAAAGGGACGGATATAACGGAGATTTTAAATCAGCTAGCAAAACTAGGCAAATTTGACGTAAAAGCATAAAGGATTAATATGATAAACGCTCTTAACAACTATTCCGCTTTTTCTAGACAAAGTTTTTCCCTAAACGTAAATGTTAAGCATGGCTCAAAAACTGAGATTTTAAAACAAAATGAAATCTCGCAGCCGGATACGGTCGAGCACAAATTTAACGAAGTTTTAGGCTATAAAGTCGATGAGGACGGATATTTTACGTCCGAATTTAACGAAGCCGCAGGTATTCCAAAGGACTACAAAATCCACTCAGATACCTTAAAATCGCTCGTGAACGTAAATGATAAAGCGATCGCATTTAATAAAATGTTTTCAAAAATCGACATAGCAAAAACAGTCGGCAATGCATATAAAATTTTATCCCAAGTAGTCGGCGAGGACGTTTTAAATTCCAAAGAAAGTTTTAGCAAAGAAGACCTCGCTAAATTTCCTCAAGGATACGAATACGACAATAAAACGCTCAAGGTATTAAAGCTTCATAGCAAAATATCAGACTATATGGGAGTCGATAGTAGCTTTCAAAGAAATGAACGGACTAGCATAACGACTACTTTTTATAATAGCTCCACGATCGGTTACTACTCAGAGCATAAGAGCTTAAAACCATCTACCGATATATTAAACAGCAACAGTGGCGGCAAAGAAGATATAAACAGCGGGATGTATTTTGATACTACAAAAGACAAATATACCGATAAAGGCGGCAATATAACCAAAGGCGGGCTTTTGATCGGTATTTTAAACAAAAATAGTCACGCCATAGAAGGTGAAACCACCTATCACGGCAAGATTAACGGGCTAGATAAAAACATATCCTCGCAAGAGTACCAAGCAAAAATTAGAGCCTTTACCGACTTGCATGGACATAAATACGATAAATACTCGCAATCTTTAGTGGATTCATTGCCTCAAGATTTAAAAGATTTCGTAGATTTTGCAAGGAGTTTAAAATTTGTCGGCGAGATAAATGTCAGCGACGACGGCAAAGAATCAAAAAGCCTCTTTGAAATAATGCAAGAGGATATGAAAGAGGCGCAAAAACGCCTAGAAAAGCTAATAGAGCAAGAAAAGCGAACGCAAAAGATGCTGGGTAAAAACAGAAAATACGACAAAGAGCTAGAGCAAAATACTAGAAAAAATTTAGAAGAACTTGAGGCAATAATGAAATTTAACGCTAAGAGCGTGGATATAAAAGCTTAAAAGGATTAATATGATAAGCGGCATAAGCGGATTTAACGCAAACGTAAATTATGATTTTAGTAGCGCTCATGGGCAAAATTTAAAGATGCATGAGGAAAAAGAGGCGGCAAATCAAGCTTTAAATTTGGCGATCGCACAGCCAAATTCAACAGCACATATTGAGTATGACGCTCTTGATCCAGAAAAACTAGACCGAGATCAGCTCAAAATTTGGGCGGAAAATGTCGATCCAGGGAAGCTAACGGGTAAAAACTTAAGCAAATGGCTGGGAATAAAAATGGGGTTTGAAAAGTTTGAAGACAGCTGGCGTAAAGAGCTTGGTCTAAATCCGAACGAGCCAGTAGCCGTAAGGAGGATATTTTCGCTAAGCGGCTACACTAAGGACGATAAAATCAGCGTGTGGGGCAAGATAAACGGGCTTGATCCAAGCGTGAATAAGAGCGAGGTCGCCGAGCTAAAAAAGTTCATAGACAGCACTAAAGCTTTAGCGGCGAACGAGGGGCTAGCCGGATATAAAAACTTAAACGTCGACGATGTTCGCACGGATTTAGGCGGCGTAGGAACTGGATTTATTCCGGGATTTGTTATGCTGCGCGAGATCACCGACTTGCTCGACTCCGATATGGACATAGATAAATTCAAAGATAAATGGCTCGAATTTACCGCCGAAAAGATACTAGGGGATCACGCAAACGTCAAGATCTCACTCAAAGATGGAAAGTTAAATTTTGATCAAACGCCCGAAAAGGTAAGGCTAAGATCTCTTAATCAGCCGCTTGAAAAAAGAGTGAGCTACGCAGATGAAGCAACTAAAAAAGAGTTTTTAAATTTCTTAAAAGACGCGTTTAAAAAAGGCGAGAGTATCGCGGACGTGCTACAAAATATAGCTCTAAAAGAAAGTGCAACAAGCGATCAAGCTCCTAAAGAAACGCCCGAAGAGAATAAATTTAAGCCTATCCAAGCCGTTAGCAAAAGCCAAACCTATGTTTATAAGGATATAAAGCGCGAATTTTTCGAGAAATTTATCAAAGTTGAGCAGGAAAAGGGGATGGATATAATGGAAATACTGCGCAAAGTGGGCAAGATTGGCAAGACGGATATTATCGCATAATGCCCAAAATCCATACGCGAGTAAGGGTTTAAAAAGTATTTTAAATAAATATTTCGCCGAGCTTGGCGGATCGAGCGCTTATAGGGGAAGTCTCCTATACAAACAAAAAACGGACAGCTTGGATGAAGTTACGCAAGCTAGTATTAGATTTTGCAGATCTGCGAAAATGGCAAATTTGGCTTTTCTATAAGTATGCATGATTATTATGGTCTTTATGGGCTGTATAATTCTAATCGTATTTGTATTGTAGCTTGATATCGCCTCTAAAATCGCAGCCGCCGATAGCATCTTGTAAATTGTAGCCCATTCGTAAAAGCAATATTTCCAAATCTTTTGCGAATTTTATCTTTGTAGGATTGTTGTGATATATTTCATTTCTAGCTTTTCTTATTTGCCCTATTTTGGTTATTAGGTGTTGGCGTCCGTAAGCCGGAAGTATTTGGGACTTGTATTCTCTCGTGCTTGCAAAGATGTGCTCTATCGTATGCCAATATTCATCGCTTAGCTCTTCTAGGTCTATCATATAAAATTTATCGAATATGCCAAATGTTCCTAGATTTTGCAGGTCTTCATTTTTGCAACGCCTTTTTACTATATTTAATATCCTTCCAAACTCTAGCTCATCTGTTTTAAAGAACCAATCATCGGCGTCTTGGTTGTATAAATTTGAAAAATTGACGGCTAGAGTGCTACGAAGTCCGCTCTCAAAACAGTGCAGTAAGAAAAACTTGGCCTGATGGGTTCTACGTCTTTTATTGTAGATTGAAATTATTAAATCAAATAGATTGAGGTTGTTTAGGTTTGTTTTTGGCAATACGGCGTTAGCTTCTTTGCAGGCTCCAAGTAAATATTTAAAATGCAATACCGATATCGCTCTTTTTATTCTGGCCTCAAATTCGTGATCCATAAAGCCATCGTAGCCTTGTTTAAATATATCGTATATTTTTTCATATTGGCTTTGGACTATGTCAAACATCTACTTCCTAAGTGCTTTTTTATATTGATTGTATTATAATCCGCGGTAGCTTAGGGGGTTCTGACGATAGTTCAGGCTAAAACTACCCTAAAGCTTTTATCCTGCAGACTTCTAAAAAATAATCTAAATATTAAGAACTCTTACATCTATTGTAAAAATATTTTTGCTTAAAAATCAGTCAGTTTATTTTGTTGACGATAAAATATTTTTATTTTTTGACGTTTTTCATTGTTTGTGAAGCAAGAGTGAGATACAATTTTAAACTTTTTTGAGATAGTGTTCCACTTTTTTATCCAAGTGTTCCACTCTTAAAGGAAATATTAAAGAAAGGGAAAGATCGGAACAAACTTTTCCGATGCCTAAAATAGGGTGTTTTGGTGTCACGGGGGAGACTTGAACTCCCGACCTCCGGCTTATGAGGATT
>NZ_CAUPZM010000034.1:0-18487 GCF_963515975.1 Campylobacter showae
GCGGCGAGATCGAAAACGCTTACGTGTTTTTGTTTGAAAACACCGACGCGCACGCACATGAGTTTTACTTTGACGTTAGCGCGGAGGAAGCTAAAGCTCCGATAAAAATCGAGCGCCCGAAGGCTCAAATTTCGCTAAAAGCGGGCGAAAAAAGGAAGGTCGTAGTCGTGCTAAGCGCGCCTAAAGCGGCATTTGCCGGCACAAACGAGCAAACGACGAAGATAGAAATCGCCGCCTACGCCGCGGATAACAAAGAAAAAATAAATGTTAAAAGACGGACGATTTTCGCCCATCCAAGTGAGTAAAAAATTATTTTTTTATAGTATAATCATATTTTAAGATTTTTTTGAAATTTGAGGGCTAGAAAAATGAATACGAAACCGACGAAACGAAGCGCCGAGAGAAGAGAAAAATTCATCCAAGCCGGACTTGAAATTTTCCTCGAAAACGGCTACGAAAACACGAGCTTGACGGATATCATCAAAAAAAGCGGCGGGTCGCTAGCGAGCATCTACAAATTTTTTGAAAATAAAGAAGGGCTCTTTCGCGCCATCGTAGAGCGCGGATTTGACGACTTTAGAACGCAGATAGACGAGAAAATCGATCTAAATTTATCGCATAAGCTGGATGATTTTTTAACCAAATTCGCGATGATATTTTTCGACATCATCTGCGAAAAGAAAACCACGCTAATCTCAAGAGTAATGATGAGCGAAGGCGCAAAAAACGACGGACTTTTGGGCAAAGAGTTTTTGGATCAAATTTTAAGCAAAATCGATAAAATTTTAATTGATTTTTTCGAGCGCGAAGACATAAGAGTCCAACTAAATCCATGTATCTCTCCTTACGTCGCAGCCAAGGCGTTTGCCGCAGTCGTTAGAGAGCCTTATCATTATAATGCTATTTTGCTAAACGAAGACATAATACTAAGCGAAAAAGAGCGCGAAGAGCACGTAAAAACGCGCATAGATATGTTTTTGCACGGCGTAAAAAAACGCTAAATTCGCCCCTCAAAAATTTGACTTTTCATTTAAATAAGAGTAAAATAGCCGATTTTATTTGCAACAAATATTACAGACAAAATTTTTGTATAATATCCCAAAAAATTAAAGGCAAATTTATGAGAAATTTTAAAAATATCTCTGTTTTGTTATTGGCGTCGCTGCTTTTTACGGCATGCTTTGATGGTAATGATAAAAAAAGCGCGGCCGCAGCCGGACAACAACGGCAAATGCCGCCGTCAAAAGTCGACGTATTCGTAGCTAAAAAATCAGACGTACCGATCAGCTTTGACTACACCGCGACTCTAACAAGCCAGCAAGACGTAATCGTCTATCCTAAAGTAAGCGGCACGATAACCAAGCAGTTTTTTAAACCCGGCGACAACGTAAAAGCCGGCGACAAGCTGTTTTTGATAGATCCGGAAAAATACCAAGCCAGCTACGACGCGCTTGAAGCCGCTATCGGCGTAGCAAACGCAAATTTAAAAAACGCTCAAACCGAATTTAACAGAATTTCAAATTTATATAAGAAAAACGCCGTTTCGCAAAAAGAGTACGATGCGGCCGTTTCGGCGCTTGAAATCGCAAACGCAAATTTACTAAGCGCTCGAGCAAGCGCCAAAAACGCCAAAATAGACCTAGGCTACACGAGTATCGCCGCGCCTTTTGACGGCGTTTTGGGCGATAACCTAGTAGACGTGGGCTCGCTAGTCGTAGCAAACACGACCCAGCTGGTACGCCTAACCAAAATCAATCCGATCGAGGCGCACTTCCACATCTCCGACGTAGATAATCTAAACCGCGTCAAAATGCAAGAAAGCAGCCTCTGGGTACAGGCAAACTCGGACGCCGTACTAAAAGTAGGTCCGGGAGAATTTAACGGCAAAGTAAATTTTATCGATAACGTCGTAAATACGAATATGGGCACAGTTTTAGCCAAGGCTGAATTTAACAACGACGAGAGCAAGCTGCTACCTGGCATGTTCGGCCACGTGACGATGGGTGGATTTTACCAAAAAGACGGCTTTAAAATCCCTCAAGTAGCGCTCCAACAAACCGACGTCAAGACCTACGTGCTAGTCGTAGAGGACGGTAAAGTAGCCTCCAAGGACGTAAAAATCACCTACCAAACCAAAGACGCCGCAGTCGTTAGCGAGGGACTAAACGAAGGCGATAAGATTATCTTAAACAACTTCCTAAAAATCGGCGTGGGTGCGCCCGTAGAGATAGATAAGGACCTAACCGAAAGCTTTGGTAAAGGCGCAAATTTAGAGCCTAAAAACGAGCAAGAAAAGGCTAAATAATGTTTTCTAAATTTTTCATTGACCGCCCGATATTCGCCACCGTCGTATCTATAATCATAGTTATCGCGGGCGCAATGGCGATAAAGGGGCTTCCTATCGAGGAGTATCCCAAGCTAACCCCGCCTCAAATTTCCGTTAGCGCCACATACACCGGCGCCGACGCTCAGACCATCTCCGACTCCGTAGCCAGCGCGATCGAAGATCAGATAAACGGCGTAGAAAACATGCTCTATATGCAAAGCACCTCAAGCTCGAGCGGCTCGCTAAATATCAACGTTTATTTTAAAATCGGCACCTCATCCAAGCAAGCCACGATCGACGTAAATAACCGCGTCCAAGCCGCGCTCTCAAGGCTACCTCAAGAGGTGCAAAATATGGGCGTGACCGTGCGCGAACGCAGCGGCTCGATCCTAGAAGTAGTCGGCTTTACGAGCTCAAACATGGACTTAGTCGAGCTGTATAACTACGTAAATTTAAACATCGCGGACGAGGTTAAAAGGGTTAACGGCGTGGGCGACACGGCGCTAATCGGTAGCAAAGAGTACTCGATGAGAATTTGGCTAAAACCGGATAAACTAGCCTACTACAAGCTAACTCCTAGCGACGTAATATCTCAAATAAAAATCCAAAATAGCCAATACGCCGCCGGTAAAATAGGCGAGCAGCCCTCAGACGGCGATAATCCTTACGTTTATTCCGTTCGCACGGGCGGACGACTCAAAAATGCCGCGCAGTTTGGCGATATAGTAATCAAAAGCGCAGACGGAGCGGTGCTAAAGCTAAAAGACGTAGCGACCGTGGAGCTAGGAGCGGCTAGCTACGCATCAGACTCGATGCTAAACGGCCAAGACGCTATCCCGCTTTTAATCTTTATGCAAAACGACGCTAACGCCCTAGCCACGGCGCAAGCGGTAAATGCAAAGCTAGACGAGCTAAGTAAAAATTTCCCCGAAGGATTTACGCACACGATCGCATATAACCCGACCGAATTTATCGAAGTCTCTATCCACGAAGTCGTAAAGACCTTTATCGAGGCGATGATCCTGGTTATCATCGTTATGTATATGTTTTTAAAGAGCTTCCGTGCGACCGTGATCCCGATACTAGCCGTTCCCGTATCCATCATCGGCACCTTTGGCGGACTGTACGCGATGGGATTTAGTATAAATTTGATCACCCTTTTCGCGCTCATCCTTGCTATCGGTATCGTAGTGGACGACGCCATCATCGTTATCGAAAACGTGGAGAGAATTTTACACGAGGAAAAAGACATCACCGTCAAAGAAGCGACCTATAAAGCAATGGAGGAGGTACAAACCCCGGTCATCTCGATCGTGCTGGTTTTATCAGCCGTTTTCGTTCCGGTTTCTTTTATGGAGGGTTTTGTCGGCGTGATCCAGCGTCAGTTTGCGCTCACTCTGGTTACTTCGGTTTGTATTTCGGGCTTTGTCGCGCTTACGCTTACTCCGGCGCTTTGCGGCGTTATGCTAAAAAAACAAGAGAGCAAGCCGTTTTGGTTTGTGCAGAAATTTAACGACTTTTTCGACTGGAGCACGAAAATTTTCACTGCGGGCGTCGCAACGGTGCTTCGTCACGTAATAATCAGCCTTATTGTGATAGGCATTATGGGATTTGCGACTTTCGAGCTGTTTAAAAAAATTCCTAGCGGCCTCGTACCGTCCGAAGATAAGGGTGCGCTGATGGTTATCACTTCACTACCGCCGTCAAGCAATATGCTAAAAACCAAAGAAGAGGTAAAAACTATCAGCAACATGGTTCTAAGCAATCCAAACGTCGAATTTACGATGGGTTTTGCCGGATACGATATGCTTGCGGGCGCACTTAGAGAAAACTCTGCCATCAGCTTTATCAAGCTAAAAGATTGGAGCCAGAGAAAAACGCCGGATAGTCAAGCAGACGCGCTAACCGGGCCTTTTAACGGCATGCTTTGGGGCTCGAAGGAGTCGATGAGCTTTGTCGTAAACGTCCCGCCTATCATGGGTCTTTCGATGACGGGCGGCTTTGAGATGTATCTGCAAAACAAGAGCGGTAAAAGCTACGCCCAGATCGAAGCCGACGTAAAAAAAGTAGTCGCCGCGGCAAACGCTCGCCCGGAGCTAACCAGCGTGCGCTCGACGCTAGAGACTAATTACCGCCAGTTTAAAATCGACGTCGATAGGCAAAAAGCCCAGATGTTTGGCGTGAGCGAGAGCGAAATCTTTAGCGCGATAGGTTCGACTTTCGGCTCTTACTATATCAACGACTTTAGCCTTTTTGGCAAATCCTACCGCGTCTATGCCAGAGGCGAGGACCGCTTTAGAAACAACCCCGAAGACTTGCGTAAAATTTACGTCCGCTCATATGGTGGCGGCATGGTGCCACTAAATTCGGTCGCTACTCTAACTAGAATTTTGGGTCCCGATATCGTGGATAGATTTAACCTTTTCCCGGCGGCTAAGATCCAAGGCGATCCAAAACCGGGCTACACGTCGGGAGACGCGATAAAAGCGATACAAGAGGTAGTCGAACAAACGCTAAATATGGAAGAATACTCCATCAGCTGGGCGGGCACGGCCTATCAGGAGGTTAGCTCGCAAGGCACGGGCTCTACGGCGTTTATATTCGGTATGATTTTCGTATTTTTGATCCTAGCGGCGCAGTATGAGCGCTGGCTCATCCCGCTAGCCGTTATCACGGCCGTTCCATTTGCGGTTTTTGGCTCGCTAGTCGCCGTTTGGTCTAGAGGGCTAACAAACGACATTTACTTCCAGATCGGACTGCTGCTTCTCATCGGCCTATCTGCTAAAAACGCGATCCTAATCGTCGAATTTGCGATGCAAGAAAGACTGGCGGGCAAGAGCGTATTTGACGCAGCCGTTAATGCGGCCAAACTTCGATTCCGCCCGATCGTCATGACCTCGCTCGCGTTTACCCTGGGCGTTTTCCCAATGGTTATCAGCACGGGCGCGGGCGCGGCGTCTCGCCACTCGCTAGGCACGGGCGTGATCGGCGGCATGATAGCGGCCACTACAATAGCGATATTTTTCATACCGATGTTTTACTATCTGCTAGAAAAGCTAAACAACAAAGTCTGGGACAAAAAACCAAGCGGAGCACAGGAGGTCAAAAATGTATAAAATTTTAACTTTAGCCGCGGCGCTATTTTTAGCCGGTTGCTCGTTTCGCCCCGAGATACCCGAGGTCGATACGAAATTTGAATCTACGTATAAATTTGAAACTAGCGACATCAGAGACGAGTGGTGGAAGGAGTTTGGCGACGAAAATCTAAACGCCCTCGTAGCTAGCGCGCTAGAGAAAAACACCGACCTTCGCACGGAATATTTAAATTTACAAAAAGCGGCCGCAAGTCTGGGCATATCAGAGGCCGATCTCTTTCCTAGCGTAAATTTAAACGTCGGCTACACCAAAGCAAAAAGCAGCGGCGAGACCTACACCAAGCAACCTCAGACGCGCTACCGAACATCGCAGGTAAATTTGGGCCTCAGCTACGAGATAGATCTGTGGGGCAGAGTGAGGAACAGCGTCGAGTCGGCTAAAGCCAGTCTAAACGCGACCAAGCTCGACTACGCCACCGCACGCCTTAGCATAAGCTCTAGCGTGGCTAAAAGCTACTTCGCGCTCGTGGCTCTAAACATGCGCGAAGCCGTGCTAAAAGATACGCTAAAAACCTACGAGGAGACGTTGGCGCTTCGCAAAACGCAGCTTGATCTAGGCGGCATAAACGAGACGACCTATCTACAAAGCAAAGCCGCCGTCGAAAGCGCAAAAGTAAGCCTGCTAGAGGTGCAAACCTCGCTATCTCAGGCTCTAACGTCAGTAGCGGTACTAACCGGTAAGTCAAACGACGAGATCCTGAGCGGTGCCGTACAAAGCGCTAAAATGCTACCAAAAGAGCCCGAAGTGAGCGCAGGCGTGAGTGCGGACATACTGCTGCGAAGGAGCGACGTAGCTAAAGCATACGCCGATCTAAACGCCACTAACGCGCTAATCGGTGTCGCAAAGGCCGACTATCTACCGTCCATCTCGCTAACGGGGCTTTTTGGATTTTCTAGCGTGGATTTTGAAAATATCTTTATCAGCAACGCCAACACGTGGAGCATAGGCGGATCTTTGGTGCAGAAAATTTTTGACTACGGCAGAACCAAAAATAACGTCCGCATCGCCGAAACCAACGAGCAAATCGCGGCCGTAGCCTACGAAGCGGCGGTCAAAAAGGCTCTGGGCGAGGTTAGAGATGCGCTAAACAACCGTAAAAACGCCAAACTAACGCTAAATCAGGTCAAAGAACTCCTGCACTCGCAAGAAAAAATCTATAAGCTGGCCAAGGATCAGTTCGAGGAGGGCTACACGGGGCACCTGGAGCTACTCGACGCACAACGCAACCTACTCTCGGTTAGACTCCAAGATATCGCGGCAAATTTAAGCCTCATCGACTCGGTCGTGGACGTTTATAAGGCATTTGGCGGCGGATTTAAAGCCGAATAATTCTACTTTTGGGCGGAGATTTTCCGCCTCTTTCTTTTTGAATTTCCTTTTACTTTTCGGTTTTAAATTTGACGCGACGTCGTCTGTAGATTTTAAATATTTCGCTCATTTTATTACCGCAGTTTATCTTGCTTTATGACCTTCAAATTTCAAAATTTAGTGCTTGCTTTTTACTATTCGCGCGGACTCCCATAAACCTGTTTTTAAGCGCCTGATACTTTGGATAAATTTTCGTTGCGACTTTTGAGATAAATTTGCATTCAAAGACGTAAATTTGTTTAAAATTTGAGCGACGCGCAAAGCCGGTCAAATTTACATCGTCCTATCCGGAGTGCACGTTTTATAAATTTACCGCCTCAAATTTACGGTTTTTTGGCAATATTTGCAAGTAAGAAGGCAAATTACGATTAAAATTACAGAGGTATTTCGAGATCAAATTTAGCGCAAATACCCGCCGCCAAATTTGATTTTTAATTTTGGCAAGAGACGCGAAAGCACCGTATTAAAGCAAAATAACGTTTTTGATATTTTAACCGCAGATCAAAGTTTGCGATTTGCGACGATTTCGTAAATTTGCATTCTTAAATTTGACGCAGCGTAAAAAACAGGTACGAAAATTTGAAATTTACAAGTCGAAATTTGACTAAATTTATGCCCTGCTTCGCAAAAATCATAAATTTGACTCAAATTTAGACGCGAAATTTTACTCTTTGTCGGTTAAAATTTGTACGATAGTTTCTGGTAAAATTTTATGCTCGATCGCGTGGATTTTAGCTTCAAATTCCTCAAGGCTCATCCTCTCGCTCTTTTCAAACGCGCGCTGAGCGATAATTTTGCCGCCGTCTAGCTCCTCGCTCACCCAGTGCACGCTCACGCCGCCCACCTTCATATCGCTATCAAAGCTCTCTTTTATCGCGTGCGCGCCCTTAAAAAGCGGCAGCAGCGACGGGTGCAAATTTATAGCGCGAACTTGCCTTGTAAAAACGGGCGTAAGGATGCGCATAAAGCCCGCAAGCACGGTTAGATCTACGTTAGCGCATTTTATTTCCTGGACGACCGCGGCGTCAAATTCCTCGCGCGATGCAAAATTAACGTGCTCGATAACGACGCTTTTTAGGCCGTATTTTGCGGCCTTTGCGATGCCGCCGGCGTTAGCTTTATTTGTTAGCGTTAGCGCGACTTCGATCCTGGTTTCGCCAAAAACCTTGCCGTGCAGCCTCTCTAAAATCGCTTCCAAATTCGAGCCGCCGCCGCTAAATAAAACCGCTATTTTTTTCGTAAGCATTTGAGTCCTTTGATGACGTCCGCGGCCGTGAGCGCGTAGTCGTTGATTTTGATTTCGCGAGCGGCTAGAGCGTGAGCTAGCGTGCCCGAGATCGCGGCATTTAGCGGGTCGTAACCCTGAGCGAGCAGTCCCGCGACGATACCGCTTAGCGCGTCTCCGCTACCGCCTTTTGCGAGCGCGGCGCTACCGTGCGTCATGACGTATACCTCGCCGCCTTGCGCGATTAGCGTATTTGCACCCTTTAAAACAAGCACGCATTTAAAATTGTGGCTAAAAATTTGAGCGAGTTTAAAGCGGTTTTTTTGCACTTCGCTAGTGTCAAATTTGCCCAGATTTGCAAGCCCCAGCAGGCTCGCAAACTCCTTTGGATGCGGCGTTATCACGACGTTTTTGCTATTTAAAAGCTCAAGCGTGCGCGGCTCGTAGCAAAGATCGGCGTCTATAACGAGCGCGTCTTTTATTTTTAGCTCGCTAAAAAGCTCGTCTTTTTGCGCCTCATCAAGCTCGCCAAGCCCCATACCGACGACTCCTGCTCGCATTTTGGGCGTTATGCGAGCACTTTGCATTAAAACTGGCTCAATGTTTAAATTTTCGCCCACGACGCTAACGAGTCCGGCGCCGATAGTTAGTGCGGCAAGTCCCGCTATACGCGCCGCTCCGCCCTTTTCGCCGCTAACGACAAACACGTGCCCAAAGTCGCCTTTGTTAGCGTTTTGCTTAGTGCGAAACGGCAAATTTAAATCGCTCTTACTAAGCTTATAAAAGCTCGTCCCCGTCTCGTAAAGCTCGCGAGGAAGGCCCAAATTTGCGACCTTTACGCGCCCTACGAAATCCTTTGCAAAGTCGCTATAAAGCGCCGACTTTAGCGCGCCCATCGTCACGGTCGTATCGGCCTTAAAGACTGCGCCTTGCGACACGCCGTTTTTATCAAGACCGCTCGGGATATCGCAGGCGAGCTTGTAGCCGGGTTTTGCGTTTAGCAGATTTATCAAATTTATCGTTCGTGCGTCTAGCTCGCGGCTAAGTCCGGTTCCGAAAATCCCGTCGATGATGCAGTCAAATTCGCCGCTTTCCGTCAAATTTGGGATCAAATTTACGCCGCATTTTAGCGCTCTAGCTAGCTCGGTTTTTGAGGTTTCGTTTTGTTTGTCGCTTGCTAAAAATGCAAAACAATCAAATTTACCGCTCAAAAGCCGAAGCGCGGCTAGCACGTCTGCGCCGTTGTTTCCGCTACCGACGATGCCTAAAATTTTACGTCGTTTTTTTGAGGATTTTTTAAACCGACTTCGCACGGCGCGAGCTAACGCATTAGCGGCGTTTTGCATCAGCACCTCAGTGCTAAGTCCAAACTCGCTCACGGCTCTAGCGTCGAGCTCCGCCGTATCCCAAAATAGCTTTTTCATGCGCCCTCCTGCTTCACTCGGTAGCTCAAAGCCTCCAAAATATGCGACTTTTTGATGATGCGCGAGCCCTCGATGTCGGCGATCGTGCGGGCGACTTTTAGGGTTTTATTGATAGCGCGGCGGCTAAGCGAAAATCTCTGCGTAGCAAAATCTAGCACGCCGCTCGCCTCGTCGTCGCAAATGCAAAATTTAGCTATCTCTTCGTCGCCGAGCTTGCCGTTTAGCTCGCTTTGAGAGCGCGAGATTTGCGTCTCAAACACGCGCAGCACGGTTTGCCACATCGCTTCGCTCGTGACGTCGCTTTTATCGCTCGCGGCCACCTCATCCATCTGTACGTGAAGGTCGATACGGTCTAGCACGGGCGCCGAGATACGCGATTTATAGCGCTTGATTTCAAGCTCGGAGCATTTGCATTCTAGATTTTTGGAGAGCAGATTGCCGCACGGGCAAGGATTCATCGCAGCTACGAACATAAATTTAGTCTCGTACGTGATTTTTGAATTTACGCGCGAGATATTGATTTTGTAGTCCTCCAGCGGCTCGCGCAGGCTCTCTAAAATTTGGGGCGCAAAGTGCGGAAGCTCGTCAAAAAATAAAATCCCGCCGTTAGCTAGCCCGACCTCGCCGATCCTAGCTAAGCTCGATCCGCCGCCAAATATCGAGCTGCGCGTGCTCGTGTGATGAGGCGAACGAAAGGCGCGAAGGGCGGAAAATTCGCTCTCCTGCTGATTTAACGAGCTATAAGCGCAACTAAGCAAAATCTCATCCAAGCTTTGCGGCGGTAAAATGTAGCGCAGGCGCTTGGCGCTCATGCTCTTTCCGCATCCGGGGCTGCCCTCAAAGATAACGTTGTGCATACCGCAAGCAGCCACCAGGCAGGCTCTTTTTGCTCTGCGCTGGCCTTTTACGTCGCTAAAATTTAGCTCGAAATTTTGATTTTTTACGAAGCTTTTTTCGCCGATTTTGATTAAATTTGAAAAAAGCGGATGAACGGCGCCGACCTTGCACGAGGCGGTAAATTCGGGCTCTAGGAAAAATTTGATCGCTTCGGCTAAATTTGAAACGGCGTAAATTTCTAAATTCGGTATCGCGCCCGCTTTTTGCGCTATCTCTTGCGGGATCAGCACGCGAGAGCCGGGCGCTTTCGCGCTCAAAAAAAGCAAGATAGAAAAAAGGCTCGCCGTGCTTTTGACGCCGCCGTCAAGCCCCAACTCGCCGAATACGAAAATAGGCTCGAAGTCGCGCTCTTTTTGCAAGGCGATTAAAAGCGCGATAGGCAGGTCGAAGTGGCTGCCTGATTTTGGCATGTCGGACGGGGATAAATTTATGATGATTTTTTGCGCGGGAAAAGAGAAATTTAGCGACAAAAGCGCTGATTTTACGCGCTCGGCGCTCTCTTTGATCGAAGCTCCCGCAAGCCCTACGATATTAAGTGCGGGCAAACCGCGGTTAAAACTGGACTCGACGTCCACAAGCCGCAATTCGTCGTTATAAGTGGCGCATTTTAGGGCTTTCATGCGTTTTTTTGCTTTTTATACTCTTTGTCGAATTTTTTGCGTTTATTGTAGCCGATTCGCTCGATAAAAAGGTGTCCGTCTAGGTGATCCATCTCGTGCTGGATGGCGACCGACAAAAGTCCGTCTGCCTCGAGCTTTTTACGCTCTCCAAAGCGGTCTTGATACTCTAGCGTTATAAACTCGGCCCTTTTTACATCCTCGTAGTATCCAGGTACGCTCAGGCAGCCTTCTTGGTAGATTATCTCGCCCTCTTTGCGTAAAATTTTGGGATTTATGATTTCTAGTAGATCCTCTTTGCGTTGCTCTTTGCTCTCTTCGTCCACTAAATTTACGATCAAAATTCGCTTAGCCTCGCCAGTTTGGATGGCAGCTAGTCCGATACCGTTTTTAGTGATCATGGTTTCATACATATCGTCTAAAAATTTATGCAACTCTTCGTCAAAAACTTTAACTTCAAGCGATTTGACGAAGAGTTTTTTGTTCGGATAGGTTAGGATTTCTAGTATCATTTAGCCGCTTTCTCGTCCAAGATCTCGTAGCGCTTACCGTCTCTACCTGTTTTTACGAGAGTATCGAGCGCTGCAGATAGTAGCTCGGCGACTGTTTTATCGGTTCTTAGGTTGCAGGCAACGACCTCCATGTCAAACTCGAATTTCTCGCCCTTTAGTATAAACGAGGTCTCGTAAAACATCTCAGTGATACGTTCGCAGGCCTTTTGTGCGCCGACCATATCTGTGTGCCGCATCAGCATAGCAAAGCACCCATCGCCGTAGTGCGCCAAGATATCGCTTCGTTTTGATGTTCGTAGCAACATTCTAGAAATATTTTTTAGTAGCGCCAACCTACTTTTTAAGCCGATATCTTTTAGACTTTCATCTTTGGTCTTTATGAGCAGGATAGATGATTCGTAGCCGTATTTTTTGATATATCCGACTTCGGTTTCGAGCGTTTTTAGGAAAAATTTTCTATTGTAGATGTCAAATTTAGGGTCGTAGATAGACTGCTCCTCCACGACCTTAAAGACCCTACTAACCTCTTCGTAGCTAGTTTTTATTACTTCTATGTGCTTACCCATCAGCGAATTTAGCTTATTTAGGTCTTCGTTAAATTCGTTAAACATATTTTGCACGGTTAGCAGGCTGATGTTTGGCTCAAGGATGCTCGAGCGTTTTTTTATTATGGTTCTTAAGATAGTCAAATTTTTATAAATGAGCCCCACGGCTTGCAACATGCTTTTTATCTGCATGAAGCTATTTTTCACCTCGCGCTCGATGTTTATTTTTCTATCGTCTTCGAGTTTGCTGATCTCTTCTTCGATCTTTATGATCTCGCCGACTTTTTTCTTAAATTCATCAGGCTGCTTTTCAAGCATCTTTTCAAAAAAAGCAGTGTAGTTTTTCGGTATCGAGGGGATGTTTTCCTCGCTTAGTTCTTTAATGATAGTTTCGGAAAAACCGTAGATGTTAAATTCGCTCTCTACGGCCTTTTCATCCTCTTGTTTTACTACTACGTTTTCGCTTTTTTTGTTGTCTAACTTTATCAAATTTTACTCTTTACTTAAAGCTTTTCTCCAAAACTTTATCTATAAGCCCGTACTCTTTGGCTTCGACAGAGCTCATGAAAAAGTCTCTGTCGGTGTCTTTTTGGATTTTAGCTAGTTTTTGACCCGTATTTTTAGCTAGGATCGCGTTTAAAATTTCTTTCATACGCAAGATTTCCTTCGCCTGGATCTCTATATCTGTCGCCTGTCCGCGCGCGCCGCCTAAAGGCTGGTGGATCATGATGCGCGAATTTGGCAGCGCATAACGCTTTCCCTGCGCGCCGCAGCTAAGCAAAAACGCGCCCATAGACGCCGCCTGACCTATACAGATCGTGCAGACGTCGGGCTTGATGTAGTTCATCGTATCGTAAATGCTAAATCCGCTCGTTATCACGCCGCCTGGACTGTTTATATATAGATAGATATCTTTATCCGGATCTTCGGCCTCTAAAAACAGCATCTGAGCCACGATCGCAGACGCCATGCCGTCCTCGATCTCGCCGCTAAGCATTATTATGCGGTCTTTTAGCAGGCGCGAGTAGATGTCGTAGCTTCTCTCGCCCTTGCTCGTGCGCTCGATGACGTAGGGGATGTAGTAGCTCATTACTCCGCCTTTTTCTCTTTTTTATCGTTTTTCTCGCTCTTTAGCGCGAACATCTCGTTAAATAGCTTCTCCTCGATCATCGACATTTTGATCGCAGGCAAAATTCCTTGATTTTTGTAGTTTTCAAGGTGCTGTTTCGGATCTACGCCCGAGCGGTACGCCTCGAAATAAACCGCTTGGATCAGCTCTTGGTCGCTTACTTTTATGTCTCTGCGGCGCGCTAGCTCGTCTATTATAAACGTTAGTTTCACGCTTTTTACCGCGTCGTCGCGGTAGGTCTCGCGCTGTTTAGTTAGGGCGTCTTTATCCTCTCTAAATTTAGCCATCTGCTCAGGCGTAAAGCTGCTCCAAGCGCCGCGGAACTGCATATCCATCTCTTGCTCTACGATATTTTTCGGCACGTCGAAGTTAAATTTAGCCACGATCGCGTCGGCAAATTTAGGCTTTAGCTCTTCGTTTACGTTTTTGGCGTGCTTGTCGGCTTTGATCTGCTCTTTTAGTCTCTCTTCAAATAGCTCGACGCTTACCTTTTCCTCGCCCGGCATGATGCGTTTTAGCGTCTCTTCGTCGATCTCCTCAGGCACTTTTTTGCCTTGGATTTCGTGTAGTTTTACCTTAAAGATTGCGTCTTTGCCCGCAAGGTGCGTAGCGCCGTACTCGGCCGGGAATTTAACCTTCACGTCGCGCTCTTCGCCGACTTTTAGCCCGATCATACCGTCCTCAAAGCCAGGTATAAATTGACCCGAGCCGATTTCTAGCAGGTAGTTTTCGGCTTTGCCGCCCTCAAACGCAGCGCCGTCTACGAAGCCCTCGAAGTCAAATTTCGCAAAATCTCCCTTTTCAAGCGCCTCTTTTTCCACTTTTTCTAGCGGAGCCATCATTTTTAAAATTTCGTTTTTTCTCTCGTCGATCTCTTTTTTAGTTACGCGCGGAGTGGTGACGCTCTCTATTAGCTCCTCGTATCCGTCGATGTTTATAACCGGTTTAAACGAAAGCTCGATCTCTGCGTCGATCTCGTTCTCGCCTCTGTCAAATTTTGTCACGATCGGCTCGCCGATAACCTCTTCGAATTTTCTATTTAGCTCTTTTAGGCCCGCATCGATCACGTCTTTTAACGCGTCTTGCTCGGCATCGGCGGTTAGTTCTTTTTCGTAACGTTTTAGCACCACGTTCACAGGTACTTTACCCGCTCTAAATCCGTCTATTTTCATATTTTTCGCAGCTTTTTTAGCAGCGTTTTCGAGTTTGGATTTTACGTCCGCGCTCGGTATTTTCGCACTTAGCGAAGCATTTACGGCGTCGATCGCCTTGGTTTTGATTTGCATTAAATTCCTTTAAAAAATAAAAATTTCCTAGAGTGTAGCAAAATTTTCCTTATTCATAGTATAAATTTAAGCGCGCGAAAGGCGAATTTAAGTAAAATCATTTATCAAATTTACACAGGCGAAATTAATTAGGAACGCAAATGCAAGAAAATTTAAAAAATGAGAATTTAAAAAAAGAAAAGTTTGAAAGCTGCGTCGAGCAGATGCTAAATCTAGTCGGCGAAGACCCGCATAGAGAGGGGCTGGTTAAAACTCCCGAGCGCGTTTTTAAAGCTTACGAGTTTTTAACGAGCGGCTACTCGCAAGACCCCAAAGTAGTGCTAAACGACGCGCTGTTTGACAGCTCAAATAACGAAATGGTGCTCGTGCGCGATATCGAATTTTACAGCCTTTGCGAGCATCATTTGTTGCCGTTTTTCGGGCGCGTGCACGTAGCCTATATCCCAAATCACAAGGTTGTAGGCCTTAGCAAAATCCCGCGTATGGTAAATATCTTCGCTCGCCGCCTGCAGATTCAAGAGCAGCTCACCGAGCAGATCGCAGAAGCCGTGCAAGACGTCATCAAGCCAAAAGGCGTGGGCGTCGTCATCGAGGCGCGCCACATGTGCGTGGAGATGCGAGGCGTGGGCAAGATCAACTCGACCACGACAACATCAGCGCTGCGAGGCTGCTTTTTAAAGAGCAGCGAGACTAGACGCGAGTTTTTCTCCCTTATAAATTCGCACAAAGAAGTGAGATTTTAGTGGGTTTAGATAGCTTAAAATCAAAACTGGGCGCAAATTTATCTCTCTCTAGCGTCTTTGGCGTGATCGAGCGAATTTCTGCTACGACAATAGAGATTTCTGGCCTTCGCCCTAGCATCGGCGACATCGTGCAAATTTGCGCCAAAGATAGGAGCAAAAGCGGGCTAGCGATGGTGACTGAGGTGCGGCAAAATACCGCGCTCATCTCACCCTTTGGCTTTGTAGAGGGCTACAAGATCGGCGACTTCGTCTATCAAAGCGACCAAGGCATGAAAATCCCCGTGGGCGACGCTCTTTTGGGGCGCGTAGTCGATCCTTTTATGAATCCAAAAGACGGCAAAGGAGCGATCGCCACCACCGAGTACGCCCCGATAATGCGCGCTCCGATCGATGCGATGAAGCGCGGGCTGATAGATGAAATTTTTAGCGTCGGAGTTAAAAGCATCGACGGACTGCTAACCTGCGGTAAAGGCCAGAAACTAGGCATTTTCGCTGGCTCTGGCGTAGGTAAAAGTACGCTCATGGGCATGATAGTGAAAAACTCGCAAGCTCCGATCAAGGTTGTCGCGCTCATCGGCGAGCGCGGCCGCGAGGTGCCGGAGTTTATCGAGAAAAACTTGCACGGCGATCTAAGCGGTACCGTCGTCATCGTAGCCACCAGCGACGATAGCCCGCTGATGCGAAAATACGGCGCCTTTTGCGCGATGAGCGTGGCCGAATACTTCAAAAACCAAGGCAAAGACGTGCTTTTCATCATGGATAGCGTGACGCGATTTGCCATGGCGCAGCGAGAGATCGGGCTGGCGCTGGGTGAGCCGCCGACGTCCAAGGGCTACCCGCCCTCCGTGCTCACCCTACTACCGCAGCTGATGGAGCGCGCGGGCAAAGAGGAGGGCAAGGGCAGCATAACGGCCTTTTTTACGGTGCTAGTAGACGGCGACGATATGAGCGACCCGATAGCCGACCAGAGTCGCTCGATCCTAGACGGTCATATCGTGCTTAGCCGCGAGATGACGGACTTTGGCATCTATCCGCCTATAAACATCCTAAACTCCGCCTCGCGCGTGATGAGCGACATCGCAACCAAAGAGCACAAAGCAAACGCCGCCAAGCTAAAGCGCCTCTACTCGCTCCTCAAAGAAAACGAGGTCCTGCTACGCATCGGCGCTTATCAAAAGGGCAGCGATAAAGAACTAGACCTTGCTATCTCGAAAAAAGAATTTATAGATAAATTCCTAAAACAAGACGCCGAAGAGGGCTTTAGCTTCGAGCAGACACAAGAGCTGCTGGGCGGGATAAATTAGTCGAATTTATTTTTGCCGCGTCAAATTCGGATTTATTTCGCCTAATTTCATCCAAAATGCGAAAAATTTAATTTTTAAATTTTCTAAAACCTTAAGAAATCAAACTAAGTTTAGGATATATTTTATCTTTTTATATCAAATTTAACTGAAACGACGATACTTTGCTTATTTGATAAGGAATTTCAATATATAAACTCTATCAAAAAACGGTTAAATTTGAAAAAACTAAGCTAAAATTTTAATCAAAAATTTATAAAATTTGTTATATTATCGTCGCGAAAATAAAAGGGATAAAATATATCCTAATTGATAAAGGTCAAGCGTGAGAGTATATCTAGACAACAATGCCACGACGATGGTCGATCCCGAAGCTTTCGAGCTTATGAAGTCGTTTTTCTGCGAAAAATACGGCAACCCAAACTCGCTGCATAAATTCGGCTCCGAGACGCACCCCGCGCTTCGCCGCGCGATGGACCAGCTCTATGCGGGCATAAACGCAAGCGATAACGACGATATCGTGGTAACAAGCTGCGCCACCGAGAGCAACAACTGGGTGGCTAAAGGCGTATTTTTCGATCATATATTAAATAAAGACAAAGATCACGTCATAATTAGCGCCGTCGAGCATCCGGCGATCTCGGCAACTTTCGAGTTTCTCAAAAAGTACGGCGTACGCGTGAGCCGCGTGCCAGTCAACGAAAACGGTCTGCTCGATCCAAACGACCTAAGAAAGCTCATCGACGACAAAACCGCACTCGTTAGCATCATGTGGGCAAATAACGAAACGGGCACTATTTTCCCGATCAAAGAATGCGCGGCGATCGCTCACGAGCATGGCGCGCTATTTCACACCGACGCGACGCAAACCGTCGGTAAGATCAAGATAAACGTGCGCGAGATGGGCGTGGATTTTATGAGCTTTTCGGCGCATAAATTTCACGGACCAAAAGGCGTAGGCGGCCTATACATCAAAGACTCGCAAAAGCTAACGAGCCTGCTCCACGGCGGCGAGCACATGGGCGGTAGACGCAGCGGAACGTTAGACGTCGCAGGCATCGTCGGCATGGCGCAAGCGCTGGAAAACAGCAACAAGCTAATCGAGTTTGAAAATCTGCACGTTAGACGCCTGCGCAACAAGCTCGAGGACGCACTGCTAGAACTACCCGACGTCTCGGTCGTGGGAGAGCGCGCTCACAGGCTGCCAAACACCATCCTAGCCGCCATAAAAGGCGTCGAGGGCGAGGCGATGCTGTGGGATCTAAATCAAGCAGGCATCGCGGCGTCTACGGGCTCGGCGTGCGCTTCCGAGACGCTAGAGAGCAACCCGATAATGGAAGCAATCGGAGCTAGCAGCGATCTGGCGCACACTGCGCTTAGGCTCTCGCTGTCGAGATTTAACACCGAAGAAGAGATCGAGTATGCGATAGAGCATATAAAAAAGGCGGTGGAGAGGTTAAGGGGTATTTCAAGTACGT
Organism: Campylobacter showae; assembly: GCF_963515975.1. GTDB lineage: Bacteria > Campylobacterota > Campylobacteria > Campylobacterales > Campylobacteraceae > Campylobacter_A > Campylobacter_A showae_F. Next base: position 18,008 of record NZ_CAUPZM010000034.1, read on the forward strand.
ACGCCTACAATCCTAATGGCAAGTAGCGGCTTGTTTTTTGAGCGCTTTTGAATGAGTTTGAAATTTTCGCCCTGCGCTGCGGCAGACTATACGTCTAGCCTTGGGACGAAAATTTCCGCACAACATTCAAATTCATCTCAAAATACTTCGCCTTAATGTTTTACAGTCAAATTTGAAGTTAAATTTAATTGAAATTTGAGCTTTAAAAGTTCAAATTTGAGTTAAATTTAAAAGGAAGTGGGCGGCAGTATCGCGAGATGGATTTGAATGTTGTGAAGCAAAAATGAGCAAGGCTAACCAAATAGGTTGCCGCAGCGATATTTTTGCAAGCTCATTCAAAGACGCTCGCGAGACAACGCCTCTAAAAAGGAAATAAAATGGCAAAAAATAATCTAATAGGCGGTTCGATTTGGGACGAATACTCCCAAAACGTCCAAGACCGCATGAACAATCCCAAATTTATGGGCGAGATAACGCAGG
>NZ_CAUPZM010000035.1:0-17358 GCF_963515975.1 Campylobacter showae
CCTGTGGCCTCAGAATTAGGAATTCTGCGCTCTATCCAGCTGAGCTATGAGGACAGAAAATATATTAAATTTGCAAAATAAAAGCCATTTTAATCGCAAAGGCTAAAATGTGGATTAAATTTAAAGGCGAGGATTTAACATCCCCGCCAAATTTGGCTTAGCCGTTTCTTTTCTTGATAATCTCTTCGCTAACATTCTTTGGAACTTCCTCATAGTGGTCAAATTCCATAGAATAGGTCGCGCGACCTTGCGTCATAGAGCGAAGGTCCGTAGAGTAACCAAACATCTGGGCTAGCGGGCAGAAAGCCGTGATGATCTTGCTTCCGTTTCGCTCGTCCATAGAGTTTACCTGTCCGCGGCGTTTGTTTAAGTCGCCGATAACGTCGCCCATATAATCCTCAGGCGTCTCAACCTCGACCTTCATCATAGGCTCAAGGATAACCGCACCCGCTTTTCTAGCGCCCTCTTTGAAGCCCATAGAAGCAGCTAGTTTAAACGCCATTTCAGATGAGTCGACTTCGTGGTAGCTACCGTCAAATAGGGTAACTTTAACGTCTTCGACCGGATAGCCGGCAAGTACGCCGTTTTGAAGCGCTTCTTTGCAGCCTTTTTCAACTGCAGGGATGTATTCTTTAGGAACCACACCGCCTTTAATGTCGTTAACGAACTCAAATCCGCTAGCCGCAGGTAGCGGCTCAAGGCGCAAGAATACGTGTCCGTACTGACCGCGACCGCCTGATTGCTTAGCATATTTATACTCTTGCTCTATTGTTTTGCGGATAGTCTCGCGGTATGCGACTTGTGGCTGACCTACTTCGGCATCGACCTTAAATTCGCGTAGCATTCTGTCTACGATGATCTCAAGGTGAAGCTCGCCCATACCACTGATGATAGTTTGACCGCTCTCTTCATCAGTACCTACTCTAAAGCTTGGATCCTCTTGAGCTAGTTTTTGAAGCGCGATAGCCATTTTTTCTTGGTCGGCTTTAGTTTTTGGCTCAACGGCAACGCTGATAACCGGCTCAGGGAAGTCCATTTTCTCAAGGATAACCTTGTCTTTTTCGCTAGCTAGCGTATCGCCTGTTAGGGTATTTTTTAGACCTACGACCGCACCGATCTCGCCCGCGTGAAGAATCGAAATTTCCTCGCGTTTGTTTGAGTGCATTTTTAGCAAGCGACCGATTCTTTCTTTATTATCCTGAACGGTGTTGTAAGCATAGCTACCGCTCTCAAGACTACCGCGGTAAACGCGGATAAAGGTAAGCTGTCCTACGAACGGGTCGGTCATAATCTTAAACGCAAGAGCTGCAAATTCGCCGTTATCGGTGCTTTCTACCGTTACTTCGCTACCGTCTTCATAAACGCCCTTAATCGCCTCGATCTCATCCGGTGCAGGCAAATACGCTACGACCGCGTCAAGTAGGGGCTGGATGCCTTTGTTTTTAAATGCTGTTCCGCAAAGCATCGGAGTTATCGTCATTCTTAAGCAACCTGCTTTAATGCCTTTTTTGATCTCTTCTTCGCTTAGCTCCTCGCCCGAGAAAAATTTCTCCATCAAGCTATCGTCGGTTTCAGAAACTGCTTCGATCAACTTAGTACGGTACTCTTCTGCTTTTTCTTTTACTTCTGCAGGGATTTCTATCTCTTTATAATCAGTCGGCTTTTTATCGTCTTCCCAAACGTAAGCTTTCATCTTAACAAGATCGACCACGCCTCTAAAGTTATCCTCTGCGCCGATAGGAATTTGAATAGGCACCGGATTTGCTTTTAGGCGGTTTCTGATTTGAGACTCGACGTTATAAAAATTTGCGCCGATTCTATCCATTTTATTTACGAAAACGATTCTTGGGACGTGATATTTATTTGCTTGTCTCCAAACGGTCTCAGACTGAGGCTGTACGCCGCCGACTGAGCAGAATACCGAAACGGCGCCGTCAAGAACGCGCATAGAACGCTCAACTTCGATAGTAAAGTCGACGTGGCCCGGAGTGTCGATCAAATTTATCTGGTGATCTTTCCAAAAGCAAGTGGTCGCCGCAGACGTAATCGTAATACCGCGCTCTTTTTCTTGTTCCATCCAGTCCATCGTAGCAGCGCCGTCGTGAACCTCGCCGATCTTGTGGCTCATACCCGTAAAGAACAAAATTCTTTCGCTGGTCGTAGTTTTACCGGCATCGATGTGAGCAGCGATACCGATGTTTCTAACCATATGTAAAGGGGTTTTTCTATCTGCCATACCAGCCTCCTCTTACCAGCGGTAGTGAGCAAACGCTTTGTTAGCTTCTGCCATTTTGTAGGTGTCTTCCTTCTTCTTGAAAGACGCGCCTTTTGAATTTGCCGCATCAAGCAGCTCGTTAGCTAGCTTATCGATCATGGTTCTTTCGCTTCTTTTTCTGGCAAAACCGATGATCCAGCGGATAGCAAGAGCTTGTTGGCGAGCCGGGCGAACTTCTACCGGCACTTGGTAGGTAGCGCCGCCGACGCGACGAGATTTAACTTCCATAAGAGGCTTAATGTTTTCGATAGCATCGTTAAATACGTCTATACCTTTTACGTCGCCGCTTTTTTTCTCGATAGCTTTGATAGCGCCGTACATGATCTCGGTGGCGACGCTTTTTTTGCCGTCGTACATAAGAGAGTTAATAAATTTAGTGATTACCTTATTGCCGTAAATTGGATCCGGCATTACTTCCCTGACAGGAGCTTTTCTTCTTCTCATTTGATTATTCCTTCAAATTTTATAAATTTTACTCAAACCTATGCCGCTAATGGCATGGTCTGCGAACCTAAATTTTTATTTCTTTTTACCCGCTGCGGCTGCTGCTTGACCAGGTTTTGGACGTTTAGCGCCGTATTTTGAGCGAGAAACTGTTCTTTTCGCAACGCCGGCTGTATCAAGAGCGCCGCGTACGATGTGATATTTAACGCCCGGTAAGTCCTTAACACGACCGCCGCGCACTAGCACGATGCTGTGTTCTTGTAGGTTGTGGCCTTCGCCGCCGATATAGCTGATCACTTCAAATCCGCTTGTAAGCCTAACTTTGGCAACTTTTCTCAAAGCCGAGTTTGGTTTTTTAGGAGTCGTAGTGTAGACCCTAGTGCAAACTCCTCTTCTTTGAGGACACTCTTTTAGAGCTGGAGATTTTGACTTAAAAGTCACTTTCTTGCGCTCTTTTCTGACCAATTGATTAATGGTTGGCACAGTAATTCCTTTCGACTAAATTTATTAAAAAGACTTGATTTTATTTAAATTTGGCTTAATATAAGGTAAATTTCATCTTTAGCGCTGAATTTTATCGCGCTAATCTTTTCTAATCGCGTACTTTCCGCTTCCGCTAAAGATAATGCAAAGCGATAAAGCGATGTAAAGATATAAAATTTCAGCCTTAAAGCCGCCCGCGTTTGTAAGCTCCAGTAAATTTCCAAGTCCGTGATAGGCGTACATTATCGTTAGGCTCGTGCCGATAACGAGCAATGCTGCGATCCTTGAAAATATCCCTAGAATTATCATTATCGGCGCAACAACTTCGCCTACATAGGAGCCGTAAGCCACAATCTCAGGCAAGCCGGCTTTTGTTAAAATACTTTTTACGCCGCCTATGCCGTGTAAAATTTTCGCAAAGCCGTGCATAAAAAGGCAGATGCCAAGCCCTAGTCTCGCAAATAAAATTCCCAAATCGAAATTTTTCATTTTTACTCCAAATTTTCAAATTTAAAGGATTGATTTTATCTGATTAGTTTTAAAGCGAGGTAAATTTAAGCCCCGCCGAATTTAGCGAGGCTTGTGGGGTTAAATTTTAGTTTTGTTTTAGCTTGATCTTTTGATCTTGATAAAGGCCTGTTCCAACAGGGATCATGCGTCCTAGAATGACATTTTCTTTTAGATCCTCGAGGTGGTCGATCTTAGCAGCGATCGAAGCTTCGGTTAGAACCTTAGTCGTCTCTTGGAACGATGCCGCAGAGATCACGCTATCGCTTCCGATAGCAGCGCGCGTAACGCCTAGCAAAATAGGCTCGGCGATTGCAGGATTGCCGCCCATTCTCATTATGCGCTCGTTTTCTTCCTTAAATCTCGTTCGAGAGATCATATCGCCGGTGATGAAATTCGTATCGCCGCTATCGACGATCTTAACCTGACGAAGCATCTGAGAAACGATGATCTCGATATGCTTATCGGCGATCGCAACGCCTTGAGAGCGGTAAACTTGCTGAATTTCGCTGATCAAATAATAGTGCAGCGCTTTTTCGCCCAAAATTCTCAAAACGTCGTGGCTTGATATTAGTCCGTCGGTTAGCTTCTCGCCGGCGTGGATAAATTCGCCGTCGCGAACTTGAATTTGACGAGTTTTGTCTATTAAGTACTCGGCAGTCGCGCCGTCGTCGGCCTCGATCACGATGCGTTCTTTAGAGCGAAGCGGTTTTTCAAACCTTACGGTGCCGTCGATTTCGGCGATGATGGCCGTATTTTTCGGACGTCTAGCCTCAAACAGCTCGGACACGCGCGGCAAACCGCCCGTGATGTCTTTTGACTTCGCGACGGCCTTAGGCGTCTTAGCTAGGATGTCGGCTTGTTTTACCACTTCGTCGTTACCTACGAATATCGCGGTTTTTGGCTCCAACTGATAGCGGATTATCTTGCCCTCATCAGTGCTGATCACGATCGTAGGCTTGATGCCCGAAGGTAGATACTCGTTGATAACCAAGCGGCTCTGACCAGTCGCCTCGTCGTACTGCTCGGCAGCGCTATAGCCTGGCTCGATATCCTCGTATGTCACTCTACCAGCAGCCTCTGCGATGATCGGCGTAGAGTACGGATCCCACTCGGCTATGACGGTTTTTTCTTGGCTCTCAGGCTCGGAGATGACCGCTTTGCTATCCACGATATCGCTATCGTTTGCTTTGATGATAGAGTTTCGCGGGATATAGTAGCGAACTGCCTCTCTATCGTCCTCATCGGCAACCACGACAAATAGTCCCTTTTCCGTTACGACGTGACCTTTTTTGATATTTCTTAAGCGCTCTAAATAATCGCCCTTTAAGATGTAAAATTTAAGCACGCCGTTTGCACCGGCAAGGATTTTCTTAGCGATAGGCTCGCCGTCTTCTACCTTTATCTCGCTAGCAAACGGGATACGTTTAGGTACGTTCCAGCCCTCTTTGATAACCTCTGCGATACTTTCGTTCTCTTTGACCAAATCGCCGTCGGCATAAGGGATGTAAATTTTACCCTCAACCTTACCGCTAACGCCGGCTAGCTCGTTAGGTTTAGCCAGATCGCCTCTTCTTAGAGTATACTTAATCTCTTCTTTTTTACCTTTTACGATGATGTTTACGTCCTCGTGAGCAACCTCGATCTCGATCTTTCCGTCAAACGGAGCTTTGATCTTAGGCTCGACGAGTAAGACGGCTGAGTTTCTGCGATTTGCTACGATTCTCTTGCCGCCGTTTTCATAAACGTTTAGATTGTAGTATCTTATAAAGCCTTCTTTTTGCGCGACGACTTGGTAGTCTTGCTGCTCAGTCGATGCCGTACCGCCGATGTGGAAGGTTCTTAGCGTTAGCTGAGTACCGGGTTCGCCGATAGATTGAGCCGAGATGATACCGACGGCTTCGCCTGGTTTTACCAGTTTTCCTTCGCCCAAATTCACGCCGTAGCATTTCGCGCAAACGCCTTTTGCGGCTTTACAAGTTATCGGCGTTCTAATACTTACCGATTTTATACCTGCTTCGGTTATCGCCTTAGCCTTTTCTTCGTCTATCAGCGTACCTTCGCTAAATAGCACCTCGTTTGCTATCGGATCGATCACGTCGTCGGCTAGCACGCGGCCCAAAATTCTCTCTTCCAAGCTCTCGATAAGCTCGCCGTTGTCGGTGATCTCGGTGATCTCGACGCCCTCGTGAGTACCGCAGTCGTGCATAGTAACTTTCACGTTTTGCGCGACGTCGATTAGCTTTCTGGTTAGGTATCCGGCATTCGCCGTTTTTAGCGCGGTATCCGCAAGACCTTTTCTAGCACCGTGGGTTGAGTTAAAGTACTCAAGAACGTTTAGGCCTTCACGGAAGTTTGATATGATCGGCGTCTCGATGATCGAGCCGTCAGGCTTCGCCATAAGGCCGCGCATGCCGGCTAGCTGGCGAATTTGCGCCGCAGAGCCTCTCGCGCCGCTGTCGGCCATCATATAAATAGAGTTAAATCCACCCTTATCCCCCTGGATGAGCTTCATCATCTCGCCCGCGACGACGTTGTTCGTATCCGTCCAGATGTCGATGATTTTATTATATCTCTCTGAGTCCGTTAGCAAGCCCGCACCGTATTGATTTTGTATCTCGCGGACTTTTTTCTTGGCTTCGTTAATATACTTTTGCTTGCTATCAGGCACGATGATATCGGCGATCGAGATCGAGATACCGGCCTTGGTCGCATAGCGGAAGCCCAAATTTTTAAGCTTATCCAAAAATCCCGCCGTTACCTCAAGACCGCCGTTTTTATAGACGTAATCGACCAAATTTGCGATATCTTTTTTCTTCATAACTCTGTTCCACATATTTTCAGGAACGAAATCAGGCAGAATCGAGCGGATGATAAGGCGACCTGCAGTCGTAAATAGCGTCTTGCCGTCGATCATAGTTTTAATTTTCGAGTGTACCTCTAGGCAGTGCGCTTCCTCGGCAATCATTACTTCATCTACGGATGCGAAAATTTTATTCGCGCCCTTGCTATCGGTCTTTTCTAAGCTTAGATAGTAAATTCCCAAAACCATATCCTGGCTAGGAACGGTGATAGCCTTACCGCTCGCAGGAAGCAAGATGTTCATCGAGCTAAGCATCAAAATTTTGCACTCTGCGATAGCTTCCTGCGATAGCGGCACGTGAACAGCCATCTGGTCGCCGTCGAAGTCCGCGTTAAATGCGGCGCAAACTAGCGGATGTAGCTGGATAGCTTTGCCCTCGACGAGTACCGGGTGAAATGCCTGGATAGATAATTTGTGAAGCGTCGGAGCGCGGTTTAGCATAACCGGGTGATCTTTAACGACCTCCTCTAGGCACTCCCAAACCTCGTTCGTCTTATCCTCTATCATCTTTTTGGCTTGTTTTACGGTCGTAGCGTAGCCCTTCTCCTCAAGGCGAGCCAGCAAGTGCGGCTTAAACAGCTCAAGAGCCATTCTTTTCGGTAGTCCGCACTGATCCATGCGCAGTTTTGGTCCGACGACGATAACAGAACGACCGGAAAAGTCGACGCGCTTACCGAGCAAATTTTGACGGAAGCGGCCTTGCTTACCTTTAATGATCTCAGAAAGCGATTTTAGAGGGCGTTTGTTTGCGCCTTTTACCGCATTTGCACGTCGCCCGTTGTCAAATAGCGCATCCACGGACTCCTGAAGCATACGCTTTTCGTTTCTGATGATAATCTCAGGCGCGTCAAGCTCCATAAGGCGTTTTAAACGCGCATTTCTATTTATAACGCGGCGATATAGGTCATTTACGTCAGAAACCGCAAATTTACCGCCGTCAAGGCTAACAAGCGGGCGAAGATCCGGCGGAAGGACCGGTAAATTCGTAATCATCATCCACTCAGGACGGTTGCCGGAATTTAAAAAGCTCTCGACGACTTTTAGTCTTTTTACTATGGTTTTTTTCTTGGCTTCAGAATTTGTCGCGCTAATCTCGTCTTTTAGAGTATTTAAAAGCTCGACCAAATCGATATTTGCTAGCAAATCGCGGATAACTTCGCCGCCCATTCTAGCTCTAAATCCGCTCTCTTCGAAGCGAGAAGCCAAAGAAACGTATTGCTCTTCGTTTAAAACGTCGAAAATTTCTACCTTTTTACTACTTTCGGTATCGTAAAAGGCGTCGCCTACGCTCTCGACGATATATGCCTCATAGTAAAGTACGCGCTCAAGATCTTTCATCTTTATGCCAAGTAGCGTTCCTATGCGGCTTGGGAGCGAATTTACGTACCAGATATGCGCTACAGGAGTCACGAGCTCGATGTGGCCCATTCTAGAGCGGCGCACCTTTGAGCTAGTTACCTCGACGCCGCATTTTTCGCACTTGATGCCTTTATAGCGCATTTTTTTATACTTACCGCAAAGGCACTCGTAGTCTCGGATCGGACCGAAAATCTTAGCACAAAATAGACCGTCGCGCTCAGGTTTTAGCGTGCGGTAGTTTATGGTTTCGGGTTTTTTGACCTCGCCGTGGCTCCATGACTTTATCCTCTCAGGGCTAGCCAAACGAAGCTGAAACGCTTCAAAATCGCGCGGTCTGCGTTCTTCTTTTATCTCAATAGGTTTTAACTCACTCATTATTTTCATCCTCATCGTATATCTCGACATCAAGCGCCAATGATTTTAGCTCGTTTGTTAGAACGAAAAATGTCTCAGGAATGCCAGTTTCAGGCACATTCTCGCCTCTAGTTAGGGCTTTATACGCAGACAAGCGTCCCTCGACGTCGTCTGATTTGACCGTTAGCATCTCGCGAAGCGTATGAGCCGCGCCGTATGCCTCAAGTGCCCAAACCTCCATCTCTCCAAATCTTTGTCCGCCAAATAGCGCCTTACCGCCGACCGGCTGCTGAGTAACAAGGCTGTATGGGCCAGTACTTCTAGCGTGGACTTTTTCGTCGACTAGGTGGTGAAGCTTTAGCATATACATACATCCGACGTTTACGCGTTCTTTGATCTTTGAGCCCGTGCGTCCGTCGTAAAGCTCGGTCTTGCCGTCCATATCGATCTTAGCTAGCTCAAATAGTTTCATTAACTCATCGACCCTTACGCCCTCAAATATAGGCGTGGCAAATTTGACGCCGTTAGCCCAATCTCTAGCGTAGTCTAAAAGCATCTCGTCGCTCATTTTGCCTAGAGTCTTTTTGGCATCCATAAATTTAGATGCAGAAGCTATCTCGATCATTTTGGCTCGTAGCTCTTTTACCCACTCGCCTTTTTTCTCTTGGAAAATTTGATTTATTTGCTCGCCCAAACGGTAGCCGACAAGTCCCAAGTGGCTTTCTAAAATTTGACCGATATTCATACGGCTAGGAACACCCAGCGGATTTAACACGATATCGACTGGTTGACCGCTCGGTAGATACGGCATATCAACCTCTGGCACGATGTTTGAAACGATACCTTTGTTTCCGTGGCGGCCCGCCATCTTATCGCCCACTTTTAGCTTGCGCTTGGTGGCGATATAGACTTTAACGAGCTTAACTACTCCGCTTGGCAAGATGTCGTCTTTTTCTAAAATTTCCATCTTAGCGTCATGCTCTTCTTTGAGCTTTTTCTTCTCGTTTTGGAAATGATTTTTTATGTCGTCGTATGATTTTTGAACGTCTTTTGAAAAACCTTTAACGATCGCGCTTAGAGTAAAGCGGTTGATGTTTTCAAACTCTTCTTTATCGATCTTCTCGCCTTTTTTATAGGTTTTTTTGCCGATAGTTTGAGCAGAGCTCAAAGGCGTTTTGCAAAGCAAAGCGCCCACTTTTAGCATCTCTTCGCGGTCTAGCATCAAGAGCCTATCGTGGTGTTCTTTTTCAAAAGCCGCTTTTTCTTCTTCGTAAACTTTATTTGAGCGATTATCTTTTTCGTGGCCCTTTTTGGTAAAAATTTTAACGTCTACCACGACGCCTTCCATAGATGCTGTCGCGTAAAGAGATTTATTTACCACATGACCGGCTTTTTCTCCAAAAATCGCGCGAAGCAAGCGCTCCTCAGGCGTCGGCTTAACCTCGCCTTTTGGAGAAACCTTACCAACTAGGATCATGCCGGGTTTTACTTGCGTGCCGATTTTTATTATACCGCTATCATCTAGGTGAAGCAGATCTTCCTCTTTGATATTCGGGATATCTTTAGTAATCTCCTCAACGCCGTCTTTTAGCTCGCGCGCCTCGATCTCTTTTTCATAAATATGCACGCTCGTAAATGCATCCTCTCGGATCATTTTTTCGCTAATTACGATGGCATCCTCGTAGTTGTACCCGTTCCACGGCATGAAAGCTATAAGGGCGTTTTTACCGATAGCCAGCTCGCCGCGCTCCATAGACGGACCGTCGGCTATGATCTGTCCGGCCGCTACGCTTTCGCCTTTTTTGACGATAGGATGCTGAGAAAAAGTCGTGTTTTGGTTGGTTCTTAAATTTTTCTCCATAGAGTAGTGATCGATATACGGACCAGCCTCGTCTTCGCCGAGGATAAAGATGTTTTTATTATCTACTTTTTCAACCACTCCCGCGCGTCTAGCCTTGATAGCTTCCCAAGCGTCGCGAGCTACAGTGCTCTCCATACCCGTACCTACGATAGGAGCGGATGAGCGAAGTAGCGGTACCGCTTGGCGTTGCATGTTTGATCCCATTAGGGCGCGGTTCGCGTCGTCGTGCTCCAAAAACGGAATAAGCGATGCCGCAACGCCGGCTATCATGCCGGAGCAAAGGTCAATAAGTTTAACGTCCTCGCGTTTAGCTAGTATCATCTCGCCGTCTTGTCTAGCCTCAATCAAATCCTCTACTATATAGCCGCTATCGTCAAGCGCGGTAGAAGCCGGAGCGATAACCAAATTTTCCTCTTGAGTCGCCGTTAGATATACGATCTCGTCGGTTACTTTGCCGTCTACGACTTTTTTATACGGAGCCTCGACGAAGCCGAGATTATTTACCTTCGCGTAAGTAGAAAGGGTGTTGATAAGACCGATGTTTTGACCCTCCGGAGTTTCTACCGGGCAAATTCTGCCGTAGTGAGTCGGATGAACGTCGCGCACCTCAAAGCCGGCCCTATCTTTTACGAGACCGCCTTCGCCCAGCGCCGAAAGTCTGCGTTTGTGCGTAACTTCGCTAAGCGGGTTGGTTTGATCCATAAACTGACTCAACTGACCGCCGGTGAAAAACTCCATTATCGTCGTGGTTATCATTTTTGGATTAACCAGATCGTAAGGCATAATCTCCTCAGTATTACCCAGCGTCGTAAATTTATCCCTGATAGCCTTTTGCATTTTTACAAAGCCTAGGTGAAGCTCGTTTGCCAAAAGCTCGCCGATAGAGCGGATACGACGGTTGCCGAGGTGATCGCGGTCGTCGATATGTCCTTGTCCGTTTTTGACCTTTATCAAATATTTTGCCGTTTTTATAATGTCTTCGCTGGTCAAAACCGTTACATATTCAGGTACTTCAAGTGCTAGCTTGTGGTTCATTTTCATACGACCGACACCCGTCAAATCATATCTTTCAGGATTGAAAAATAGATCGTTTACGAAAGCGCGAGCAGCGTCTTTGACAACCGGTTCGCCAGGGCGCATAACTTTATAAATTCTTATCGCCGCAAGATCGTTTTCGTCATCGACGTTTTCGGTTTGACGTAGCAGTTTGAGCGTCTCGTTATCGGCGATAAATGAATTTATTATCGCATCGTCCACGCCTGCAGCCAGGTCGTTTGCTATCTCGATACTCTCTTGATCAGCCAAAATTTTAACCAATTTATTTTCGTCAAGCTGCGCAAGAGTATCGTAAAGCACCTCGCCGCTATTTTTGTCGATAACCGGGTGAGCTAAAAATCTATTTACCAAAATTTCAGTCGGATACTCGACAAATTTGACACCGTCGGCAATAATCTTATCGGCCTTTTTCTTGGTTAGTCTTTTACCAGCCTCGTGTAAAACATTGCCTTCTTCGTCTTTTATGTCGTATTCAACCCTGCCCTGATAATCATCTGGGTTAAATGGCGTCAAAAATTTATTATCTTTTATTGTTAAAGTTTGTATAGGATAAAATAACTTGATAATATCTTGCTTTTTATATCCAAGCGCCCTAAATAGGATAGTTACTGGTACTTTTCTGCGCTTATTTATTCGAACGTAAAGTACATCTTTGGTGTCATATTCAAAATATAGCCAGCTACCGCGGTCAGGAATGATTTGAGCCGTATAAATAAGCTTATTTACGACTGTCGGGCTTTCCTCTTCTTTAAAGATAACGCCGGGACTTCTGTGAAGCTGATTAACCACGACACGCTCGACGCCATTAATAATAAATGAAATTCTATCAGTCATCAAAGGAATTTCGCGAACGAAAATTTCTTGCTCTTTTATATCTTTTATGCCGATCTTCTCGCCTGTTTTTTCATCTCTCTCGTGAACAATCAGCCTTATTTTCATTTTTAAATTTACAGAATAAGTAAGCCCGCGCTCCATGCACTCTCTGATCGTATATTTTGGTTTTCCGATTTCAGAACTTACGTATTCCAAGCTTAAGCGGTTTTGCGGATCATGTATAGGAAATATTGATTTGAAAACTTTTTCTATACCGCTTTCGCCTTGATTTTTATCTACGTTTAAAAACTGGTCAAAACTCTTTTTTTGTAATTGTAGCAGGTTAGGAACATCGATCTCTTTGGCAACATTTGAAAAATCAACTCTAAGACGATTTCCTGAGTATAAACTATTTAGCATATTCTACCTCATGGTATAAGTTTGAAAGAAAGTAAATAACCGCACGTCTGCGGCATCTTTGTAAAAATTAAATAAGGAGGCGACGCCTCCTTTGTAAAAATAAGTGAAATTATTTAAGTTCGACTTTAGCACCAGCTTCTTCAAGCTCTTTTTTAGCTGCTTCAGCCTCGTCTTTGCTAACACCCTCTTTAATAACAGAAGGAGTTTGCTCAACTGCGTCTTTAGCCTCTTTAAGACCAAGACCTGTAAGAGCGCGAACGACTTTAATAACGTTGATTTTCTTGTCGCCGCCGTCAACTAGAACAACGTTAAATTCTGTTTTCTCTTCAGCTGCATCGGCTGCGCCGCCTGCTGCTGCGCCGCCTGCTACCATTACCGGAGCAGCGCTTACGCCAAATTTCTCTTCAAATTCTTTTACTAGCTCACTTAGCTCTAATACTGAAAGATTAGAGATAAATTCTAATACGTCCTCTTTAGTAATTGCCATTTTTTATCCTTTTATATTATGCTGATTTTTCTTTTTTCTCTTTAAGCGCATTTAGTCCAATAGTGAAATTTTGGATAGGCGCATTCCAAACTTGCAAAAGCATAGCAAGTAACTCATCACGGCTAGGCATCTTAGATAGAGCCTTGACCTTCTCGACGCTTGCAACTTCGCCGTCAATATGAGCGGTTTTGATTTTGAATAGTTCGCTGTTGGTCTCTTCAAATTTAGCCGCAACCTTAGTAGCTGAAAGCTGATCGCCCCAGATAAAGATATTTGTATCTTTTAAGACCATACCAGACTTTTCAACGTTATTAAGAGCGATATTTGCAAGAGTATTTTTTACGATTTGAACTTTTACGTTTAAAACTCTAGCAGCATCTCTTAATGCTTCTAGTTTTTTAGTGCTAAGACCGCGATAATCGCAAACTATAATCGCTTCATTTTCTTTAAATTCGGCCTCAAGTTTACTGATTATTTCAGATTTTTCGTTTCTCGTCATCTAGTTTTTCTCCTTTCCGACTAGTGATTTCAAGCAGAGTGGCATAAAAGCACGATTAAGCAAAAGCCTCTGCTATCTCCAATCTAAGATAAAAATTTATTAGCTAAAAATTAGCGTAGATCCATAAGCTCTTGAGTCTCAAGTAGAACAGAAGGGCTCATAGTTAATGATAAAGCGGCGCTCTTAATATATCTACCTTTTGCTGCCGCAGGTTTTTGTCTATTTACTGCTTTAATAAGGGTTGAAATATTATCGTTTAACTGTTCTTTTGAAAAGCTAACTTTGCCAAGACCGGCGTGTATATTTCCTTGCTTATCTACGCGGAAATTAACTTGACCGCTTTTTGCGTTATTAACCGCTTGAGCTACATCCATAGTAACAGTGCCTGTTTTTGGGTTTGGCATAAGACCTTTTGGTCCCAAAATTCGTCCTACTTTACCGACTAAGCCCATTAAATTTGGAGTGGCAATAAGAACGTCGAAATTCATAATTCCTTTTTGGATATCCTCGACAAGTTCATCGCTACCGACTATATCGGCACCAGCAGCTTTTGCTTCGTCGGCTTTCGCATCTTTTGCTATAACGGCTACACGAACGGTTTTGCCGGTTCCCGCAGGAAGCACAACTGAGCCTCTAACCATTTGATCTGCATGTCTTGGATCGACGTTAAGTTTTAATGCTATTTCGACTGTTTCGTCAAATTTAGCGCTTTTTAGTAATTTTACAGTATCGATAGCTTCTGCTAAAGAGTAAGCTTTAGTGGTATCAACTTTTTCAAGTAGCTTACCAAATCTTTTTGTAGTTTTTTTTGACATTAATTTCTCCGCATTTTTAAATTTTATGCTTCCACATTGCCAAATTTAAAACACACGCGTCATAAAATATTAACGCGTGTTTATAAATTTAACTTTAAAAAAATCCTTATGTGGTAAAAGGATTAGTCTACTACCGTAATCCCTATTGAACGAGCTGAGCCAGCGATAATTTTAGCTGCTTGCTCTCTATCTTTAGTATTTAAGTCGGCAATTTTTTTCTCAACTATTTCAAGCACCTGAGCTTTTGTAAGCTTAGCTACTTTGTTTTTTAACGGATTATCCGAACCTTTTTCAATGCCTGCAGCTTTTTTAATTAAATCCGTAGCAGGCGGCTGTTTTGTGATAAACGTAAAGCTTCTATCTGCATAAACAGTGATAACGACTGGGACCCTAAAGCCAGCCATATCTTTTGTTCTTTCGTTAAATGCTTTACAAAATTCCATAATATTAACGCCTTGCTGACCAAGAGCCGGACCTACCGGAGGGCTTGGATTTGCTTTTGCAGCAGCAATATGTAATTTAATTTCGCCTATAACTTTTTTAGCCATAAACTTCTCCTTATACTATCTTCTCGACTTGTGAATATAAAATCTCAACTGGAGTACTTCTGCCAAATATCGAAACATTTAGCCTTAGTTTTCCATGTATCATATCATACTCTTCTACTATACCGGTAAAATTCGCGAAAGGTCCTTCTGTAATACGAACATTTTCTCCATTATCAAAGAAAATTTTTGGTTTAGGAGCAGCTCGCTTTTGGACTTTTTCTAAAATTAAATTTATATCTTTTTCGCTTAACGGCGTAGGTTTTTTTGCCTCACCTATAAATCTACCAACCTTAGGAAGAGACTGAATTTTGTGCCAAAGAGCTGTATCCAAATCAAGATGCGCAAAAGCATATCCTGGATAAAGGCTTCTTTCGTTTATTTTTTTCTTACCGTTTTTGATTTCTATTACATCTTCAGTAGGAACTATAATCTCTTTTAGTTGTTCTTCAATGTGATTATCTCTAACCAAATTTTCAATAGCTCTCTTTACGCTCATTTCGCTACCGGCATAAGTTTGAATCGCATACCATTTATGTGCCATAATTCAACCTTAAATCAGCTTTGAAAGAGAGAAAGACATAATTGCATCAACAAGAGCTAAAAAGAGCGAAACAATAGCCACTACGGCAAAAACTGTTATAAAAGCATTTCTTATTTGCTCTTTGAGCGGAAAAATTACCTTTCCAATCTCGGCGCGAGAAAGCTTTATATAATTTACTATTTTTTCCATTTTTAACCTTTTGATGGCAGGGCAAGAGGGATTCGAACCCCCAACCATTGGATTTGGAATCCAGCGCTCTACCGTTGGAGCTATTGCCCTAAAAAGCCTTAGCTCTTTAACTTAACTTCTTTATGAACAGTATGTTTTTTTAATCTTGGGCAATATTTTTTTAGTTCTAATTTTTCAGTTGTTGTCTTGCTGTTTTTTACTGTAGTGTAATTTATATCACCTGATTCAGAACATTTAAGACCAACTTTTATTCTATTACCTTTTGCCATAAATTCCCTTTGAAAAAGCGGAGAAGAATCTCCGCTAAAAATTATAAATTAGATTATGCCAGAATCTTAGAAACAACGCCTGAACCGACCGTTCTGCCGCCTTCGCGGATCGCAAAGCGAGTTCCCTCTTCAAGAGCAACTGGCGCAATAAGCTCAACAGTTATCTTTAGGTTATCACCAGGCATAACCATCTCTGTTCCTTCTGGAAGAGTGATAGAACCTGTAACATCAGTCGTTCTTACATAGAATTGCGGTCTATAGTTATTAAAGAATGGAGTGTGGCGTCCACCTTCTTCTTTTGTTAAAATATAAACTTCGCCCTCAAATTTAGTGTGAGGAGTAATTGATTTAGGTTTGCAAAGAACCATACCGCGCTCAACATCTTCTTTTTTTGTGCCTCTTAGAAGAACGCCTACGTTATCGCCTGCTTCACCTTGGTCCATTTCTTTTCTAAACATCTCGACGCCGGTAACTGTAGTAGTTTGAGTTGGTCTAATACCTACGATTTCGATGGTATCGCCGACTTTTACCACACCTTTTTCAATTCTACCGGTAACAACCGTACCGCGACCAGAAATAGAGAAAACGTCCTCAATAGGCATCAAGAAGTCTTTGTCTGTTGCGCGAACTGGAGTTGGGATATATTCGTCAACTCTAGCCATAAGCTCAAGAACCTTTGCAGACCATTCGCCCTCTGTTCCAGCTTTAGCCTCATTAAGAGCTTGTAGAGCCGAACCTGCTACGATTGGAGTATCGTCACCTGGGAAATCATACTCGTTTAGAAGTTCGCGAATTTCCATCTCAACTAGCTCAAGAAGCTCAGCATCGTCAACCATATCAGCTTTGTTCATGAAAACAACGATATATGGAACGCCTACTTGGCGAGATAGCAAGATGTGCTCTCTAGTTTGAGGCATTGGGCCGTCAGCAGCAGAAACAACTAGGATAGCACCGTCCATTTGAGCCGCACCGGTAATCATGTTTTTAACGTAGTCGGCGTGGCCTGGGCAGTCAACGTGCGCATAGTGGCGATTTTCAGTCTCGTACTCGATGTGAGAAGTAGCGATGGTAATACCGCGCTCTTTTTCCTCTGGAGCGTTGTCGATATTATCATAGTCTTTTAACTCAGCAAGACCTTTTCTTGAAAGAACAGCAGAAATTGCAGCTGTCAAAGTTGTTTTACCATGGTCAACGTGACCGATAGTACCGATGTTTACGTGTGGCTTGTTACGTGAAAATTTTTCTTTTGCCATCTCTTCCTCCGTAATGATATTTGCAATTCAAATTTATGCTTATTTTTCTCTAAAATCCGTGGAGCTCATAGCGGGACTTGAACCCGCGACCTCTTCCTTACCAAGGAAGTGCTCTACCTCTGAGCCATATGAGCGCTATAAACGCTTGGCATTAGAGAATTTTTGAAAAGCATAAACAACTAAATGAAATTAAAAAGGTGTGCCGTAGGAAATGTATAAAATTTAATATTTTTATCATCTTACAGCTCCCAGTTTAGTTCCAAAATCTGGAGCGGGAAACGGGGCTCGAACCCGCGACCCTCAGCTTGGAAGGCTGATGCTC
>NZ_CAUPZM010000036.1:0-16521 GCF_963515975.1 Campylobacter showae
AAAGGTGGTTTCTCAATTCGTGAGCTCGAATTATACAGATAGGATGCTTAAAAAATACTGAAGAATAAGAGGATTGAGAATAAAATTTAGAGATTCTTTGTTGGCCGTTTTGTTAAATTTGATCTATCAGAAATTTACTTTAATATATAGGCAAAAATAAAATTCATTTAGCGGACAAAGTGGTAAATTTTGCGCTATCGTCCGCTAAAAATAAAACGAAATCAGTTTGCCATTAGGCTCATTATAAATTCTTTGAGCGAAATTTTATCGTTTACGAGCAGGTCGTCGCTACCGACGTCGTGTTTAAATTTCGCGCTCATATACTCGCCGTCTTTGGCAAAAAGCGAATTTACGCGCTCCTCAAAAGGCTTGATACCGTCCATCATTTGGTTAAAGTCGCTATCGGCCATTAGCCCCTTATATGTGCTCAAAAACTCCGTTATAGACGCGGCTTGCACCTTTATCTCGCCGTCAAATTTGATCGCTTTTAGCGCCGTTTGGATATCCGCGTCGTCATCTAGCGCTTTACTTTCCGCGCCGAGCCCTGATGCGTCGGCTACGGCATTAAATTTTAGCTCTTTGCCGTTTGGGTTTTTAAAGCTAAAATTTTTAATCTCCATCACGTAGTTTTTGCTCATCAAAATTTTATAAAGAGCCGACTCTTTCGGGCCAGTGACGTACATCGCCATCGCTTCTTTATTTACGTTTTTCTCGTTTAGGCTCAAATTTAGCTGCGTGAATGCCTTTTTGCCGTCTACGTCAAGCGCGCCTAGACTCACGTCGGTAAGCGTATCGAGGAGATTTGCGTCTGCGTTTTGCTTTATCTGCGTCAAAAACGACATACCCTCAATGCCGACCGATTTTGGAAAATCATAGCCCTTAGCGCTGTTAAAGCTCATTTTCTCGGCCTTTAGCCCGATTTTAGCTATATTTTCGTAGGCGGTTTGTATATTTATAAACGAGATGAGATCGTCAAAGCTCTTAAAGTCGTTAAGCTCGATGAGCGCGGAGGCGTTTTCTATATCGACCTTATCCACGCCGTCCGTATCGCCGCCGATTTTACCGAAGCCGAATTCTAGGGATTTTATCTTATTTTCTTTTATTTGCGCCTTTGCAAACGGCTTTGAGATTACGAAGCTAGAGTCATCTTCATTTGTTTTGATATCGGCCAAATTTAACGTCACGTCGCGGGTTTTATCAAATTTTATCAGCGCATCGATGCTCAAAAACTCGTCCGTACCGAAAAATTTCTTTAGAGAGAGCGCGGCTTCGGGCGTTAGCGCTTTTACGTCGCTATGAGCCTTAAATCCGCTAAATAGCTCGGCAAATCCGTGTTTTAGCGTCGTTTTGGCTTCAAATTTGATCGGATCGTTGCCGTCGGTGAGCTCGAGTTTTAGCACCGCGCGCGAGCTAAACAGCCCTTTGTCGTAGTCATTTTCTACCGCGTTTGCTTTTATATTAAAAAATCCAAGCTTGAGCGTCTCGCTAGTTAGCCTCGCTACGCCCCTATCGTAGGACTCTTTGGCTTTAGACGAGCTGTAAAACGCGACTCCAAAAACCGCGATCAAAACGACCGCAAGCGCAAATATAACCTTTTTCATTTTTTTCCTTGATTTTAAATTTTACTTCGTCGCCGCGATAAGCTCGATCTCGACTAGACCGCCTTTTGGCAGCGTTTTAACGGCTATCGTACTTCTAGCTGGATACGGCTCGCTAAAAAATTTAGCGTAGATTTCGTTTACGGCCATAAAGTCCTCGATGTCTGCTAGAAAAATCGTCGTTTTTACCGCATTTTCAAAGCCAAGCCCCGCCTGCGCCAAAATCGCCTTTAAATTTAGCATCGACTGCTCCGCCTGAGTCCTCACGTCCTCGCCCGCAAATTTACCCTCCGGCGTAACGCCAAGCTGTCCTGAAATAAACAGAAATCCGTTTGCCTCGATCGCCTGCGAATACGGTCCGATCGCTTGTGGAGCGTCTTTTGTAGAGACAACCTTTTTCATTTTCATCCTTTGTAAAATTTGGGGCGCATATTACCTAATTTATGGCCAAAAAAGCAAATTTCGCTATAATTTCCCGCAAGAAAGGCACGAAAAATATGAAAATAACCCTTGCGCCAAACGAGTTTTTAGATGATTACGTTCTTGGCTGCGAATTTGCGCGAAATGCCGAAATCTCGGGCAATGCGTATCTGTTTTGGAGCGGCGCCATCTGCGCTAAATTTGAAAACTCGCGCATCGTTTTTCTGCATAAAAAATGCATTCCCGAGCGATTTAAGCAGGCCACCGCGCGCTGTAGCGATCTAGCCGGACTCGTGCTCACATCGGCATTTTGCTCGTTTACGACTCTAGCGCCTTCGCACCTCGTCGCCAAAAACGGCTCCAAACTCTACCCGCTTTTTGATCTACGCGAAATTTGCGGGATAAAATTTATAAATTTAAAGAAATTTTACGACGACTTCGGGCTTGACTACGATTACAGGATTTATATCGAAAAGTGCTCGTTTTTCTCGCCTGCGCCGCTTGAAAAGCGCATAAAGCTAACAGAAACGATGTGCCTGGGGTATTATTAAATTTGACTGCAAAACCCGCTCAAATTTAACGCCAAAATACTACGCCGAATTTGTTCTGCAAATTTCAACCGCCCCCGATCGCTGCAACATAAAATTTAATTTTCGTAACATTTTAGAAATTTATTTACGTTTTTACTCATTCGCAGTAAATTTTGGCAGCTTAAATTTTAAAATTAATCAAAAAATATAATGCAAAACTCTATAATCGGTAAATTTAAAACCGAAAGGAGAAAAAATGAAACTATTTTCAGCGCTGGCTTTGTGCGCTGCGATGGCGTTTAGCGCGCAGGCTGCGGAAAAATACAAAATCAAATTCGCCTCCACCTACGAGAGCAACGTGCCCGTACTAGGCGACGCACCAAAGAAATTTAAAGAACTCGTGGAAAAGATGAGCGACAACCGTATCGAGGTTCGCGTCGACTATCCGTCCAAGCACAAGGCGGCGTTCGCGCTGCTTGATATGGTCAAAAGCGCCCAGTACGACGTAGCTTTCACCGCGAGCTACTTTTATAAGGGCAAGGACGCCAAGCTCATGCTCTTTACGACCGTGCCTTTTGGTATGAATAAGGCCGAGCAGGACGCATGGTACGCGTACGGCGGGGGTAAGGAGCTCGCGCAAAAGGTCTTTGGCGAGCAGGGCATCGTGACCTTTCACGGCGGAAATTTCGGCATGCAAATGGGCGGCTGGTTTAAAAAAGAGATCAAAAGTACGGACGATCTAAAGGGACTAAAACTGCGCATGGCGGGGCTTGGCGGCGAGATAATGGCAAAACTGGGGGCCAGCATCAACACCGTCCCGATCGGCGAGCTATACATGGCGATGGAGATGAACACGATCGACGCCGTCGAGTGGGTCTGCCCTGCGATCGATATAAATTTCGGCTTTCAAAAGGTGGCTAAATTTTACTACACCGGCTGGCAGGAGCCCGCTAGCGAAAACGAATTCTACATCAACAAAAAGCTCTGGGACAAGCTACCCGCCGATCTCCAAGCTATCGTAGAAACCGCGACCAAGGCCGTAGCGGCCGACGTCTACGAGTCGGCGGTCTATCAAAACTCGCTAGTCCTTGATAAAATCAAAAGCGAGTATCCCGACGTAAAAATCGCCTCGTTTCCGCCCGAGGTCATAGCCGCGCTGCGCAAAGCCACGGACGAAATCCTAGACGAACTCTCGGCCAAAGACGCGACGTTTAAGGAAATTTTGGACTCGCAAAAAGCCTTTATGAAAAAGGCTAGAGTCTGGACGCAGATCTCCGAAAACAGCTACATAAACAGCACTACGGAGTGATCCCGCTAAATTTAACGAGCCGTCCGAGTAAAATTTGACGGCTCGAAAGCTGGTGCAAATTTGAGATTAAAGCCGGTTTACTCAAATTTGACTCGCGACTCATTACGCCAAACCTAGTCTCGAAAAGAGGAGTAAATTTTAACCCAATAATGCTAAAATCACGCAACCGCCAAATTTAAAAGGAAGGTCATGAAAGTATCTAAATTTTGCCTTTTGGCTGTGATTTTTTGCGGTCTTGGCGACGCAAATCTAAACGCTCAAACGACGAAAGCCGAGCCAATGGAAAAAACGGTAATCGATTTTTACCAAACAAACTACGGCAACGGCGAAGTGCAACCTATCACCTCAGAGTGGCTGACTCCCGAGCTTGACGGGCTGATTTACGATTAGTTCGGCTCTGCGCTCGGATGTCTGAGCGGCATAGAGCACGTATCGTCCGATCTGGATCTTGACCCCTTTATAGGTTCGCACGAGATTGAGGAGCTCAAAAACTTTAGCGCAAAAGCGGTCTCAGAGAATGAGGTACGAGTCAAATTTGAGCTATTCGGCGAAAAACGGGATATAACTTTGCGCCTAATTTGCGATAAAGATTGCCTGATCGACGACGTAAAGCTTAGCGATGGAGGCTTGTTAAAGGCTAAGATTAAGAAATCTCTAAAAGCGGCGTATCCGAGTAACTACGGCAAAATTTTTAAAGAGTGAGCGTAAAATTTGAGAGTTTAACGTGCCGTTTGGTTTCAAATTTGCCCATAAAGAGCGGCGAGGAGATCGAGGCGCGAGCTAGCGATAACCCGCGCCGAAAAATTTATATTTTTCTATACGGAGCCTGTCCGACTTCGTAGAAGTTATTACCCTCGCTATCGATCGCTACGATAGCTGGGAAGTCCTCGACCGTAAGTCTCGCGACCGCCTCGGGTCCTAGCTCTGGATAGGCTAGCACTTCGTACTTTTTGATACTTTGGCTAATTAGCGCGCCCGCACCCCCGATAGCGACCATATAGACGCAGCCTGAATTTTTCATCGCTTCGACGACGGCGTCGCTACGATATCCTTTGCCGATCATGCCGTTGATACCTACTTCGTTTATCATCGTCGGAGTGTATTTGTCCATGCGTCCGCTAGTAGTCGGTCCCGCAGCGCCTATGACGTCGCCCGGTTTTGCGGGGCTGGGTCCTAGGTAGTAGATCGTCTCGCCGGCTAAATTTACGGGCAAGGCCTCGCCGCGAGCCAAAGTCTCGGTTAGCGCCTTGTGCGCGGCGTCGCGGGCTGCGATGATGGTGCCGCTTATTAGTACGTTATCGCCTGCTTTTAGGCTTTTTACGACCTCTTTGTCAAACGGCGCGGTTATCTTTTTTACTTCTGACATCTTTTCTCCTTAAATTTCAGCTTCGGCGTGGCGAGCGGCGTGGCAGTTGATGTTGATAGCGACCGGCAGGCCCGCGATGTGGGTCGGATACCACTCGATGTTTACTTTTACCGCGGTCGTGTCGCCGCCTAGACCTTGCGGTCCGACGCCCGTTTTACAGGCGAGTTCTAGCAACTCCTCCTCTAGTTTGGCGTACCTCGGGTCTGGGTTTTTGCTGTCTGCGTCGCGAGCGGCGGCGTATTTTGCCATTAGCGCGGCTTTATCCATCGTGCCGCCTATGCCCACGCCGATCACCATCGGAGGGCAAGCGTTTGGACCAGCTAGCTTAACTGTGTCTAAAAATACCTTTTTCACGCCCTCTAGGCCATCTGCGGGCACTAGCATTTTTAGAGCCGATTTGTTCTCACTGCCAAAGCCCTTTGGAGCGACTTTTATGTGGATTTTGTCGCCCTTTACTATCCTTACGTTTATGACGGCGGGGGTGTTGTCGGTAGTATTTTTGCGCTCAAATATCGGGTCGTTTACGACTGATTTGCGCAGGTAGCCGCCCACGTAGCCGTCTTTTACGCCCTCGTTTATCGCGTCCTCTAAAAATCCGCCCTCGATATGCACGTCCTGTCCGATATCGACAAACACGACCGCCATGCCCGTGTCTTGGCAGATCGGCGCGACCCGCTTCTGCGCTAGATCGGCGTTTTGGAGTACCTTGCCTAGGATGTCTTTGCCTATCGGCGAGCTCTCGTTTTCTCTAGCTTTTTCAAAAGCCGCTCTCATATCGGGCGTTACGACGTAACAGGCCTGCTTGCAAAGCTCGCTTACGGTTTTGGAGATCGTTTCTGCTTGAACTACTCTCATCTGTCCTCCTATGTTAAATTTGTTTTCTAAATTTCAAAATGTAGAATTTAAATTTTATATTTTATTAAATTTTTGGAAGTTTATCAAAATAAGCTGAAAAGTTAGATTAAATTTGCTGATTTTGAGAGAGTCCGAGAGAAAAATCGGCTGAAATTTAGCAAGGCAAATTTAACGACAATCCCGCAAGAGTCAGCCAAACGGCGATAAATTTAGCGCAAATGCCGCAAGCTCAAATTTGACGAAACGGCTTAAATTTGTGCCGGTTTCAAATACGGCAACATTTTTAAATTTTAGACCGACTTAAATTTGAAAATCCGCTTTCTCGCCTAAAATTTAAAACCAAATTTTCGCCCCGTCCGCAAAGACAAAGCGCAAATTTACTCAGTCCTCGTCCTCTTTTTGCTCAAATTTTCTGCGCACTTTGACGCTAGAGATGCTGGCACCATCCATCTTGCGCACCTCGTAGTAGCAGTTTTCGTCCTCGATCTTGTCGCCTACGATAGGCAAGCGACCGATGAGATTAAAGACGTATCCACCGATCGTTAGCTCCTCGGTCTCGTCGGCAAAGCTTATCCCCATCAGCTCCTCGACGCTCTCTAAATCAAAGCGCCCCTGAAACTCGTATATATTTTCGTTGATCTTTTTGTAGTGCGGGTCGGCGTCGTCGTGCTCGTCGTTAAAGTCGCCTAGGATCTCTTCCATTATATCTTCCATCGTAAGAAGCCCCGCCGTGCCGCCGTATTCGTCTACAACGAGAGCGGCGGAGATTTGCTGCTTGTTCATCATGACTAAGATTTTAGATATTGAGAGGTTCTCGGGCACGATGACGAATTTGCGCACGATGCTGTCAAATTCGCGCTTTTTATTTCCTAGATCGATTTGCAAGATATCTCTGATATGGATCATTCCAAGGATTGCATCCTTGCTGCCGTCGATGTAGGGGTAGCGCGTGTATTTGGACTCAAAGATCACTTTAATGTTTTCTTCGTAGCTTTTTTGCTTGTTTATGCAGATCATATCTCGGCGCGGAGTCATGATCTCTTTGGCGACCGTGTCGGAGAAATCGACCGCATTTTTGATGATCTCGGTCTCAAAGCTGTCTAAAACGCCGCCTTTTAGGCTCTCGCCCACGATGATTTTTATCTCTTCTTCCGAGTGAGCTAGCTCGCTCTCTTTTGCAGGTTTGATGCCTAAAATTTTAAGCGAAACGCCGGCTAAGAAATCAAAAGTCTTGATAAGCGGCGAGAAAACCACCCAAAATACATGTAGCGGACGCGCGATGGCTAGGACTGCTTTTTCTGATTTTGCGATGGCGACTGACTTTGGCACTAGCTCGCCTAGCACCACGTGCATGAGCGTGATCAGCGTAAACGCGATCGCAAATGCGACGGTATGGACTAAGATATCGCTTAGATTAAAGTATGTTTTTAGCGGTTCTTCTATCAGCCTAGCGACCGCAGGCTCGCCGATCCAGCCCAGAGCTAGCGAGCTTAGCGTGATGCCCAGCTGCGTGGCGGAGAGGTAGGTATCTAGGTTATTTGACATATCAAGCGCGGTTTTTGCGTTTGGCACTTTGTCCTTAGCAAGCTCTTCTAGGCGGGTCTTGCGGACTTTGACGATGGAAAATTCTGATAAGACGAAAAAAGCGTTTAGAAATACGAAGAAAAACGCGAGAGCGATCATAAAAAGCGAGTCGGCGCTACTGGGGTGCAATTAAAATCCTTAAAAAATTAAAATGAAATGCGGCGATTATAGCAGAAAATCGGGAATTTTAAACTGAAAGCGCATTTTTGCCACCTCTAGCGCGAGCGAGAGCCGCAGAGGCTATTTTGCCGCGTTTTAGTGCTTTTGGTTGCGTGTGCGCCCTGCTTGCGGCTTAAATTTGAGCGCAAATTTGACCTCCGCGCTAAACTTGTAATACAAATATTGCTTATTTTATGCGAGCTTTGGCTCAAATTTGCGAAATTTATTTAAATTTGAGTCCAAATTTGACGCGCCCAAACCCGCACCGCAAAAATGCTAGCGGTTTAATTTATAAAATTTGAACTAAGCTTACGCCGTCAAATTTGGCAACAAATTTGACGCGTTAAGTCCTAAAACTGCGGTTTGCCGCCGTTTGCCTTCGCGCCGTTTACGAAGTCGATCGCTATTTTTTGGCAGGCCTTTTTGTCCTTTTTCTCAAGGCACAAAGCCTCGAGCTCCTCGCGGCTCATACCTTTGTAATCAGCCACCGTTTTGGTCGTCCCGCCCATATAAAGCCACGTGAGAAAACCCAAAATAAACAGGATAAATATTAATCTCGCCACGCCCGCTCCTTTGTAAATTTATTTTAATGATACAGCGACGGGGGTTAAATTTAGCTTGATTTTGCGCCAAATTTGACGCGATGCGGCGCTCAAATTTAAAAAATATCTCGCGGTAAAATCGCCGCAAAACCCGGCAAAGCGATGACCGCGGCATTGGTAAATTTTACGCCGAACTCGCTAAATTATTTTACCTTCTTGCCGTTTTTATAGCTAGCAAAAACTTCGCTCGTGCCGTCCTTTTTAAACGCAATCACATCGTAGTCCTCGACGATGCCGCCCTGCTCCATGCCGGGGCTTCCCAGCGGCATGCCTGGTACCGAGATACCCACTACGTCGGCAGGTTTGGCGGCTAAAAGCGCCTTTATTTCTTCAGCCGGCACATGCCCCTCGATAGCGTAACCTCCGACTATACCGGTGTGGCAGCTAGATAGCTCCGGTGGAATGCCGTATTTGTTTTTCGTTTCGATTATCGCGTTCGTTTTGTGCTCTATGATCTCAAAGCCGCTTTTTTTCATTATCTCGCCCCACTTTCCGCAACAACCGCAGTCCGGGCTTTT
This sequence comes from Campylobacter showae, assembly GCF_963515975.1. GTDB lineage: Bacteria > Campylobacterota > Campylobacteria > Campylobacterales > Campylobacteraceae > Campylobacter_A > Campylobacter_A showae_F. The sequence goes on from NZ_CAUPZM010000036.1 coordinate 8,942, forward strand.
ATAAACTTCGATCGTCTCGCCGCCCAGCACCGCCGACGCAAGCGCCGAAAATAGCACAAATCCCAAAATAGTCTTTTTCATTTTCATCCTTTGTAAAAAAATCGCCGGATTTTAACGTAATACGCATAACAGTAATCTAACGCGCATAAATTTAGCCGGGTTTTGCTATACTTTGCGATTAAATCTCAAATTTAAAGGCAAATATATGTTTTCGTCGTTTTTCGCGAATAAAAAATGGGCCGCGTGGGCGTATTTCGGGCTCGCGGCGCTGCTAATCTCTACCTACGCGCAAGTGCAGATGATCGTACTTCTAAACAACTGGTACAAGGACTTTTACGATATCTTGCAAAACGTCAAAGATCACACGATAGACGATTTTTGGACTTGCGTGCTTAGATTTGCCAAGATCGCCTTCCCATACGTCCTGCTTGCGACGATGACGAACTATTTCACGCGCCTTTGGACGTTCAAGTGGCGCGAGGCGATGACGTTTGACTACATAAAATACTGGCGAAACGTCAAAATCGACATCGAAGGCAGCTCGCAACGTATCCAAGAGGATATCTACCGCTTTGCTAAAGTGGTGGAAAATTTAGGCTCACAGGTGGCTGATGCCGTGATGACGCTCATCGCCTTTATCCCGATACTTTGGGCGCTCAGCGGCCAGGTCGATATACCGGTGCTGGGCAAAAGCGAGGGCTCGCTCGTGTGGATCGCGCTAACGGTTAGCATCGGAGGACTTGCGATCTCGTGGTTCGTTGGTATCAAGCTACCGGGGCTTGAGTACAACAACCAAAAAGTCGAAGCCGCATTTAGAAAAGAGCTCGTATACGCCGAGGACGACAAGGCAAACTACGGCGCGCCCGAGAAGCTAGAGGGGCTGTTTAACGACCTAAAGCGAAATTATTACAGGTTATTTTTGCACTACGGTTACTTTGATATCTGGAGATATATGTTTGGTCAAAGCATGGTCATCGTCCCACTCATCGCGATGGGCCCTAGCGTTCTCGCGGGCACTATAACTCTGGGCGTGATGATGCAAGTCGTAAATGCCTTTAGCCAAGTGCGTGGGTCGCTCGCAGTGTTTATGAACAACTGGACGGTCATCACCGAGCTACGCTCTATCCACAAAAGGCTTAAGGAATTTGAGAAAAATATCGAGTACAAGCGCGTTAAGCTCGATGAAAATTTACAAAGCGAGCCTGCGTAAATCAGGCTCTTTTAAATTTAGCTTTTTGATTACGCAGCAACTTGCCTTATTTGACTCGCGCCCATGCCGTGAGCCGCTCAAATTTAGCTTTGACTCGGAAGTAAATTTAACGGCTCGCGGGCGGCGATCAAATTTGAGTTTGCGAGCCGCGTCCGAGCCGACCAAACCGAGCCGCGAAAATTCAAATACGCAAAACGCGGATCCGTTTAAACCAGCCCAAACGGAGCAATTTACGCCGTCAAATTTCCAAAACGCTAATTTACCCGCCATTTCTTTACAAATTTGACGCCGTTAAGCCAAATTTAAACGCCTATTTACGAATTTATAGCCGTTTTAGAGGTATAATCGCCAAAATCTCGCAAAGGATAAAAAATGACGATAAGAAAAATTATTTTACTCGCCGTATTTACCGCGACGATGCTGACGGGCTGCTTCACTAGCTCCACTAGCGGCGGAGCGCTGGGCGAAAACAGGCACCAAATGTTTTTGGTTGGCGAGCAGGAGATGAACGAAGCCGCAGCCAAAGCCTACGTAGAGACGCTAAGCGGCGCGCGCAAAAAAGGCGCGCTAAACATCGATCCCGTGATGACCAAAAGAGTTCAAGACGTCGCCAAGCGCCTAATCGCGCAGGTCGGGGCATTTAGAGAAGATGCGCTCAAGTGGAAATGGGAAGTAAACGTAATCGACGAAAACACGATAAACGCGTGGTGCATGCCGGGCGGCCGCATCGTCGTTTATAGCGGCATCATCAAAAACCTCTCGCTCACAAACGGCGAGCTAGCCGCAGTCATGGGGCACGAGATCGCGCACGCGCTGCGCGAACATAGCCGCGAGCAGGCCAGTACGGATATGCTCAAAAACGTCGGCATTTTCGCCGTTTCGCAGGCTGCGGGACTGGGCGATCTAGCTACCGGCGCCATGAATATGGCCGCACAGTACACCATCTCGCTGCCGTTTTCTCGCTCGCACGAGCGCGAGGCTGACCACATCGGCACGGAGCTGATGGCGCGCGCGGGCTACGACCCTAAAGAGGCGGTGAACGTCTGGGTCAAAATGTCGCAAAAAAGCGGCGGTAGCGTGCCCGAGATACTGAGCACCCACCCGTCTAGCCAAAGCCGTATCGCCGATCTGCGCGAGGTTGCAGCCAAGCTCGAGCCGGTATATCTGCAAGCCAAAAAGTAAAATTTAGCTAGCGTAGCGGCTCTTTTTAAACGCTTGCGGCCAGCTGTTTGAGGTGGCCGTGCTGGCGTTTAATATATTTTGCAAGGCGAATATACGCGTAAAAATCCGCCGCGCACCAAATTTGACGATTAAAATTTAAATTTGCCGCTTTAGCTTCGCTTTTTGATTTGCTTTAAAAGCGGCAAATTTAACTGCATTTGCTTTTTATGGATTTTGGATTAGCTGTTTTTGCCATAAATTTGAGTAGTTTTTGACGCCGATTTACATCGCCACCAGCATCAAATTTGCCCGCAAACCTGCTTTTTTATCGCGCTTTTTATTTGCGCAAAGCGACGCGCGGCGGGTACGGCGTTAGCTAATCTCCCGCATCGCGTCGAGCCGCTTTAAAAACAGTTCCACCTTGCGCAGCTGAGCCGCATCTAGTGCCCTGCCCGAGTAAAAATACTCCACGCTGTTGCCGTTTGGATAGTAAATTTTGCCGCCGCTCTCGCTACGCCCTCCTGCAATATTTTTGCCGACACAGCTTTCGTTACCCCCTTCCGCGTCAAATTTGTAAGTTTGCGCCGATGAATTCGTATCGAATTCTACTTCGTCGCTCGCGTTAAATTTAGCCGCCTGTACTGACAAATCCTCGCCGCGCGCAAGCTTTAGGCCTCCGCCAAGCTCGCTTGATAGACGATTTAGCGTGCCGTCTATGCCGTCGATGATGCGCACGTGAGACGGCAAAATTTCGCGCAAAACATCCTTAAAATAGTTAAAATGCGTGCAACCAAGCACGAGCGAACCGAGGCGCGCGAGCTCAAATTTAGCTAGCTCCTCCCACAGATACGCCCGAACCGCAGGCGAGTCAAACTCCAAATCCTGCGCAAACTCCACGAGGCGGGGCAACGGCAGGCTCCACGTCTCGCACTCCAGCCGCCCAACGAGGCGTGCGAGCTTCTCGCCTGCGATCGTTAGCGGCGTGGCGATGAGCAGCGTCGGGCGCGCTCCGAAGCTGTCCGCAGCGAGCTTGACGGCGGGCTCCATGCCGATAACCGGCACGCTAAATGCGCCGCGAAGCTCCGAGATAGCCGCGCTCGTGGCGGTGTTGCAAGCAACAACAACCCCATCCGCGCCGCGCGAGACCAGAAATCCGACCGCATCAAGGCTTAGTCGCACGATCTCGACCCTACTTTTTGTGCCGTATGGGACGTGATCCTCGTCGGCAAAATACAAAAACTCCGCCTCGCTAAACCGCCGCAAAGCCTCGGCGAGCACGCTTAGCCCGCCGATACCCGAGTCAAAAAACGCTATTTTCAAATCTTTATCCAAGGTTAAATTTAAAAATAGATTATAACTCAAATTTGCGGTAATTTCGCCTTTGGACGCAAATTTTGCCTTTTAGCGGCGGCTAGACCCGCACCTTTACGTCGCTAAAATTCGGACCCGCTTTTAGTTCAAATTTGACGTAAGGGTTGCTGTTTTTAATCAAATTTGGCGTAAAATAGGTTAAATTTAACAAAAGGACCAAGATGCAAGAAAAACCCGCCGACGCAAAATACGAAATCTCGCGCGCCGTCAAGGCTGATCTAGCCGCTATCGCACGCATTTATAACGCGAGCGTTTTGGAGCGAAACGCCACGGCCACGCTGCATCCGGTCGGCATAGAGGAGCGCGAAGCATGGTTTGACGCGCACGAGGCGGCAAATCGCCCTATATACGTGCTGCGCGAGATCTGCGAGGGAAATTTGACGAACAAAGACGGCAAAGCTGATTGCGAGAGAAAATTTGACTCAGACAGCAAAAATCTCGGCGCGCAAAAGATAGGCACCGCAAACCAAAAAGGCGAAATCTTAGCCTGGGGCAGCCTCAGCGACTATCATCCGCGCGAGGGCTACCGCATCACCGCCGAGATCAGCGTCTACGCAGCACCCGAAGCTCGCGGCAAAGGACTGGGCGGGCGGCTGGTAAATTTTATGCTTAAACGCGCGCCCGAATTCGGCGTCAAAAACGTCCTCGCGCTGATATTTTCCAGCAACGCAGCAAGCCTAAATTTGTTTGCAAAATTTGGCTTTACGCGCTGGGGCGAACTGCCCGAGGTCTGCGATATGGGCGGCAAACTCGAGAGCCTAACGATACTGGGTAAGAAACTGGGGTGAATTAAATTTGATCCTGTAGATTAGAATACCTGCGCTTTTACCACGCTACATCTCAATCGCGCTACCAATAATTTCAGGTACCGCACCGATTTTAACGCTTAGCGGACTTAAATTTGCAGCCTCTAGCACCGATATAAATTATGCCGACAATGAAGCCAAATTTGGAGTAAATTTGCCTGAGTAACGCGAGCAATAGGGCGAGCTATATACGGTATTTCACATCTGGCGATAAAAATAGATAGCCAAATTGCTTCATAAATTTTATATAGGCTATCAGTTAGGCAAGAAAATCTTTAACTTATTCTTAAGATATAAAGTTATAATATTATTTTAAATTTTACCCCAAAGGAGACCCCATGAAGCACTTTTCACTCTCAAAGGCCGTTTTTATGGCGGCGAGTTTAGCCCTGCTCGGGCTAACGGCTACGAATGCGCAGGAGAAATTTTCCCCGGTCATCGTCATTCACGGCGGCACCAGCGGGCTTGATCTAACTAAAGAGGAATTTAAAATCCGCGAAGAGCCGATGAATCGTGCGCTTTTGGCCGGTCAAGCCGTGCTTGAAAAAGGCGGTAGCGCGATGGATGCCGTAACGGCGGCCATTATGGTGCTTGAGGACGATCCGAATTTTAACGCGGGCAAGGGCGCGGTATTTACCGCCGACGGATTTAACGAGCTCGACGCCTCGATCATGGACGGCTCGACCAAAAAAGCGGGCGCAGTCGCGATGGCGCGGCATATCAAAAACCCGATCCTAGGCGCCAGGCTCGTGATGGATAAGACGTGGCATACGCTGGTTGCCGGCGAGGGAGCCGACAAGCTCGCCAAAGAAAACGGCCTAGAGATGGTCGATCAGAAGTATTTTTTCACGCAGTTTAGATACGACGCGCTGCAAAAAGCCAAAGAGAAGCAAAAGCTGCTACTTGATAGCGAAAAGGCAAAAAAGACATCGCTAAATTTGCACGAGCGCCCGTATCTTGGCACCGTGGGCGCGATCGCGCTGGATAAAAGCGGCAACCTAGCCGCGGCGACCAGCACCGGCGGTATGACCAACAAAATGACCGGCCGCATCGGCGATAGCCCGATAATCGGCTCTGGAACCTACGCCGACAACGACTCTGTCGCGGTTTCTTGCACCGGCACTGGCGACATCTACATGCGCGTAAATGCCGCGCACGAGGTCTCGGCTCTGTATAAATACAAAACCTCCGACGTGCAAAAGGCCGCCGAAGAAGCGGTAGCTCAGGTCAAAGCGCTCGGCGGCAGCGGCGGCATCATCTCGATCGACAAGCACGGACACACGGGCTTTGCGTGGACTAAAGACAAGCTCGGCATGTATCACGGCGAAGCAAGGCTCGGAGCCAAACCGATCGTTTATTGGCCGCTTGGCGAGAAATGATCAAATTTACCCCGCTTATTTTTACTCGGGCGGGGTCAAATTTAGTTAAATTTTGATTCTATATAAAAATACGGAGTCAAATTAAAAGCGGCAAAACCTAGCTTTGCCGCTCAAATTTAGCCTATTTTACGCTATTTTCGGCCTTAAATTTAGCCAAAAGCTCCTCGTCGCATTTCGGGCAGTATTCGTGCTCGCCGCTGATGTAGCCGTGTTTAGCGCAGACGCTAAAGACCGGCGTTATCGTGATATACGGTAGCTTATAGTTATTTACCACGCCGCGTACGAGATCTTTGCAAGCCTGCGCCGAGCTGATGCGCTCCTTCATGTACAGGTGCAGCACCGTGCCGCCCGTGTAGGAGCTTTGCAGTTCGTCTTGCAGATCGAGCGCCTCGAACGCGTCGTCGGTGAAATTTGCCGGCAGCTGCGTGGAGTTGGTGTAGTATATATTTTCGCCAAAACCGGCCTGGATGATGTCCGGATAGCGCTTTTTGTCCTCTTTGGCGAAGCGATACGTCGTGCCCTCGGCAGGCGTGGCTTCGAGGTTATAAAGGTTGCCGGTGCTCTCTTGAAACTCGCGAATTTTACCGCGCAAAAACTCGATCATCTCGATCGCAAATTCTCGCCCGAAATCGGTCGCGATATTTTCCTTGTCGTTCGTGAAATTACGCAAAAGCTCGTTCATGCCGTTGATGCCGATGGTGCTAAAGTGATTATTAAAGTGTTTTAGATAGCGCGCGGTGTACGGATACAGGCCGCGTTCATACATCTCCTGGATAAAGGCGCGCTTTTTTTCGAGCGTGGATTTGGCTAAATTTAGCAGATACTCAAGGCGCGTGTAGAGCCCCTTTTTATCGCCTTTATATAGGTAGCCTAGGCGAGCTAAATTTAGCGTCACGACGCCGATACTGCCGGTCATCTCTGCACTGCCGAATAGCCCTCCGCCACGCTTTAGCAGCTCGCGTAAATCAAGCTGCAAGCGGCAGCACATCGAGCGCACGTGGCCGGGTTTATAGGCTTTGTCGTTTGCGACGCGGTTGCCGTCTTCATCGGTCGTGTACTGAGAGCCGACGAAATTTTGAAAGTAGCTCGAGCCCATTTTTGCCGTGTTTTCAAAAAGCACCTTCGCCACCTCGCTGTCCCAGTCGAAGTCCTCGGTGATATTTACGGTAGGGATCGGGAAAGTAAATGGCTGCGAGCACTTGTCGCCCTCGGTCATAATCTCGTAAAACGCCTTATCTATGCGGTTCATCTCGGGCTCAAAGGCGCGGTAGGTCATATCGGTTAGCTTGTTAAAGCCGCGCTTGGCAGCCTCCTCAGCAAGCCCCTCGTCCTCTAGGTCGCTAAATATATGCCTATCCTCGCGCGTAGGTATCTGGTCGCGCAGATCGGACGGGCAGGTGATATCGATCGTTACGTTGGTAAACGGACTCTGACCCCAGCGAGCCGGCACGTTTAGGTTAAAGATAAAGCTCGTTATCGCCTTTTTGATCTCTTTATCGCTTAGCTTGTCGCGAAAAACGTAAGGCGCAAGATAGGTGTCAAAGCTGCTAAAGGCCTGTGCGCCAGCCCACTCGCTTTGTAAAATTCCTAGGAAATTGGCCATCTGATAAAGCGCCTCTCTAAAGTGCTTTGGCGCCTTGCTCTCGACCCTGC
>NZ_CAUPZM010000037.1:0-16465 GCF_963515975.1 Campylobacter showae
CGGCGAGCTAGCCAGGCAGCTGAGCCAAACTCTAGCGTTTATGGGGGCTTGCGGCATAAACGCCTCAAATACGCCCGCAATCAGCGAAACCAAGGTCTACACATCGCACGAGGCGCTTTTGTTGCCGTACGAGGAGGCTCTAACTAGAGAGGATAGCCTCACCGGCGACTGGTACGACTGCTCGGCGCATATGCTCTGGATCGGCGAGCGTACGCGCGGTGTAAACGACGCTCACGTGCATTTTCTAAGCGGCGTACACAATCCTCTAGGCGTAAAGATCGGACCAAACGCAACCGCGCAAGACGTCATCGCGCTAGCAAATGCGCTAAATCCGCAAAACGAAGCGGGCAGACTAAACGTAATCATCAGAATGGGCGCTGATAAAATCGGCGAGCGACTACCGAAAATCTTACGCGAGATAAAACGCGAAGGCCTAAATATCGTCTACAGCATCGATCCGATGCACGGCAACACGATAAAAGCCGCAAACGGCTACAAAACGCGCGAATTTGACAAAATCCTAGCCGAAGTGCAGAGCTTTTTTGAGATACATAGAGCAGAAGGTACGCATGCGGGCGGCGTGCATCTAGAGATGACGGGCCAAGACGTGACCGAGTGCACGGGCGGATCGTTTAAACTAAACGAGGATGATCTCGCGCACAGATACGAAACGCAGTGCGATCCGCGCTTAAATGCCGATCAGTCGCTAGAACTAGCGTTTTTAATCGCTGAGTTTTTAAAGAAAATTTAGCTTTAGCGGGCGTAAATTTGATGAAATTTGCGCCTATTAAATTTGACGCATTAAATTTATCAAAATTTGGCGAGGCTCAAATTTGATTCGTAAATTTACGGAATTTAAACGAGTCAAATTTGCTCACGCCCGCCTTTTGTCTTTCAAATTTTACTGCTTTTTCCGCTTTTAAATTAAATTTACCCCAAATTTCGCGAATTTCTTAAAATTTAATACAATTTTCGCTACATTAATGAAAAATTATCAAATCGGAGAGAAACAATGAGCGATGTTTACGACATTATCGTGATAGGCGGCGGCCCTTGCGGCATCGCGACCGTCGTAGAGGCGAGAGCCAATGGATTAAAAAAAGTTTTGCTTCTCGAAAAGGGCGACAACCACAGTCAAACTATAAGAAAATTTTACAAAGACAATAAGCGCGTGGATAAAGAGTATAAAGGTCAGGACAGCACCATCCACGGTATCGTATCCTTTGAGGACGGCACGAAGGAGAGCACGCTTGATTATTTCGATAAGCTGCTAGACGAGGAAAAGATCGAGGCCGTGTTTAACTCCGAGGTCGAAAGCGTAAAGAAAAAGGACGGTTTGTTTTTCGTGCACACCGCAAAGGGCGACTATCAAGCCAAAAACGTGATGATAAGTATCGGTAAAATGGGGCGCCCGAACAAGCCCGACTATAAGATCCCACCTTCGCTAAACAACGTTATAAATTTTAACCTAAACTCCTGTTCTAGCGGCGAAAAAGTACTCGTAGTAGGCGGCGGAAACTCGGCCGTAGAGTACGCTATCGAGCTATGCCAATACAACAAAACTACGCTGGCCTACCGCAAGGATAAATTTAGCCGCGTAAACGACGTAAACGTAACGGCGCTATGGGAACTAGAAAAAGCAAATAAGCTAAAAGTGCGACTAAATCACGATATCACGGAGATCGAAAACGAATCCGGACGCGTGAGAGTGCACTTTTCAAACGGAAAAATCAGAGTCTACGACAGGGTCGTCTACGCTATCGGCGGCTCGACTCCGGTGGATTTTCTACAAAAATGCGGAGTAGAGCTCGATGCGGATAAAGATCCGGTTGTAAACGAGCACTATGAAAGCAGCGTCGGCGGGCTATATATCGGCGGCGACATCGTGCTAAAAAACGGCGGCTCGATCGTGCTCGCGCTAAATCACGCGCATAAGGTAGTCCAAGACATCAAGGAAAAATAGAATTGAGAGCGTTAAATTTAGTCTTATTTTTTATCTGCGGTTGTTTGCTCACGCTGGGCGGGTATTATTTGTATTTCGAGTTTACGAAGCCGTCTGCAAGGCCAACGGAACTCGCCGTGCAGATAATGAACGTCGAGGAGATATCTAAAAACGAGCGCGTAAATATACCGATTAAAGAAAATTTGATCCCGCAAAGCCAAACCGCGCCGCAGGAACAATACGCTAAAAATTTGGATGCGAACTATACGGACGCGCCTATTTTAGGCAATGAAACCGAGCTAAAAGAACAAATCCGCGTCCTGCGCGCTCAAAATAAGCTGCTTTATGACGACAACGTCGATCTAGTCGGTAAAAATCTAGAAATCTCAAACCTCTTAAACGATCAACAAGCCGAGCTGGAAACTAGGCGAAAACAAGCTGCTAACGCTAATGACAAACAGCGTCTAAGCGCGATCGACGAGCTAAACAAAAAACTAGCCAAAGCGCAGGAAGAAAACGAAAAAAATAAAAATTTAGAGCAAAATTTGACTTCGCTTCGTAGCGAGATCAAGACTCTAAAAGCCGAGCTTGAAAAAAAGCAGAGCGAATTTGACAAATCAAGCGCCAAAACGCAAAACGAGAGCCAAAATGCGTTAAAACGGCTCGAAGCTCAAAACGACGAGCTAAAAAATGAAGCGACTTCTGCTAAAGCTAAATTTGAAAGCGAACTAAGAACTGCGACCGAGGAGGCCGCAAAACTAAAGAGCGAAAACGCTAGGCTTACAAACGAGCTAGGACTAAAAGATACCGAGATAAAAAGGATCGCGAGTGAATACAACGCCCAGGCGCTAAACACTCAAAATTTAACCAAAAGCAGGATAGAGGTTCTGGAAAAAGAGCAAAACGCGGACAAGAAAAAAATAAGCGAGCTTGAAGCGAGCCTCGAAAACGCAAATAAAAAAGCTGAGTCAAAAGCCAAACTAAAATCAATAAATAGCGAGCTAAACGCGACAAATAAAGAGCTGGTCGCAAAGCTTGAGAGAGAGAAAAAGGGCTTTGAAAAAGAGGTAGAAAAAATCCTAGCCATGCACAAAACGGAGTTTGAAAAGCTAAAAAATCAGCTCGAAAAAGAGCGTCAAGATACCGAGCGAAACGTAACCGAGCTAAAGGGTAAAATTTATGAGCTAGAAGATCAGGTCTCAAAAAAAGATAGTTCGTTAAAAAGCGCGGAAGCCAAGGTGGTCGATCTAAACGAGTCGCTAAATATCCAAAAAGAACTGCTAGCAGACGAGATCGCCGCTGGTAAAAAAAACATCCAAAACTATAAAATTTTAAATAACAAAATCACGACTTTAGTTGAAAACGACATCAAAACAGCCAAGGAAAACAAAGAGCAACTAGATGCTTTAAATGAGCTTTTGACGCAAAAAGACGCAGAGCTCGCGACTCTAAAAAAACAGATACAAGACGGAGCTAAAGATCTAAGCGACACGAAGGAAAATTTAGCCAAAACAAGTACACAAAAAAACATCGCAAAGGGCGAAGTGGCGCAGATACTAACTAAAAACGAAGAGCTGATGAGCGAAAATGAAAATCTAAAAAAGATAATCCAGCTAAATTTTAGAGCCGAAGTGCCTAAAAAAGTTGTTTTCATCGCCTCGGTCGAGTGCTCGGATATGAGCGTGGGCTCAGACAGGCCGACGCAAGTTTGCAAAAACAAGGTAAGCGACTTTTTGCAGAGTTATAATTCAAATTATTATTTCGAGATCACGCCGATAGTGAGCCGAGGTAACTTTATCGCCACGTCAAAAGCGGCAAAAGTGATCCCGCAAGATGAACTCGAAAAGATCAACTCATATGCAAATTTCGGTATCGGCAAGGAGCGCGCTAAGGTTGCTGGCGAGATGATAAAAGACGAATTTGGCGACTTTTCTCGCATATCGTATAGTAACGACATTATAACGTCTCAGGATAAGCAAGGATTTATCATCAAGGTATATAGATGATAATCACTCAGCCCAAAAACGGTTACCGCTACAACAGCGATACGATGTTTTTGTATGACTTTATCCGTGAGGGCGGAGTGCGCGGCGAGGTGCTAGAGGTCGGCTGCGGTAGCGGGGTTTTGGGGCTACTTTTAAAGCGCGATTTTCCCAAAATTTCGCTTAGCTTGCTTGATGTTTTAGAAGCTAACGTAAATTTAGCCGCCGAAAATGCTAGCCAAAACGGTATTGAAGCCGAATTTATAACAGCTGATTTTGCTAAATTTAAGAGCGAAAAAAGATATGATCTCATCGTCTCAAACCCGCCCTTTTACCACGACGGTGTGAAAAAAAGCGAGAACGAGCATCTGCGCACCGCTAGATATAGCGAAAATTTACCGCTTAGAGAGCTTGTGGGTAGCGCAAATTCGCTGATAAAGCCGCGCGGAGTTTTTAGCTTTTGCTACGACGCTAAGCGCCTAGCTGAAATTTTGCTTTGTTTGAGCGAGTTTAAATTTACGCTTACTAGGCTTTGCTTCGTGCATCCAAAAGCGGACGCCGCGGCAAATTTGGCGCTCATCGAAGCTAAAAAAAGCTCAAAATCCTTAGCTCAAATTTTGCCTCCGATTTTCGTTTTTGAAGGCGGCGTTTATAGTAAAAAGGCAGCTGAAATTTTTGCCGCGGCAAATACGCAAAGCAAGGACGCGCTAGAGTGAATTTGCTAAGACAAAGTGGCTTTGGATATGAATTTGACGCTAGCAAGTGCGAGCGGTGCGGCGGTAAATGTTGCACGGGAGAAAGCGGCTATATATGGATAAGCTCGGCGGAAATTTCGGCGCTAGCGGAACATTTAAAAATAAACGAGGATGATTTTAGATCGCGATTTTTAGATAAATTCGGATACAAATTTAGCCTCAAAGAAAAGCCCTATGAGGGCGGATTTGCGTGCGTATTTTTTGACGAAACGGCAAAAAACTGCTCGGTTTACGACTTTCGCCCGAGCCAGTGCCGCACCTTTCCGTTTTGGGACTATTTTAAGGATAAAATCAATGAATTGGAGAAAGAATGCGCGGGAATAAGGCGATTTTAAAATTTATATTGGCGGCTTTGCTTGTTTGTTTTGCTGCCGCCAAAGACGATTTTGACGAGAATTTATACGTTATCAAGGCGCTTTTGGCGGTCGAAAACGCCAAGCACGACGAGGCGACCGAGCTTTACGAGCAGCTTTACGAAAAAACTAAAAACACGGACTATCTAAAAGAGGCGCTCAGACTCGCGTTTTTTTCTAAAAACGTAAATTTTAAAAGCATTTTAGCGCTCAGCCAAAAGGTGCTAAAAGACGACGTAGACGTGCTTCGCATACAAGGCGCAAATTTGATGAGCGAAAACAAACTAGACGAAGCGGCAAAGATAATGCAAGAGCTGGTCAAAAAAGAGGACGTCTCCAAAAACCACGTCATGCTCTCTGCCGTTTACTCGATGCAAAACGACAACAAAGCCGCTCTAGGCGAGCTAGAGCGCGCGTACGAGCTAGATAGGAGCGTGGAAAATCTACTGCGAATAGTCGATCTTTTATACAATAAAATGAACGACAAAAAAGAGGCGATCAGGCATCTGGAGAGCTCGCGCCGTATCGACGGCTGCGAGGTCGAGACCTGCACGGCGCTAGTTGATATCTATGCACAGGACGGCCGCTACTCCGATATGATCGATGTTTACGAGGGGCTTTTTGAAGCAACGAAAGAAAAAATCTATCTCGAAAAGGCGCTCGGCGTCTACGTCTATCAAAAAAACTACGACGGTGCGATCAAATTTTTGCAAAAATACTCCTACAACGACGACGCTTTGATGGATCTTTACGCTGCGACGGGGGATTTTGCTAGGGCTTATAAAAAGGCGCAGGAAGCCTTTGATAAGAGCTTTAATCTCGAATACCAAGCCAAAATGGCGATATATCAATACGAAAGAGACACAAACAAACAAACCAAAAAGATAGATAAAGATAGCCTAAAGCAAGTCATAAATAACTTTGAAAAATCAGCCGTAAAGCTAAATAATGCGCTATATCTAAACTACTACGGCTACCTACTCATCGACCACGATATAGACGCGAAAAAGGGGATAGATCTGGTAAATAAAGCCCTCGAGCTAGAGCCCGGGTCGGTGTTTTATCTTGACTCGCTAGCGTGGGGATACTATAAGCTTGGCGAGTGCAAAAAGGCTGACGAGATAATGCAACAAGTCCTGCACGACGAGGAATTTGTAAATTCGCCCGAAGGCAAAGAGCACATAAACGCTATCAAAGGGTGCTTAAAAAAGGGTAAAAAATGATACTAGATCAGATAATTGAACGAACGAAAGAGGACTTGGCGCTGCGAAAATCGCAAACGCCTTTTGAAAAGCTACAAGAGCTCGCGGCGAAAAATCCTCGCGAGATAAAAGACGCGGTAAAAGCGCTAAAAAGTAGCGCAGACGAGCCGTATCGCATCATCACCGAGGTCAAAAAAGCAAGCCCTAGCAAGGGGCTAATAAGGCAAAATTTCGCGCCCGTAGAGATAGCCAAAGAGTATGAAAATGGCGGCGCAAACGCTATTTCGGTTCTAACCGAGCCGCATTTTTTTAAAGGAAATTTAGAGTATCTAGCCGCTATCAGACAGGCAAGCTCGCTGCCGCTACTTCGCAAGGATTTTATCGTAGACGAGTATCAAATTTTAGAAGCGCTCGTTTACGGAGCCGACTTTATCTTGCTTATCGCAAAGGCTCTTGGCGCGGGCGAGTTAAAGCGGCTGCTTGATTACGCGCGATCGCTCGGGCTTGAGGCACTAGTGGAGACGCACGATGAAGAGGACGTAGAAAAGTCAAATTTCGCACGCGCAAAGATAGTCGGAGTAAATCACCGAAATTTAAGCACGTTTGAGATGGATATGAGCCTTTGCGAGAAGCTGTTTTCTAAAATCAAAAACGCAAGCGTCATCGTCGCCGAAAGCGGTATCTACGAGCATGCGCAGCTAAAAGAGCTTCACGCTCAAGGAGCCGATGCGTTTTTGATAGGCGAGCATTTTATGAGGCAAGAGGACTTGGTAAAAGCCGTAAAAACCGTAAAGGAGGGCTAGGATGGATCACATTTGCGCGCCGTGGAGGAGCGAATATTTCGGCAAAAAGGAGCAGGGCTGCGTCTTTTGCAACGTCGTAAATCACCCAGAAAAAGACGCGCAGACTGGCGTTTTATTTCGCGCGAAGCGGTGTTTTGGGATCATGAATCTCTACCCGTATACGCCGGGGCACTTTATGGTGATACCTTACGTGCATACCGATAATATCGAAAGCCTAGACGAGCAGACGTGGTCGCAGATGAGCGCTTACGTGCGCGAGGGCGTAAAAATTTTAAAACGCGAACTAAATGCGGCGGGCGTAAATATCGGGATGAATCTGGGCAAAGCAGGGGGTGCGGGTATCGCAGAGCACGTGCACTATCATCTAGTGCCGCGTTGGAGCGGAGATACGAACTTTATCACGTCTATCGCCGAAGTGCGCGTAAACGGCGTGCCTTTTACTCCGCTTTACGAGAAGCTAAAAGCCGCGTTTGCGGACGTTTGCTTTAATGAGCAGTAAATTTATTTTTACCAAATTATTTTTTGGTAGAATTATCAAAATTAAAAGATATTGAGGCATACGATGAGATTTATTTTGCCGATATTTTTGTCGTTTACTTTTGTTTTTGCAGATTTTAGCTGCGATGACGCTTTAATCGAAAAGCAGCGGTTTTTCTCGCAAAATTTAACATTTTCGGGAGAATTTGAGCCAAATTGCAAGGACTCTATCCTGGGGATAAAAGAGGCTCAAATTTTACTCTCGGCCGCTCAAAAGATCCGCGCCGAAAGCCTTGCTTGCGTTGGAAATTTAGCGAATAAAAATTTAAACGAGTTTAAATTTAAGATACTAAAAGCCTCCTATGCGCCCGAAATTTATGCCAAAGAGCTAGAGAGTCCAGACGAATACGAAAAACTCGTATCGCAAAACAGAGCCAGGCTTCGCTACTGGGGACATCAAAGTTTAAGTAACTTCACGGTTTTTAAGGACTTTAACAAAGACTACAACGCCGTCTTGGGGCTGCTGGTAAACTACTACAAATCAAATTTCAAAATAGACGAAGGCAGCGCGATTTACTACGCTTCAAAGGTTGCAAACGAGTTTTTAAAATTTGCCGCGGCGACTTTGCAAAACGGCGATATGGACGAGTTTGCAAGAAAAGTTAGTGACCCGACCTTTACAAAATACGGCATAAATGAGGCGATATATTCTGGCTCTATCTCGCAAAGCTCGCTGCAAAACGCATTTAACGCCGCGCTTCTTTACGAAAAAAGCGAGGACGTGATAAAGGAATTCTTGCGCGCGGGTGTAAATTTAAACTACGGATTTGAGAGTTCGCTATTTTTTGCACTCAAAAACCTAAATAACGTAAAGCTCCTGGTTTCTAGCGGCGCAGACGTAAACTACGAAAATCTGCTCGGCATCACTCCGCTTTTTAAGGCTGTGCAGCTAAACGACATAAATTTGGTCAAATTTCTGCTCAAAAATGGAGCGCTGGTAAACAAAAGGCTGATAGACGTGAGCACCAAGCTTGCCTATAGCTCAAATTTGAGCGTCCAACTACCGAGCTTCGTGAAGCTCTGCGACTTTGACGCGGCGTCAAAAAGCGTGCTCATGAGCGCGGCGGGGGCGGCTGACGTGGAGATATTGCAGCTTTTGGTGGATAACGGCGCGGACGTGCAGGCGGTGGACGATAACGGATTAAACGCCCTAGACTACGCGATCATCGGCAAAAAGGAGATCAATGCGCAGTATCTAAGGGCGATGGGGCTTGAGTCAAATTTGATCACCGAATAAGGAGAAAATATGAAAGGAACGGCTTTTATCACGGGAGCTACGTCAGGTTTTGGCGAAGCGATAGCTAGGATGCTGAGCCGCGAAGGCTACAAGATCGTAGCGCTCGCTCGCCGCAAGGAAAGGCTCGAGGCCTTAGCTAAACAGCTTGGAAATACGCATATCATCGTCGCCGACATCCGCGATAAAAAGGCGGTTTTTGACGGCGTGGCAAATTTGCCGCAGGAGTTTCGCGATATCGAAGTGCTCGTAAATAACGCAGGCCTGGCGCTGGGGCTTAAAGGCGTGGCGGAGACTAACATCGAGGACTTTGAGACGATGGTTGATACCAACATCAAAGGCTTTTTATATTCGACCAAGGCCGTTTTGCCCCTCATGATCGCGCGAAAGAGCGGCTATATCTTTAATCTAGGCTCGACCGCTGGCGCATGGCCGTATCCGGGCAGTCACGTTTACGGCGCGAGTAAGGCGTTTGTAAAGCAGTTTAGTAGAAATCTGCGCAACGACATCCGCGGCACCGGCATACGCGTAACCGAGATAGCTCCTGGCATCTGCAAGACCGAGTTTAGCGAGGTTCGCTTCGGCGGAGATAAGGCTAAGGCCGACGCGGTTTACGAGGGCGTGGAGTACATCACGGCCGAGGATATCGCACAGATCGTGCTAAACTGCCTAAATATGCCTCACCGCGTCAATATCAACGTCGTCGAGGCGATGGCGACGCAGCAGACTTGGGCCGGGCTTTTTATCGAGAAAAAGTAGGCTTTGCGGTCAAATTTGTGGATTTTAGGATTAAATTCGGCTGTTTTTGGTCAAATTTAATCCTAAATTTACGCCTGATCTCAAATTTGAGCAGCGGAAGCGAGGCTGCATTTACATTGCCCGAGCCCGCTCAATCTTGAAACGAAAATCTAAATTTAATCTTCTTTCGTGCAAATGACGCACGGCTCGCTAAATACCAAATTTGACCGATAAATCAAAGCTAAAATTTCCCGTAAAATCTAAACTACGAGCAAATTTAAATTTACCGTCTGGCGCCATTTTAAGCAAAATTTCCACAAAAGCTTCATTTTTAACATAAAATTTTAATAAAGAGCTAAAAATTTTGAATTCTAAGCGAATTTAAAACAAAAATTTAAGCCGCATTTAGCTAAATTTATGCCTTAAATACCGACCGATGGCACGCGGGGCGGAAAATTTGATTAAACCGACGAAAAACAAAAAGGAGTTTTTGATGAAAAAGATTTTATTTTTGTCGCTTTTGCCGATCTTGGCGCTAGCCGTAGATCCCGAAGTAGCGAAAAAAAATGCCGAAATTTTCGGCTTTTGGACGCTCATACCGCCCGTGGTGGCGATAGTTTTGGCGTTTATCACCAAAGACGTCGTTTTGTCGCTGTTTATCGGCGTTTTTAGCGGTACGTTTCTCATAAACGTCATCGATTCAAGCATCCCGATGACCTTCGTAAAGGGCTTTACCGACATCGTAAAAAGGGTCGTGGGCTCGCTAGCCGATAGCTGGAACGCGGGCATCGTGCTTCAGGTGCTTTGTATCGGCGGCGTGGTCGCGCTCATCACCAAAATGGGCGGAACCAAAGCCGTGGCGATATGGCTGAGCAAAAAGGCTAAAACAGGCGTTTCGGCTCAAATTTCAACCTGGGTGATGGGACTTTTCGTCTTTTTTGACGACTACGCGAACTCCCTCATCGTGGGCCCGATCATGCGCCCGATAACGGACAAATTTAAAGTCTCTCGCGAAAAGTTAGCCTTCATCATCGACGCTACCGCCGCTCCGATAGCGGGCCTAGCCGTCATCTCGACTTGGGTCGGACTTGAGATCTCGCTGATCAAACAAGGCTACGAGCTCATCGGCATAACGAACGTAAACGCTTTTAGCATCTTCGTCGAGACGATGCCTTATAGATTTTACAATCTTTTCATGCTATTTTTTATCGTCTGCACCGCATTTATGGGGCGCGAATTTGCCGGTATGCTAAAAGCCGAGCGCAGAGCTAGAGCGGGCGAACTACACCCTAGACGCGACGGAGCGATGATAGAGGACGTCGAGGATAAGACGCTAGAGCCTAAAGAAAACATAAAACTACAAAGCTCAAACGCGATCGTGCCGCTTTTGGTGCTTATTTTGGGCGCGTTCGTTAGCTTTTATTTTAGCGGTTTGGGCTCGCTTGAGGGCGAGGCTCTTGAGAGCGCGAAGGCTCATCCGCTTACGTTCCACACCTTCCAGGCTACTTTTGGCGCAGCTGATGCATCGGTGGCGCTATTTCAGTCAGCTTTGTTAGCTACGATAGTGGCGATATTTATGGCCGTTTATAGAAAAATTTTAACCGTGCGCGAGGCGATAGAGACATGGGGTAAGGGCTGGAAAACCATGATAACTACGATCATCATCCTGCTTCTTGCTTGGTCGCTTAGCTCGGTGATCAAGGAGCTCGGCACGTCTCGCTACCTAGTCGATCTGCTTTCGCAGTCTACGCCAAAGATCGTCCTTCCGGCGGCGATTTTTATGCTGGGTTCGTTTATCAGCTTTTCTACCGGCACCAGCTACGGCACGATGGGTATCTTGATGCCGCTTGCGATACCGCTAGCTAGCGCGGTGGGCATGCACAGCGGACTAGAGGGCGACGCCTTGCACGCGTATATGATAGTAAATATCTCAGCCGTTTTAACGGGCGCGATATTCGGCGATCACTGCTCTCCGATCTCGGATACTACGATACTTTCGTCCATGGGCGCGGGGTGTAACCACATCGATCACGTCCAGACTCAGATGCCTTATGCGCTTGCCGTTTGCGCGATTAGTATTTTTGCGGGATACTTCCCGACCGCGCTTGGCCTAAGTATCTGGATAGTGCTTCCATTTGGGCTTTTGGTGACGGCATTAGTGGTTAGATTCGTCGGGCAAAAGGTTTAAATTTGCCCGATAAGTTTTGTAAATTTTTAGGAGAGTGCGGTAGCTGCACTCTTGATATGCCTTATGAGGAGCAGGCTGAATTTAAAAAAGATCTCATAAGGCGCGAATTTGAACCGTTTTACCGCGGCGAATTTGAGTTTTTCGCCTCGCAGAGGGCCGCTTACCGCACGAGGGCGGAGTTTGGAATTTGGCACGATATTTGGCATAGCGCGGTCGATCTAGCATACACGATGCACGGTGCCAAAACCAAGCGGATTATGATAGACGAATGCCCAAAAGTAGCCGCTCCTATCGCAAATTTGATGCCGCGTTTGCTTGAAGCGCTTATGAAAAATCAAATTTTAAAAGAGAGGCTCTTTGGCGCCGAGTTTATCTCGTGCGCGAGCGGGATACTAGCGACGCTGCTCTATCATAAGCGTCTATGCCAAGCCGAACAGAGCGAGATAGAAAGCTTAGCGCGCGAGCTTGCCGGTCACCGCGTGACGATCGCTGCGAGAGCAAAGGGGCAAAAGCTGCTAAGCGGCGAGTTAAATTTGCTAGATAGCCTAAATATCGGCGGTAAAATTTACAAATTTACATTCGGCGACGGAGCTTTTATCCAGCCAAACACCGCCGTAAACGAAAAGATGGTCGCATGGGCGAAGGTCTGCGTAGAGCGCGGCGCGGATTTGCTCGAGCTTTACTGCGGACACGGCAACTTCACCGTCCCGATGGCGGAAAAATTTAAGCGCGTTTTGGCGACCGAGATATCCAAAAGCTCGATCGCAAATGCCCTTAAAAACTGCGAACTAAACGGCGTAGATAACATCAAATTTTTGCGAATGAGTGCCGAGGAGCTAATGAGCGCGTTTGGGCGCGAGCGCGAGTTTAACCGCTTAAGAGAGCTTGATATCTTTAGCTACGACTTTTCGCACGTTTTGGTCGATCCGCCTCGCGCGGGACTTGATGAGAGCGTGATAAATTTCATCAAAAACTACGAAAATATCATCTACATCTCCTGTTCGCCGCAAAGCCTAAAACGCGATATAGCGCAGCTTGCCCTAACGCATGAGGCGGTTAAATTTGCCGTCTTTGATCAGTTTGCAAACACTGCTCACATCGAGTGCGGCGTGCTTTTAAGGAGTAAAAATGCCTAGCGACTTGGGGCAAATTTTATCCTCTGCTAAAAATATCGCGGTCGTGGGCCTTAGTCCTGATGAGAGCAAGCCTAGCAACGAGGTGGCAAAATTTCTCATTGAGAGCGGATTTAGTGTATTTCCCGTCTATCCAAAATTTGATGAAATTTTAGGGCGCAAGGTTTATAGAAATTTGACCCAAATAGATGAAAATATCGATATCGCCGTGATGTTTAGAAAGGGCGAGTTTGCTAGCGAGCTAGTAAAGGACGCCGTCAAAAAAGGCGTGAAAACGCTGTGGCTACAGCTGGGGATAACAAACGACGAAGCAGGAGCTGTCGCGCGCGAAAACGGGATAAATTTCGTACAGGATAAGTGCATAAAAATCGAGCTTCAAAGGCTTGATTGGTCTAAATTTGACGGCGAGGCTCGATTTTGAGGCGGCGCCGTAAACGTAGCAGATAACGGCAAAAACGAAAATATAAATAAAAATAAAGAAAACGTAAGCAAAAATACGGTAAATAAACGCGCGAGTAAAAGCGACGAAAAGTAAAATTTAAACAAAAACGAAAGGCTAAAATGATCTCTTTAAATAAAATAATCCAAGCCAAGCGCACTATAAGCGGCTTTGTGTATAAGACGCCGTTTGCTTACAGTGCGAAACTAAGCCTCGCAAGCGGCGCGCTCATTTATCTAAAAGAAGAAAACCTCCAGCGCACGGGCGCATACAAGATCCGCGGCGCGTATAATAAAATCGCAAATTTAAGCTCAAACGAGCGCAAAAAAGGCGTCGTCGCAGCAAGTGCGGGCAATCACGCCCAAGGCGTAGCTATCTCGGCGCGCGAGTTTAAAACGCCCGCTACCATCGTGATGCCCGAGTCCACGCCGCTTTTAAAGGTGTTAGGCACCAAAGATCTAGGCGCCGAAGTCATTCTAAAGGGCGATAACTTCGACGAGGCCTACGCCTACGCCGTCGAGTACGCCAAGCAGCAGGGCATGAGCTTTATCCATCCGTTTGACGACGAGTACGTGATGGCCGGGCAGGGCACGGTGGGACTTGAGATGCTTGACGATCTAGCCGAGCTTGAGACTATCATCGTACCGGTCGGCGGCGGCGGGCTAATAAGCGGTATATCAAGTTGCGTAAAGCAGGTAAACCCAGACATCCGCGTGGTCGCCGTGAGCGCGAAGGGCGCGCCTGCGATGTTTAACAGCTTTAGCGCTAAAAAAAGCATAAACTCAAAAACCGTGCGCACGATCGCCGACGGTATCGCGGTTCGAGACGCTAGCGAGACGACGCTGACAAATATCCTGGAGTGCGTGGACGAGTTTGTGCAGGTCGACGACGAGGAGATTGCAAACGCGATTTTGTTCCTGCTCGAGACGCAAAAGATCGTAGTCGAGGGCGCGGGCGCGGTCGGCGTAGCTAGCATCCTGCACAACAAGGTCAAATTTAAAGCCGGCGAGCGTATCGGCATCGTGCTAAGCGGCGGAAACATCGACGTGCAAATGCTAAACGTCATCATCGAAAAGGGTCTCATCAAATCCCACCGCAAGATGGCGCTGCAAATCACGCTGATCGACAAACCCGGCGCGCTCATGAGTCTAACCGATAGCCTAAAGATCGCAAATGCTAATATCGTGAAAATCGACTACGATCGCTTCTCTACTAGCCTAGAGTACGGCGACGCCAATATCACGATCACGCTCGAAACCAAGGGCGAGGATCATCAAGAGCTCATCAAAAAAGTGCTCAGAGAGCATGATTTTAAATTTATTCAGGTGTTTTAGGCGGTTAAATTTGAGCTCAAATTTGCTTGCTAAATTTGGAGCGAATTTGAGCCAAATTTAAACCCGTATCTTAAAGGTACGGGTTTTGCCAAACCGCACCCGCTCTAAAAGCTTGCTAAATTTAAATTTACAATTCAAATTTATACCGATATAAAACAGCCAAAAGCTCAAATTTAACGATTATTTTAACGAATTTCGCTAAAATCGCCTTTTAAAGGAGTAAAGATGATAGATGTTACGAGCTTTATTTTAGCGATTTTGCTAGCGATTTGCGTATTTATGATTTTTAGATTTAACAAAGCCTTAAAAACCGCGCAAAAGCCCGCGACTACGCAGATCAGCACCGAGATATCGCAGCTAAAATCCATCGGTGAGCTATCCGTTTTTCAGGTCTATAGTAAAGAGATCGTGACTAAGACCGACCATGCATTCGGTAGCTTCGGCAAGGAGTATCTGCGCTGGCTGGTGAGCGAGAAAAAGCTCTCGATGATATTTGAGTTTGAGATAAATTTCATCTACGACCTAACGAGCCCGCGCCTAGAGATCGTAAACGTCGCGAACGAGGAGTATCTCATCAAGATGCCGCCTTGCAAATACAAATTTTCGATCGCGAATATGAAATTTTACGATGAGAAAAACGGTAAATTTATCCCATTTTTGCTGCCTGATTCGCTAAACGGATTTTTCGGTAGTAGTTTTAGCGAGGAGGATAAAAACAGGCTCATCGAGGAGGCGCGCGCCGAGGTCGAAAAGATGTCCGTGCGCCTGATAAATCAGCTCCAGTCCAAGATCCACAAATCCGCGCGCGATACGCTAGAAGCGATCGCAAAGAGTTTTGGGGCTAGGGCGGTGAGATTTGAGTTTAACGACGAGGGCGAGCAGGTCAGGCTAAATCTACAAAACGTGGCGTGAGGACAAGATGGCATTCGTAAAAGCGCTCTTGATAGGTAAAGCAAGGCAGTACGGCAGCGTGGCGGCCACGGACGAGCTGGGCAAGGCTTGGCGCTCGGCGATATTTAAAAATGCGCAGACGGGCGAAATCTACGCAAACGAGCTTGGCTTTGAGGGCGACGAGGTCGCCGACACCAAGCATCACGGCGGCGTAAATAAAGCCGTGTTTGCAAATTCGCTAGAAAACTATCCCGCGTGGGAAGCTTATCTTGGGCTTAAAAATTTGCCGCTAGGCGCGATGGGCGAAAATTTGACCGTTAGCGGACTAGATGAAACTAGCGTAAATGTGGGCGACGTCCATAAAATCGGCTCGCTGGTGCTGCAAGTAACCCAGCCTAGAAAACCGTGTTTTAAGCTCGCAAAACGCTGGGGAAATGCAAATTTAGCCAAAGAGATTTTTGTCACCGGATTAACCGGCTGGTACTATAAAGTGCTTGAAAACGGGTCGTGCAAGGCCGGCTGCGAGGTAGAGATCTTGCAAAAAAACAAAAATGCTCTAAGCATAATGCAGATAAACAAGCTATTTTTTAATCCGAGCGAAAATTTGGATTTATTGCCCAAATTTAGAGCGCTAGAAGCGCTGCCTGCAAGCTGGCAGAACGATATAAACAGACGCTTAAACGGCTCGTATAGCACGGCTTTTATGGAAAAACTTTGAAAAAAACGGCGAAAATTTGCCAAAAAGCTTGACAAATAAGGTAAAAATATATATAATCACCTTTCTTTTTACAGGCTGGGGTATCGCCAAGCGGTAAGGCAATTGGTTTTGGTCCAATCATCCAGAGGTTCGAATCCTCTTACCCCATCCACTCAAATTTCATCGCGGAGTAGAGCAGTGGTAGCTCGTCGGGCTCATAACCCGAAGGTCGGCGGT
>NZ_CAUPZM010000038.1:0-15077 GCF_963515975.1 Campylobacter showae
AACATCATCTTAAATAACAACTTCCTAGGCATGGTGCGCCAGTGGCAGACATTTTTCTACGGCGAGCGCTACTCCTCGACCGACCTTAGTTTGCAGCCTGATTTCGTAAAAATCGCGGAGGGATTTGGCGCGGTAGGCTTCGTATGCCACACGAAAGACGAGTTTCGCTCCGCGCTAAAAGAGGCGATGGCCTGCGGTAAAACGGCGGTGCTAGACGTGCGCGTGGATAGATTTGAGGACGTACTGCCGATGGTTCCTGCGGGAGCGGCGATATACAACATGATCTTAAAAAGCAAGGAATAAAAATGAGCATAAGAAGAGTGATTTCAGTCATCGTGCTAAATGAGCACGGCGTTTTATCGCGCATTTCCGGGCTTTTTGCGGGACGCGGATACAACATCGACACGCTCACGGTTGCACCGATCCCAGGCACCGAGCTTTCGCGTATCAGCATCGTCACTAGCGGCGACGAGCGCGTGCTCGAGCAGATCGTAAAGCAGCTACACAAGCTAATACCGACCTACAAAGTCATCGAAAGCGGCGAATTCGTCGAAAAAGAGATGGCGCTGGTAAAAATCCCGCTAAGCGAAAATTTCGGCGGACTAGATGCGATACTAAAGGCCTACAACGGCATCGTAGCCAACACCAACGAAAACTACATCGTCGTCATGGTCAGCGACGACGCGAGCAGGATAGAAAATTTCCTCAAAGCTATCAAAAAATTTAACCCTACAGACGTCGTTCGCGGCGGCTCGGTACTAATGGATCTATGATGAAACTAAGCGAAATTTATAAAATTTTGGGGCTTGAGTTTAGCGGCGAGGAGCTAGAGATCACGGCTCTAAATTCGCTCTCAAACGCAGGTGCTAGCGAGCTTAGCTACTGCGATAGCGAGAAAAATGCTAAATTTATCGAGGGCTCAAAGGCGGGCGCGATTTTAGTCGCGTCAAATTTAAAAGAACTTGTCGGCGCGCAAAGTAGAGCGGTGGTGGTAGAAAACCCGCACCTTGCCTTTGCTATATTAAGCGAATATTTTGCCAAAGAGCTTCTAGCCTCCCAGCCGCAACCTGCGCAAATTTCGCCAAGCGCAAAGATAATGCCAAACGTCTACGTGGGATCAGGCGCCGCGATCGGCGACAACACGCTCGTGATGGCCGGCGCCTACGTCGGCGATAACGTAAAAATCGGCGCAAACTGCGTCATCCATCCAAACGTCGTCATCTATAACGACACCGTTATCGGCAACGGTTGCCGCATCAACGCAAACGCCGTCATCGGTAGCGACGGCTTTGGCTACGCGCACACGAAAACGGGCGAACACGTGAAAATTTACCACAACGGCAACGTCGTTTTAGAGGATTTCGTCGAGATCGGCGCGTGCACGACGATAGACCGCGGCGTGTTTGAAAGCACGGTCGTAAAAGCATACGCCAAGATCGACAACCTCGTGCAAATCGGCCACAACTGCGAGATAGGCTACGGCTCGATACTAGTCTCTCAGGTAGGGCTAGCAGGCTCGACCAAGCTTGGACGCAACGTCGTGATGGGTGGACAAAGCGGCTCTGCCGGCCACGTAAGCGTCGGCGACTTTGCTCAGATAGCAGCGCGCGGCGGCGTGTCAAAGGATATCGCAGGCGGTAAAAAATACGCAGGCGCATATCCGATAATGGAGCTAGCCGACTTTTTCAAACTGCAAGCTAAGATCGCGAGATTTTTTAAGAAAAACTAAAAATTTGACGGCTGTTGCGCAATAGCCGTCAAATTTAACGGCGTAAATTTGAACGAAAAAATCCATGGAAAAAAGCAAAAGAAAGGAAATTTTAAAAGCTATAAAAAGCCTGGTTTAGACAAAATTTGCCTATGCCCGAAGATAAATTTATACGGCTTTTCGAGCTTTTGGACGCCGAGCTTCACGCGCATGGCTGCGGTCACAGCCTAAAACTCACCGAGCAAATTCTCTCAAATTTGGATGTAAAAGACGTTTTGAGCGTGCTTGCGTGGCTTAAAGAGCAGGGCGGATACTGCGACTGCGAAGTGATGATGAACGTTGAGGAGAAATTTGAGTATTTAGATTAAAGCGACGATTTAAATTTTATGCTAGGTTTATCAAATTTATGGAAGCTAAATTTATAAAAACCCAAATTTGACGCCGCAAATTTAAGCCGCGTCAAATTTGAGCCAAAATTTACGCTATTTTTTATAGCTTTTTACGAATTCACCGATCCTTGCGATACCTTTTCTGATACTTTCTAAATCGGTCGCAAAAGATAGCCTAAAGTATCCGTCCATACCAAACCCTACGCCGGGTACCACGGCGACCTTGGCCTTTTCTAGTAGCTCTTTGCAAAATTTCATACTATCAGGCTCGACCTCGGAGCAATTTATAAAAAGATAAAACGCGCCGTCGGGCTTAAGCACGCTAAGTCCCGGTATAGCGTTTATCATCTCAACGCCTAGATCACGGCGCTTTTTAAACTCGCCCTTCATATACGCGATGTCCTCGTCGGCTTTGCCGAGCAACGCAGGGATGGCACCGGCTTGCGTTAGGGAGTTTATGTTGCTCGTGCTTTGGCTTTGTAGCTTGTTTACCGCGGCGTTTAGCTCCTTAAACGGGCTAGCCATATAGCCAAATCTCCAGCCGGGCATCGCGCCGCATTTGCTTAGGCCGTTTATCGTGATCGTGCGGTTAAACATATCCTCGCTCACCGCCGCAGTCGCGACGAATTCGCCCTCGTAGTTTAGCTTTTCGTACATTTCGTCGCTAGCTACGATGATTTTCGTGCCTTTTAGCACTTCGCCCAGCGCCTCCAGCTCTTTTCGGCTATATATCGCGCCCGTCGGATTGCAAGGGCTGTTTAATACTAAAATTTTAGTTCTAGGAGTGATCGCCGCCTTTAGCTGTTCGGGAGTGATTTTAAAGCCGGTCTTTTCGCTAGTTTCGATAAAAACTGGATTGCCGCCGCTAAATTTGACCATCTCCGGGTAGCTTACCCAGTACGGGCTTGGTACGATAACCTCGTCGCCCTCGTCGATTAGCGCCTGAAATACGTTAAAAAGCGAGTGCTTGGCGCCGACATTGGTGATGATTTGATTTGGCGCGTAGTTTAGGCCGTTGTCGCGCTTTAGCTTTGCGGCGACCGCCTCTCTTACCTCTGGCGTACCCGCTACGGCTGTGTATTTGCCGCAGCCTTTATCTAGGGCGGATTTTACCTCGTTTTTGATGATCTCGGGCGTGTCGAAGTCCGGTTCGCCCGCGCCGAAACTGATCACGTCCTCGCCGTAGGCTTTCATCTCTTTTGCCTTGGTGCTGATTTCGATGGTTAGGCTCTCGCCTAGCACCTGAACTCTTTTTGATAGCATTTTTACTCCTTTTTTCTAAATTTAAGATATAGTTTTTAGATAGCCGTTATCGTTTAAAAACAGATACATTTCGCCTAAAATTTGCTTGCGCTGCGAGTCGGTTACGAGCTTTGACTTTTCGATGCGCTCGTTTAGGATGTCCTGGATCTCGTAGATGTCGTAGTCAAGATCCTCCATGATATCAAGGATCGATTGGCTTTCTAGCAGGTGCGACACCTTAAATCCCTCGGCGTCTATCTCGATAGTAGCTTCGGTCGGGTGAGTAAAGAGATTGTGCTTCATACCCAGCACCTCCTGATACGCTCCTACTAGGAAAAATCCCAAAAAGTACTCCTCTTTTTCCACGTCTACGTCGTGTAAAAACAAAGGATTTTCCTCGTCGTCAAAGCCTATTTCGCCATCACTATCGCACGTGATATCCCACAGCGACGCCGAGCGGGTAGGGCGCACGTCTAGGCGGTCAAGCGGCATGATAGGGAAATTTTGCTTTAAACCCCAAAAATCAGGCAACGACTGAAATAGCGAGAAGTTTACGAGATAGCGCTCCTGCGCCTCCTCTTGCAGCTTTAAAAGCTCGGCGTTGTGCTGCTTGGTGCCGAGGATTTTAGCCGCTTTTTTTATGATTAGGTGGGTTAAAATTTCAGCATTCGAGCGGTCTTGCAGATCGACGTAGCCTAGATCAAATAGCGTGAGTATACTCTCCATATGATCGATACTATCGTGCAGATACTCTATCGCGTTTGACGGTTTTATCGTGCTTAGCAGGTCGTTTAGCTCGGTGATTAGCTGAGGATTTTTCTTTTTTAGTACGAGCTTTTCCTCGGTGTAGTCCTGACTAAAGAGCTCCAAAACGGGCGCGACCAGCACAGCATGCGAAGCCGATACGAAGCGGCCGCTCTCGATAAAGATATCGGGCTCTACTTCGTTTCGCTGCGTAGCCATCGTCTTTAGCAGATAGACCACGTCGTTGGCGTATTCGCTAAGCGTGTAGTTTCGGCTCGAGTTTTCCTTAAACTGCGAGTACTCTATAGCTAGACCGCCGCCTAAATTTATGGCTTTTAGATTTTTCGCGCCCATTTTTCGCAGCTCGGCGTAGATGTTTCCTGCCTCGATTAGAGCCTTTTTTAGCGGGTGGATTTCGGTGATTTGCGAACCGATATGAAAGTGGATCATGTTAAATCGATCGAGCAAATTTGCCTCTTTTAGCAAATTTACCGCTTCGATTAGCTCGGTAGCGGTTAGGCCGAATTTAGAGTTTATACCGCCGCTTTTAGCCCAGATACCAGATCCACTGCTATGCAGCCTTATGCGCAGACCGATGTTTGGCTTTGGCGCGAAACGCTCTTTTGCGATGGCGATGATAGCCTCAAGCTCGTTTAGTCCCTCGATCGTTAGCGTGATGTTGTGCCCCATTTCGGCCGCGATAAATCCGATGTTTATCATCTCTTTATCCTTAAAGCCGTTTACGGTGATCGGCGCGCCTTCGTTATTATACGCCATCACCAGCAGTAGCTCGGCCTTTGAGCCTGCCTCCAGCCCGTAGCCGTATTTTTGGCCGTGACGGACTAGATTTTTTACAAAGCCCGGATATTGATTTACTTTTAGCGGATAAACAGCGTTAAAGCTACCTTTGTAGCCAAATTCGTTTTTCGCGCTCTCAAAGCTTTTGTAAATTTGCGAAATTTGCTTGTGTATGAGATGAGGGAAGCGCAGCAATAGCGGGCCTCGGTAGCCTTCGCTCCTGATGCTTTTTACGATGTCGATGATGGCGGGTTTTGAGCCGGTATTGACGCAAATTTTACCGTTTTCGACGATGAAGTTGTTGTTTCCCCACAAATTTAAACCGTAATCATACATTTAAAATCCTTTTAAGTTCCGTCTCCAAATCAACCAAATCAAGCGTTTTTTCGGCTTTTTCGCTCAGATCTTTTAGCCAAATTTTACCCGATTTTAGCTCGTCCTCGCCGACGCAAAGGCAGATTCTAGCATTTGCGTTATCTGCGGCGTTTAGGTGCTTTTGTAGTTTTTTTGGCTCGTAGCTCACGATGACGGAGGTGCTTTTTCTTAAATTTATCGCTATTTTATAGACCGCGTCCACGCCATCGGAGTCCATCGCGCCGATATATACGCCGCTTCTTTCGCTCTGGCTCTCGCGGCCGCCTAGGATTTCCATTATGCGCTCTATACCCATCGCAAAACCAACGCCGTAACTAGCCTTGCCGCCTAAGTACTCGACCAGCCTGTCGTAGCGTCCGCCGCCCGCGACCGCGCTTTGCGCGCCGATCTCGTTTGAAACGAACTCGAACGCCGTTTTGCAGTAATAATCAAGCCCGCGCACGAGCTTTGGATCTATCTCAAACTCCACGCCGTTGCCGCTTAAAATTTCTTGTAGCTTTTTAAACTCGCTCGCGCATTCGTCGTTTAGACTGCCGATTATCAGCGGCGCGTTTGCGTAGATTTTCTGACAGCTTTCTACCTTGCAGTCTAGCACGCGGATAGGGTTTGTGAGCTTTCTGCGCTTGCAGTCCTCACAAATTTGACCCTCATGCTCGTCCAAAAATTTAACCAGCTTTTCGCGGTATGCGCTCATGCTGGCGGCGTCTCCGAGCGAATTTATAAGTAGCTTAGTTTTGATACCTAGGCGCGAAAATATCTCGTTTATCATCAAAATAACGCTCGCGTCCTCATAAACGCTAGGTTCATTGAAACACTCGCAGCCAAACTGATGAAACTCGCGTAAACGTCCTTTTTGCGGACGCTCGTAGCGAAACATCGAACCGTGGTAAAAGTACCGTCTCACGCCGCCCGCGCGGTCAAATTTAGCCTCGATAAAGGCGCGCACAACTCCAGCCGTACCCTCGGGGCGCAGGCAAACGTCGTTGCCGCCCTTGTCCTCAAACTGATACATCTCCTTGCCCACGATGTCGCTACTCTCGCCGACGCTGCGGCGAAAAAGCGCCGTTTGCTCCAGGTGCGGAGCTAGCACGAACTCGTATCCGTAGTTTTTCACGACCTCTTCGCAGATTTTGATTATCCTCTCGTAAAGTCCCGACTGGGGCGGCAAAACGTCCTTCATCCCCCTTAATGCGCTAATCATTTATAAACTCCTTTATCAAATTCGTTATTTTTTCCTCGTCCATGGCGGCATTGATCGTGACGTAGCAGACGTCTAGTTTTTGCAAAATTTCCTCCATCGCGTCCTGCACTCTTAGCAGATAACCAAACCCGCGAGCCTCTATGCCGTCCATCTGCGCGCGCGAGTTTAGGCGCGATCTTAGCGTGCTTTCATCCGCTTTAAAAAATACTATTTTTTGCGGAAAATTTCCTTGCAGGGCGAATTTGTTTAAATTTAAAAGCTCTTCAAAGCTAAAATTTCCACCAGCCAGCGCGTAAGCCATGCCAGAAACGAAGCCTCTGTCGCTTAAAATCATTTTATCTAAATTCGGTTTTATTATTTTACCGAAATGCTCGGCTCTATCGGCCAAAAATAGCAAAATTTCGGCCCTTTTATCCAGATCGTTTTCCTTTAGTAAAATCTCGCGCAAATTTTCGCCAAGCTTCGTGCCGCCCGGCTCTTTGGTTACGATCGCTTGCGGGTAAGCCGCCGCCAGCCGCGCTATCTGCGTGCTTTTGCCCGCTCCGTCGATACCTTCAAATAAAATATACAAATTTAGCCTTTCAAAGATTCTAAAATTTCGCTCGGAACTAGCTTGCTAACGTCGCCGTCGTGGCTAAGAACGGAGCGCACGATCGAGCTTGAAATAAAGGCGTTTTGCAGGCTCGGCATCAGATAAACGGTCTCAAGCTCATCCCAAAGCACGGCGTTTGCGTATCCGATTTGCAGCTCGTACTCAAAGTCGCTAACCGCGCGAAGCCCACGGATCACGACGTTTACGCCGCAATTTTTAGCAAAATCAACGAGCAGGTTATCAAAGCCCACGACCTCGACGTTTTTTAAGTCCGTCGTTGATATTTTTACCATTTCTACGCGTCCAGCCAAGCTAAAATATGGCTGCTTGCTCTCGCTAGCCGCGACTGCAACGATAACTTTATCGAAAATTTTAGCCGCGCGCTTGATGACGTCTAGATGGCCGTTTGTGACGGGATCAAAGGTGCCGGGATAGATACAAGCTTTCATTTTTCGCCTTTAAATTTTAAAGGATGATTTTACTATTTTATGCCTAAAACAGGACTTTATCTTGCGACTAGCGCAGCTGTTTTAGCTCCATCTTTTGTAAATTTGATGCTCGAGTCCAAGCAGATCAAGCCACTTTCCGATAATGAAATTTTCCATATCCCAAAGGCTATTTTGAGCCGAATAATAACCCAAAACCGGCGGCGCGATAACGGCGCCGAGCGCGGAAAGCTTGGCCGCGTGCTCGAGCGCTAGCGTAGAAAACGGCATCTCTCTAACGCCCAAAACCAGCCTATTTCGCTCTTTTAACGCGACTGCGGCAGCACGAGTTATCAGCGTGTCGGCAAAGCCCGCGTGGATTTTAGCTAGCGTGTTGATAGAGCAGGGCGCGACGATAGTAGCGTCTATGCCAAACGAGCCCGAGCTCGGCGCTGCGGCGAGATCGGAGTCGTCATGGATGGCGGCGCGATTTTGCAAATCTTGCCAAATTTGATAAATTTCGTCTTGTTTTGCGTCTTTTTGAATGTGATTTTTATCAAGATCGCATTGGTTTTGAAATTTAGCCCTCTCAAATTTACCTAAAATTTGAGCGTCTTGCCGCTCGTTTTTCTCGCCGCCCTCAAATTTGCAATTTTGTCCGTTTGTGTCGTCAAGAGCGCAGTTGTCCAAACCGGTAAATTTTAAACCGTTGTCGTCCAAACCTTGCGCATTATCTGTAAATTTGCCGCTTTGATTTTGCGATCTTTCGTCTCCGCCTCCAAAATCTAGCTCACCTTGGGCGGAGCTAAAATTTGTAAATTTTGCGTCTTCGCGATCTTTGTCAAATTTGGCGCTATTTTGGTTTGCGTTAAATTTTAAACCCGCCCCGCCGTTTTTATAAAAAATATCCGTCAAATTTAACTCTTTTTCCAGCACGTTTATCGCGTTTTTACTCACGCACAGATGCAGCTCGCTTCTTTTTGCTATCTCGCGGGCGAGCTTTAAACCCAAATTTACGCCACTTGCACCGCTGATACCTAGAAAAATTTTCATCTTATCATCACCTGTTTTTTTGAGACAATTTGAGCGCTAAAGACCTTTTTGTCGTTATTTTTAACCTTGATAGTCTCGCCTAGATTGCCGTTTTCTAGCGCCGTGACCTCGACGATGATGCTAAGCGCCCCGTCGCTAAGCACGGCATTGACGCGCTCGCCTTTTTTTATGAGCGGTAACGGGGTGAACTGCCGCAGCCGCAACACTTCGCCGCTTTTTATGTTTTGCTTGGCTGCTAGCCTCGCATTTGGCGTGTCACTCATCATGTCGGGGCTAAACTCGCCAAGCTCGACCCAGTCCTTTGCAAAGTCGCCGATACCTAGCATTTGGCGCGTAGCAAGCGGCTTGGTGGCCCTTAAAACCGGCATTTTTGCGTTTATTTCATATCTAAAAAATACGCTTGGCTGCGAGCCGTTTGGCATGATAAAACCGGCTCTAAAGCTGCCTTTTGGATTGATTTTATTTACGTAAATTTTATCGAATTTGTATTCGTAGAAGTTTTTAGGAAGTTCGTTTTGAGGCTCAATAAGCGGAAATTTGACGAATTGCAGTCCCTTAAACTCGCTCGTAACCTCTTGCAAAAAGGCGCGCTGCACGAGATCTAACGCGTCGCAGTTTTTTACAAATATCGTCTCTCCGCCGCTTTTATCCTCAAGCTCTACGCCGCGCTTTTTTAAAATCTCTGCTAAATCTCGCGAATTTATTTTTGCGGCTTTGTTTTCGCCTAAATTTAAAATCTCGTCGCTTTTGTCCGTAAAGCCCAAGTCCGCAAGCGTGATTTTGCCGCTTGAAACGCAATACATCGGCCAAAGCGCTAAATCTGATGAAAATAAAAAAATGGGAAAAAATAGTAAGAAAAAAATGGAGCGGGAAACGAGATTCGAACTCGCGACCCCAACCTTGGCAAGGTTGTGCTCTACCCCTGAGCTATTCCCGCACCGTTTGAGAAGTCGCAATTTTAGCAAAAACGTTTTCATTTGTCAAGAAAATTTCAAAATTTTTACGATTTCGCCCGCTTTTAGCTCGCCGAGACTTTCGCTTGTTACCAAAACAGCGTTACTTTTGATGAGCGGAGTTATCATGCCCGAGCCGAATTTATTATTATCCGTCACGCTAAGTTTGCCCTCGAAAAAGCTACCGAGCACGATATTTTGGCGTCCCGACTTTATTTTTACGTCTTGATTTAGGGCGGCGTCAAATTTTTCTAGCCGCGTGCCCTTTAAAAAAGGAACGACCAGCAAGAAGCACATCAAAAACGCCGCCATCGGATTTCCGGGCAGGATAAAGACGATTTTTTTATCTTTTATAAATGCCTTACTCGGTCGTCCGGGTCGGATATTTACGCCGTCAAAAAGCTCACTAAAGCCCAAATTTAAAAGCGCCGTTTTCATAAAATCAGCCTCGCCCTTGCTCGCTCCGCCGCTTGTGATAATAACGTCAAATTCGGCCATCTCTAGCGCTCGCGTCGTGCTTTCTAAGTCGTCTTTTATGATGCCCGCGTACGAGCTGGCAAAGCCGAAGCTTTGAAGCAAAGACGCGATGCCTGCGCCGTTTGCGTTATAGATTTGCTCCTCGCTAGCGTTTTGCCACGGCTCGACCACTTCGTCGCCGCTTGAAAATACACCGATCTTTAGCTCGCGCTCTACGCAGACGCAGTAGATGCCCTGAGCGGCTAGCAT
The DNA here is from genome assembly GCF_963515975.1 of Campylobacter showae. Classification (GTDB taxonomy): domain Bacteria; phylum Campylobacterota; class Campylobacteria; order Campylobacterales; family Campylobacteraceae; genus Campylobacter_A; species Campylobacter_A showae_F. The sequence goes on from NZ_CAUPZM010000038.1 coordinate 10,207, forward strand.
CATTACTCTTGGGGGCGTTAAAATTTCGCCTTTTTTTAGCAAAATTTCGCCCGCTTTGACCTCTTCGCCCTTATATCTTAGGGCGTTAAATTTTTTGACTTTGCTTTGCGGCGAGAGTTTGCCGTCCTGCAAAATAGCGTCCTCAAAAGGCACGACGGTGTCGGCATTTGTCGGCATTTTTGCGCCGGTCATTATCTTTACGCATTCGCCTTTTTTTAGCGTGATTTCAGCCTCATCGCCTGCCAAGACAGTTGCCGCGACGCTTAACAGCTCGTTAAAATCGTCAAATTTGAGCGCGTAGCCGTCCATCGCGGCGTTGTCGAAGGAGGGCAAATTTTTAACGGCAACGACGTCCTGTGCTAAAATTTTACCCGTCGCGCGCTCAAGGCTCGCAAACTCGCCGCAGCCGTCAAATTTAGCTTTTTCTAGGATCAAATTTTGAGCAAGCTCTAGCGTCATTTTACTCCTCCAGCCTGCGTATTTTTGCGCCCAGAGCCGCCAGCTTGCGCTCTAGCCCCTCGTAGCCTCTATCTAGGTGATAAATTCTGTGCACGCGGCTAGTTCCGTTTGCGGCAAGGGCCGCTAGCACTAGGGCCGAGCTTGCGCGAAGATCGGTAGCCATCACGTCTGCGGCGTTTATCTCGCCTCCGCCGTAGATCGTCGCGATGTGGCCGTTTAGACGGATATCCGCACCCATGCGCGTGAGCTCGCTAACGTGCATAAAGCGGTTCTCAAAAAGCCTCTCGTCGATCGTGCTAACGCCGTTTGCCACGAGCGAGAGCGCCATAAACTGCGCCTGCATATCGGTCGGAAACCCCGGAAACTCAGTCGTTACGATCTCGACGGGATTTACGTTTTTAGCCGGCATTATCGTGATTTTGTCGCCGCCCACGACGGTTTCAAAGCCCATTTGGTTAAATTTAGTAAGCACGGCCCGCAGATGCGCTGCATTAGCGTTCGTGATGGTTACTTGCGAGTTCGTGATCGCTCCGGCGCAAAGATACGTCCCGGCCTCGATCCTATCGGGGATGACCGTTATCTCGCCGACGTCCAGCAGGCGTCTATCCGTGCCCTCGATCACGAGCTCGTCCGTGCCGATACCCTCGATCTTCACGCCGCCTGCGGCCAAAACCTCGCAAAGCTGCACCACCTCAGGCTCTTTGGCGACGTTGATCAGATGCGTCGTGCCGTGAGCGAGCGCGGCGGCCATGATGATGTTTTCGCTGCCAGTTACCGTGATCTTATCAAACACGATCTGCGCGCCCTTTAGCCCGTCAGGCGCCGTGGCTACGACATAGCCTTGCTTTATCTCGATGTTTGCGCCCATTTTTTCGAGCGCGCTTAGGTGTAGATCTATCGGCCTTTGTCCGATCGCGCAGCCGCCGGGCAGACTCACCTCGCAGTGCCCAAACCTAGCTAGCAGCGGCCCAAGAACCAGGATAGAGGCGCGCATTTTGCGCACGATGTCGTAGTTGGCCTTCGTGGAGCTAACGTAATTTGAGTTGATTTTTAGGGTGTGATCATCTGCAAATTCGCATTTTGCGCCCAAATTTACGAGCAGCGTCGCCAATGTTTTTATATCCGCGACGTTTGGCATATTTTTTAGCGTCACGTCGTTTTTTATGATTAGAGCCGCGGCTATGAGGGGCAGGGCGGCGTTTTTCGCACCGCTTATGGCGACCTCGCCGCCTAGTTTCGCGTTTCCTTCGATTTCTAAATAATGCATCATCTTAAATCCTTAAATAAAATCCAAAGTATAGTGAAATTTAGCTTATAAATTTAAATTTATGCCGATATTTACCGATTTATTTATATAATTTTGCTTTTAGGCAGTTCGTCTCTACGGCTTGTCTCTTGGGTAAATTTAAATGATCTAGAAATTTTCTCCCTCGATGAACTATTATGTTCTATCTTCGGTCGAAAATTTCGTCGAAACATTTAAATTTATCACAAGATACTTCGCCTTGAAATTTAAATATAAAATAGGATGATTTAAATGAAATTTACCATTTTTTTACCGCTAGCGCCGATTGCGGCTTTGATTTTTAGCGGTTGCGCGAACAGTACGCCCAAAATTTACCCGACCGATCAAAGCGGACAAATTTTAAACGCGAGATTTTTAAACTCGCAGCAAGACGCATTTAACGATCTGGGCGGCATAGCGCTTTCAAATTTTATGCAAGGCTTTTTAGGCAAAAAAGACGGCGGAGACTGCTCAGGCTTCGTTTCGCTCGTAAATAAAAACATAAATAACGTTTACTTTTCCGAGACGAATTTACTCAAATTTTACGGCGAGCAAGGATCGAAATCGCAAGCTATTTATAATCTTTACAAAAAGCGAAATTTGATCTCGCAAACAAGCCCAAAGCTCGGAGATTTGGTGTTTTTTAACAACACCACGAGTCAAACCAAAGGCAAAAACAAGCAAATCATAACCCACCTTGGCATCATAGACCGCATAGAGGACGACGGAACTATAAGATTTATGCATAATACCAGGGGCAAAAACAAAAGCGGTTTTATAAATCTATTTCAAAAAAATAGCCATAAAATAGGCGGCAAAGAGGTAAACTCATACATCGTAGCGTGCAAAGGCGGCGACGCTACTTGCCTAACGTCGAACAGATTCGCCGGCTTTGGCAAGGTTAATTTTTAGCTAAATTTATGTCTAAATTTTATATGATAAAGCCTTTAAAAAGGAGCCGTTTTTGAAAGCTACGATATCGCTCATCGCGTTAAATTGTCTAGTATATTTTGCCGTTTACTGCGGCATTTGCGGTAGTAATGTGACGCTTGGGCTAAATATGTTTTTCACGGACGGATTTTACGTCTGGCAGCCGGCGACCTCGATGTTTATGCATGCAAATTTAGCCCATCTGCTGATGAATATGGCTGTTTTGTATCAGTTCGGATCGCTTCTAGAGCGGTACTACGGCAGCGAAAAATTCGCCGTCGTTTACTGCGTCGGAGGCGTTTTGACCTCGCTGCTTAGTTTTATTTATATTTATGTTATGTTTAAAACTAACGGAACTTTTATAAATTTAGTCGGAGCTAGCGGCGCGATCAGCCTACTACTAGGCGTTTTGGCGTTTTTAGACGCAAACAGCCGAAAAGGGCTAATAATCGCTATCTTGCTAATGAGTTTTGCACCCGTAGCCATGGGCGTAAACGTCGCCTGGTACGCGCATATCATCGGCTTTGCGCTAGGGTATTTCGGGGTAAAATTTAAGGTGATAAAATGAGATTTTTCGATCAAATTTGGGAAATTTTAGAGTGCGGCGACAAGGAGCTTAAATTTGATAAATTTAAACGATTTTACGCCGAGTACAAGGCCGGTAAATTTGACGCGCAAATAGAAGAGGGCGGTAAATTTGACGAGATAAAACAGCTCGAGCACCCAAGCTACGCGGCATTTTGCGAGGTCGTAGCGATGAGAGAAATCGGCGGCAAAAAGCAAGCGGACAAGCAAAAAGCCTTCCTTCACTCGATCGCGCACATCGAATACAGCGCCGTAGATATCGCGCTAGATGCGGCGTATCGCTTCCGAGCGCTACCAAAAGCCTACTATGACGACTGGCTAGAGGTCGCCGAGGATGAGATCAGGCACTTTAAGATGATCAAGGATCACATGGCTAAATTTGACGTAAAATACGGCGATTTTGCCGTACACGACGGGCTTTTTATCGCTTTGCAAAATACCTCCGCGTCGCTGCTTGAGCGCATGGCGGTGCTGCCTAGATACATGGAGGCAAACGGCCTTGACGCAAACGCTTTTATGCTAAAAAAGCTGGAAAACGAGCGCGAAAAAGACGGGAGCAAGGCACGTCTTTGCGAAATTTTGCAAGTCATCTTAGACGAGGAGATCTCGCACGTCTCAAAGGGCGATCGTTGGTTTAAATTTGCCTGTGAAAAAGAGGGCGTAAGCCCCGAAATCTACGCGCAAACCGTGCAAAAAATCTACCCTAAAGCTTTTTTGCAGTCTCGCGAACTAAACGTGAGCGCGCGCCTCAAATCAGGGTTTAGCGAGGCAGAGATCGAGCACATAAAAAATCTATCAAAGGCCAAAAAGGCGGAATAAATGAAAAAAATCTACTTTATCAGGCATGCAAAAGCCGTAGAAGAGGGTGAGGGTAGCGACTTTGAGCGCGATCTAAGCGAGCGTGGCAAAAAGGATCTGGCGCTGATGTGTGAACGACTAAAAAAGCACGAGGTGAAGGTGGACGCGATATTTTCAAGCCCCGCCAAACGCTGCACTAAAACGGCTCAAAAGCTAGCCGAAGCGATCAAATTTAAGAAAAAAATCAAATTTAAAGACGAGCTATACGGTGCGCAGGTGCACGAGCTTTTAGCCTTTATAAGAGAGTTCGACGATAAATTTCAAAGCGTATTCGTTATAGCCCACAATGACGCGATAACTGAAATTTGCGAGCTTTTAAGCGACGCCGCTATCGGAAATATCCCTACATGCGGCATCTTTTGCGTTAAATTTGACGGTAGCTTTAAAGAACTAAAAGAACACGGCGCAAAGGCTCTGTTTTTTGACTATCCTAAAAAACATAAAAAGTAGGGCCATCAAAAGCTCTATTTTGTTCCCGCATTTTTTATCGACTTAATTACTTCAAAAAATTACCTCAAAAAACATACGATAACGAGCAAAATATTTAGCAAAATAAGCATAAAAATTATCCGTTAAATTTAGCATGAAATTTGATGGATAAATTGTTTTAATTCAAAAGGTAAAACGTTAAGAAAGACCTTATTTTCGGTATTTGATGGAGGTATTGAAGCAATATCAAAGAGATACAAATATTTGTTTGAAAATTATAGTTTTCAATACAAAATGGCAAAAATAGTCTGCATTTTACTTTTTG
>NZ_CAUPZM010000039.1:0-14685 GCF_963515975.1 Campylobacter showae
TCCGTCGTTATTAGTATCTTCGGTTATAGTAACGATCGGAGCTGAAGTGGTTGTAAGGTCTGGTCTGCTGCCACCAACGCCGGAAGTAAATTGATACGGATTTATATTATTTACCGCGTTGTCTAAATTTCCGTACATAGCATTAACGTTAGATATGTGTCCGCCTTGTAAAAATGAAACTTGGCTCAAGCTAACGCCGTCAGAAGAAGCGACAGAGCCGCCGCCCGCAGCAGTCTCTTCCAAATCTTGAAGCTGCATGCCGTTAAGTAGGGCTTGTTGAATAGCAGAAACGTCGGCTACGGCTTCACCGCCGAAACCCTCGTTAATTACCGCACTTTGATCAAGCGACAAAGTATCCTCGCCCACGAGAGCGACTTCTTTACCGTTATTTAGCTCTATTACTACTTTTGCAGTAGGGCTATCGGTCTTTATAACCTCTCCTAAGTATACCACGTCTCCTATGTTTAGCGTTCTTTTGTTACCGCTACTATCTACCGCCGTAGCTGCGCCGCCGCTTATATCTTTTATGATACCTACTTTGTTTGCCATTGTTTTCCTTAGTATAAATTTTGATTTACGGGCGGATTATACATATATTCTATGCAAAAATCTATTGTACCGAAGTACAATATGAGCCACATATTATGCTTTACAAATTTAAAAAGTAATATGCTAAATTTGCATATTACTTAAATAATTCTTAAAATTTTATACTAATTTTAAAACTAAATTTATATTTGCCGTTGTATAATAATCTCATAAATTTCAGTAATACCAGAAAGGAGCGAAAATGGAAGAGATCGTAAAGACCACCTGTCCATATTGCGGTACGGGCTGCGGCATCGATCTTATCGTGCGAAACGGTAGAATCGTAGATGCCAAACCTAGCAAAGACCACCACGTAAACGACGGCGAGCTTTGCTTAAAAGGAATGTTCGGATGGGAGTTCGTAAACTCTCCTAAACGCTTAAGCCGACCGATGATGAGAAAGCTAAACGGCGTCTACGACAAGCGCGGCGAGCTTGAAGAAGTGAGTTTTGAGGAGGTTTATGATTTCCTCGCGGATAAATTTAAATCAACCGTCGCAAAATACGGCCCAAGCTCGATCATGGGCTTTAGCTCTGCGCGCTCAAATAACGAAGACAACTACGTTTTCCAGAAATTTTTCCGCGCCCAGGGCAGCAACAACGTCGATCACTGCGCCCGTCTTTGACACGCTCCTACAGTGGCAGGTCTTGCCAGCACGCTAGGAAACGGAACGATGACGAACGATTTAGTCGAATTTGCGACCGATACGGACGTATTTTTACTCATCGGTACCAACACGAGCGAGTGCCACCCGATCATCGCTATGCAGATGCAGCGCGGCCTTCAGCGAGGCGCGAAGATGATCGTCGTAGATCCAAAGCGCACCGATATGGCTAAAAAAGCCGATATTTTCTTGCAAATCCCGATCGGAGCGAATATCAAAACGCTAAATACGATGATGCACGTAATCATCGCCGAAAATTTGCAAGATAGCGAATTTATCGAGAAATACTCCGAGGGATTTGAATATCTAAAAGAAGCGGTTAAGGACTTTACGCCTGAGCGTTTCGAGTGCGAAACCGGTATAAAAAAAGAGCTCATCATAGAGGCGGCTAGAATGTATGCTAAAGCAGGCGCGGCGGCGATTTGCTACACGATGGGTATCACGCAGTTTAGCGACGGCACGTCAAACGTCTTTTCGCTATCAAATTTAGCCGTTTTAACCGGAAATTTGGGCAAAAAGGGCGCTGGCGTAAATCCTCTGCGCGGTCAAAACAACGTCCAAGGCGCATGCGACATGGGCGCGCTGCCTAACGTCATCCCGGCAGGCGCGGTAAACAGCCCTTACGCGCAGGAGCAAGCGCGCAAAGTATGGCACTTTGAGCTAAATCCAGTTCCTGGCTTTAAGCTAACGCAAGCACCCGATAAAATAGACGAAGGCGAGCTAAAAGTCCTCTATGTCTACGGCGAAAACCCCGTAATGAGCGATCCTTGGACCGAGCACTTCGTCCACGCCGTGCATCACCTAGACTGCTTTATCGTGCAGGATCTTTTCTTTACCGAGAGCGCGCACAAGGCCGACGTGGTGCTGCCTGCCGCGGGCTGGGGCGAAAAGGACGGAACCTTTATCAACACCTCTCGCCGCGTCCAACGCACGCGCAAAGCTAGCGAACCCGTTAGCGGCGTGGAGCCTGACTGGAAGGTCGTTTGCAACATCGCAAACCGCATGGGGCTAGAGGGGTTTGATTTTGCGAGCCCTGAGCAAATTTGGAACGAGCTAAGAGAGCTTATGCCTAAATTTTTCGGCGGTATCAGCTACTATAGACTAGGCAAACTAGGCGGTATCAGCTGGCCGTGCCCAGGCGAAGAGCACCCAGGTACGCCCGTGCTTTACGCAGATCACAAGTCCATGCTGCCTGGCGGTAAATTCCGCTTCGCGCCGGTGCTTTACGTAGACGATAAAGAGGAGCGCGCTAAAGCCGAGGCCGAATTTAGAGCCAAGATGAATATCCCGGATGGCTATCCCGTCGGTAGCGGCGCGCTTAGCGAAGTGCCCGACGAGGTATATCCGTGCCTATTTACGACCGGACGCAAAGTCTATCACTACCACACGGGTACGATGACGAGAGAGTGTCCGGCTCTTGAATACGGCGCAGGCGTCGAGGGCGCGCTCATAGAGGTGAGCCCGGATATCGCTCGCGAGAGGGAGCTGGAGGAAGGCTGCTACGCGCTCGTGCAAAACAAACGCGGTCAGATCGCCGCCAAACTGCGAGTAAATCCGGATCTAAAAGAAGGCACGATATTTACGACCTTCCACTACAGCGAGGCCGACGGTAACGAGCTAGCAAACGCCGGCGATCCCGATCCGCTCTCAGGCATCACGCCGCTAAAGATGACGATAGCAAATATCAGGCGTCTAAGCGAGGAGGAATTTATCAAATTTAGAGAGCAAAACGAGATGTCGATGCACTCGGCAAATCCGTATTTGTCGCCTGTAAGGGCGTAAATTTAGGGCGGAAGACCGCCCTTTTTTCTGCTAAAATTTATCCATTTTTATTTTAAATTTGCCTGCATTCAAATTTGACGAACTACCGTGTAAAATTTAATGAAGCTAAAAAGGCATGAGTCAAATTTGACGCAGACAAAACGCGTCAAATTTGATGAGATTATCCGCCGCCGAAGCGAGCGGAGCGGATAAATTTAGAAGCTGTATTTTAGCCTGTCGCCAGCATAGTAGGCGAGCTTCCAGGTCGGAGTTTGTTTTAGGTCTTTAAAGCCGTAGCCGCGAGCCTTGACTCTGTCGCCGTAGATCTTCTCTATCATCGCCGATTCGCCTACCAGCAGCGCTTTTGTCGAGCACATCGCCGCACAAACCGGTACTTTGCCTTCGGAAATTCTATTTTGACCGTACTCTTCGCGCTCTACTTCGCTATTTGTCGCCTCAGGACCGCCTGCGCACATCGTGCACTTATCCATCGAGCCTTTTGCGCCAAATACCCCCTCGCGCGGGAACTGAGGCGCGCCGAACGGACACGCGTATAAGCAGTATCCGCAGCCGATGCATATCTCTTTATCGTGTAGTACGACGCCGTCAGCTCTGATATAAAAGCAATCGACCGGGCAAACGAGCGAGCATGGAGCGTCCTCGCAATGCATGCAAGCTATCGAGGTTGATATCTCTTTACCTGGCACGCCCTCGTTTAGCGTGATGACGCGGCGGCGGCGGATACCAAGAGGCAGCTCGTGAGCCTCGTCGCAAGCCACCGCGCAGCCGTTACAGTCGATACATCTATCGTCGTCGCAGTAAAATTTAAGTCTATTATTATCGTTAAATTCGCTCATTTTACGCCTTTTCTATGCGGCATAGACCGCCTTTTGTTTCTGGAATTTGAGTGACTATATCGTAGCCGTAGTTGGTGACGGTATTTGCGCTCTCGCCTACCGCATAAGGCTTCGTGCCGTCAGGAAAATTACCCGTCATATCGACGCCTTGCATGTGTCCCGCCCAGTGAAACGGCAAGAAAATCATATCAGGCTTGACCGACGGTACGATTCTAGCGCGTACCTTGATTTTCGTGCCTTCAGGCGAATGAATCCATACGAAATCCCAGTTTTTAATGTCGTGTTTAACCGCAAGCTCAGGGTGGATATCCGCAAACATCTCAGGCGTGATGCGGCATAGATACATACTAGCGCGCGTCTCCATACCCGCACCGCTAAAGTTTACGAGACGAGCCGTAACTAGATTTATCGGGAATTCTTTCGAGAAGTCCTTACTTAGCTGCAAGCTCTTATATTTCGTAAATACGCGGTAGTGATTCGGCTTATCCTCAAAACTCGGATACTTCTGAGCAAGGTCTTGGCGCTGCGAGTGGATAGGCTCTCTGTGCTGCGGTATCTGATCGACGAAGGTCCAAACTACAGCTCTGGCTCTTGCGTTGCCGTACGGAGCGATGCCTTTTTCCATACATTTTTCTGCAATGATACCGCTAGCGTCCGTCGCCCACGTAGCGCCCATTCTTTCGCGCTCTTCATCAGTTAGCGTGATGCCTAGTATCTTTTCGATGTTATCTTTTTTGATCTCCGGATATCCGCCGCTTTGAGCGCCGCCTACAGGCGCGCTACCGTCGGCCGCTAGCTGATTTACGCCGTTATGCTCTAGGCCAAAGCGGTTTCTAAAGCCCATACCGCCTTGCATTACCGGCCTATTTATATCGTATAAATTTGGACTGCCAGGGTGCTTTTCCGTCCAGCAAGGCCACGGCAAGCCGTAGTATTCGCCAGCTACCTCGGTACCCTCTTTGCCCATTAGCGTTTTTTCGTCAAATTTATCCCAGTTAGCTTGATGGCGTTTTAGACGCTCCGGAGTCCAGCCCGTTAGACCGATGCTTTTTACTATGTTAGAGATCTCGCGAGTAGCAGCCTCCGGCCACTCGATCTTGCCCTCGGAGTCTCTGATCGTGCGAGTTAGCTCGTCGTAAAAGCCTATTCTCTTTGCAAGCTCAAATAAAATTTCGTGATCGGGCATACTCTCAAACAAAGGCTCTACGACCTGGCTTCTCCACTGGCCGCTGCGGTTTGTGGCCACGACCGTGCCGCTACCCTCAAACTGCGTCGCCGCAGGCAGTAGATAGACGTCGTCTTTTTTATTTGTTATAATGCCCGCGTCGTTTACGAAAGGATCAAGTAGCACCAAAAGCTCAAGGCCGTCAAGGCCCTCCTGCACTTTTGCCTGTTGAGCTGTCGAGGTGATACCGTTGCCTATGACGATTAGGGCTTTTAGGCTATCGCCTGCGTTTTCAACCGGGTCATTGCCGTTTTTGCCGTCAAGTACGCCTGCCCACCAGCGAGCTAGGGTAAATCCCGGCTTAAACATCCACTCTGGTTTTACGAAATTTCCTTGTAGCCACTCGTAGTCCACTTTCCACATTTTAGCGAAGTATTTCCACGTGGCTTCGTTTTTAGCGTAGTATCCGGGCAAGCTATCTGGCGCGTTTGCCATATCGCTAGCGCCTTGGACGTTGTCGTGACCGCGCAGGATGTTGCAGCCGCCGCCTGATACGCCCATATTTCCTAGTACTAGTTGCAAGATCGGAGCGATACGAGTGTTTGAGCTACCTATGGTGTGCTGAGTTAGACCCATCGCCCAAACGACCGATCCCGGGCGGTTTTTAGCGAAAACTTCCGTTATCTCTTTTAGCGTTGCAGCAGGTACTCCGGTCACGTCTTCGACCACTTCGGGCGTCCATTTTGCGGCCTCTTTGCGGATCTCGTCGATGCCGTACGTACGGTCATCTATAAATTTCTTATCTTCCCAACCGTTTTCAAAGATGAGATTCATCATGCCATACATGAAAGGTATATCCGTGCCCGGGCGAATTTGAGCGAAATAATCAGCCTTTGCAGCCGTTCTCGTGTATCTTGGATCGACCACGATCAGCTTCGCGCCGTTATTTTCCTTCGCTTTTAGAAAATGCCTAAAGCCGACCGGGTGATTTACAGCCGGATTTGCGCCGATTATAAAGATAGACTTCGCGTTTTGGATATCTCCAAGGTGATTAGTCATAGCTCCATAACCCCACGTATTCGCCACACCGGCGACTGTTGCGCTATGTCAAATTCTAGCTTGGTGATCTAGGTTGTTCGTCCCAAACATCGCGGAAAATTTGCTGATGTAGTAGCTTTGTTCGTTGCTATCTTTTGCAGAGCCTAGAAACATCACTTGTTCAGGGTTTTTCTCGCGATACGCTTTTAGTTTGGCGCCGATCTCGTCAAGTGCGTCTTTATAGCTGATGCGTTTCCACTTGCCTCCGACTTTTTTCATCGGGTATTTCACGCGGCAGTGAGAGCGCACCATATCGATGACGTCGCTGCCCTTACAGCAGTGGCCGCCAGCGCTTACGGGGTGGTCTTGGGCTACCTCTTGGCGCACCCATACGCCGTTTTCTACCTCGGCTAGCACTCCGCATCCAACGGAGCAAACCGTGCAGATAGTTTTTACGATTTTAGAGTTTGGAAACGGATTTGCCATCTCTTCTTTTGTGGCGCTTCTAGTTACGCCGCTAGCAGCCAGTCCGCTCATGCCGCCCGCTACGCCAGCTAGCGCAGCCATTTTTAAAAACGATCTTCGCCCGACTGCGTTTAAGTGGGGCATAAGACGTAAATTTGCCTCAGACATATTTATCCTTTCTTAAATTTTATTATTTTGCTTGTTCGTAGTATAGATCCCAGTTTTTGCTTCTTTTATAAAGTACTTCGGTCTTTTTGCTTTTACCGTATTTTAGGTTTGACGCCGCTGCCGTCGCTACTCCGGCCGTAGCCGCTACCGCGCCGACTAGCCCCGCCTTTTTTAAAAATTCTCGCCTATTTTTTTGCATTTTCTTCCTCCATAGCTTTTAGCTTTCTTACTCTGTTTTTTTGTCTTCTTATGGCCTCAGATCTTGAAACTCCGTCCAAAGTCTTTTTGTTTTCGCCTTGATTTATAGGACGCGGCGCGCTTAAAACTACGCGCTCAAACTCAACAAATCCCTGCAGTAGCACCGCAACGTCTTTGTAAATTTCGCTACTTTCGTGATTAAAAAGACTCTCTATAAACTCGTCGATGTTTGGATTTATGACCTCTTTAAAAAGCTGCTCCTCAAGCTCGCCGTATAGCTCCAGCTCGCTCTCTCGCGCGATAAATTCGCTCATAAGCGCAAGCACAAAGCCCACGTTGTCTTCGTTTTCTTTAAATTTAGCCTCATCTCGCCTAAGGTCGGTGCGAGCTAAAATTTTACGCACTTTCGCGCAGGCATGCCCGACCTCGTAGCCCTCGTCGTAGTACGACAGCGAGTTTCTAAGCGGACTTGGCGGAGCGTGGAAAATTTCATCGAATTCATCCGCTAAATTTTGCGGATTTTTTTCGTCGAATTTTGCCTGAATGCGCATTATTGCGGCGGCCGATTCTTCGTTTAGAGCGTGCGCCGAGGCAAGGCCTAGCATCGCGTTTACGCCGCTAAATCTATCATCGCCTTGGCTAAAAACGAAAAAATGCGAAAATAGCGAGTAATAAAGCCCGCGTCCCGCCGCAAATTCGCCCTTGCTAGTCATAGCTTTCCTTTATCATTTTTGTCTATTTTTTGAGATTTTTCTCGATTGTGAAACTATACTACTTTTTGGCTTATTTCTTATACTTAAAAAAAATTAAATCAAAAAAATTAATATACGCTTAAATATGCCTTAATTGCATATTACTTATAGCGAATTTTAGGGGATAAAAGAAATATGAAATTTACACATATATCTTGCATTTACGCTTTATTTTGATATTTACTTTTAACTAGGCTATTTTAACGGGCGCTAAACGAGCCTAAATTTAAAACCTGGAGCGAAATTTGCAAAATTTGAGGCTCATTCAAGCCCCAAAAACGCTCCTTCGTCAAATTTAAAATAAATCCTCTCGCCGACGTTAAAATTTTGCGAATTAGGCGCCATGGTTTTTATCAAAAAGTCGCCAATTTTGATTTTTACCAAAAGATCTTTGCCAAGATAGAGCGAAACCGAGTGCAAGATACCTTCAAGATAGCCCTCCATCGGCGTTTTGCTTAGCGTTATTTTGCTTGGATTTACGGCGATCTTTACGGCGTTACGTAAATTTTGCGGCAAATTTATGCTCGCGTTTTCGTCAAATTTTAAAACCCCGCTCTGCGCGTCAAATATGTTTTTGTACTCAAATTCGCACACGCGACCCTTGTGCAAAAAGACGTTTTCTTCGGCGACCGCGCTTAGCCATTTGTCGTCGTGGCTAGCGATCACAAAGCCGCAGCCGTATCTTTGCCGCATATAAAGCACCGCCTTGCCAAACAGCTTTGAGGTGCCCACGTCCACGCTATTTGTCGGCTCGTCGAGTAGATAAAGCCGCGATCTAAGCACCAAATTTAATGCAAAGCTAATGCGCTGCGTCTGCCCCGAGCTAAGCTCAAAGTGGCGCTTGTTTAAAAAGCTCTCGTCAAGTCCGACCAAATTTAACGCCTCGCTCGCCCTTTGCTCAAATTCCGCCAGCACTCCGCGGCTTTTTAAAACGGCTCTAAAATTTTCCCTCACGGAGCGTTTTAAAAGCGCGGGCTCTGGCAACAAAACGCTAACGTCGCGCAGTAAATTTAGGCTCGGCGCGCTGCTTCCCCACAGCCGCACTTCGCCGCTAGTGGGCTTTTGTAAAAACGACATCACTCGCATCAGCGTGCTTTTGCCGCTGCCGTTGCTGCCCGTTAGCGCGGTGATTTTACTAACGTCGATATCAAGGCGCGGGATGTTTAAAATCTCGCTCGCGCCGTAGTTTAGGCGTAAATTTCTAACGTTTATCACTGCGCACCTTTCTCGTTAAATTTATAAAAAAGCTCAAATTTGACACGCCTAGCCCGCATTTTGCGAGCGTAAATTTTCTAAATTTATCAAATTTCATTTATCTAGCCTTTTTAGCGCGTGTATCGTCAAATTTACGGCAAACGCGATAAAGATAAGTACCAACGCAAGCGCGATACCCATCGCAAACTCACCCTTATTCGTCTCCAGCGACACCGCAGTCGTGATCGTGCGGGTGAAGTATTTGATATTTCCGCCGATCATCATCGCTACGCCGACCTCGGCTACTATGCGCCCGTACGCCGTCGCTACGACCACCATCAAAGCGTATCTCAGCTCGTAAAGCACGCAGCCAACGAGCCTAGGCGCGCTCAGGCGTAAATTTAGGATGGTTAGATAGTGCTTTTTGTCCATGTTTTCCACGACGCTAGCGCTTAGCGAGACGATGGTAGGCAGAGCCAGCACGAACTGACCGAGCATCACGGCCTTTAGCGTAAAAAGCAGTCCAAACTCGCCAAAAGGCCCGTTTCGCGTGATAAACGCGTATAAAATAAGCCCGATCGCAACGGTGGGCATCGCAAGCGCCGTATCGCTAAGCAATCGTAATACTCGCCGTCCGCGAAAATCGTAAAATCCCAGCGTAAATCCAAGCGGAAAGCCGACTAAAATCGCAAAAAATATCGAAACGCTCGAAGTGTAAAGCGTCGCCCTGATCGCCGAATACGTCTCCTCGTCGCCGCTAAAAAGCAGCCTAAAGGCCTCCAAAAATCCGTTTAATAAAAAATCCAAATATTCTTTCTCCGCATATTTCTAAGGTTAATTTAATGTGCTATAATAGCATACTTTTTAAAAAAGGAGAAAAATGAAAAAAGTAATATTAAGCTCGCTAGTTGCGAGCGTTTTGGCGTTTGCGGGCGATAGCGAACTTATCATGGCAACCACAACCAGCACCGATAATACGGGACTACTAGACGCGATCTATCCTGCGTATAAGGCAAAAACCGGTGTCGATATCAAATGGACGGCGGTAGGCACCGGAGCGGCCTTGAAACTCGGCGAAAACTGCGATGCGGACATACTTTTCGTGCATTCGCCAAAAGTTGAGAAAGAATTTGTAGAAAAGGGCTTTGGCGTTGAGAGAAAAGCCGTAATGTACAATGACTTCGTCGTCATCGCCGATAAATCGATCGCAGATAAATTTAAAGGCAAGGACATAAAAGAGAGCTTTGAGCTAATCAAAAAAGAGAATATCAAATTTTTCTCTCGCGGCGACAAATCAGGCACCGACAACAAAGAAAAAGGTATCTGGAAAAAAATCGTCGGCGAAGTGCCTGAAAAAGACGGCTGGTACATGCAAACCGGCCAAGGCATGCTAGCTACTATCAACGCAGCAGCCGAGCAAAAGGGCGTTACTTTCACCGACCGCGGCACCTACATCAAGTACGAGGACACCAAAAAAGGCGCGCCTGAGATGGTTATCATCAACGAGGGCGACAACGACCTAAAGAACTTCTACTCGCTAATCGCGGTAAATCCGAAGCACTGCGCTAAGGCCGACATCGAAAACGCGAATAAATTTATCGAGTGGGCGACGAGCGAAGAGGGTCAGAAATTTATCGGCGACTTTAAGCTGCTAAATAAGCCGCTTTTCACGCCTGACGCGAATACTCGCAAGAACTAATTTTATTTACGCGCAAATTTGAGTCGAATTTATGGCTTAAATTTGCGTAATTTGGGCGCGCTTTGCGCCCTTTTTCTTTCTTAAATTTACTCTTTTCAGTTTTTAAATTTAATCAAATTTGACCACCCAAACCCGCATCTTTACGGCGTAAAATTTCAAATTTGACCGCGTATTTTTGATTTGCTAGAATTTGACCTTTTCGCGAGCCGAATTTAACCCGCTAAAATTTAAATTTTCCCGCCGAACATCTCATACATCGCCTTTTCCTCGCCCCAAAGCTCGCGGTGCTTTTTGATGCAGGATTTTATCGCGCCAACTAGATATAGCACGTCTTGCTCGGTGTGCGTGTAGTGCAGGCTCACGCGCACGAAGCCGGGCTTGGCTTCTGGCATACGACCCTCCTTGATACCCAGCAGATCGTGAGCGTACGGGCCCGCGCACATCACGCCCGCGCGCGTCTGGATACCGAAATCGTTGCTAAGGCTTGCGGCGAAATCATACGCCGAGACGCCGCGTACGTTAAAAGAAAATATCGGCAGCCGCGGAGCGCCCTTTGGAGCGTAGTTTATGACCTTGTCTATACTATCAAGCTCGCTCTCAAAAAGCCGCACTAGCTCGTCCTCTGCGCTTTTTATCCTCTCAAATCCCACCTCGTTTCGCAGCGCGTAGGCTAAATTTGCTCGCATTAGCCCGATGATGGGCGGCGTACCGCCTTCCTCTAGCTGCTCGGGATTTTTCAAAAACACATGCCCTTCGCGGCTGGCGTAGGCGACCGTCCCGCCCGCGGCAAACGTCGGCACGTCGCTGTTAAGCAGCTCCTTTTTGATCGCCAAAAGCCCACAGCTTGCGACTCCGCCGAGTAGCTTATGCGGCGAGAGGAAAATCGCGTCGAAATGATCGCAGTCTAAATTTGCGTGCGAGCTCAGCGCCGCGCAGTCAAAGGCCACGATGCCGCCCGCGGCTCTGATTAGCTCGCTGATCTTTTTGTAGTCGCTGACGACGCCCGTGACGTTTGAGGCGGCGCTAAACGAGCCGATGATGCGGCGTCCGGAGTTAATCTTCAGTATGCGCTCAAGTGCTAGCAGATCGATCTCGCCAGATTCGCTAAGAGGTACGCGCAGGTAGTCGCAAAGCCCCTCGCGAAAGCTGAGCTCGTTTGAGTGGTGTTCGTAGGGCGAAACGAGCACGAGCGGAAGCTGCGCGGTGCGTAAATTTGCCTCGCCGATCGCGCCTCTGGTCGCAGGCGGCAGGTAGATGCCCAGTATCTCCTGAAATTTCTTGATCGCGGCCGTCGCGCCCTGCCCGCAGGCGATGAGGCAAAACCGCTCGTCAAGCCCAAGTAGCTTTTTTAGGCTCTCTCGCGCGCCCTCATAGCGCCGCTGCGTGATGATGGCACTAGAGCTACTATCGGAGTGGGTGTTGGCGTAGGTTTTGAGAGCGTCTGCTATCTCGCGCTCTACGGGCTCGTAGGCAAGCCCCGAAGCCGCGAAATCAAAATAATGCACGCCCGGTTTTAGGATGATATTTTTTCGTATTTCGTCTAAATTTGCCATTTTTACTCTTTAAATTTGATGCGGTAATTATAGTAAATTTTCGCAAATTTAGGGCTTTTTCTGGGAAATTTGAAGCTAATTTTGCGGGCTATTATTTCAAATTTGCGCTTAGCTGTATAAAACTTGCCGCGCGGCGATTTACTGAAATTTAAAAGATATTCGCGCGTAAAATTTGGCGCGGAAAATAGATAAATTTAGCCTTGAGACGCAGTCAAATTTGAGCAACGATGAGGACGCTTTTTGATTTATCGGTCAAATTTACTCGCGTCGTTTGCGAGCTTAAAATTTACAAAACAAAAACTGAAATTTTAAAAGCGATTTTTGATTTTTTGCGCGGATATTTGCTTGCGGCGACTTCGTTTCGGAGGAAACTTAAGCGCTAAATTTAAAAATTAGAATTTTAACCGCCAAGCGGCAAATTTAACGTTCTTTGCGAGTTTTTAAGGCAAAGAGACGCTAGCCGCAGAGGCTCGCGACCCTTTGCGAGAGACGGAAATTTTATTTATTTATAAAATTTTTCTCTAGCCACTCGATAGCTTTTGCTTCGCTCTCGAAGCGTCCGCTTTTAGCGACCTGATTTTGCCCCTCGTAGAAGCGAATCCTGATACCGTCTTGGACGCTATCTACCTTTATTCTAGTGATCTTATCTTTGTTTAGATAGACCCTATCGTTTAGTTTTACGTACATTTTTTCTCCCTTAAATTTGATATGGTTTTATTTCTTTTTATCGTTTGCGTCGTCTTTGGCCGAGTCCTTTTTCTCGCCGTCTTTTTTCAAAAACAGCTCCTTAAAGCGCTTATCCGCAAAGTCCTCGATATCGTTTTGTAGCTGCCTATAGGCGTTTATGAGCTCATGTGCGCGCTCGTTTAGCGTCGTGCCGGCGTTTTCGCCGCCGCCTTGTTTGGTGGTGAAGAGCTCCTCTTTTAGATTTTTTTGCAAAATTTGCAGATGATTCCAACATTTTTTATAGTTCATGCCTAGGATTTCGGCGGCCTTTGAGATCGAGCCGACCTCGGCGATGACGTCTAGGACTTCGGTTTTGCCCTTACCGAAGATCAGCTCGCCCTCGTCGTTTTCTATCCAAGTTTTGGTTTTTACTCTCATCTTTTTTCCTTTCTTCTCCTTAAAACACCCCAGCTGGCAGTATTTTACGTCGATTTTATAGTCTTTTAGCGTCGAGCGGATCGTCTTTAGCCCCACGCCCGCAGCCGCGTCTCTAGCGTCTTTGCACAGTATCCTGCCCTTTTCGTCGGTCATCTGTTTTAGCTGCGTCATCACGGTGTATTTGCCGCGTCCGTTTTCCAGACCGCCAAACTGCCCTAGCTCGCAGTTGTCGATCTTTACGCCCATTTTTTCGGCCTCGTCGCTAACCTCGCCGATCTCTACGCCTAGCTTTGAGGCGATCTTAAACGCCGCTCCGCAGTCTAGCCTGCCTTTTGGATTTAACAGTTTTGCGATCAGTTCCTGGATTTGCTCACTCATAGATTCTCTCCGCGCCGCTATACACGTTTATGTTTTCGCCGCGAGCAAAGCCGCATAGCGTGAGGTTAAATTTACGCGCTATCACGACGCCAAGGCTAGTCGGAGCCGTGCGCGAGACGAGCACTGGGATGCCGTGCATGACAGCCTTTGCTACCATCTCAGAGCTTAGCCTCCCGCTTACCATCAAAAACGAATTTTGCAGCTGCACTCCTGCTAGTACCGCTTTGCCGACGGCTTTGTCTATCGTGTTGTGCTGGGCGATATCCTCGCCGATGTAAAACTGTTCGCCGCTCACGAAAAGCTTGGCCGTATGCACGCAGCCCGTCATCTCGTAAAGCTCGCACTGCGTGTAAAACTGCCCCATCTGACGCAAAATTTCGTCTTTGTTAAATTTGACGTCGGCCTTTATGGAACGCGCCGCCATAGCCTCAGGGTCGATGTTTGCCGTTGAGCTACGCCCGCAGCCGCTGATTATCACCTTTTCCTCGTCAAACTGCTCGAGGCGTTTTTCGTTTATTTTAGCCTTTATCCGCACGCTTAAAGCGTCGCTTGAGAGCTCTATACTCTCGATATCCTCAGGGCTTGCGATCAAATTTTCGCTGATGAGATAGCCCACAGCCAGAGCCTCCTGATCGGTCGGAGTCGCCATGAGCGCGCCGAAACGCTTGCCGTTTATGTAGATCTCAAGCTTGATCTCGCGCACCAAAATATCATCAACGGCGCTTTTTTGCGCGCCTTTAAATTTGGTGATTTGGGTCGTAAAAATAGGTTGCATGATTTTCCTTAATTTTTGCGAAATGATAGCTTGAAAATCTAAATTTAAGATTTGATTGTAGTGAAATCTTGCTTAAATCAAGCAAAAACTTAAACGCTTTTTAGCACGTTTTTATCGGTGTCTGATGATGATTTATATATGCAAATATAGCATATATCTTAAAGATAGTTTTTTAGGCTGTCGCTATAATATTACGCCGGCATACCTCATCAAATTTTACATTTCCCTCCCACCCCTTTCTAAATTTAACCCAAAAAATGTTTGCCCCAAATTCCAATTTACGAAATTAAATTTTTCTACTTCATTTATCAAAATACCTAAAATTC
>NZ_CAUPZM010000040.1:0-14243 GCF_963515975.1 Campylobacter showae
TACATTAAATTTGTATTTTCAAGGTAAATTTTATCTGCCTTATCCATATTTTTTATAGCTAGCTCGTTTTTCATTAAAAGCCTTATAAGCCCAGCACTATCAAGCATAGCAAGATACTCTTTTAGCGTCCTATCATCTCTTATATCAACAAGCGATTTTAGGTTTGAGTAGTTTGGCTGGTATGGGACGTTTGTGCTTATGGCATGAGTTAAGATCTTTAGCTTTCTTGCTGTGTTGCCGTTTAAATTTGGATATATACTTAAAAGATCGCTATCTATCATGGCTTCTATACTTTGTCTTAGAGTCTGATAAAAGACAGTATCATTTGGCATATCGTTATAGTATGGGTAGTAACCCACCTTTAGATACTCTCTAAAAAGTTTAATAACTGCTAGATCTTTTTGCTTTAAGACGTTATTGATATTAACAGCTATTTCCTGATGGTTTGCAAGTAAATTTGTAAGCTCAACTGCTTCTAAATTTATACCATAACTTAGCCCTAGATACTCCCTAAAACTCATTCCACTCATCTTATATACTATCGCTCTTCTGCTTAGATCATGAGAGCTTTTTAGCACTTCAAGAGCAGATGAACCAGTAGCTACTATATTTAACTCTTTAAAGTTATCATAGGCAAATTTTAATACAGCAGATATATCTTTACTCTTATGAATTTCATCTAGATATAGATGTTTTCCGCCATTTAACACAAACTCTCTTATGATCGAGGTTATATCATTTGATATCTCTATGTCATCTAGGCTTAGGTAAAGACTATCTTTATTCTTACTAGCTAGCTGAGCCAATGTAGTTGTTTTACCTATTCCTCTTTGTCCCAGGATAACGATAAGTCTATGAGATAAATCCTTGGAGTCTATAAAATATCTTTTAAATTTATGATTGTTTAACCTTATAAGGTCGTTGCTATTTAAGAAAAGTTGATCTAGCATAGTTTATCCCTTTATTATGTAATACAATACAATTATATCATAAAAATGTATGTAATAAGATACAGGCAAGATTGTTTTTTAAATAAAAGCGTGTATTATTGTAAATGACTATATACATTTACATCCAATACTATATCCACAATGGCAATCTAAACCCTTTTGACTTATACTATCTTTTTGATCATTGAGATATCGGCATCAAATTCGTTGCGCAAATTCCTACATTTGCTATCCAGCCGATCTTGTTTTGCTTTATGATTAATATCAAGTTGTTGCAGAACACAAGTCGGCACCTTAAAGTTTACACTATTACCACGCTACTAGATACAACCTTTATTTTAATTGTCATAAATTTATAAAAACAAACAATATATAACTTAAAATATATTAATCCAAAAAGATAAACATACAGATTTAAAATCTGCATGTAGAAATAAAACACGCAGATCTTTAATTTTTAAATGGGTGCCATATTGGGTGCCATCTATTTAGACATTTTTAGCAATTATAATAAACTTATATAAAACTTAGAGTAGCGTATTTTACGGCTTTATAGATCAAAATAAATCTTAAGAAATACTTAGTAGTTCGATTCTGCCTCTAACCACCATCTTCTTTTTACATCACAAAAATGCATTGATCAAATACACAACATATATTTAATTTTAAATATAGAGCTAAATTTAATCTCAAATTTTGGTCCATGCTTCGTTAAGTGCAAATTTTGCTACTCCAAGGCAAGCAAATTTAAGTAGCCAGTAACGTAAAAACGCACTTCGCCTTAGCTAACAAAATTGAAGTAAATTTTACGAATTAAAAGTTAGGAAAGATATCGTCTCGTCAAATTTAAGTAGTTTAAGGCGAGCAAAATACGGACCAAAGGCCGCTTTACTCGCCAAAATCATCAAATTTAGCCTACTTTGACGCTATTAGTGTTTACGATATTGTGCTCAAAGCCAAGCTGCTCTTTGCTAAGTCCTAGCGCAAGACCCACTAGCTGCGAGAGGTGGATGATAGGCACTCTGGCATCGGAGTTTTGTACGTCTTGATAACGCTCCTGATAGATATCAAGCTGCATCTGGCAGAGCGGGCACGGCGTAACGATGCAGTCCGCGCCGTTTTCGTCGGCATTATTTACTATTTGGCTGGACATTTTTTGCACCGATTTTACGGCAGGATAGCTCGCGTGAAAACCGCAGCAGTCAAGTCTTTTTTCAAACGGTACTATTTTAGCGCCAAGAGCCTCTACGACAGTTTCAAAGCTTTTTGGATTTACCGAGCTTTCGCGGTTTCCGATGGCTTTTTCGGGGCGCAGGCTATGACAACCGTAAAATAGCGCGACCTTTAAATTTGAAAGCGGCTTAACGACTTTGGCCCTTAGAGTTTCTATGTTTTGATAAAGCACCCAAAGCAGGCTGGTTACGTCCGTAGTGCCTTGATACTGCATGTTGCCCTTAGCTAGGAAGGTATTTATCCTATCTTTTTGACCGCGGTCAAGCGCCGTTTTGGCTCTCGTTAGCGTAAGGAAGCAAGTGCTGCACGTAGTTAGCACGGGCATATTCATGCCTTCGGCTAGGGCCAAATTTCTAGCGTTAGCTACCAGCGTAGCGATAGGATCGACGTCTTGAGCTTGCGTGGCGCCACAACAGCTCCAGCCTTTGATCTCGTGTAGTTTGATGCCCAGTATCGGCGCGATGGCCTCCAGAGAGATTTTAGACTCTTTTGCCGCTTGACTTAGGACGCATCCCGGGAAAAAAGCAAATTCGTTTTGTGCGCTCATCTTTTACTCCTTATCCGCGGCGGCGCGCGCGGCTTTTATCATTTCTACCAACTCTTTATGACCCTCGATGTCCTCTTCGCCGAATATATGCAAAGGATTCATTTTGCCCGCACCCATCAGTTTTAGCGCGATATCCGTTTTACTTACGGCCATGGCGCCTTCGCTTCTAAGGGCGAGTAAAATTTCATTTAGCCTACCCGAGCCCTCGACCAGGTCGGTAAGGAAGGCATTAGCGTGATCCGGACCTTCGCCGGTAGTCATGCCTTTAGCTTGCGTATAGACTCTAAGCGCGGCTATATCATCGGCTACGCTGATGCCTTTAGGACAGCGGTCGGCGCACTCTTGGCAGTGCACGCAGTTCCATAGACCGCCTAAAACCGCGGCCTTGGCGTGCAGCATCGAGTCTTTACCCCTAGAGTCAAACGTAGCTCTATGCGCGTGAGTGAAAACAAAAGGCTCCATATAGTCGCTGCTATCAGCCGTTAGCTTGCTACACTCCGACGCGCAGCATCCGCATAGGATGCAGTCCCACTGCTTTTGGATTTTGTCGTACTCGGCCTGCGTTTGCTTACAGCCTTTTTCGGCAGAAAACTCGTCCTTAGGGATAAAGGTCGGGCGGATCTTTCTTAAATTTTCGATAGAAGGCTCCCAGTCTACGACTAGATCGGAGATCACTCTAAAATTTGCTAGCGGGGAGATCGTTATGACCTCTGGATTGTCGTATGTCGCTAGCAGCTCTTCCATCTTTTCGTCGCAAGCCAGCACCGAGTGTCCGTTTACCCTCACGCCGCAAGCGCCGCAGATAGCCGATCGGCAAGATGCGGTGAAATTTAGCGTCGCGTCCAAATTTTGCTTGATAAATAGCAAAAGCGATAGCAAAGTCTTGCCCTCTATATCTTTTTTATCTACGACGTAGGCTTGTTTGTAGTGTTGCGTACCGTCGTATCTGTCTATGATTATTTTCATTGCGGTTTCCTTCCGTCAAGCGAGAATTCAGTGACTATGACGTTTTTATAACCAAGCTCTAGCTTGCCGTCGTTTAGCGTCACGATGCTATGTTTTAAGAAATTTACGTCGTCTCGTTTAGGGTAGTCCTCCCTGGTGTGAGCGCCTCTGCTCTCCAGCCTTTTGCGCGCGGCCAAACAGGCGCAGCGAGATAGCAGGATCAAATTTCCCAGCTCCACGTAGTCAGTAAAGGCCGTATTCATAACCGGATTTGCGTTTGGTACGCTTAGCTTATCGTAGCGAGCCTGTATATCCTCTAGCGCTTTTTCTAGGGCGTCTAGCTTGTCCTGGGTTCTAAAGATACCCATATTATCCCAGTTTTGTTTACCTAGCTCCTCGCGCAGGAGATACATTTCGTTCGCTTCGCCTTTGCCGTTTGCGACCTTTTTAAATTTCTCTCGCCATTTTTTAGCTAGCTCTTCGGTGTTTTTGCCGCTACCAAAACTAGCCGTTTTGGCATACGCGCTAGCTCCCTTGCCGGCTAGCTGACCCGTTACCACCGCATCAGAGAGCGAATTTCCTCCGAGACGATTAGCTCCGTGGATAGAGACGCACGATGCCTCGCCGCCCACGTAAAGACCGGGCATCTTCGTGCTCATATCGTCAAATTTATCCACCTCTATACCGCCCATCGAGTAGTGCGCGGTAGGCCTGATCGGAACGGGATGCTCTACTAGGTCTAAATTTTCAAAAAGTAGCGCGGTGTGTCTGATTTTAGGCAGTTTTTTCATTATGGTTTCTTTACTCAGATGCCTAACGTCGATGAGTACGTATGAGCCCAGTCCCTCGCCGTAGCCGCGCCCCTCGCGGATCTCGGTCTCGATAGCGCGAGCCACGACGTCGCGAGGAGCTAGCTCCATCTTCTCGTGGTAGTTTTTCATAAATCTCTCGCCCTTGTTGTTTAGCAGATATCCGCCCTCGCCGCGAGCCGCCTCCGTGATGAGTGTGCCGCCGTTTGCCACGCCGGTCGGGTGAAACTGTATCATCTCGGGGTCTTCAAACCCAAGCCCCGCTCGCACCGCAGCCGCTACGCCGTCGCCCGTGGCAATATATGGCACCGAGGTTCTGTTGTAAAATATCCTCGTATACCCGCCCGTAGCCACCACGAGAGCCTTACAAAGTACGGGAGTGATATCTCCGGTTTGGAGATTGCGTAGCACGACGCCCTCGCATTTACCGTCCTCTACGCCGATATTTAACAGCTCGTAGTCCATTAGAAATTTAACGTCGTTGCTGACAGCTTCGTCAAAGCAAGCATGCATAACTATGTGACCGGTTTTATCCGCCGAATAGTTACATCTGCGTTTTGAAGCGCCGCCCATCATCCTTTGCGCTACTCCGCCCGGTATGTCGCCTTTTTTAGCATCTACGCCGCCGCTTGGATTTCTGGAAAATAGCGTGCCTATATAGTCCATCTCGGCTATCGCTTTGCCCGCTAGCTCGCAAAATTTGATCGCCGCGTCCTGATCGACTAGATATGCGCCGCCCTTAACCGTGTCGTAGGCGTGCAGCTTATACGAGTCGCCGTCAGAAAAATTCGTCACGCCGTTTATGCCGCCCTCGGCCATACAGGTGGCGTTTCTTGATGGCATCATTTTAGTAGCTACGATGACGCTAAGCTCCGGGGCGGCTTTTCTAGCGGCAACCGCTGCGCGCAGTCCGGCGCCGCCCGAGCCGATGATGAGAATATCGCAAGAAGGAAGCCCGTTAGCCTTGCCGCTAAAAGCCTCTTTTTTAGAAGCTTTTTTATCAGGCTTTTTGTCGTCGCAGCCGCTAAGCGTCAAAGCTCCGACGCCGATACAGGCTCCTTGCAAAAACCTTCTTCTGGATAAATTTTCGTTCATTTGGTATCCTTTGTTTAAACTAAAATTTCGCCGAAATTCGAGTTTATTATTACAAGTCTTTATCATGCAGATAAAGACGCCTTAACCTTGTGCCTTTCTGAGACGGAATTATAATACTTTTTTTTAAAAAAATATTAATATTACACCGTTTGTAAACTAAAGTTTTAGAAATATTTTATCATCTAGTCATAAATTTTGAAATCAAATTTCAATCGCATACCAAATGCCTAGTCGTGGATTATGCCTCGAGTTTGATATTTTCGGCTAAAATTCGTAAATTTATATAAATGCGATTTTGCCGATATTAAATCAGATAAATTTGCTCTTATTAGCGGTATAAATCAACCAGAAAGTCAAATTTAAAGCACTCGGCAAATTTGTTTTTCGTATTTTGTGCGCTTTTATTTAAGCAAATAAAAAAAATATCACGTAAATATCACAAAATCCCCGTTTTTTAAATTTAAGCAGTTTTTTTATACAATCATTTAAATTTAAAACCGCGGAAAATAATATGAAATTTATCCCCAAAACATTACCTTTCGTAGAATTTATCGCGCTTATGGCGCTTCTAACATCGCTTGGAGCTATGAGCACCGACGCGATGCTGCCTGCGCTCATGCAGATAGGTCTAGATCTTGGCGTGACGCAGATAAATCAAACCCAACTCGTCATCTCCTCGATGTTTGCGGGCTTTGCCGTAGGACAGATATTTTACGGGCTGCTTAGCGACTTTATCGGGCGACGAAACGCCGTGCTGCTAGCGCTTGCGATATTTACGGCAAGCTCCTTTATTTCGGTCGTTACGAGCGATTTTACCGCGCTTTTAGCGAGCAGATTTTTCCAGGGACTAGGCGCTGCGGGCCCTAGGATCATCGCGATGGCGCTCATACGCGATCTTTACGAAGGACGCGCGATGGCTCGCGTGATGAGCTTTATCGCAGCCGTTTTTATCATTGTACCGGCACTCGCCCCGATCATCGGCGGCTTTATCTTTAAAATTTATAATTGGCGCAGCATATTTTTGATGCTTACTTTCATGGGGCTTGCGTGCCTAGCGTGGTTTGGACTGCGCCAGAGCGAGACTCTACCCGCGCAAAATCGCAATAAATTTAGCCTAAATTTGATAAAACGCGAAGCCGCGCAGGTCGTGAAAAATAGGCGCACCGCAGGCTACACCATCGTTTTGGGGCTGATTTTCGGTATGTTTTTGAGCTATATCAGCACCGCTCAGCAGATTTTTGAAGTGAGTTACAAGCTGGGTGAGGAGTTTCCTATCTACTTTGCGATAAATGCCCTAGCTCTAGGCGCCGCGTCGATGGTAAACGCAAAGCTCGTGATGATCTACGGCATGCGCTACCTCAGCATGCGCGCTATGGGGACGTTTTGCGTTATCGCGGTCGCGTTTTTGCCCGTCGTCGTCGCGTATGACGGAGTGCCACCGCTGTGGGCTTTTATGGCGTTTTGCATGAGTAGCTTTTTTTGCGTGAGCATACTTTTTGGTAACCTAAACGCGATGGCGATGGAGCCCATGGGCAAGATTGCTGGCATGGCGGCCGCGCTGATCGGATCGGTTTCGACCTTTATCTCGCTTCCTATCGGCATCGCGACCGGGCAACTGTTTGACGGTACGCTGCTGCCGATGGTTGCGAGCTTTGCGGTTATCGGAGCGGCGGCGTTTGCACTGCTTTATAGGACTTCAAAGATTTCCGAAGAGTAAATTTACGCAGGCTGGATTTGATCAAATTTGAGTAGTAAATTCGGCCTTTATTTTAGATAATATTGCCTTCCGCAAAAGCGGCTTATAAAGCAAATTTGCGCTATTATTTCGCAAATTTAAAGGCAAGATATGAAACCAAAATACGACTTTTTCAAAAACTCCAAATTTGCATTCGAGGGGCTTGCCGCGATGCTAAAAAACGAGGCGGCGTTTCGCTTTGAGCTTTGCATAATCGTTCCGCTCGCGCTAGTTTCGCTATTTTTACCCGTTTCCGCCGCGCAGCACGCCCTACTGGTCGCCGTTTTCGGACTCGTTTTAGTCTGCGAGTGCCTAAATACCGCGGTCGAAGCGGTAGTCGATCTTGTTTCGCCCGATTTTCATCCGCTAGCTAAAATCGCCAAAGACTGCGCCTCAGCCGCCGTTTGCCTCTCTATCGGTACGGCTGCTATAACTTGGGCGTGGACGATTTTTACGCTTGTATTTGGCGAGTAGATTTGAGAACCGAGCGGCTATCAAATTTGCGCTCAAAATCCAAATCTAGAAGCTCGAATTTTATTTAGCGTCAAAATTTAACTCAAATTTTACGCCGAGCGGCTAAAGTTTTAAGCTTTTTTTGGATAAAGTTTCACTCTTATTATCAATATTAGGAAAGCTATGAAGCTACGTATTTCTTGGTTTAAATTTACGCTTTTAAACGCCGTTTTTATCGCCGCGCTAAATTTCGCATTATTTAAATTTACCTACTCAAAGCTTAGTTTTGACGCGGACGCGCCTATGGCCGCGAGTCTGCCGATCATCTATTTTTCGCTGCTTTGCGCGCTATTTTCACTCGTTTTTTTGCCCTATCTAGCTAAGCCCGTTAGTATTGCTGCTATTGCGATTACGTGCGGTAGCAGCTACTTCATGCAAAGCTACGGTATCATAATCGATAGCGAAATGATAAGAAACGTCGCGCAAACGGACGCGGGCGAGGTATTAAGCTTTTTAAATCCAAAACTCGTTTGCTACATGCTATTTTTGGGCGTTTTGCCCTGCCTTTTGGTCGCATTTGCGAGGATCGAGTACGGCGGCGCAAGGCGGCATCTAAAGGTCAAATTTGCCGCATTTTTCGGATTTTTAGCTCTCGCAGCGGCTCTGTTTTTACCGCAGACCAAGTCCATCATTCCGTTTTTTCGCGAAAATAGCTTCATCAGGGCCTACAACCTGCCATTTTATCCGATTTACGCGACGCAAAAGTATATAAAACTAGAGTTTTTTAAGCCCGAATTTAAGCAAATCGGCCTAGACGCTACGATGAAGCCGAGCGACGAGCGGCGACTGATGGTGCTAATCGTCGGCGAAACGGCTCGCGCGAAAAACTATTCGCTAGGCGGCTACGCCAAAAACGATACGAATTTTTACACAAAAAACGAGCCAAATTTAGTCTATTTTAGCGACGCTCGCTCGTGCGGGACGGCTACGGCGGTTTCGCTGCCCTGCTTGTTTTCAAAATCGACAAGGAGCGAATACAGCAGCAAAGAATTTAGCCAAAACGCGCTTGATATATTAAAACGCGTCGGCGTCAAGGTCGTGTGGCTAGGCAATAACTCGGGCAAGTGCAAGGGCGTTTGCGGCCGCTTGGATGCCGGCGACGTCGAGTATTTTGACGCGGGATACGATACGAATATGCTGCCCTCCTTCAAAAAACGCCTCGAAAATCTCGCGCAAAACGAGATCATCGTCCTACACCTGCAAGGCTCGCACGGCCCGGCATATCACGCCCGCTATCCGAGCGAATTTCGCAAATTTACCCCGACTTGCGACACGAGCGAGCTTAGCTCCTGCGATAGCGATAGCATCGTAAATACCTACGACAACACGCTACTTTTTACGGATTTTTTTATTGACGAGGTGATAAAGGCGGTCAAGGATGCGGGCGGCGATAAAAGCGCGGTTTGGTACTTCTCCGATCACGGCGAGAGCCTAGGCGAAAACGGCATCTATCTGCACGGCATGCCCTACGCCATCGCGCCCGAGACGCAAAAACACATCCCGATGATGGCGTATACGAACGATGAAGCGACGCTAGCTCGCCTGCGCGCTCAAAAAGACGAAGCCGTCTCGCACGATAATGTTTTTAGTTCGCTGCTCGGCTTTTTTGGAGTAGAGACAAAAGAATATGATAAAAAACTAGACATCTTTAATTAAGCAATTTTAGCGGCTTGTCTTTTTGCCCTATACTTCGTTGGATTTCGCTGCGGGCTGCAGTCACGTATTACATATACGCTCCTTTGCCCTTGCTCATCCGCCTCGTCTATGACAAAAATACTTCACCTTGACTTTTTATATTCAAATTTGAAGCTGAAATTTACAAATTTGACTGTAAATTTGGAAGTAAAGCAATAAAGGCAAAGTATCGCGAGATGATTTTAAATGTTTTGAAGTAAATTTCGTCCCAAGACTAGACATATAGTCTGTCGCAGGGCGAAATTTACGTTCTGCTTACAGTTGTGAGCGTAGCGAAGCAAAAATCATTTAAAAGCGCTCGCGAGACGAGCCGTTTTATTAAATTTGTTCTCTTTGCCAGATTATTTTTTTTCCAAACCCCAACGCATTATGCGTAAATTTAACCCAATCTAGCCTCAAACTATAAAGACTCGGGTTCATCGCCAAAGCGTAAGGAAAGCGCGCGAAGTAAATTTTGCTTTGCTGCGCGGTTGCGGGGGCGGCTAGAGCGCGAAACTGCACGCCCTCTATCTTGCCGACTATTTTGGTATCAAGCGCTACCGTGCCGGCTACGTTAGGTTCAGCCAAAAACGCCTTCACGTGAGCGCTATCTTCGCCGCCTGCAACGATAAGAGCCAAATTTCCCTCGTCAAAGGCGTAAAAACAGCTCGCGCAGTATGGCTTGCCTTCGTATAAAACCGCAAGGCTAAGCAGGTGCATTTTGCGGATAAATTTTAAAATTTTCTCATCCATTTCGTCCGCCTTAAGCGCTAAAAATTTGAGCCAAATTTGCCGACAGCCGGCTAAAATTTAGCGCCAAAAAGCAAGCCAAAATCAGCCAAAAAGAAAAGATAAAAAGCTCGGTTCTGATAAATTTAGCCCCCGCTTTTTCGCGTCTAAGCAAAGTCGCTACAAGCCCCGCCGCAAAGCCGCCGATAAAGCTAAAATAGTGCACCGCCGCGGGCTTAACGAAGCTTGGCAGTTTGCCCGCGAAAAATAGCGAAAATATCGTAAGCGAGATCAAATTTGCCAGTAAAAAATAAAACGCGACGACGGGAATTTGCGGGAAAAATCCGTGCAAAACGAAACTCAAAACGGTCGCGCTAATGAGCAAAAATACGCGCGCGGCAAAACAGCACATTTTCATCCTTTTTTTGAGTGATTTTAGCGCAAGGGGTATTAAGAAAAAAGAAATTTAGCCGATATAAAGCCAAAAGGACGGCAAAAATCATGAAACTACAAAACTACCAAAGCGCGAGCCTAAACAGCTTTGATTTTAGTTTTAAAACCAGCAGCGGCGACGAGATAAATCTAAAAATGTACGACAACAAAACAGTAGACTACGCTAGTGCCAAAACAGCCGGCGCATCGGCATCCGCACTCACTCTCACGCACGAGTACGGCTATAGTTTCTCGTATAAAGGCGACGGGCTAGACGCTCGCGATAAAGAGGAGCTGGCAGCCGCTCTAGAAAAGATAGCGCCTAGCATAGATAAATTTATGAAAAACGTCAAAGAGGGCGAGGATCCTATATTTTCGCGCGTGACGAATCTCGCAAACTCGCTTCGCAAAGAGCTTCCCGAGATAAAAGACGCAAATCATAAAAATTTTATCGCGGACGGCACGCTAAAGCTTTTTGATAGGCTGATGGAGCAAAACAAGGCCGATAATAGGCTACTGCAAAACTCCAAAAAGCTCTTTGACGAGCTCATTTCTCAGCTGGATAGCTTTAAATTTTACGTTTAGTTCGCGGTTTAAAAATTTCGCTATAATTCATAAATTTTAAAAATAGGAAAATTTATGAACGCGAATGAAAAAATCACCCAAATGCTAAATCTCCAGCAGAGTCTAAACGACGATACTAACGGCATCGGCTGGGAAAACGGTATAAACAAAAACGGCAAACTCATCAGCTGGAAACGCTGCATATATATGGAGTGCGCCGAGCTCATAGATAGCTTTGCCTGGAAACACTGGAAAAGCATAAACGCACCGACGAATGAAGACAATCTGCGCGTCGAGGTCGTGGATATCTGGCACTTTTTGATGAGTTTGATGCTCGAGCAGTACAAGCTAAATAACCTCGGCGATATCGCAAAGCTCTCAAGTGATATCTGCGCTAGCAGCGGCTTTGAGGCGTTTTGCCGCGAGCCGTTTAACGTCGCTGATGAAAACATCTACGAGATCATAAACGACGTCGAAATGCTCATAAATAAGTGCTCGGGCTTTGAGTATTCGCTCTTTGACTTGCTTAAAATTTACTTCTCGATGAGCCTAAAATGCGGCGTAAATTTAAGCTCGCTTTACGAGTGTTATATCGCTAAAAACGTGCTGAATCGCTTCCGCCAAGACCACGGCTACAAAGAGGGCGCGTATAAAAAGGTCTGGAACGGCAAGGAAGATAACGCCGTGATGAACGAGATTTTAGCCCGCGGACTAAAAAGCGTGGACGAGATCTACGCCGCGCTAGAGGCCGAGTATAAGGCGGTAAAATAAAATTTGTCGGCCAAATTTGCGCCGCTTCGGCTGATAAATTTAGCAAATTTAGCCAAAATTTTTGCGATTTAGTTTATTTTTTGGCACCTTAAGTCGCAGGCGATTAAATTTGAGAGCACTTTAGCCGTGCTAGCTAAAATGCCGCCGTTTAGCCAGCAAAATTTAGACCGCTAGCAAACTCGCGCCGATAGCCCAAACTAGTAAAAGCGGGCCAAATTTGATAAATTTAGCTAAATTTATGACTGAATTTAAGTCGGTCAAATTTAGTCGCGAAGTCTATGCTCGCATTAAATTTTATGTGCTGTTAAAAGCATTTGCCGTGCCGCTTTGCGCAAAGCAAAAAATGCGCGTCAAATTTAGAAAAGCCGTCGCACCCAAACGCCCTTTTACCGCAAAACGGCATAAATTTAAATAAAATGGAGATTCGTTGTTCGCTGATATTTTACGCCTTTCGATCAAGGACCTTTTCACGCCCAAATTTATCGCGCTCTCTATCTTGCCGCTCGTTTTTTCCGCGCTCATCATCGCAGCGATCGCGATGTTTGGCGGACGCGAGCTATACGAGGCGCTAAACGCGGCCGTATCTGGCGAGACCGGCGCTCTGGCCGAGTATCCGATAGCGGCTAAAATCCTTAGCCTTGGCATCGCAAAGTGGCTCATCGGCGCGATATTTTACGCCGTCGGCGCATATCTAGTCGTCATGCTCTCAATTTTTTGCGCGCTAGCGGTCGCCGGTTTTCTAACTCCAGTGGTTGCCCGCGAGATAAACCGAAGGCACTACCGCGTAGAGGAGTCGCAGCTGGCAAACGTTAGCCTAGCGCGCCAAACGGCTCTTTTGGGCAAAATCTTGCTCAAATTTATCCTGATCGCGCTTATTTGCGTGCCGATTTTAGCCGTCCCCGCGCTAAATTTCCTCGCCCTGCACCCGGCGTTTTTTTATCTTTATTATTCGCTACTTTTCATCGACGTCGCGCCAAACGCACTCTCACGGCACAAATTTGAGCTTTATTTGCTTGATTACGGCGGATACAAATTTAAAGCCGCCGCACTGTGCTTTTACCTGCTTTGCTTGGTGCCTATTTTCGGGCTTTTCTTGCAGGTTTTTTTCGTTATTTATTTTTCGCATTTTTTCTTTTTACGCGAGACTTCGCGCTTGACGTAAATCATTTCAAATCATCGAAAAACTAAATAAAATAAGCCCAAATTTTTAAAAAAGGAAAACAAATGAGAACTGAAAATATCGTAGTTTGCAACGTCTGCGGACAAAAAAGCACGGAAAACGAAAACGCCGTATTTATCCGCGCCCACAAAAACGGCGAAGAGGTCGATATCTGCACGGCGTGCATCCCTAGCGTCATCCACGGCTCGGGCCTAGTCGTTCGCAGCAACGACGAAATCAAAGAGGATATGTAACCGATTTTAGCCCGCTTTGTATATACCCCGTAAAGTTAGTCATAAAC
The DNA here is from genome assembly GCF_963515975.1 of Campylobacter showae. GTDB lineage: Bacteria > Campylobacterota > Campylobacteria > Campylobacterales > Campylobacteraceae > Campylobacter_A > Campylobacter_A showae_F. The sequence goes on from NZ_CAUPZM010000040.1 coordinate 13,458, forward strand.
AATAAAAAGCGCGTCCGATCCGAGTTTAAATTTAAGCTCGCGCAGGCGTAAATTTAAATTTAAGCGAGTAAAATTTGATGAGACCAGTCGCAAATTTGCCCGTCAAATTTCAAATTTAACCAAGCCCCGCCAAAATGCGCAAAAGCCGAAACGGCAAAATCGCGCCGCCGTAAATTTAAATCTCCTAAATTTAACATAGCCCGCCAGAGCCGACCAAAATCTCGGTCAAAAGCCCAAATAAAACTATAACAAATTTATCAAAAAGTTACGTTTGATAAATTTAGTTTCGATACGTAACACTTATCGCCTAAAATAAAAATATAAAAATAAATTTAAATAAAAATTTTTTCTATGAGAGTTAATATTCAACTACGAAAATTTGACGAATAGGAGCCAAAATGAGCGAGTACATCGAAAAAACGATGGAGTGGATAAAAAAGACCAATCCGGGTCAAGGCGTCTTTGTCCAGGCTGCGACCGAGGTTTTAAACAGCCTCGAGCCGCTTATAAAAAGAGAGAGCAAGTACCAAAAACACGCGATCCTAGAGCGTATAGTTATCCCCGAGCGCACGGTGATCTTTCGCGTGACATACACGGGCGATGACGGTAGACCGCAGGTAAATAACGGCTACCGCGTGCAGTTTAACTCAGCCGTCGGTCCATACAAGGGCGGTCTAAGGCTCCACCCTAGCGTGGATCTTGGCGTGCTAAAATTTCTTGGATTTGAGCACATTTTTAAAAACTCGCTCACGGGCGTAAATATCGGCGGCGCATAAGGCGGCAGCA
>NZ_CAUPZM010000041.1:0-10246 GCF_963515975.1 Campylobacter showae
AAGAGTGAAAATATCGGTTTTCAAATCTTTCGAACCGAGTAAAAAATCAAGCGTATGAAGTTTGATAGAAACGGCTTTTAGATTTTCGCCGCATTTGTTAAAGTCGGTAAAGTAGCTAAGGCTCGCGTTCGTCTTTCTAAGCGAGCGTAAGAAATCGCTAAAATTCGTTAAATTCGGTTCCATAAAATCCCTATAATTTAGTTTTCGGCTCGCCCCAGGTCGTCGTTTTAAAATCCACACAAACGAAGTCCTCCGCACCCAAAACGATCTCGCTGTTTTCGTAAGCCGCTCGGACGATCTTACACGCTTCTTCTTTATTTCTTGCTTTAATAACGACTCTTCTCGCCGAAGTTTCGACGATCTCTACTTCAAATTCTTTCATTATTTTCCATTTATTTTTGCACTTATCGCAATCGTCCGCTAAATTTTTCTAATCGGCAGTCTAATTATCGTTTTGCATTTTTGCGGGTCGATTTTTCTAGGGTCGCTTAGGTAGATTTCATGATGCGTCCTTTGCTTGCCAAAGTCCTTTGCATAGCCGTTTGCGGCGATAAACTCGTCTATTTTAGCAACACTCCCTGGCTCGTCGTCAAAGCTACCTATGTGTAAAATTTGCGCGCAAAGGCCCTCGTCTATCCTTAAAAACTCCGCCATGCCGCAGTCGATCTTTTTCTTTTTTGCGGCTTGCTCTACCGCCCAGTCGAAATTTTCTCGCGTGATAAAATCGGGCAGTCTAATCGCGCTAATCCAGCTAAAATCGCTCTTTCTAGCGTAGTCTGCCTCGCCGCAAGCCGAGCCGCTTTGCCGCCAAAACCCTTCTAGCGGCGGCACGACGTACTCAAAAAAGCCATCTATTTTATAATCGATTTTGTAACTCATTTTTAGCGCGTAACTCACGGCGTAAAGTACCTCTATCGCGCGCTGATACGCGCCGCCTGGCTCGTTTGGATCGCCCTTCCCGCGAACGCAGACGAAATTTGCGGGCGGGACGGTTAAAATTTGCGGCGTCTGCTTTGGCGCATAAAGCTCTTTAAACTCTTTTTTAAAATCAAACATTTTTGCTCCTTTTTGCTGGGTAAAATTTAGCTGAAATTTTACTATTTCGCATCGCCCAAAACGCTAGAAGTAAAATTTAATCTCATCTAAATAAATTCCAACCGTGAAATTAGAGAGCTAAATTTAAGCTTTTATTTAACGCAAAAACTGCGCGCAAAGGCAAATTTGACGTTTAAATTTGCCGGCATGCGCTCACTTCTCGCCAAGATACTCCTGCAAGCTTTTTACTTCTAGCGCGCTGCCGTCTTGTACGCTTTTTAGCGATTTAGCAGCCGCCAAGGCCGCCGACATCGTCGTGAAATACGGAATCTTAAATCGCATGATGTTTTGCCTGATTTTCTTGCCGTCCTCGCTGTTTGACTTGCTGTCGCTGGTGTTGATGACGAGCGCGATATCGCCGTTTTTGAGCCTATCCTCGACATTTGGGCGGCCTTCGCTAATCTTATAGACGAACTCGCTCTCTATGCCCGCGCCCTCTAAAATTTTATACGTTCCGCCCGTGGCGATGATTTTAAAGCCGAGATTTATGAGCTCGCGCGCCAAATTTGCGGCGTATTTTTTGTCCGCGTCGGCAAGAGTCAAAAAGACTAGCCCGCTTGTCGGCAGCGAGTTGCTCGCAGCGATCTGGCTTTTTGCAAAGCTCTTTGCAAAATCGCTTGATATGCCCATGACCTCGCCCGTACTTTTCATCTCAGGCCCCAGGATTAGATCCGCGCCAGAGAGTTTGTTAAACGGAAAGACCGCTTCTTTGACGCAGACGTGGTTTTTCACGCGAGGCTTGAGTATGCCGCGCTCCTCGTAAACCGCGCCGTAGTTATCGTAAAATTTAAGCGCCTCGCGCAAATTTCCTTGCCACATCACGCGCGTGGCTACCTTTGCCATCGGCACGCCCGTCGCCTTGCTAACAAACGGCACGGTGCGGCTGGCGCGCGGGTTTACCTCGATCATGAAAAGTTCGTTCTCGTAGATGGCAAATTGGATATTCATAAGCCCCACTACGCCTAAATTTAGCGCGATGTCGCGGGTTTGGTTTTCTACCTTTTCGATCATCTGCGCGGTCAAATTTAGCGGAGGCAGTATGCACGCGCTGTCGCCGCTGTGTATACCCGCCTCCTCGATATGCTGCATCACGGCGCCGATATAGACGTCCTTACCGTCGCTGATCGCGTCTACGTCAAGCTCCACCGCGTCTTGCAAAAATTTATCGATTAGTACGGGCGAGTGGTTGCTGACCTTGACCGCTTCGCTCATGTATAGGCGTAGCTCCTCATCGCTATGCACTCGTCTCATCGCGCGGCCGCCTAGCACGTAGCTAGGGCGTACGAGCACCGGATAGCCGATAGCTGCGGCCTTTTCTAGCGCCTCTTTTTCGCTTGTCGCGGTGTCGTTTCTCGGCTGTTTGACGCCTATTTTAGAGATAAATTCGCTAAATTTCTTCCTATCCTCGGCGACGTCGATCGTGCGCGCGCTGGTGCCGATTATTTTCGCGCCCGCTATGCTTAGGCGTTTGGCGAATTTTAGCGGAGTCTGACCGCCGAAATGCACGATCACGCCGTCCGGATTTTCGTGCTCGATCACGGCTCTAACGTGCTCGAAATCGATCGGCTCAAAGTACAAAATATCGCTAGTGTCGTAGTCGGTACTGACGGTTTCTGGGTTGCAGTTGTACATTATGGTTTTTACGCCCATGTCGCGTAGCGCGTAGCTGGCGTGCACGCAGCAGTAGTCAAACTCTATGCCCTGGCCTATGCGGTTTGGACCGCCGCCGATGATCATCACTTTTTTCTCTTTTTGCGCCGAATTTACGTTTAAATTTGACTCGGCGAAATTTGACGAAAGATGCGGCAGTTTCGTGATATTAGTCGTCGAGTAAAGATACGGCGTGAGCGCCTTAAACTCGCCCGAGCAAGTATCTACTTCGTTGTATTCGAGGTTTATGCCCATTTTCTCGCGCGCAAAATATATATCGTTTTGACCCAGATCGAGGTTGTCTTTTAAATTTATCAGATGCGCGATCATCTTGTCCGAAAAGCCCATCGTTTTAGCTTCGCGAAGCAGCGGCTCGTCGTTTAGGATGTCCATATCGATGCGCTCTTCAAATTTAACTATCTGCCAAATTTGATCTAAAAACCACGGATCGATTTTGCTCATCTCGTGCACTTCGGCCACGCTAAACCCGTCTCGAAACGCCTGCGCGACGTATAAGATGCGGCTTTCGTTCGCATTTCTAAGTCCGTAAATAAGCGCGCTTTTCTCCAAATTTATGAAGTTAAATCCATAGTAATCCTTTTCCATCGAGCAAAGCGCCTTTTGGATACTTTCCTTAAACGTCCTGCCGATCGCCATCACCTCGCCCACGCTCTTCATCGCGGTGCCTAGATACGGGTTCGCGCCCGGGAATTTCTCAAACGTAAAGCGCGGAATCTTGGTCACGATGTAGTCGATGACGGGCTCAAAGCTAGCAGGCGTACCCGTGATGTCGTTTTTGATTTCATCCAGGCTAAAGCCCACGGCTAGTAGCGTCGCGACCTTGGCGATCGGGTAGCCCGTGGCCTTTGAGGCAAGTGCGGAGCTGCGGCTCACGCGCGGGTTCATCTCGATCACGATCATGCGGCCGGTTTTTGGATTTATAGCAAACTGCACGTTGCTACCGCCCGTATCCACGCCGATCTCGCGTAAAATTTTAAAACTCGCGTCGCGCATCGCCTGATATTCTTTGTCAGTTAGCGTAAGAGCCGGTGCAACCGTGATGGAATCGCCCGTATGCACACCCATTGGGTCGAAATTTTCGATCGAGCAGACGATGATACAGTTGTCGTTGCGGTCGCGGATGACCTCCATCTCGTACTCTTTCCAGCCTAGCAAGCTCTCCTCGACCAAAATTTCTCGTATCGGGCTGGCATCTAGGCCCGTTTGAGCTAGTTCTTTAAATTCGTCGATATTATACGCCACGCCGCTACCGGCACCGCCAAGCGTATAGCTAGCGCGGATGATGAGCGGGAAGCCGATGTTTGCGGCTGCGGCTAGCGCCTCGTCCATGTCGTAGGCGTACTGGCTTTGCGGCAAGTCCATACCGATCTTTTGCATCGCCTTTTTAAACTCTTGCCTATCCTCGCCCTTTTTGATCGCTTGCGGGTTCGCGCCTAGAAATTTGACGCCGCCGAGCATGTCCGCCTCGTATAGCTGCATCGCGACGTTTAGCGCGACCTGACCGCCCATCGTAGGCAGTATGGCGTCGACCTTTTCTTTATCTATGATGCGTTTGATGCTCTCTTTGGTTATCGGCTCGACGTAGGTTGCATCGGCGAAATCTGGATCGGTCATGATGGTAGCGGGGTTTGAGTTAATGAGTACGACTCGGTAGCCTAGCTGCTTTAGCGTCTTAGCAGCTTGCGTGCCGCTGTAGTCGAATTCGCACGCCTGCCCGATGACGATAGGGCCGCTGCCGATGAGTAAAACGGTGTTGATGTCGGTTCTTTTTGGCATTATTTTTCCTTTGTTACGACGTATAGATATGAGGGGATAGTTATGCTTACGTATGGCTTTACGGCCGCGCTTTTATATAGGCTCTCCTGGATCACGCCCGTAACCTTGCCCACTGAAATCCCGCTGAAAAATATCCCGTCAAGCCCGCTCGTGACGACCTCGTCGCCCTCCTTTGGGCTAAGCCACTGGGGGATAAATTTCACCGTTATTCCGTCTTTGCTCCCGTGCGCTATACCCGGGATTTTTTCCTCGCCGATTGAGACGGCGAATATACTTTTTGGATCGTTTTGCAGCAAGGCCATAGGGTTGCCGTCCTTGCTCACGACGATACCCGCGCTCTTACCTTGATAAATCAGCCCGTAAATTTTAGACTCGTCGTAGCCGCTAAATTTATCAAGCCAGACCTTGTCGTAGTCGCTTATATTTACGTAGCTAAGGGCGCGCACGAGCTGTACTCTAGGCTCGTAGGCGGTCGAGTTTTTATCGACTAAAATTTCGTTTAGCTCCTTTGCAAAGCTTGAAAGCAAAGCCGCCGATTTTTCCAGTTCGGCGTTTTGAGCGCGAAGCTGCTTTATCTCCTCGCGCTGCCTAAAGTGCTCGTTTACGCCGTCTTTTACAAATTTGACCGCGTCGTCGTAGGCGGCGACTATGCGGTTGTTTAAATTTACGACGTATCCCGAGATGAGCGCGCCCCTATCAAGCGAAAAAAATACCAGCGCGCCTATAAGAGCGACGAATAAAATTTTACTCTTCATTTACGAGTTGTTGTAAAAATTTAATCTCCTCAAGAGCCTTGCCGGTACCTCTAGCCACGGCTAACAACGGATCGTCCGCGACGAAAACGGGAAGTTTTACGATATCGCTTAAGTACTTATCAAGTCCGCGGATCAGCGCTCCGCCTCCGGTTAGCACGATGCCGTTTTCTACGATATCTCCGGCAAGATCGGGCGGCATCATCTCAAGCACGGTTTTTAGGGCATCTGCGATCTCTTTTAGCGGTTCGCGCATAGCCTCGCGTACGTCCTCGCTCGTTAGCTCCACGCGGCTTAGTAGGCCGCTGATCTGGTCGCGACCTTTTACTACAATGCTAAGCTCCTCGGGTAGCTGAATCGCCGAACCGACGGAAATTTTGATATCCTCGCCCGCTCGCTCGCCGATTAGGAGGTTGTATTTTTCTTTTATGTAGTTTACGATGCTCATGTCGATTTTATCGCCCGCGGTGCGGATAGACTTGCTGATAACTAGACCGCCTAGAGATACTACGCCGATCTCGGTCGTACCACCGCCGATATCGACGACTAGGTTTCCTTGCGGTTCGCGTACCGGTAAATTTGCCCCAATAGCCGCAGCCATCGGCTCCTCGATCAAAAACACCTCTCTAGCTCCGGCACTTAGCGCACTCTCGCGTACGGCTTTTCTCTCAACTTGAGTTAGGCCGTAAGGTACGGAGATGATGATACGAGGGCGCAGGAAGCTCTTTCTGCGGTGAGTTTTTTCGATGAAATAGCGGATCATCTTCTCAGTCATATCAAAATCCGCGATAACGCCGTCTCTCATCGGGCGGATTGCTTCGATATCGCCGGGAGTTTTACCAACCATCTCTTTTGCTTCGTGGCCGACGGCTAATATTTTTTGCTTGCCGTATTTTTCGCGTTGTACCGCGACGACGGAGGGCTCGTTTATGATGATACCCTTATCTTTTACCAAAACTAGCGTATTTGCCGTGCCTAGGTCGATTCCCATATCGCTCGAAAAAAATCCTATTAACTGGTCTAAAATCATCTGTATCCTTATGCGCTTATTTTATTGTTTTTTACGAAAATCGGCTTTTCTTTGCCGTTTACGACCTCTTTCGTGATCACCACGTCGTAGCCCGCAAGCTCCGGCAGTTCGTACATTATATCGGTCATCACCTCTTCCATTATGCTTCGTAGTCCCCTGGCTCCCGTTTTTCTCTCGATAGCTAGTCTCGCGACCTCTTTTAGAGCTTCGTCGTCAAATTTCAAATTTGCCCTATCTATCGCGAAAAGCTTTTGGTACTGCTTTAGTATCGCGTTTTTAGGCTCGGTCAAAATTCGCACCATATCGTCCTCGGTAATTTTATTTAGCGTAGCAACCACGTGAAGCCTGCCGATTAGCTCGGGGATTAGTCCAAAATGCACCAAATCGTCGCTCTCAAGCGCGTCTAACAAATTTTCCTTATCGTCTTTTGAGCGTTTATCTTGACCGAAGCCCAGCACGTTTTTACCGATCCTGCGCTCGATGATGTCGGCTAGTCCGTCAAACGCGCCGCCGCAGACAAAGAGGATATTTGAGGTATCTATCTGGATAAATTCCTGATTAGGGTGCTTTCTGCCGCCTTTTGGAGGGATATTTACGAGGCTACCCTCGATGATTTTTAAAAGCGCCTGCTGCACGCCCTCGCCGCTCACGTCGCGCGTGATCGAGCGATTTTCGCTCATCCTGGCGATCTTATCTATCTCGTCGACAAAAACTATGCCTTGCTCGGCGCGCTTTACGTCGCCGTCTGCGGCCTGTAAAAGACGAGTCAGGATATTTTCCACGTCTTCGCCGACATAGCCGGCCTCCGTTAGGCTCGTAGCGTCGCAGATAGCGATAGGCACGTCTAGAAATTTAGCCAGCGTCTGTGCCATCAGCGTCTTGCCGCTGCCGGTAGGCCCCACTAGCAAGATATTTGATTTTGAGATCTCCGTATCATCCTCGATCTCACCTTTTCTAAAAATTCTTTTGTAGTGATTATAAACGCCGACGCTAAAGACTTTTTTGGCTTTATCTTGACCGATTACGTAGTTATCCAGCACCGCCTTTAGCTCTTTTGGCGTCAAATTTTGATAGGCTCTAGTTCGCTCTTCTTTTTCTTGCTCGCGACTCTCCTCGCCGTAAAGCACCTTGTAAGCGGCGGTGATGCAGTGCTCGCATATAAACGCAGTCCCGTCTATATCGGCCAGCAGCCTCCTATCGGCAGACTCTACCTCGCCGCAAAAATTACATTTTCTCGCCATTATTCTCTTCCTTTTGCTAACGGGATACCGCGCTTGGTGCTTAGGATAAATTCGCACATTTTTCGCACCTGCTCGTTCGCTACGCTCTCTAAAAGCTCGCTAGCCGCAGCCTTTAAATCCCCGCTTTTTCTAAATAAAAATTTATACGCTCTGTTTATCTCTTCGACCGCATCTTTATCGAACCTTCGTCTGATACCGACTAAATTTAAGCTTCTAATGTAGGCTCGGTTGCCCTCAGCCAGGCAAAACGGCACGACGTCCTGAGATAGCGCGCTAGCGCCCGCGATCATGCAGCTCTCGCCGACTCTCACGAACTGATGTATCGGCGTCATACCGCCCACGACGCTGTAGTCGCCAAGCTCCACGTGACCCGCTAAAGTCGCGTTGTTTGCCAAGATGACGTTATTTCCTATGATGCAGTCGTGCGCTACGTGGCAGTAGGCCATGATAAATGCGTTATCGCCGATACGCGTGATCCCGTCGCCTTTGTGCGTGCCCGAGTTTATCGTGCAAAACTCGCGGATCGTCGCGTTTTTGCCGATACGAACGCCGGTGTTTTCCTCGGCGCGGTAGCTCACGTCCTGCGGGATGTCGCCCACGATGGCGTAGCTGTAAATTTTACCGCCCTCGCCGATATGCGTGTCGCCCACGATCCTAGCGCCTTGCTTTACGAGTACGCCGTCGCCTAGCACGGCGTCTTTGCTGACGTAGGCATAGGCCTCGATCGTTACGTCCTCGCCGATCTTCGCGCCGTCTTCGACGACAGCTTGCGGATGGATATTTCTCATTTTAGCTCGCTTATTTATCTACGATCATAGCTTTTAGCTCGGCCTCGCACGCTAGCGTGCCGTCCACGTAGGCTTCGCCCTTTAGAACCCAGATGTTACCTTTGTGTTTTAGCACTTCGAGGCGGTACTCGAGCCTGTCGCCTGGGCGTATCGGGTGGCGAAATTTCGCTCCGTCGATACTCATAAAATAAACGACCTTATTTTCGATGTTTGCTTGATGCTCGTCGTTCATGCTCTTAAAAGCGAGCACGCCGCCGGCCTGCGCCATGCCCTCGATGATCATCACGCCCGGATATATCGGGTGACCCGGGAAGTGCCCCTGAAACACGGGCTCGCCGATCGTTACGTTTTTATACGCGACGATATGTTTAGCGGGCTCTAACTCGGTCACTCGGTCGATGAGCAGAAACGGATACCTATGCGGGAGTATTTTTTGGATTTCAACGATGTCGATCACTTTAAACCTTGTGAGTAAAATTTAAAGCCGATTTTAGCCAAATTTTGCTAAGAAAAAGATTATTGATTTGGTCGGGGCAAAATTTAGGGGCTAAATTTTCGCGCCCGCCTTTTATCTCGAGCGCGTTAAATTTGGCTCAAATTTGCGCCACAAAAACCTCGCGACTATCGTTATAAAGCTCGTCTTTAGCATATATTTCGTATCTGCCTGCGCGAATTTTATCCAGTACGATTATAGGATTTTGACTAAATTCTCCGCAAAGCTCGCGGCGGATTTCCAGCTCGCGAGGTACCGCGATAGGCCGGCGGCAGAGTTCGTTTACGCTAGCGAAATTTTCGTCCGAGAGTTCGTTAAATTTAGCCAAATTTAGCAGCGTCACGCCGTCTCGCAACTCGTCGCAAATTTGAGCCGCCTCGCTCACGCTAAATTTGACGTTCTCGCGCTTAAAATGCGAGTAGAGCAAAAAATACGACGGTAGGGCGGCTTTGTCAAATTTGACGTAGGCGCGCAGCAATCGGTAGTTTAGAAAATACTTGCGCGATAGATGAAACGGCACGCCCGCAGCCTCGCACTCCCGCACCTTTTCGTAAAGCTCCAGACGCTCCTCGATGCCTCCGGGCATCACCCGCCCGCTAATCTCGCTCATAAGCTCGCTAAGCGGCAGTTTTTGCGCCTCGCGCTGCTTGCTAAGCCCGAAAATACAGCCGCAGTAGTTTTGATGATAGAGTTTATCTTTTTTAGCAAGCTCAAACTGCGCGTTCGTGCCGCCGCCCGCGCGGTAGTCCACGGCAAAGGCTTCAAGGCCGTATTCGCCGGCTGCTTTATCCAGCGCGGCTTCAAGTTGCAAGAAATCCTTTTTCGGACTCATCAGCAGCGTCGTGGTGATGGATTTTTCGCCTAGTTCGCGCGCTTTTTGGGCCGAATTTCCCACGCGAAAATCAAAGCAATACGCACAGCGCTTGCCCTTTTCAGGCTCGTTTTCAAGGCCCTTTGCACCCTCCAGCCATGCCTCGTATTCGTATTCACCGCAGATGAGCTCGACGCCCAGCTTTTCGCAGCTTCTTTTTACGTCGCGAAACCTCATCAAAAACTCGCTGTACGGGTGGATGTTGGGGTCGTAAAAATAGCCGATGAGACGCTCGCGCGGACGGTCAGCGCGCAGGCGCTGCAGAAAATAGTGGCTGTCGACGGAGCAACAAATATGAACTAACATTTTACCTTTCTACGGCTTGTCTCGCGGCGCTATACGTCGTTGTCTTAAAATTTCACTCGGTCATTACCCGCACGGTAACTCCCGTCGCAAAATTTTCAGCCGCCTAGTCTAGCCGTGCGATACTTCGCCTTTTTCGTTTAAAATTCACGACGGTCGCGCATCGCACTCTTGGTTAAAATACGCCTATTTCGTCTTGAATAATTTTTGCCGATTTTACTAAATT
>NZ_CAUPZM010000042.1:0-8938 GCF_963515975.1 Campylobacter showae
GCGTGCGCGTCGGTGTTTTCAAACAAAAACACGTAAGCGTTTTCGATCTCGCCGCTTTTATTTACCTTATATAGCTCGCTCGTGCGGTTGATGTTTAGCAGCATGCTCTCTTTTTTGGCGCTCATTAGCGTTAGCGCGGTCGCGGCGACAGCGATGGCGGTGCAGTAGCCGATGGTTTTAAAGCGAAAATACCGCACTTTTTGCTTGGTTTTTAGGGAATTTGAGCTCGTCCAGCTAATTAGACTAGGCAAATTTAGCCCCGACATCGTTTTTGTGCAGGCATCCACGCACTCTAGGCAGTTTATGCACTCTAGCTGCATGCCTTTTCTGATGTCGATGTGAGTCGGGCAAATTTTCACGCAGGCCTCGCAACCCGTGCACTCGTTTTGTGGTTCGGGCGGCTTTTTCCAGAGTTTGGTTTGTCCGTCGTAAATTTTACCGCCGCGCGTCTCGTCGTATATGACCTGCATGCTATCAGAATCGATCATCACGGACTGCACTCTGGCGTAGGGGCAAACGTAAACGCAAAAATTTTCACCCAAAAACGCTACGTCAAATATCAAAAACGCCGCGATAACAAGCCAAGCTCCGAGTAAAATTTTATGCTCGGCCGGGTCTGAAATTTGAGCGAAAAAGTCCTGCGGCGGGACGAAAAACCAGAGAAAATTTGCCGCCGCGATAAAAGCCAAAACGCTCCAGATCGCAACTGCTAGAGCCTTTTTAGCGCCGCTTTCGGCCTGTGTTTGCTTGTTTGAAATATTTTTGCGGATTTTTAAAATTTTAGTTTGGATGAGGTCGCGATAAATCGCGCGAAATATCGTCTGCGGACAGCTCCAGCCGCACCAGACGCGGCCGCCTAAATTCGTCATAAAAAATATAAAAATAAAAAAAATGATGAGCACGAAAGGCATCAAAAATAGCTCTTGGACGTTAAATTTAGCAAAAAACAGATGCAGCTCGCTGCGCTCAAAGCTTAAAAGGAAAAATTGATTTCCGTCGATAGATATAAAAGGTAAAACAAGCGCGGTACAGGTTATCAGGATGTAGGCAATATAGCGTTTGCTAGCAAATTTGAAATAATTTTTATACTCTTCTTTGGTCATAATTCGTCCTAATTACAAAGTAGTGATAATTTTGGATAAATTATAGAGTTAATGCTATTAAACGCGTATTAAAATTGCTATTACGCCAATTTTATGATGTATAATTTCATAAATTCTTTAAAAAGGAGATGTTATGCAAAAAATTTCTAGAAGAAATTTCATCAAAACCGGCTTCGCGGTAGCTGCGGTAGGCGCGTTAAATTTGCAGGCGGCACAGGAGGATGAGATAAAATGGGACGCGGAATACGACGTCTTGGTTGTAGGTAGCGGCCTTAGCGCAAACGTCGCGGGCATCGTAGCAGCCGAGGGTGGGCTTAGTGTAGCGCTACTAGAAAAGATGTCGCGAATGGGCGGCAACTCTGTAGTTTCTCAGCTTGATTTTGCCTGCGTGGGCACCGAGCAACAAGAAAAAGCCGGCATCAAAGACTCCATCGAGCTTTTCGTAAAAGATCTAAACAAAGCAGGCAAGGGCTTTAACTACATTGAGCAGTCGTACAGGATCGCTGAGAATTCAAAAAGAGCGTATGAATTCGTCAAAGCAAGAGGCGTGCAATACGCCGAAAAGCTAAAGCATCTGGGCGGACATAGCGTGGCAAGAAGTCTAGAGACCGTAGGCGGAGGCGGAGCGTGCGTGCAGGCGCTAAATTCTCACTTTGAAAGCAAGGGCGGCAAGACGCTAAAGCGCGTAAAAGTCGATGAAATCGTACTGGATAAAAACGGCGCGGCGATAGGGTTAAGAGTGAGAGAGGAATATAAATTTGATAAAAACCTAGCCGACGACGATGCGCAAAACGTTTCTGGGGACGTTAAATTTTATAAAGCTAAAAAGGCCGTAATTTTTGCAAGCGGCGGATTTTCGGCGGATAAAACCTTTAAAGCGGCGCAAAATCCAAGGCTCGCTCTAGCTTCCACTCCGTCAAATCCAGGTGCGACGGCAGGTGCGTTAAAAACCATGGTAAGGGCGGGCGCGATGCCTGTACAGCTTAGCCTGGGACGCTATTCGTTTGGTATTCCGACGGAGGATTTGATATTTGCTATTGCGGTCGACGGCAAAAACTCAAAGAGGTTTATGAACGAAGACGGCGATAGGCAGACTTTGTCCGATAATATTTTAGAAAATATGCAAAAAAATGAAAGTGATCTGTTCCCGACTATAATCTTTGACGAGACGGGATTTACCTCCAGTCACGACCCAAAAAGGCTGCAAAAGTTTATAGAAACCGGCAAGATGAAAAAATTTGAGAGCTTAGACGAGCTGGCGGCGGAATTTAAGCTAAATGCGCAAATTTTAAAAGAGGAAATAAAGCGGTATAACGAAAGCGTCGTTGCCAAAACCGATGCCGATTTTAAAAAAGATTTAACTAAAGTCGCTCCGATAGAAAAGGCTCCGTTTTACGCGATACTCGGGGCTCCTGGCATCAGCTATACTCCGGGCGGCGTGAGGGTAAATTTGAACTTTGAAGTTCTTAATATAAATGATAGCAAGCCTATTAAAAATTTATACGCTGTAGGCGAGGCGACGGGCGGCGTGCACGGATTTACGAGGCTTACAAGCTGCTCGACGCCCGATTGTATCAGCTCGGCGATGATAGCGGCGGAGCATATACTAAAAGGCTAAATTTAAAGCCTAGGCGTCGAGCAAAGCTTAAATTTATCAAATTTAAACTATAATCGCCGTCTATTTTAATTGAAAGGTGGTGAGGACGTTGCCTGGTATTAAGGTACATCCTAACGAGTCTTTTGACGAAGCTTACAGAAAGTTCAAAAAGCAAACCGACAGGAATCTTGTCGTGACTGAAGTTCGCGCAAGACGCTTTTTCGAACCTATGACCGAGATCCGCAAAAAACAAAAAATCGCGGCTCGCAAGAAAATGCTTAAACGTCTATATATGCTTAGACGCTACGAGTCAAAGCTCTAACCAAAAGGGTCGCTTCGGCGGCCTTTTCTTTTTTAAACTCCCGTTTAACTCGCATCAAAGCCAAAATTTGCCATAATCTACGCCAAATTTAACGATCAAAGGAAAAATATGTCCAAAGTGCCCGTGAGCGAGGCTGCGGAAATCTTAGGCGTAACCAAAGAAGCCGTTTACAACCGCATTCGTCGCGGCACGCTAAAAACCTTTGAAAAAGACGGCATAAAATACGTGGTTTTGGACGGCTACGAGCCTCAAACCGCACCCAAATCAGCGCCCAAAACTTCAAAATCCGCCAAAAGCTCGGAGCCAAAAAAATCCGCTAAAGCCGGCGAATTTGACGTGAACGAATTTCTACTCTCGCAAATCAGCGAACTAAAAGAACAAAATCAAAATTTGCAAGCCGATAAAGAGAGGCTTTTTCGCGAAAAAGAGCAAATTTTGCTAAATAATAAATCCGAAATCGCTCAAATTTACCGCGAAAGAGACGAGAAGCTAAGGGGATTTTTAAGCATGCTCGAGCGACCGCTGCTAGCGCGTCAAAACGGCGAATATGTAGCTCCTATCGACGTCGAATTCGTCGAGAGCAAGCCTGAAAACGAGGGTAAATGGACGAGCTTGGCCGAGTTTTTAAAATCGCAAAATTTAAGCGGCAAGAGCCTTAAGAAAACGCAAAATAAAATCATAAAAAACATCGGAAAATCAAAATTTATCAAATTTAAAAAGGGCGTGATAATGGTAAAAAGTAAGAAAATTTCAAAGGAGCTAGATAAAAAATGAGAGTTTTTAAAGGCATAAAAAAAGTAGCAAGCTACGCTGCTGTGGGCGGATTTGGCGCGGTCGTGATAGCAGGGCTGGCCGGCTGCGGTAGCAACGATAACGGCGGCGAAAGTAGCGCGCTAAACGAAGCGGCGCAAAAAACGGGAGCTTTCGTCATCATCGAAGAAACCGCGCCGGGCAAATATAAAGTCCTAGAGGAGTATCCAAGCAGCGAAACGCGCGTCGTGCTAAAGGATATCAACGGCACCGAGCGCGTTCTGAGCAAAGAGGAGATGGATAAACTAATCGCAGAGGAAAACGCCAAAATCGATGCCGGAACGTCAAATTTGACGAATCCGAACGCTCAAAACGCGCAACTTTCAAGCGGCGGCATGAGTATGGGCGAGGCGCTACTAGCCTCGGCCGCGGGCGCGATCATCGGCAGCTGGATCGGCAACAAACTCTTTAACAACCCGGGCTATCAGGCGCAGCGCCAAAGCGCGTATAAAAACCCGAGTGCGTATTCAAGGAGCGTAGATAGCTTTAACAAAGCCAAAGCCACGAGCTCGGCAAGTAAACCAAGCGGCGGAAAGAGCGGATTTTTCGGCGGATCAAGTTCAAGTTCAAGCTCAAGTTTCGGAGGATAAAATGATAAATTTAAAAAAAATCGAACCGCTAAATAGCGAATTTTTAGGCGAGATCGGCTTTACGTGGCACACCGATCCAGACGGCAGCGACTACGTAGCAGACGAGCTAGTCGAGGTTAGCGAGGCGCAGGCTGAGGCCTACTACAATGCCGCAAACGAGCTATACGATATGTTCGTCGCAGCCGCCCAGCACGTCATCGACAACAACCTCTACCACGAGGTCGGCATCCCGTTTAACCTCGTAGATCTCGTGCGCGAAAGCTGGGAAAACGACGTGCACTGGCATCTCTACGGTAGATTTGACCTTGCAGGCGGCCTAGACGGCAAACCGATAAAACTCATAGAATTTAACGCCGACACCCCGACGGCCGTGTTTGAGACGGCGATCATCCAGTGGGCGGCGCTTAAGTTTAACCGCATGGACGAGAGTGCGCAGTTTAACGACCTTTATGACGCGTTAAAGCAAAATTTTAGGCGCCTCGTAACGCTAGATGAGGAAACCGAGAGCTTTAACGAGCACTACGAGGGCTGGAAAATTTTATTTAGCTCGGTTGCAGGCAGTAGCGAGGACGAGCAGACCGTGAAGCTACTACAGTATATCGCCGAGGAGGCAGGCTTTCACACGGCGTTTGCTTACGTCGATGAGGTCGTATTTAACGACGAGGAGGGCGTGTTTTTTGGCAGCGAAAACTACGAGTACTGGTTTAAGCTCGTGCCGTGGGAGGACATCGCCGTAGAGGAAGGCGAGCTAGCCATCATCCTAAAAAACATCGTCCAAAATCAAAAAGCCATCATCCTAAATCCCGCATACACTCTGCTTTTCCAAAGCAAAGGTATCTTGAAAATTTTATGGGATCTATATCCGAATCACCCGCTTTTATTGCAAGCTAGCGACAAGCCGATCGCGGGCAAAAAATGCGTAAAAAAGCCAGTTTTTGGGCGAGAGGGCGCGAACGTGAGCGTGATTGAGGCCGACGGTAGCATTAGCTCGCAAAACGGCGGCGACTACGGTCAAAACCGCGCGATCTATCAGGAATTTTACGAATTTAACAAAGACGCCGCCGGAAATAGCTATCAAGCGGGCGTGTTTTTCGCCTACGAGGCGTGCGCGCTGGGCTATCGCAGGGGCGGCGAAATTTTAGATAACTACTCCAAATTTGTGGGGCACTTTATCAAATAAGGACGCAAAATGAAAATAGTTTGCCTCGATGCCGCGACGCTTGGAAGCGACGTAAATTTGGACATTTTTGGGCAGTTTGGAGAGTTTGTTAGCTACCAAACTACAGCCGCGGCCGAGCGCGTAGAGCGGCTAAAGGGCGCAGATGTCGTCATCACGAACAAGGTCGTCATCGACAAAGAGACGATGGATGCGTTAAATTTAAAGCTAATCTGCATCAGCGTGACAGGAATGAACAACGTCGATCTCGCGTACGCCGTGGCAAAAGGCATCGCGGTAAAAAACGTCGCAGGCTACTCGACGGCCAGCGTCGTGCAGCATACGTTCGCTTGCCTTTTTGCGCTGACGAATCGCATCAAATTTTACGACAATTACGCGCAAAGCGGCGAGTGGGCAAAGAGTGAAATTTTTACGAATTTAGACCGCAGTATCGGCGAGATAGCGGGCAAGAGCTTTGGCGTCATCGGCCTTGGCGAGATCGGCAGAGGCGTGGCGCGCATCGCGGCGGCTTTTGGCGCGAACGTAAGCTACTACTCAACTAGCGGCGCAAACGCGAACGCGGAGTTTAAAAGGCTAAATTTAGACGAGCTTTTAAGCGGCTGCGACATCGTGAGCATCCATGCTCCGCTAAATGAAAAAACGCGAAATTTGATCGGCGAGCGGGAGCTAAATTTGATGAAAGAGGGCGCCTTGCTCATGAACTTCGGACGCGGCGGCATCGTGGACGAAAACGCCGTAGCCCACGCGATAGATGGACGAAATTTGCGCTTTGCCTCGGATGTGCTAGAGACTGAGCCCATGCGCGCGGATCATCCGCTGCTTCGTATCAAAAACAAGGAAAATTTGATACTCACTCCGCACGTGGCTTGGGCGAGTTTTGAGGCTAGAGAGCGGCTCGTAGCGATGATCGTAAAAAATATAAAAGAATTTTTGAAAGGATAAAAATGGCAACTGAGCATAGTTTTGATATAAGTGCGGCGGTCGATATGATGGAGGTTAAAAACGCGCTAGAAACGGCGAAAAAAGAGATCGCGGCGAGATATGATTTTAAGGGGCTTGCGGCCGAGGTGGAGCTAAACGAAAAAGAAAAAATCATCATGCTTCTTAGCTCTAGCGACAACAAAATCGACGCGCTAAAAGACATCGTGATCTCAAAGCTCATCAAGCGAAACATCCCGCCGGTAGCCGTCACCGAGAGCAAACGCGAGAGCGCGAGCGGCGGAAATATCAAAGCGACGCTAAAGCTAAACGACACCCTAGATAGCGAAAACGCGAAAAAAATCACCAAAGCGATCAAGGACGCAAAGCTAAAAGTAACGGCAGCGATCCGCGGCGAAGAGGTGCGAGTAAGCGGCAAAAGCATCGACGATCTGCAAGAGTGCATTAGACTCGTGAAGGGGTTAAATTTGGAGTTGCCGATTAGTTTTAAAAACTTAAAATAGCGGTCACTTTCGCGAGCGCCTTTAAATGAGCTAGAAAAATCGTTGCTTGACTTTTGTATTCAAAATTTGACGGTTCGTCAAATTTAACCGCAAATTTAACGTATCGAAATTTTAACTCTCAATCTAAAATAAATAAGGATAAAAAATGGGCTTTTTTAAGAAAATTTTCGGCAAACAAGTCGATCTGGGCGAGCAAATGCCGATTTATTTCGCAAGTAACGAAGAGGACTACATGCAGCGCGCATTCGAGCAGGCGCGCGAGAGCTTTAGGTATTTTTGGCGCGAGCTTTACTGGGAGCGCCACAGGGTCGTGCGAGGGCTTGATTTTGCGATGGTTAAAATTTGCTTTTTAGACATCGTGGACGGCGAAGAAGTCGGCGAGCATATGTGGATTAACGACGTGGATTTTGACGGCGAGACCATCTCGGGCACGCTCGTAAACGAGCCTGACGCCGTGCAAAACGTAAAAAACGGCGACCGCGTGAACGCAAAGATGGACGAGATGAGCGACTGGATGTTTGCAGTGGGCGGACGCGCGTACGGCGGCTTTAGCGTGCAGGCGATGCGCTCGCGCATGCAAAAGGGCGAGCTAAAAGAGCACGATAAAGCGTGGGGGCTTGATTTTGGCGATTTTAACGATATTTTGGTGGTTTACGAGCAAAAAGAGCACCCGGAAAATTTAGCCGAGCATCCGATGAGCGAAAATATGCGCGAGCGGTTTGAGCAATACGTAAAAGAGAACCAAAGTATCATCACGGATGCCGATGAGCTCGGATTTACGCAGCTACACCGCGAGGCGCTCGCGGGCAATCTAGCGCTTGTAAACGTACTGCTGGCAAACGGCGCGGACAAAAACTTACGCACGAAAAGCGGCAAAACCGCGGCTGATTTTGCCAAGCATTTGGGCTGGAAAGATATCGTTAAAGCTCTTGCTTAATCTACCTTTAGCCCAAATTTGATGCTTAGCTAGATTTAGTCTAAATTTAAGAATTCTTAAAAATTCATCTTTACGGCGTTATTTTGTGCGGTTGTTTTGGCTGCGCAGCGCCGAGAACTTTAGAGCGATAGCGACGTTTAAGGCCTTACTTCCGCCGCTAGGTCACTCAAGCTGCGTTGGATAAGTCGTATTTTTGTAGCGGCCTCGGGATAAAATTTAACGCAGCCTATATAAAAAGATATATAAGCTCAACCGTAAATTTCTCCGGTAAAATTTACGTAAAATTTATTTAAATAGGTTAGACTAGGGCCTTAAAATTTTATTTTAAGTAAAACCTAAGTAAAATACGCGATAAAATTAAGAAAAGGAATTAATTGTGGGATTTAAGAATATTATAGAAAAATTTGCGGTAAATTACGCTCATAATTCTATTCAAAAATCACTATACAACGAATTTAACATAGATATTTTGACCACAACTTACACAAAAACTCCAAAAAAAGACAAAAAGTATATGCTCTACGCTCACGTGCCTTTTTGCCACACCTTTTGCCCGTACTGCTCGTTTCACAAGTACCACTACGAGCAGGAGCTTGCAAAAATTTACTTTGAAAATTTACGCGAGGAGATGAGGCAGGTCAAGGAGGCCGGCTTTGACTTTAGCTCGCTTTACGTCGGCGGCGGCACGACGCTTATCAACGAACCCGAGCTTGAAAAGACGCTAAAACTTGCAAAAGAGCTCTTTAGTATCGAAGATATCTCGGCCGAGAGCGATCCAAACCACATCTCGCCGGAGAGCCTCGGCCGTTTTGACGGGCTTATTGACCGCTTAAGCGTAGGCGTGCAAAGCTTTGATAACGAGACGTTAAAAAGAGTCGGCAGGTATGAGAAATTCGGCTCCGCCGAAGAGACGAAAAGAAAGCTCGAGAAGGCTCTGGGCAAGATCCCGGTCATAAGCCT
>NZ_CAUPZM010000043.1:0-5135 GCF_963515975.1 Campylobacter showae
CTTGCCTAGCTCCGCTTATCAAAAGCACAGGAAAGCTTTTCATATACTCTTTTATCTCATCAGCTACGGCTCGTTTGATGTACATAGTATTTTATCCTTAAATATTTAGGAGTATAATACTACAATATATATAAATTTACAAGGATGGTTTGGTTAAGATAATTGTATATTTAAATTTAATTCGAACTAAAACTGGCAAGATTAAGTCAGTCACTGTGATTTTCCATCACACTGAGTATTTTATTGGTAGAGTTTTAAGCAATATCACCTCAGATTTTCATATTGACAAATGGTGGCCAAATTTTACCTCAAAAGGAGCAGCACAATAACCATTTTTGGAATATTGCACAGGCTCTTTTATATTGCGACCTAACTTCCCAATAAATTTTTACCTCATAACTTTATCCAGTAGTGATTTATAGCTATCCACTACGTCATAGACCACGCTATCGTTGCTTATAGCCTTAAAATGCTCCTTTGCGCAGTGGATTTTGGACTCTTCGACTTGGCGAAGCTGCATAGAGTTCATAGACCCTTTAGTCTCCGCGACAAAATAAATGTACTTGATATCACCCTCATAAAATGCAATCGCCCTAAAAAGACAAACCTCTCCAGATACATCAGTCATATATATAGACGAATTTAAAGGAAATATAGAAAAAGAGAAATATCAGCTAGCGATGTATGATAAAAACCGTAAACTAGTAGATATATTAAGAAATAGACATTCACAAACAATAAAAAATATAATAAACGAATTTGAAATACAACCACAAGTAGTTGTAATGGATATGTTTAAGCCATTTAGAAGCGTAATAAATAGTAATATAGTTCAGGCCCAAATAGTAGCAGATAAATATCATGTAATAAGACAAGGGATATGGGCATTAAGAGATTTAAGAGTAGAATTATTTAACAAAGACAATGAAAAGTATAAGAAGTTAAAAAAATATTGGAAAATACTAAGTAAAAGCCCAATAAGTCAGTTTAGTCAAAGACAAAAAGAAATATTAAAAGAGATATTAAAAGTAGATAAGACATTGAAAAAGATGTATAGAATAATAAAAGAATTTTACAAGATGTTTGAGAGCAAGACAGTAAAGACAATGAGAAGGAGAATAGAACAATTAATTGAAAAATTGAGAGTATTTAATATAAAGCAAAGTATAAAACTAGCAGATACAATAACAAGTTGGAAAAAAGAGATAATAAATATAGTAGAATATGAAATAAACAATGGGTTTGTAGAAGGAAATAACAACAAAATGAAAGTAATAAAAAGAGTATCTTATGGACTAAGAAACTATGAAAGATTTAGAAAATTGATATATTTACGTCTTTGCAATAGATAGAGGTGTTTTTACACCCCCACTATTGACAAAGAACCATAATAAATTTTATCCGCTCTATAAATTTAAAAATTGAATACCCTTTTTACATACATTTAAAAGAAAAATTTATATATAATCCTAAGATAAAAAATTAATAATTATACTTAAGGAGCAAACGTGCAAATTCCTATTCGCTACGGCAAAGATGATATCATCGACCTAAGCGTTCCGGAAAAAAATTTACTGGGAGTTTTTAACCCCAACCCCGTGGCTAAATTCGACGAAACGGCACTCATCGCAAAGGCTCTGGCAAATCCAATAAACCAAAAAAGCTTTGATGAGTTTATCGCTGGCGATGAAAAGATCGTTATCATCGTAAATGACGGCACAAGGCCTACGCCAACTGCTAAAATTTTAAAGCAAATTTATCCAAAACTTCGCGATAAAAATAAAATTTTCATCATCGCCACCGGCTGCCACAGAGAGGGGACACTAGATGAATACAATATGATATTTTCTAAAGAAATTTACCCTGAAATTAGAGCTAAAAACGAGGTTCATGACCACGACTCAAAGCACGATGAGATGGTCTTTTTAGGCGAGAGCAAAAACGGCACGCAGATGTATCTAAACAAAATCGTAGCTGAAGCTAAAAAAGTGATCGTCATAGGTTCAGTCGAGCCTCACTATTTTGCAGGCTACACTGGCGGTAGAAAGGCGTTTTTGCCAGGTACTGCCTCATACGAGAGCATCACGCAAAACCACAAACTAGCCCTTAGTCCTGACGCTCAGGCTCTGCGCCTTGAGGGCAACCCTGTGCATGAAGATATGATCGATGCGATGAAGGTTCTTTCAAACATCGATGTCTTTTCTATACAGACAGTGCTTGATAGCGAGCATGGTGTCTATTACGCAAGTGCTGGCGATCTAAACGATAGTTTTTATGACTGCGTGAAAAAGGCTGATGAGGTCTTTTGCGTAAATATCCCACAAAAAGCCGACATCGTGATCTCGGTAGCGCCTTATCCTATGGATGTCGATCTTTATCAGGCGCAAAAGGGTGCGGACGCAAAAATAGTCATCTTGCCGTTTGGCTCTATGACTGTGCCTAAGGTTTAAGTATGGCTAAAATTTTATACTATGATGCTAGTTGCGGTATTAGCGGCGATATGAATTTAGGCGCGCTGGTGGATCTGGGCGCGGATTTTAGCTATCTTTGCGCCGAGCTTGCTAAGCTAAATTTAGCTAGCGAATTTTACCTACGCAAGCGCAAAGTGCTAAAATGCGGTATCTCTGCAACCAAAATAGACGTCGTTTGCGCGGCAAATCCGAGCCAAATTCCGCTTGGCCTCTTAGGCGCTAAATTTAGCCCGCGTCAAAATTTAAACGGCAAAATTCACGGCGCCGAATTTAGAGCGGATAAGCCCGCCCAAAACCATCCGCGTCCGCGAAATTTCACGCAAATTTTAGAGCTTATCGAGGGTTCTAGCCTAAGCGCTTTCGTAAAAAAAACGGCAAGCGAAATTTTTAGCGTTATCGCGCAGGCCGAGGCCAAAATCCACGGCACTAGCGCAGAGCAAGTACATTTCCACGAAGTGGGCGCCGCGGACAGCATCGCGGACGTAGTGGGTGCGGCTATTTGCTTGGAGGCCTTGGGTGCGCCGCAAATTTTTGCTTCGCCTATCGAGCTTGGCGGCGGTTTTGCGCACTGCGCTCACGGCAGGCTGACCGTACCGGCGCCTGCGGTTTGCGAAATTTTAAAAGGCGCGCAAGTAAGCCTAGGGCGAGCGAATTTCGAGATGACTACGCCCACAGGAGCGGCTATTTTAAAGGCCTGCGCACTAAATTTAAGGGAGCAAGACCGCCGCGAGTCGCCGCGAAATTTTAAAATTTTAAGCACGGGCTACGGCGCTGGCGATAAAGACGTCGCAGATTTTGCCAACGCGCTTCGCGTGATACTTTGCGAAACGAGCGAGGATTTAGGCTTGAGAGATGAGCCAAATTTGAGCGTGCAGATCGGCTATGGCGAGCTTTGCGAGCGGATTTTAATCTCCACTAATATCGACGACATGGACGCCGAGAGCTTTGCCTTTGCGTGCGATATTTTGCGAGATAGCGGCGCGCTGGACGTATTTAGCAGGTCTATTTTTATGAAAAAGGGGCGCGCGGGCTTTGAGCTAAACGCGCTGTGCCGCAAGCAGGACGCCGCGCGGATAAAGGGGCTAATTTTCGCGCATACGACGGCGATCGGAGTTAGAGAGTGCGTCGTGAGGAAAACGGAGCTTGCGCGCGAGTTTTGCGAGGTAGAGACTAAATACGGCAAAATAAGGCTTAAAATTTCGCGCGGCCGAGTTTGCGGTTTTAACGCCGAACAAAATTTAACGGACGAAAATTTAGCCCGAGATTACCCCGAAATTTTAAAAATCAAGCCCGAATTCGAGGACTGCAAAAAAGCCGCGCAGAGATTTCAAACGACGATCCGCGAGGTTAGAAACGAGACTTTAAAAAAATATGACGAAACTAGAAATTCTAAAAAATGATATAAAAAAGCTGGAAAATTTAGCCGTAGCGTTTAGCGGCGGCGTGGATAGCTCGCTACTGTTGCGCGTTGCCGCCGATACGCTAGGCCGGCGCGCGGTAGCTATCACGCTAAAATCGCCCTATATGTCGGGGCGCGAGATAAAAGAGGCGATGGAATTTACCCGTACTTACGGCATCAGGCACGAAATTTTAGAGCTAGAAGCGCCCGAAGCGGTAAAAAATAATCCGCAAGATCGCTGCTACGTCTGTAAAAAGGCGGTTTTTACACGGTTAATCGAGCTGGCAAAACATCTAGGCTTTACAAATGTCGCCGACGGTACGAACTTAGACGACCTTGGCGAATACCGCCCGGGGCTTAAAGCAAAAGACGAGCTTGGCGTGCTTTCGCCGCTTAAAGGCCTCAAAAAATCAGAGATTAGAGAGCTTAGCCGCGAGCTTGGACTGCCGACCGCGGATAAGCCCAGCTACGCGTGCCTTCTGACGCGTTTACCGCACGATAGGGAGTTTTCCGCGGAGGAAATTTCGCTCGTGGAGCGAGCCGAAAATCTGCTAATCTCGCACGGATTTTTAAACGTTCGCGCGCGATTTGACGGCAAAGCCTTTAAGCTGCAAATGGGTGCGAGCGAGACTAGACGCTTTTGCGCGGGAGATTTTAGCGCCGTCGTACGCGAGATCGCCGCGCTTGGCGAGTATGATATTTTGCTTGATTTAAAGGGGCTTCGCGGGGAGATTTTAAATGACGAAAGATGAGGCTTTAAATTTCATCCGTACCGTAAAATCGGGCGAAAAAAGCGAGCGCGAAGCGATAGAGTTTTTACGGTATTTTCCTTTTAGCGACGTGGGCTGCGCCAAAATCGACACTCAGCGCGCCCTGCGAAACGGCGCGGGCGAGGTGATCTACGGCGAGGGCAAGACCGATGATGAAATTTTGCGTATCGCAGAAGCGATCGGCGCGAGAGGGCAAAATATCCTAATCACGCGCACGAACGAGCGGGTTTTTGAGCGGCTGCGCGAAATCTTACCGCAGGTGGAGTTTAACGCTCGCGGCCGCGTCATCAGCGTCAAATTTAAAGAGCCCGCGCTCACGCAAAGCTACATCGCGATAGTTTCCGCAGGCACCGCCGACGGCGCGGTAGTGGAGGAAGCGTACGAAACGGCGAGATTTCTAGGCAACGACACGCGTAAATTTAGCGATGCGGGCGTGGCTGGGCTGCACAGGCTGATCGCAAATCTAGAGCAAATACGCGGGGCAAAGGTCGTGAT
>NZ_CAUPZM010000044.1:0-4551 GCF_963515975.1 Campylobacter showae
CGCAAGCGATGAGCATATAAAATTTATCATAGAAAAAAGAGCCAAGTGGATAGCGCAAAAGCGCGCATTTTTTACCTCGTTTAAGACGCCCGAAAAAGAGTACGTAAGCGGTGAGGACTTTAAATATCTTGGACGAAGTTATAGGCTAAAAGTGATGCAATCTAAGGAGGAGTGCGTAAAGCTACAAAGAGGTTATCTTGAGCTGTTTGTAAAAGACAAAAGCGACCTAAAGCGAAAAGAAAATTTAGTTTATGAGTGGTATCATGAAAAGGCGACGTTATACTTTTTTAATATCTTACAAGAATTTAACAAGATAGTAAAACAAGATATCAAAAGCGTAAAAATCAGGCAGATGAAGACGAAATGGGGGAGTTGCAATCCCTATAAATCATATATAAATTTAAACATAGAGCTCATCAAAAAGCCAAAATCTTGTATCGAGTATGTCGTATTTCACGAGCTTGCTCACCTGTTATATCCAAATCACTCAAAGAAATTTTATGACTATCTAACGCTTTATATGCCTGATTGGCAAAAACGAAAGGAAATTTTAGAAATAGCCCGGTTTTGAAATACTTTTGCGACTATAGTTTTTCTAAAAGAAAGCGCAAGAATTATGATTTTGCCTTAAATTTGGCTACTTTTTTGAAAATGGCGCAAGTAAAGCTCTCCGCGCTCCAGCATCTAAAAGCGCAGTCGTACGGATCGCTCTAAAAAGGGCGAATCCGCTTAAAATTTTACTCTATTTATATAATAAAATCTATTTTAAAATTTCTTTAGCTATACTTTACAAAATCATTTAAAGGCAAAAAATGTTTAAAAAATTTCTATTGTTTTTCTTTGCGTTTTCAGGCTTTTGCTTTGCGATGAGCGAGACGCAGATCAAAGACTACATCGCTCAAAACAGCGAGAATATCGAGCAGCTGCAAGGCACGCCCGCTAAAATTTATGCCAGCTCACCGCCGCTTTTATATATGCTCTACGCGCTTGATCCCGCCAAAATCAGCGGCATAAATTTCGAGTGGAATGCCTTTGAGCGCCCCTACGTCAAAAAAGAGGTGCAAGAGCAGCCCGTCGTGGGCGGCTTTTTCGGTCAGGGTAAGATCCCAAACGTCGAGATACTGCTGCGTCTAAACCCAGATCTCATCCTCGTAAACGCAAGCTCGCGCAACACCAAAAAGATGAGCGAGGTCTTCGGCTCAATCAAAAAACCGATGCTCTATCTAAGCGCAGTGAGGCTCGAGGATTATCTGGACGGGTTTGAAATTTTAGGCGAAATCACGGGCAAAAAGGAGCGCGCCGCACGTCTCATAAGCTACGCGAAAGAGTCGCTAAATTTGACAGCGCAGATCGAGGAATACATTAAGAAAAATAATCTGCAAAAGGTAAAAATTTACTACGCGCAGGGCAGCGACGGGCTAGCCACCGAGTGCGCAGGCTCATGGCACGCGACGCTCATCGAGCGAGCCGGTGCAGAGAACGTGCATAAATGCAGCGAAGATCCAAGCGCCAAATCTTTCGGGCGCGTAAAGATCAGCTTCGAACAGCTCGTTAAATACGATCCGGACGTCATCCTCATCTACGAAAAGGAGCTGTTTGATAAAATTTACGGCGACCCCAAATGGCAGCTGCTCGGCGCCGTGAAAAACAAAAAGGCCTACTACATCCCGCGCGAGCCCTTTTCGTGGTTTGACCGCCCGCCTTCGTTTATGAGGTTTTTGGGGCTAAAATGGCTGATAAATTTGGCCTACCCCGAGGCGTTTAAATTTGACATGGCTCGCGAGACGCGCGAGTTTTACAAGCTATTTTTGGATCTTGAGCTCACAGACAAGCAAATTTATAAAATTTTAGGACGCGCCGAGTGAGTAAAGAAAAATGAGCAAAAAGGCGTTTGCGTTTTTAGCCCTGCTGCTGGCGCTTTGCATCGCGGGTTCGCTGCTTCTGGGCAAATACGGCTTTGGCGCGAGCGATTACATAAACTACGTCGCCGCTCTTTTAAAAGGCGAAAATTTAAAAGAGTATGAGGTCATGCACACGCTTTTGCTCGAGATCCGCCTGCCGCGCATACTTGCCTGCGTGCTCATCGGCGCTAGCCTGGCGATCAGCGGTGCGGCGTATCAGGCGATGTTTGTTAATCCGCTTGTAAGCCCCTCGATACTAGGCGTTCTAAGCGGCGCGGGATTTGGCGCAGCGATCGGGATGTTTTTTAAGCTCAATGAATACCTAATCCAGCTTAGCACCTTTGGCTTCGGCTTTCTTGCCGTGGCCGTGGCGCTAGGCGTCTCGGCGTTGTATTCGCGCAGCGGCAGCGTCATCGTGCTAGTTCTTGGCGGCGTCATCAGCGGCTCGCTTTTTACCTCGCTGCTCTCGGTGCTAAAATACGCCGCAGACCCAAACGACGCGCTTCCCGCGATCACCTATTTTTTGATGGGGAGCCTCGGCTTTGCGTCCAAGAGCTTCATAGAGATTTCGATTCTGCCGATGTGCGCGGGCGTTTTGCTGCTAGCGCTTAGCGGCAAATACCTAAACGCGCTAAGCCTTGGCGAGGAGGAGGCAAAGAGCCTGGGCGTAAACGTGGCGCGAGTTAAAATTTTCATCATCCTAGTCGCGACCTTCGTTAGCGCGCTTAGCGTGACGATCGCGGGCATCATCGGCTGGATCGGGCTTATCGTGCCGCACATCGCGCGCTTTATCTTCGGCGCCGACAACCGCGCGGTGCTCGCCAGCTCGGCGATGATCGGCGCGATATTTTTGCTCTTTTGCGACAGCTTCTCGCGGCTCATTTTTACCTTTGAGATCCCTATCGGCATCGTTACCTCGCTGTTTGGCATTCCGATGTTTATCGTCGTGCTTCGCCGCGCCAAGAGGAGCTTTTGATGCGAGAAAATTTGATAGAAGTGCAAAATTTGCGCTTTGCCTACCGTGACAAGCCCGTGCTAAAGGGCATCAGCTTTGACGTCGCGACGGGCGATACGCTAAGCATCCTAGGCGCCAACGGCAGCGGCAAAAGCACCCTGCTTCGCATAATGCTCGGATTTTTAAAATTTGAGGGCGAGGTGCTAATCGCGGGCAAAAGCGTGCGCGACTACGGCAAGCGCGAACTCGCATCCCTCGTCGCCTACGTACCGCAAACGCACGCGCCCTCATACGACTATAGCGTCTTTGACGTCGCGCTGATGGGCGCGCTGTGCAGGACGCCGCTGTTTTCTAGCTTTAGCGCGGCGGATAAAAAGCTAGCCGAGCAGGCGCTGGAAAAGATGGGCATCGCGCATCTAAAAAACGCGCCCTACACAAAGGTCAGCGGCGGCGAGCGGCAGCTGGCGTACATCGCGCGCACGCTGGTTCAGGGCGCGAAAGCGATCTTTATGGACGAGCCGACAAACGGGCTGGATTTTGGCAATCAAATCAAACTACTCGAGATGATAAAGGCGCTAGGCGACGAAGGCTACACCTTCGTGCAGACGACGCACTACCCGCGGCATGCGAAGTTAGTTTCAAATTTGACGCTGTTTATAAAAGACGGCGAAATTTTAGCCTTCGGGCGCAGCGAGCAGCTCATAAATGCCCAAAATATCGATAAAATATACGGCATAAACTACGAAAGATACGAGGATAGATTGTGATTTTACCTTCAAACTACGACGAGATCGACTTTGACGTGCTTTATAAGGCGCAAAAGGCAAGAAGCTCGTTTGGCAAAAAATTTGCAGAGGACTGGGACAAAAAGGCGTCCAGCTTCAACGAGGGCGTGATGAAAAGCGTCTACGCGCGAGAATTTATAGATAAGGTCGATTTTACGGGCGTTTCTACGCTGCTTGATTTTGCTTGCGGCGCGGGCGCGCTAAGCGTGCTGGCGGCGAAAAAAGCGGATCAAATTTACGGCTACGACTTTTCGCCTAAGATGTTAGAGTTTGCCAGGCAAAACGCTCAAATTTACGGCGTTAAAAATGTTAAATTTGCGCAAAAAGCCTTTGAGGATGACTGGTCGGACGTGCCTGTATGCGACGTGGTTTTGGCCTCGCGCTGCCTTGAGGTGGACGATCTAAAAACCGCGCTTAATAAGCTTCTTTCAAAGACCAAAAAGTCGCTTTATATCACGTTTAAGGTGGGCGGAAGCTTCGTAGATGACGAGATTTTGGATGCGATAGGGCGTAAGGTGGAGCAAAAGCCCGACTTCGTCTATCTTTTAAACATCTTGTTTCAAATGGGTTATTTGCCAAGCCTTAGCTACATAAAAGCTAAATGTCACGCGGGTCCGGAAACAAGCGCGCAGGAGCTCATACAAAAGACGCGCTGGGGGCTTGGCGGCGAGCTAAGCGAAACTGAGGAGGCGCGGCTAGCGGAGCATTTTAACAGCGGCAAATACAAACCAAGGCAAGAATTTATGCACTGGGCGTTCGTGCGGGTAGATAAAAACGGTTAAATTTGGTTTTTAACTAAGCAAGACAAATTCGAGATTAAATTTAAACCAGCAAAGCCTCTCCGTCTTGCTAGTTAATTTAGCGAGCATTTCTTAAAACGCTCGCTATTTAAATAATTAAGCACCGATGA
>NZ_CAUPZM010000045.1:0-3458 GCF_963515975.1 Campylobacter showae
ACCATTAGTTTAGATTTTGTTTCCATTTTTAGCCTTTTAAAAGATTTAAATTTAGCCTTGATTATACATTTTTTAAGCTAAATTTTCGATTTTATTCATCGCAGCTTCATCTAGGGATTTTATAATGCGCTCATCCAAACGAAAGTTGGAAAATCAAAACAAAGGATAAAAAATGACGAAGTTATTAGGTACGGCGGTTTTAGCGGCGATTTTGAGCGCAGCAGGCTTACAGGCGGATGTAATGTCCAATGAGGCTTTGGATATAGCAGAGAAGAATTTCCCCGGCTCAAGCGTCAAAGATATTGAAATAGACGTCAAAAAGGGTGCTACGTTTTACAAGATAGAGTCGTTTAAAGACGGCGTCAAAAAAGAGGTCAAAATCGATGCCGCAAGCGGCCAAATCGTAAAACAAGAGAGCAAAAATAAAAAATATACGCTGCCCGGCGAGGCGGTGGATTTCTCAAAGCTCGCCCTTAGCATCGACGATGCGGTAGCTAAGGCGCTGGCGCTAGAGACGGGCTGGAATCTGGACGGAGCCGAGCTTGATAATAAAAACGGCGTTTGGATCTACGAGGTCGAGCTTGAGCGCGGCATAAGCGAGAAAAAGGTGATCATAAACGCACAAACCGGCGAAATAATCGGCAACTATACGAAGTGATTTTTACGCGCCCGAGCGAGTTTCGGGCGCCAAATTTTAGGCAAAGGAGAAAATATGAGTAAAAATACGGATCAAAATTTAGACGAGAGCGCTAGCGAGCGAAATCCGGACAAAAATTTAGACGTAAATTTGAACGAAAACGCCGAGGCAAATTTAGACGCAAGAGTCGGCGTAAATTTGAGCGGCGCAAGCCCTGCAAGCGAAAACGAAACTCTAAATTTAGATGAAAATGGCAAGATAAGTGGGCGCGAAAATTTAAACCCAAACCCTGGCGAAGCAAACGGCGACGCGGAAAATATAAGCCGAGTCGCCCCGAAATGCAGGACGCAAAATTTATTTAAAAGGGCGCTTGAAATTTCTCTGCAAGGCGCTGCAAACGCGCTAGTTTATACAGGTAGGGCGGGTCTGTGGCTCTCTGATACCGCAAGCGGGCTAAAAGATGAAACGCAAAAAGCGCAGCTTTCGAAAATAAATGAGGAGCGGGCGAAATTTGACGGCGCAAGTATCATTTTGCAAGACAAAGTCAAAGAGATCGTCGCAAACCGCCTAAAAACGGACGCGGACGGGATAGAATTCGGCCGAATTTATCTAGCTAAAAGATGCGCTTTGGGCTCGCTGGGCGGCGAGTATTTTTACGAAACGAAGGCTAAATTTAACGGCTTTTCGTATGATTTTAAGATAGGCGCAGCAAATGGCGAAATTTTAAATCTAAAAATAAGAAGTTAAATTTGATAAAATAGCGGGCAAATTTTAAAAAGGGCGGAGATGAAAATTTTAGTCGTCGAGGATGAAATAGACCTAAACAGCGTGATCGTAAAGCACCTTAAGAAAAACGGATATAGCGTCGATAGCGCGTTTAACGGCGAGGAAGCGATGGATTTTACCGCCGTGGCGCGTTACGATCTCATCGTGCTTGATATCATGATGCCCGTGATGGATGGACTTGCGTTTTTGCAAAAATCGCGCGCCGCAAAGCTCGCGACGCCCGTGCTGATACTGACGGCCAAGGACGAAGTGGTTGACGTCGTAAAGGGGCTTGATGCGGGCGCGGACGATTATTTGGTTAAGCCCTTTGATTTTAAGGAGCTGCTGGCTAGGGCGCGCACGCTCATTCGCCGAAACAGCGGCAACGCCGCTAATGAAATTTACGCGGGCGAGCTAAAGATCGATCTTTCTAAAAAATCCGTCGAACTGGGCAGGCAAAGCATCGAGCTAACGGGCAAAGAATATGAAATTTTAGAATTTTTGATGCTAAATAAGGGCAGAATTTTAACCCGCGATCAGATCAAGGAGCATGTTTGGGATTTTGACTACACGGGCGGCTCAAATGTAATTGACGTGCTCATAAAAAATATCAGAAAAAAGCTCGGCGAGTGCGAAATAATCCAAACCAAAAGAGGGCTCGGCTATGTTATTAAGGATTAAGCAAGCTCTCGCAAACATCCCAATAACGGCGCGCGTAACGCTTTGGTACTCGTTTTTTATCATCGCTATCGTAGCCGCCCTCATCGCTATTTCGGCGGTCGCGGCGGATGAAATTTTCGAGGACGCGAGCCAAAAAAAGCTCGCCAAATCGGTCGCCAAAATCGCGGACAACATAAAAGAGTTTGAACCCTATGACGACGGGATTTTTTTTATAAAATACGACGCAAACGGCGAGCTAACGGGCGGCCTGGCGCCTAAAAATTTTGAAACCTCGCTTAAAATGGACGGAGGCGAGGTGCGGCTTTATGAAAACGACAAAAACCGCTTTTACTACTACGACGCCGCGACTGAGGATAGAGGGGTTTGGATCAGGGGCGTGATAAGCGCGGACGGATTTTTTAAAAAAGAGGGGCTGTTTTTGCTTGCTCTAGCCGTGCTCGTGCCGATTTTGTTCGCTTTCGTGCTATATGGCGGCTACAAAACGATAAAAAACGCGATGAAACCAGTCGCCGCGATGTCTAAAACCGCCCTTGAGATAGGCAAAAGCCGAGACTTTTCAAAGCGAATCGAGCTGCCTGTGGGCAAAGACGAGCTACACGCGCTTGCAGGCGTGTTTAACTCGATGCTAGATTCGCTCGAAAAGGTCTATCAAAACGAAAAACAGCTCACCTCCGACGTCTCCCACGAGCTGCGCACGCCGGTATCCGTCATCATGGCCGAGAGCGACTACGCCGCAAGCTACGCGCAAAATTTGGACGAGGCCAAGGAATCGCTGGACGTCATCGCCAGGCAGTCTAAAAAGATCGCCTCGCTGATAGATCAAATTTTAGAGCTTTCGAGGTTGGAATCGAGCAGAAATTTGGCGCTAAAACGCGTGAGTTTAAGCGCTATTTTGCAAAATCTCGTAAAGGATTACGAAAAACTGGCCGAGTCCAAAGAGATAAAATTTAGCTATGATATAGCGCCGGACATTGAAATTCGGGGCGATGAGCTGATGATTTCGCGGTTAATCGACAATTTTTTGAGCAACGCGCTAAAATTTACCGAAACCAAAATCGAGCTGAGCTTGACCGCGTCTAAAACGCAGGCCTTGGTACTCGTAAAGGACGACGGCGCGGGCATTTCGCAAAAAGACGGCGAGCTAATCTGGAATAAATTTTACCAAGCCGAGGGCTCAAGAAATAAAAGCTTAAACGCGGGCAGCGGCCTTGGACTAGCTATCGCCGCAAATATCGCCAAGATTCACGGCGCGAAGCTCGGCGTAAAGAGCGAAGCGGGTGCGGGCAGCGAATTTTGGGCGGAATTTGAGCTTTTGAAATAAAATTTTCGCTACAATCACGAAAAATAGGAGCTTAAAAATGATCATCGTTAAACC
>NZ_CAUPZM010000046.1:0-3252 GCF_963515975.1 Campylobacter showae
CACACGAGGATCATATCGGCGCGGTGCCCTACTTTTATAAAGAGTTTAAATTTCCGATTTACGCCACGCCGCTACCGCTTGGTATGATAAATAACAAATTTGAAGAGCACGGGCTAAAGCAGGAGCGTTCGCTTTTCCGCTCGGTCGAAAAGCGCAAGCCGTATTTGATAGGGGACTTTGAGGTCGAGTGGATACATATCACTCACTCTATCATCGACGCCAGCGCACTTGCCATCACGACAAAGGCAGGCACCATCATTCATACGGGCGACTTTAAGATCGACCACACGCCGATCGACGGCTACCCAACAGATCTTGGCAGACTCGCATACTACGGCGAGCGCGGCGTGCTGTGCCTGATGAGCGACAGCACAAACAGCTACCGCGAGGGATTTACAAAAAGCGAAAGCAGCGTAGGCAAGACCTTTGACGCGATTTTCTCAAAAGCTAAAGGCCGCGTGATAATGAGCACGTTTAGCTCCAACATCCACCGTGTCTATCAGGCGATCGACTGGGGACTAAAATACAACCGCAAGGTCTGCGTCATCGGCCGTAGCATGGAGCGCAACCTCTACACGGCGATGGAGCTTGGCTATATCAAACTCGATAAGAAAATTTTCATCGACGCAAACGAAGTCGGCAAATTTAAAGATAACGAAGTGCTAATAGTCACCACCGGCTCTCAGGGCGAGACCATGAGCGCGCTATACCGCATGGCTACCGACGAGCACAAATACATCAAAATAAAGCCGACCGATCAGATCATCATCAGCTCAAAGGCGATCCCTGGCAACGAAAGCAGCGTCTCGACTGTGCTAAATTTCCTCATCAAATCAGGTGCTAGCGTCGCGTATCAGGACTTTAGCGAGATACACGTGAGCGGTCATGCCGCGCAAGAGGAGCAAAAACTGATGCTGCGCCTAATAAAGCCTAAATTTTTCCTTCCCGTCCACGGCGAGTACAACCACATCGCAAAGCATAAAGAAACGGCCGTGGCATGTGGCGTGGATGAGCGAAATATCTACCTGATGAGCGACGGCGATCAGATAGAAATTTGCCAAAAATACATGAAGCGCGTCAAGACGGTAAAAACAGGCAAGGTATTTATCGATAACCAAATCAACAAGCAAATTTCAGACGATGTCGTGATCGACCGCCAAAATTTGGCTGAAGCGGGTGTCGTGATGATCATCGCGCAAATTTCTCGCCACGGTGCTAAGCTCATAAACAAACCTCGCGTCATCAGCTACGGTCTGGTTGGCGATAAACAAGACGGCGAATTTAGAAAAGAGATGGAGGGCGTGCTAGAGCAGTATCTAAGCAACGTCAAAGAGGAGCTTTTGAAAGACGGTAGGATGCTCGAGGGACAGGTGCGCCAGGTCATCCGTAAACATATCTTTAGAAAAGTCAAAAAATACCCGACCATCGTGCCGATCATATACCTGATGTAAGGGCGCAAAATGAGCGATACAATCAAAATAGCCGCTAACGTGCTAAAAACGGAAGCTAACGAGCTAATGAGAAATGCCGAGATTTTAGACGGCGAATTTGAAAAAGCGGTTGAGGTTTTATATAAAACCAAAGGCAAAGTCGTAGTCACGGGCGTGGGCAAGAGCGGACACGTCGGCGCCAAGATCGCCGCTACGCTTGCTAGTACCGGCACGCCTAGCTTTTTCATGCATCCGACCGAGGCGATGCACGGCGATCTGGGTATGATCGGCAAGGACGATACGCTGCTAGCTATCAGCTTTAGCGGCGAGAGCGAGGAGTTAACCAAAATCCTGCCTCACGTACAGCGTTTCGGCGTACCGATAGTTGCGATGGCTAGGGATAAATTTAGCACGCTGGGCAAATTTAGTGACGCGTTCGTGAAACTTGACGTTAGCAAGGAGGCCTGCCCGCTGGACGCCGCGCCGACTAGCTCGACGACGCTAACGTTAGCCTTAGGCGATGCGTTAGCCGTTTGTCTGATGGAAAAGCGCGGATTTAAAAAAGAGGATTTTGCAAATTTTCATCCCGGTGGAAGTCTCGGCAAGAGGCTATTTTTAAAGGTAAAAGACGTGATGCGAAGCGAAAATTTACCGATAGTGCGCTGGAATGCGAGCCTAAAGCAGGCGATCGATACTATGACGCACGGCAAACTCGGCACCGTTCTCATCGTGGATAAAGACGGAGTTTTGGACGCTATTTTAAGCGACGGAGACCTTAGGCGCGCGCTGATGAGAGAGGACTTTGATCTAAACGATGCCGCGATCAAATACGCGACGCTAAAGCCAAAAGAGCTAAACGAT
Organism: Campylobacter showae; assembly: GCF_963515975.1. GTDB lineage: Bacteria > Campylobacterota > Campylobacteria > Campylobacterales > Campylobacteraceae > Campylobacter_A > Campylobacter_A showae_F. The sequence continues at coordinate 2,292 of NZ_CAUPZM010000046.1, forward strand.
AAAGATATGTTAGCGATTGATGCGTTAGCGCTTATCGAGCGCTACAAGATCCAACTCCTAGCCGTCGTGGAAAACGGCGTGCCTGTGGGCGTTCTGCACATCCACGACCTTGCAAATTTAGGACTATAAAATGCAAAAAAACAGACTAAATAAATTTATATCGCATAACACGAGTTATTCGCGTAGAGAGGCCGACGAGCTCATAAAGCAGGGCAAAGTTAGCGTAAACGGCCGCGTAGTTAGCGAGCTAGCTACTAGCGTTAGCGATGAAGACAAAGTAAAGATAAACGGCCGAATAGTGAGGCTAAAAAAAGAATTTACCGTGATCGTTTATCACAAACAAAAAGGCGAGCTGGTTAGTAAAAAAGACGACCGCGGACGTAAAACGATCTATGATAGTTTGGACCGACAGTTTGCTAAATTTGTTAGTATCGGGCGACTTGACTACGCTAGCGAGGGGTTACTTTTACTAACGGACGCCCCGGCGATCGCGACTGCGCTGATGAACAGCGACGTAGAGCGCGAATACTATCTAAAGGTAAAAGGCGAGATAACGCCTGAGGTTATAACGGCGATGAATGATGGCTTTTTTGCCGCGGACGCTACCAAGGGCGCGCATGCTAAAACCGCGATAAAATCGATGGAATTTAAGCCGTTTTTGGACTATAAAATTTTTGGCTCGAGCGGCGGCTTTACGAAGCTAAAAGTCGTGATAAACGAGGGACAAAACCGTGAACTACGCCGCTTTTTCGGCTATTTCGACCTTGAGGTAATGGATCTAAAACGCGTTAGTTTCGGTCGCGTAGATCTTGGTATGCTAAAGCCCGGTAAATGGCGATATTTTGAAAACGGCGAATACGAAGCGCTCAGGGATTTTTTAAAGGTTAATAATATTAGATATTAGTATGGTGGAGTTAAGCGGGATCGAACCGCCGACCTCTTGAATGCCATTCAAGCGCTC